>NZ_JBEZCG010000012.1:0-358330 GCF_040647455.1 Streptomyces sp. NPDC041068
CGCATCCACAAGCTCACGGGCGCCAACCCGGCCGATCCCGTGCACCGTTACACGCTCCAGACCGCGGTGATCGGCGCCCGCCTGCTGGACTGGCCCGCCAAGCCTCTCTGAGCACCGGCATCGGGTCTCCGAGCACCGGGATCGGGCGCGGGGTTCACTTCGTGGCGTCGCTCAGCGGGACCCTCCGCGTGAGGGCCGTGCGGTGGCTGATGCGCCACGGTCGCGGACGTCATGGACGAGGTCGCTCACGAACAGCTCGTCGAGACGGTCCCGTTGGCCGTCGTCGAACAAGTGGCCGCGCAGAGCGATGAGTTCGGTGACGGCGACGAGGTCATCGGCGGTGAAGGCCGTGTCGGCGGCCCAAGGCCGCGTCCGCGTGGGACGGGGGTGGGATCCGGACCGGCCGGGACCTAGTCCAGCTGCGGGATCTCGATGGCGGGGCAGCGGTTCATGACCATCTCGATGCCCGCCGCTCGGGTCCTGTCGTACGCCGCCTCGTCGACAACGCCGAGCTGGAACCACACCGCCTGCGCGCCGGCGGCGGCCGCCTCGTCGGCGACCTGGCCCGCCAGCGCGCTGTTGACGAACACGTCCACCACGTCGATCTGGAACGGTACGGCGGACAGGGACGGGTATCCCTGCTCGCCGTGGACCGTCTCGGCCTTGGGGTGGATGGGCACGACCCGCTTGCCGAAGCGCTGCAGGACGGCCGCGACGCCGTACGCCGCACGGTCGCGGTTGTTGGACAGGCCCACGACGGCCCAGGTGTCGCCGAGCTCCGTCAGGATCTTGCGCACCGTCTCCTGGTCGCCGTACATGGCCTGCCTCCTCGAATGTCGCGGCCGGATGCCGTCAGGGCCCGCGTCGGTTCAGACGTTCACGCCGAAGTCCGAAGCGATGCCCCGCAGCCCACTGGCATAACCCTGGCCGACCGCGCGGAATTTCCACTCCGCGCCGTGGCGGTAGAGCTCGCCGAAGACCATGGCGGTCTCCGTCGAGGCGTCCTCCGACAGGTCGTAGCGGGCGATCTCGTTGTTGTCGGCCTGGTTCACCACGCGGATGAAGGCGTTGCGGACCTGGCCGAAGCTCTGGCCGCGGTTCTCGGCGTCGTGGATCGACACCGGGAAGACGATCTTCGAGATCTGGGCGGGCACCTGCGCGAGGTTGACCTTCACGGCCTCGTCGTCGCCCTCGCCCTCACCGGTGAGGTTGTCGCCGGTGTGCTCGACCGAGCCGTCCGGGCTCGTGAGGTTGTTGTAGAAGACGAAGTGCTGGTCGGAGACGACCTTGCCCGAGTCGTCGCAGAGCAGCGCGCTGGCGTCCAGGTCGTAGTCCGTGCCCGTGGTGGTGCGCACATCCCAGCCCAGGCCGACCAGTACGGCGGTGAGGCCCGGGGCCTCCTTGCTGAGGGAGACGTTGCCGCCCTTGGCCAGGGAAACTCCCACGATGTCCTCCTGAGGTCCGAGTTCTGGATGAGTGGTTTCAGTGAAATCTACAGGACTGTAGAAATGGGGCGAGATGAGGGCGTCCCGTTACGATAGGGCGCTCCCCGTCCGCCGTGGGGCACGAAAAGGCCGGAAGCAGCTGGAGGGATGCCGGGCATGACGCGTCATGACGAGGGCGATGGGCGGCAGCCGCGGCTGCGCCGTCGCGCGCAGGGCGAGCTGGAGTCGCAGGTGCTCGCCGCGCTGCACACCGCGCGCGGTCCCGTCAGTGCCGCCTGGGTGCAGGAACGGATCGGCGGAGACCTCGCCTACACGACCGTGATGACGATCCTGACCCGCCTCCTCGCCAAGGACGTGGTGACCCGCGAGCGCGCGGGCCGGTCCTTTACCTGGATGCCCGCGAAGGACGAGGCGGGACTCGCCGCCTTCCGCATGCGCAAGGTGCTCGACGGCGAGAGCGACCGCGAGGCGGTCCTCGCCAGCTTCGTCACCACCCTCACGCCCGACGACGAACAGCTCCTGCGCGAGCTGCTCGGGCAGGCGGGCGCAGAGGGCGACGACTGACGCCCGAGGGGGTTCTTCTCTGATGGGCGTGTTCGTCTTCCTGCCCCTCGTGCTGCCGCTGACCGCGTGGCCGATCGCGCGCCTGGCCGAGCAGCGCCTCCATCCGCGCGTCGCGACGCGGCTGCTCACCGCGGTCGCCGGCGTGATGGCCCTGTGCAGCACCCTCTGCCTGGCGCTCCTCATGGTCGTCGGCACCGCCCAACTGCCGGGAAATCCCCTGCCGGACGGCTGGTCCGACCCCGAGGTGCGCGCGGCCGTGCCCTTCGACGAGGTCGCGGGCAAAGTCGCGATCCCGGCGCTGCTCGCCGTGTGCGTGGCGTGCGCGCGCACGCTCGGGCGGCACGCGCGCGTACGTCGCCGGGGGCGCCGCGCGCTTCAGGGGCTGCCCGGCACCTCCGTCGCCGTCCTGGCCGACGAGGCCTCGTACGCGTACGCGCTCCCGTCGCGCGCGGGCGGCCGTGTCGTGGTCACCACCGGCATGCTCTCGCGCCTCGCGTCCCGGGAGCGGCGTGCGCTGTTCGCCCACGAGAGGGCGCATCTGTCCGCGCGGCACCACCGGCATCTGCTCGTCACGCAGTTGGCGGCCCGGGCCAATCCCTTCCTGCGGCCGCTGCGCACCTCCGTCGCCTACACCACCGAGCGGTGGGCCGACGAGGCGGCCGCGCGCGAGGTGCGGGACCGGCGGGTCGTCGCCCGCGCGATCGGCAAGGCGGCGCTCGTCTCGCGGGGTGTGCCCGCGCCGACCCTCGCGGGCCTCGCCGCGGCGGGGCCCGTGCCGCGCCGCGTCGCCGCGCTGCTCGCCCCGGCACCCTCCGTGCGCGTCCGGCCCTCCGTGTTCACGGGGGTGGGACTCGCCCTGTGGTCCGCGGCGTTCGGCACCGCCGTCTCCGCGATGTCCTCGGCGAACTCCGCGGTCACGATGGTCCTGATCCTGCGGGCGGCCACACCGCTCTGAGCGGGCGCGCAGCCGCGATCGGACCGGCCCGAAGGCCGGTCCGACGGGCGATCCGGTGGGCGATCCGATGGGCGCCGCCAGAAGCTGCTAGAGGTCGAACTCGTGCGGCGGCAGGTCGAGCGCGAAGCACGCCTCGCGCACCACGGCCTGCTCGTCCTTGTCGAAGTCGCCGTCGGCGCCGCCGATGACGATGCCGATCTGGATGACCGCGCGGGCCTCCGCCGGCTTCTTCTTCGCCTTGGCGACCTCCTGGAGGACGCTCACCTTGCCGAATGCGAAGTCCGCCGTGAGCTTGTCCACGTACTCGTCGAAACGGCGGCGCAGGTCGTCCGCGGGGAAGTTCTGCAACACCTCGTTCGTGCCGATGAGCTGGGCCACGCGCTGGCGCTCGGACGGGTCGACGGTGCCGTCGGCGGCCGCCACGAGGGCGCACATCGCCATGCTGGCATCGCGGAACGCGCCGCTCTTGAGATCGTTCTTCTTCGCCATCAGCTGGTTCTGCATCGTCGATGCGGATTCCTTGACGCGGTCCCACAGAGCCATGGGGAACTCCATTAACGTATCGATGTATCAGGGGTGTTGGACGAGGGCCTCGCACGCTGCGGGCAGGTCCGGGGGCCTCGCCAAGTTCTACAACAGAGTAGAAACTAGCAGCCGGAGCGAGAAGTTCCCGCCCGGCGGAGGGTGCGCGTGATGACACCGACGGCACATGAGCTCCTGCGGACCACGGCCGACCGCCTCGCCTGCGACCCGGATGCGAACCCGCTAGTCCCGCGCGTCACGCGGGGCCGGGCGCGGTTGCGTACGATCGCGGTCCTCGCGCTGGAGCAGCGGCACGTCATTCCCGCCGACCGGCGCTCGTTCCTGCACCTGGCCCTGCGGGCGGCCGAGGCCAAGGACCCGGAGTCCGCCGCCTTCTTCGAAGCCCTCGCCGACGGCGAGAACCTCGCCGAGGAACGGCTCGCGCCGCTGCTCCAGGCCTGCGGGGTGAGCGAGGCGGAGGCGGCGGCATACGAACCGCGGGCGGGCTGCCAGGCCTACGCGGCGTACGTCGCCTGGCTCGCCCTGAACGCCGAACCGGTCGACGCCGTCCTCGCGATCACCGCCAACTTCGCGTCCTGGGGCCGCTGTTGCGGGGACATCGCCGAGGCGCTGCGCGAGCGCCACGGCTTCACCGACGAGGCCTGCGGCTTCTTCGACCTGTTCGCCGGGCCCGCGCCGGACCTCGACCGGCAGGCGCTCGCCGCGGTGCAGGCCGGGCTCGACCGGGGGCGTGTCACGGCGGCGCATCTGCGGCACGGGCGGCTGGTGCAGCGGTACGAGGAGATGTTCTGGGAGACGCTCGCCGGGGTCGACGACGCGGAGGGAGCCGCTGAGGGGAGCGGTTGAGGCAAGGCGGGGGCGCTGAAGGGAGGCTGAGGCGAGGAGGGGGGCGCTGAGGGGGGCGGCTGGGGGAAAGCGGGGCCGCTGAGGGGAGTGGCCGACTCACTCCTGGTCCTGTACTGCCGCGAGCTGCGCCACCAGGCCGCGGATCAGCGCGTCGAGGCCCGCCTCGAAGGCCTGGTCCGCACGCGCCGCCTTGTCCCCGGCGTGCGCGGCGCGCAGAGCCGCGGCGAGGATCGGCACATGCGGCGCGTGAGCCGAGGGGTCGATCATCAGCGGGGGCGCGGCGAGGTCGAGCGCGGAGCCGAGCAGGAAGGACTCCACGCTCGTCAGGACCGCCACCAGGCGCTCCCGCGGCCACCCGCCGCGCGCCAGCGCCTCCACCACCGCCTCGTACATGGCGAGCGTCGCCGGGGAACTGATCGTCGTGGTGGCGAGCAGATCGATGGCGTGGGGGTGGCGCGCGAACGCGTCGCGGTACGAACGTGCCCACGCCGCAAGGGCATCGGGCCAGGGCAGCTCGGCGAACGCGGAGACGTCCATCTCCTCGACGACCAGGCGCCGCACGCGCTCGATGACGGCGGCGCGGCCGTCCAAGTGGTTGTACAGGGACGCGGTCCGCACGCCGAGGCGGCGGGCGAGCCGCGGCAGGCTGAACGCGTTCGCGCCCTCGGCGTCGATCATCGCCAGCGCCTCGCGTGCTATCAGGTCCGCGCTCAGCACGGGTCTGCGCGGTCTGCCTCTGCCGGTCATGCCCTGGCCTCGCAACTCCCGTTCCGGAAGGGGGTCTTCCCTGACGCCCCACCCGAAGAGTACGGTCCTGCCAGCTCGGACTAAAGGGTTTAGTTTTCGGCGATGGCGACCTCGGGAGTACGCGCGTGACCGCACCCACCTCCTCCGCACCGTCCCCCGAGGCCGCGTCGCGCGGCCTGAGTGACGGAGCCGTCGGGACCGGGGACCTGGTCTTCTTCGTCGTGGCCGCCGCCGCGCCGCTGACCGTCATGGCGGGCGTGGCGCCGCTGGCCATCGGCATGGCGGGGAAGGCGGCACCGCTCGGCTATCTGATGTCCGGGCTGCTGCTCATCGTCTTCGCCGCGGGGTTCACGGCGATGAGCCGGTTCGTGCGCAACGCGGGAGCCTTCTACGCCTACATCGGCCGGGGCCTGGGACGTCCGACGGGAGCCGGCTCCGCGTACGTCGCGCTGTTCTCGTACAACGCGATCCAGGTCGGCATGCTCGCGGCCTTCGGCTGGTTCGCCGAGACAGGGGTCCAGGATCTCACCGGGGCCCATGTGCCCTGGTACGTCTGGGCGTTGGGCGGGCTCGTCGCGATCGGGGTGCTCGGCTATCTCAAGGTGACGCTCAGCGCCAAGGTCCTCGGTGTCGCCCTCGTCCTCGAGGTCCTGGTCCTGCTCGTCTTCGAGGCGGGCGTCCTCGCGCACGGAGGCGGTCCGCGGGGCCTCGACCTCGGCACGCTCTCGCCCGTGCATCTCGGCGCCTCGGGGGTGGGCGGCATGTTCGTCCTCGCCATCGGCGCCTTCATCGGCTTCGAGGCGACCGCGATCTACGCAGAGGAGGCACGGCGGCCCGAGCGGACCGTGCCGCGCGCCACGTACATCGCCGTGGCGTTCCTCGCGCTCTTCTACACCTTCACCGTTTGGATGATCATCAACGCGTACGGATCCGACCGCGCCCAGGCGGTCGCGAGCGGGGAGGGCGGCGCGGACATGGTGTTCGCCGCGACCGAGCGCCTCACCGGGGCCTGGGTCGCCGACTGCATGCACGTACTGATCATCACCAGCGCCTTCGCCGCCGCCCTCGCCTTCCACAACGGCGCGGCCCGCTACTTCTACGCGCTCGGCAGGGAAGGCCTGCTGCACGCCCGCCTCGGCACGGTCTCCGCGAGGACACGGGCACCTGTCGTCGCGGTCGTCGCGCAGTCCGGCATCGCACTCGCCGTGCTCGTCGTGACGATGATCAGCGGGGCCGATCCTTACACGGTCACGTTCCTGTGGAGCAGCGGCTCCGGCATCCTCGGCGTGATGCTCATGCAGGCCCTGGCCGCGCTCGCGGTGTACGGCTTCTTCCGCCGCGACCGGCGCGGTGTGCCCGCCTGGCGGGTGGTCGCGGCGCCACTGCTGGCCTGCGCGGGCCTCGCGGTCATGATCGTCCTGGTCTGCGCCAACCTCGACCTGCTCACCGGCGCGTCGGCGGGCGTCAACGCGGCCCTGATCGCGCCGCTGCCGCTGCTGTTCCTGGTGGGGGTCGGGGTGGCGCTGCGGATCCGGCGGCGCGATGCGGCGGCGTACGAGCGGCTGACGACGGTGGATGCCGAGCGGGTCTGAGCGGGGTGGTGTCCGACGACATCTCCCAGCGGGGCCACCTCTGCAGCGAGGTGACTTTCCCCAGCGGGGCCACCTCTCCAGCGAGGCGACTTTCCTGGAGAGGTGACTTCCCCACCAGAGCGACTTCCCCAGCAAGGAGGCAGAGACAGCATGACGGCGACCACCCTCGTCTTCCTCGGCGCGGTCCGCACCGGGAGCGATTCCCGCGCTTCCGGCGACACCACGGCGCTCGCCGTGCGCGACGGCCGGATCCTCGCGCTCGGCGACGAGGCCCGCGCCCTCGCCGGAAGCGCCGACGAGGTCGTCGACATCGGCGAGGGACTGCTGATGGCCGCCTTCGGAGACGGCCACGCGCACCCGCTCTTCGGCGGCCTGGAGAGCTTCGGACCGCAGGTCAAGGAGTTGGACTCGATCGACGCGATCGTCGCCGAGGTCGGGCGGTGGGCGAGCGAGCACCCGGAGGCCGAGTGGATCGTCGGCGCGTCCTACGACCCCGCGCTCGCGCCGGAAGGGGAGTTCGACGCGCGCTGGCTGGACGCCGCCGTGCCCGACCGCCCGGTCGTGCTGCGCGCCCACGACTACCACACGGTGTGGTGCAACACCGAGGCGCTGCGCAGGGCCGGGGTGACGAAGACGACTCCGGAGCCGCGCCTCGGCTGGATCGTGCGCCGTGAGGACGGCGCGCCCCTGGGGACGCTCCGTGAGTGGCACGCCTGCGACCTCGTCCTCGACCAGGTGCCCTCGCGCGAGGTGGACGAACTCGTCGAGGCCGTGCGTCGGGCCGGGCACGCGTACGCGCGCGCGGGCATCACCTGGGTCCAGGACGCCTGGGTCGAACCGGAGATGGCAGACGCCTACCTCGCCGCCGCCCGGCGCGATGCCCTGACCGTCCGCGTGGACCTGGCCCAGCGCGCCGACCCGGACCGCTGGCGCGAACAGCTCGGTCCTTTCGCCGCGACACGCGCGCGCGTGGCGGCCGACGGCGGGGAGCTGCTGACCGCGCGGACGGTGAAGTTCTTCAGCGACGGCGTCATCGAGGGCGGCACGGCCGCCATGCTCGCGCCCTACCTGGACGCGCCGCACAGCTGTGGCATGCCGGTGTGGGAGCCGAGCGCGCTCGCCGAGGCCGTGCGCGCCTTCGACGCCGAGGGATTCCGGACGCACATCCACGCCATCGGCGACGCCGGGGTGCGCGCGGCGCTCGACGCCATCGAGGCCGCGGCCGAGGCCAACCCGGCCTGGGACCGGCGCCCGGTGATCACCCACGTCCAGGTGGTGGACCCCGCCGACCTGCCCCGCTTCGCCGCACTCGGCGTGATCGCCAACTTCGAGCCCCTGTGGGCGCAGCCTGACCCGCTCCAGACCGAGCTGTCCATCCCACGGATCGGCCAGGAGCGCGCCGCGCTGCAGTACCCCATGGGTGAACTGGCACGTGACGGAGTGCGCCTGTCCTTCGGCAGCGACTGGCCCGTCAGCTCGCACATCCCGCTGGAGGGCATCCAAGTCGCCGTCACCAGGCGTACGTTCACGGGGGAGCCGGCGGGCGGGTGGCTCCCGCACCAGCGGCTCACCGTCGACCAGGCGCTGACCGCCGCCACGACCGGCGTCGCCCACCAGGCGGGCGCGGACGACCGCCTGGTCCTCGCGCCGGGCGCCCCCGCCGACCTGGTGCTGCTCTCCGCCGATCCGCGCGCGGTGGAGCCGATGGAGATCAGGCGCACGCGCGTGCTGGGAACGTGGCTGGGGGGCAGGCCCACCTACCGGGCGAGGACGAGCCCGACGTCTACGGCTACGTCTGCCCCTGCCCCAGCCCCTGACTCTGCCTCTGCTGGGGGCGCCACTACGCCTGCGCCTACGAAGGGGACGTGATGGGCAGGACGATGGCCGTGGCTGCGATGCCGTTCCGCACGGCCCACTGACCGGAGAACACCTTCAGCTCGACGCCCTCCACCATGGGCCCCTCGACCAGCAGCCGCGCCGTGAACGTCCCGGCAGGGTCGAGCTCCACCCGGGCCTCCTCGAAGCCGAGCCAGCGCCCGGTGAGCGGGAACCACGTCTTGTAGACGGACTCCTTGGCGCTGAACAGCAGCCGGTCCCAAGGAGTGCCCGGGTGGCGGGCGGCGAGGGAGGCCAGGTCGGCGCGCTCCGAGTCGTCGGCCACCAGCTTCAGGACGTCCGGGTCGCGCAGCGCCTCCGCGGGCTCCGCGTCGATGCCGAGCGAGGTCACCTCCCCGGCGCGGGCCACGACCGCCGCGCGGTACCCGGCGCAGTGCGTCATGCTGCCGACGACACCGGCGGGCCAGCCGGGCGCGCCCCGGTGCCCCGGCAGGATGGGCGCGGGCGGCACACCGATCCGGGCCAGCGCCGTGCGCGCGCAGTGGCGCACGGTCGTGAATTCGTTGCGCCGCTTGTCCACCGCGTTCGCGACGACCGCCTCCTCCTCGGGGAAGAGGACGGCGTCCGCCGGGTCTTCGTGGGTCTCGACGACGGTGACGGGCACGTCGGCGAGCAGGGAAGCCAAGGGGCCCGCGGAATCGGGGACTTGGCGCACAGGTATCGAAGGTGACGTCACGAGAGATCACCGTACCCGTGCGGTCGCCGCGCACGCGTGGGCTGTGGCCTACGCCACCTCGTGGACCTCCCGGGTGGGGACGGCCTCCGGCGAGCGCCTACGCTGGCGTGATGCAGGACGAGTACCGCACAGTGGCCCGCGAGGGCGTGCACGAGATCGAGATCAACCGCTCGCGCTTCCTGTGCGCCCTGGCACCCGCGGCCACCGAGCGGGAGGCCCAGGACTTCGTCGCGCGCATCCGCAAGGAGCACCCGACCGCCACGCACAACTGCTTCGCGTACGTCATCGGGGCCGACGCGGGCGTGCAGAAGGCCAGCGACGACGGGGAGCCGGGAGGCACCGCGGGCGTCCCGATGCTGCAGATGCTGATGCGCCGCGACATGCGGTACGTCGCCGCGGTCGTGACCCGCTACTACGGAGGCGTCAAGCTCGGTGCCGGCGGACTCATCCGTGCCTACGGAGGCGCGGTCGGCGAGGCCCTCGACGCTCTCGGCACCGTCACCCGCCGCCGCTTCCGCCTCGCCACCGTCACCGTCGACCACCAGCGCGCGGGCAAGGTCCAGAACGACCTGCGGTCGGCCGGCCGCGAGGTGCGCGACGTCCGCTACGGCGACGCGGTCACCATCGAGATCGGTCTGCCCGACGCCGACGTGGACGCCTTCCGCCGCTGGCTCGCCGACGCCACGGCGGGCAGCGCCGTCCTCGAAATCGGCGGAGAGGCGTACGGGGACGCCTGACGCGCGGGAAGCGGACGACGCACGGGAGCCCGGCAGAGGACGGGAGCCCGGAGGGAACGGTTACGGGAGTAGCCGCCCGTGATGTCCGACCCGCCCGTTAGTCTCGGGGATCATGAGGCTGCTGCACACGTCCGACTGGCACCTGGGGCGATCGTTCCACCGCGTGAACATGCTCGACGCCCAGGCCGCGTTCATCGGTCACCTCGTCGCGACCGCGCGCGAGCGTGAGGTGGACGCCGTCGTGGTCGCCGGGGACGTGTACGACAGGGCGGTGCCACCGCTGGCGGCCGTCGAGCTCTTCGACGACGCCCTGCACCGGCTCGCGGACCTCGGCGTGCCGACGGTCATGATCTCCGGGAACCACGACTCGGCGCGCCGCCTCGGCGTCGGAGCGGGCCTGATCGACCGCGCCGGCATCCACCTGCGCACCGACCCCACCGCCTGCGCGGAGCCCGTGATCCTCGCCGACGCCCACGGGGACGTGGCGTTCTACGGCCTGCCCTACCTCGAACCGGCCCTGGTCAAGGACGAGTTCGGCGTGGACAAGGCCGGGCACGAGGCGGTCGTCGGAGCCGCCATGGACCGGGTGCGCGCCGACCTCGCCACCCGCGCGCGGGGCACCCGCTCCGTCGTCCTCGCCCACGCCTTCGTGACCGGCGGCCGGGCCAGCGACAGCGAGCGGGACATCACGGTCGGCGGGGTCGCTGCCGTGCCGTCCGGTGTCTTCGACGGTGTCGACTATGCGGCGCTCGGTCATCTACACGGCAGCCAGACCATCGCCCCGCGCGTGCGCTACTCCGGCTCGCCCCTGCCGTACTCCTTCTCCGAGGCCGACCACCGCAAGAGCATGTGGCTCGTCGACCTCGGCGCCGACGGCGAGATCGAGGCCGAGCGCGTCGACTGCCCGGTGCCGCGCGCGCTCGCCCGCATCAGGGGCACCCTCGACGACCTGCTCGACGCCCCGGACCTCGCCCGTCACGAGGACGCCTGGGTCGAGGCCACCCTCACCGACGCGGTGCGCCCGGACGACCCGATGGCCCGGCTCTGCGAGCGCTTCCCGCACACGCTCAGCCTCGTCTTCGACCCCGACCGGGCACCCGACGACCCCGACGTCTCGTACGCACGGCGCCTTCAGGGCCGCGGCGACCAGCAGATCGCCGAGGACTTCGTGACGCACGTGCGCGGTGCGGGACCCGACGAACAGGAACAGGAAGTGCTGCGCTCGGCCTTCGACGCGGTCCGTGCCGACGACACTCTGCGCGAGGTCGCCCGATGAGACTCCACCGGCTCCGCATCACCGCCTTCGGGCCCTTCGGCACCACGCAGGACATCGACTTCGACGAGCTCTCCGCCGCCGGACTCTTCCTGCTGCACGGCCCGACGGGCGCGGGCAAGACCTCCGTCCTGGACGCCGTCTGCTTCGCCCTCTACGGTTCGGTTCCTGGCGCCCGGCAGGGCAGCGGACAGGGCATGACGCTGCGCAGCGACCACGCACAGCCGGGCGCGCGCACGGAGGTGTGCCTCGAACTCACCGTCGGCGGACGCCGCTTGGAGATCACCCGCCAGCCCCCGTGGCAGCGCCCCAAGAAGCGCGGCACGGGCACCACCACGGAGAAGGCGCAGAGCTGGCTCCGTGAGTACGAGGCGGGGGCGGGGCCGGGCGCGACGCCGGGCGGCGGCTGGAAGGACCTCAGCCGTTCCCACCAGGAGATCGGCGAGGAGGTCACCCAGCTGCTCGGCATGAGCAAGGAGCAGTTCTGCCAGGTCGTGCTCCTGCCCCAGGGCGACTTCGCCCGCTTCCTGCGCGCCGACGCGGAAGCGCGCGGCAAGCTGCTCGGTCGGCTCTTCGACACGCACCGGTTCGCCGCCGTCGAACAGCGACTCGCCGAGCAGCGGCGCACCACCGAGGCCGAGGTCAAGGAGGGCGACGCGGCGCTCCTCACCGACGTGCACCGCATGCAGCAGGCCGCGACCGACGGAGGCCAGGACACCGAACTGCCCCTGCCGGACGTGGCCCCCGGCGACCCTGGCCTCGCCGACGCCGTCCTGACCTGGGCCGCCGTCGCCCGCACCGGCGCCCGTGAACGCCTCACCGTCGCGCACTGCGCGCTCTCGGCCGCCGAGTCCGCCCAGGTGGCCGCGGAGCGCCGACTGGGTGACGTACGCGAACTCGACCGGCTGCAGCGCCGGTTCGCCGAGGCTCAGGAGCGCGCGGCACGGCTCCACGCGCGCGCGGAGGAACAGCGCGAGCGCGAAGAGCGCCTGGAACGGGCCCGCAAGGCCGAGACGGTCGCGCCCGCGCTCTCCCTGCGTGACACCGCCGACGCGGAGCACCGCGGCGCCGCACAGGCGGAGGCACGCGCGCGTGGCCGCCTGCCCGAGACGTTCGCCGCCGCCGGCGCGTCGGGCCTCGCCGCCGCCGCGCGCAAGGCCGCCGAGGAGCTGGGCGGTCTGGCCTCGGCCCGGCGTGCCGAGCGTCGGCTGGCCGACATCACCGCAGAGCGCGCGGCGCTGGACCGTCAGGAGCGCGCCGACGACGACCTGCTCCAGGACGCTTCGGGCTGGCTCGACGGCTGGGAGGCGACCCGCGCCGCCCTCCAGGAGCGCATCGAGTCCGCCCAGGAAGCCGCCACGCACGCCGAGCGCCTCGCGGGGCGCCTGGAACCGGCCCAGGCCCGCCTGGACGCGGCCCGCCGCCGCGACCGGCTCGCCCAGGAAGCGACAGCGGCACAGGAGCGCGCGCTTGCCGCCCGCGAGAGCGCGACCGCCGCCCACGAGCACTGGCTCGACCTCAAGGAACAGCGCCTGACGGGCATCGCCGCCGAACTGGCCGCGCACTTGAGCGACGGCGAGCCGTGCGCCGTGTGCGGGGCGACGGAACACCCCGCTCCCGCGCGGAAGATCGCGGGACACGTGGACCGCGGAGCCGAGGAGGCCGCGCTCGCCGCCCACCGCCGCGCCGACGAGTCCCGCACGGCCGCCGAGCGCGCACTCGGCGACGTACGGGAACTGCTCGCGGCGGCGACGGCCGCGGCGAGCGACACGCGCGCGGACCTGGGCGCGGGCGACGGGGAGACCCGGTCGGCGACGTCGGACTCCCAGCAGGCGGAGTCGGCCACCCTGTTCGACGTGAGCGCGGTCGAGCCCACGGTCGACGAACTCGCCGCGGCCGTCGAGGAGTTGCGGCAGGCCTGCGCCGAAGCGCGCGACCGTGCCTCCGGCCTGCATGCCGCCCGTGAGGCGCTCGCACAGGCCGAGCGCGAGTACGACCGCAGGCTCGCCGGGCAGCAGGAGGCCGCGCGCCGCGCCGCGTCCCGGGCTGCCATGCGCGACGCATGGGAGCGTGAACAGGCCACTCTGGACGAGGAGTTGTCCCGCGCGCGGGGCGGCACCGGCAGCGTGGCGGACCGCGCCGTCCAGCTGGAGCGGCAGGCCGCGCTGCTCACCGAGGCCGCGGACGCCGCCCGTGCCGCCGACGACACTGCCGAGCACCTCAAGGACGCTGACGCGCGACTCGCCGACGCGGCCTTCCGTGCCGGGTTCGACACGCCGACGGCCGCGGCTGCCGCCCTCCTCGACGACGACCGGTACCGCGAACTCCAGCACCGCATCGACGCCTGGCGGAACGAAGAGGTCGCGGTGCGCTCCGTCCTCGCCGAACCGGACACGGCCGCCGCCGCGCAGCAGCCGCACGCCGATGTCACCGTCGCGCAGTCCGCCGCCGAGGCCGCGTCCACACGCTTGCGGGCCGCGTCCTCCGCGCGCGACGCCGCCGCCCGGCGCTGCGCCGAACTCGACCGGCTCTCCGCCCGGTCGGAGGCAGGCATGCGCAGGCTGGCGCCGCTGCGCGCCGCGTACGACCGCGTGGCGCGGCTCGCCGGACTCGCCGCGGGCACGTCGGCGGACAACGAACGCAGGATGCGCCTGGAGTCGTACGTGCTGGCCGCGCGCCTGGAACAGGTGGCGGCCGCCGCGACCGCCCGACTGAGGCGCATGTCGTCGGGCCGCTACACCCTGGTGCACTCCGACGACCGTACGGGGCGCGGGCGTTCGGGCCTCGGCCTGCACGTCGTCGACGCCTGGACGGGCCGCGAACGCGACACCGCGACGCTGTCGGGCGGCGAGACGTTCTTCGCCTCGCTCGCGCTCGCGCTGGGCCTCGCGGACGTCGTCACGGACGAGGCGGGCGGCGTCCGGCTCGACACACTCTTCATCGACGAGGGCTTCGGCAGCCTCGACGACCAGACCCTCGACGAGGTCCTGGACGTCCTCGACTCCCTGCGCGAGCGGGATCGCAGCGTCGGCATCGTCAGCCACGTCGCGGACCTGCGGCGGCGCGTGCACGCGCAGTTGGAGGTCGTGAAGGGGCGGGACGGGTCGACGGTGCGGCTGCGGGGCACGGACGGTCTCTGAGCTCTCACCGGCCACCGTCCGGCCAACGGTGCTGTGATGGCGTGAAGTTGTTCGATGAGTGGTTCACCGATGTAGCGTCTGGGGCCATATCCAGCAGGGAAGAGCGGAGCGGCCCATGCACGGTGCAGGCGATCGGATCGACACCTCGACTGCGCATTCGGCGCGGGTGTACGACTACATCCTGGGAGGCAAGGACCACTACCCCGTCGATGCCGAGGCGGGCGACAAGATGTGCGAGCACTGGCCGGCGTTGCCCGTGCACATGCTGGAGAACCGGCGGTTCATGCACCGTGCCGGGCACTATCTGGCCAAGGAGCAGGGCGTCCGGCAGTTCCTCGACATCGGCACCGGCCTGCCCACGGCCCCCAATCTGCACGAGGTGGTGCAGCGGGTCGCGCCGGAGTCGCACGTGGTCTATGTCGACAACGACCCCATCGTCCTGGCCCACGCCCGCGCCCTCCTGCAGGGTTCCCCCGAGGGGGAAACCGCTTACGTCGACGCCGACATGCACGATCCTGACGCCATTCTCGACAGTCCTGAGTTCCGTGCGCTGATCGATCTGAAGGAACCGGTCGGCCTGATGGTCATCGGGATACTCCACTTCATCCTGCCGCCGGACGATCGCCGCTTGGTGCAGCGGCTGCTGGAACCGCTGCCGTCGGGCAGCTTCCTGGCGATGACCATCGGCACCGCGGACTTCGCACCCGGCGAGGTGGGCCGGGTGGCCGACGAGTACGCCGCGCAGGGCATGCCCATGGCCCTGCGCGACCTGCCGTCCGCCACGTCGTTCTTCGACGGATTGGACCTGGTGGACCCCGGTGTCACCCAGGTCCACGCATGGCGCCCGGGTCCCGAGCAGAACGGCATCGACGACCGGGCCATCGCGATGTACGGAGCGGTGGCGCGCAAGCCTTGACGGGGCCGGTCAGCGGCCCAGGGGGCGGCGGGGGAGGGGAGAGGAGTAGACGACGCTCGTCGTCACGGAACCCAGTGCGCCGATCTTTCCCGAGACCTCTTCGAGGTGGTGCATCGAGCGCGCGGCGACCTTGATGACGAAGCAGTCGTCGCCCGTGACGTGGTGCGCCTCGAGTATCTCGGGCGTCGCTTCGACCAGGTCGTGGAACGGCTTGTAATTCCCGTTCGGATAGCGCAGGCGCACGAACGCCAGGATGGGCATGCCGAGCCGCTCCGGGTCGACCACGGCCGCGTACCCCTGGATCACGCCAGCCTCCTCCAGGCGCCGCACGCGTTCGGTGACGGCGCTCGCGGACATCGAGACGGCGCGCGCCAGTTCGGCGTAGCTGGCGCGGCCCTCGCGCTGGAGGACGTCGAGGATGCGCCAGTCGGTGGCGTCCGTGGAATAACCGGTCATGTCCGAGAGGTAACAGGGAAATCCCCGGCCGATCAAGAGTGGGCCGGGGATTGGTGCAGGTCGGCTCCCGTGGCGGGAGGTGCGGGTCGCCTCCACGCGGTGGGCGGGTGCGCGGAGGCGACGCGTCTGCCGGGCGCCGGGGGACGGGCCCCGGCCGAGCGGTCTGTCAGACGCCGGCGATGCTCTGGATCCAGGAGCGGTACGCCGTCACGTTCGTGTAGGCCGTGGTGGTCTGGCGGTCACTGGTGGAGGCCACGCCGACCTGCACGCCGCCCGCCATCATCGGGCCGCCCGAGTCGCCGCCCGCGGTGATGCCGTTGCCGCGCCGGGCGCAGATGGCCTGGCCCTGGTAGGCGTCGCGGCAGCCGCCGGTCACGACGACGTTGGCGACCTTGAGGAGCCGGGACTGGCAGTTGATCTCCTGGCCGCACTGGGACGTGGCTCCCCAGCCGTAGACCTGCACGGTCTGCCCCGTCGACACGGAGCCCGGGGTGCCGAGGCGTGAGTAGGTGGCCTGCACGGAGCGGTCCAGCTTGACCAGGGACAGGTCCGACGCCGAGTGGCTGTGGACGCTGATGCCGTTGGCCGTGGTGCCGCCGGTCGTCTGGTCGAGGCTGCCGATGCGGAACGAGAGCCCGCCGCCGCTGACACAGTGCTTCGCGGTGAGGATCCACGTCGGGGCGATGATCGTGGCGCTGCAGGTCTGCCGGCCGTTGGAGAAGAGCCTGGCCGCCCAGGGTGCGTCGCTGGCGTAGCCGCCGCCGATGATCGGCTGGGGCGCGTTGGTGGTCGCCACGGCGGGCGCTTCCGCGCTCTTCGTGGTCTGGGCCGCTGCCGTGGGGGCGAGCCCGAGGACGGCGAGGGCGGTGGCCGCGAGCGCGGGGACGAGTCTGGATATTCGCACGTTCGTCTCCATTGTGTGGGGATGGAACGTCCTTGATGAGGACGCGGCCGCATAGGTATGCGGCCGGAGCGCACGGTCGGAAGGCGGGTATCTTCTGTCGCGTGCATGCCATGTCTGACTGGGGCGAATGTGGCAGAGGAGCTGCCGGGGGCGCAAGAGGTCGGCCGTAACTCCCTTGAGAGGGAGGTTGTTTGGGTGTGTGCGTGTCGCGTCGGCGTGCGAGTGCTTCACCGCGAAAGGGCATGCGGAAGTCGCCCGCGGCGGGGTGTGGTGCCGTGGGTGGGCTTGCGGTGCTCTGCATGATCAAACGAACTCTGGTACGGACCATTCTCGACGGCAGAGTCATGCTCCTGGCAACGCCCTTTCACGACAACCCTGTTGGCCGTCGGCGTGCGGGCTGAGCGGCCTGCCGGTGAATCCCTACGAGGCAGGGTTGATTCGCCGGGGAATCGACGGCACGCACATGGAGATGCCGGGGATCGCCGCTTCAGACTTCAGACCGCCGCCCGTAGATTTTTGGCCATGAACAACACGAACCTGCAGGTCAGTGCCCCCTCTTCCGCTTCGGCTCACGCCACTGCCGTCGTCGACAATCCCGTCCTGCGCGTCCCGCCGGCGTCACCGGCCGCTGCCGCCGCGTACTTCGGCGCGAGCCTCGCCTTCCACGCCGATGTGTCCGACGTGGCCTCGGCGCTCGCCGCCGAGGGCGACCCGGGCTTCGTCGTGATCGACACCCGCTCCACCGCCTCCTGGGATCAGGGCCACGTCCCCGGCGCCCTTCACCTGCCCACCGCGCTCATCCCCGAGCAGGCCGAGGCGCTGCTCGACAAGTCGGTGCCGGTGGTCACCTACTGCTGGGGTCCCGGCTGCAACGGCGCCACCCGCGCGGCCCTCGCCCTCGCCCAACTCGGCTTCCAGGTCAAGGAGATGCTGGGCGGATTCGAGTACTGGGCGCGTGAGGGCTTCGAGTTCGAGACCTGGGAGGGCAGCGAGCGGCGCGACGCGGACCCGTTGACGGCGCCGGTCGACGCCGAGGACTGCGGCTGCTGAAGGCGGGGTGCGGCAGTTGGAGCGTGAGGCGCGTCGCCGCGCCTCGCCTCGGTGGGGCCCGCAGCGCTCCGCGGGGCCCGCAGCATTCCGCGGGCATGCAGTGCTCCGCGGCCCGCAGTGCTCCGCGGCCCGCAGTGCTTAGCGTGCTCCGTAACAATCGCCGTGCGCACCTGCCCCGCGGCGCGCATCATCAACTGCCATGCCTCATCTTCCGCATCCCACAGCCGACCAACTCCGCCGTGAACCGCTTCCGTTGCGCGGCCGTACCGCCCTGGTCACAGGGGCAAGCCGACGAGGCGGCATCGGGTACGCCGTCGCGCGCCGCCTCGCCGCGTACGGCGCCGGGGTCTACCTCCACCACCACGTCCCGCACGACGCCGAGATGCCCTGGGGCGCCGACCGCCCCGAGGACGTCGTCCAGGGAGTGCGCGAGGCGCTCGGCGACCCCGAGGCGCCGGTCCGTGCGGGGCCGGGCGACCTGGCCGAGAGCGGAGCCCCGGAGCGCCTGATCGAAACGGCCGCCGACGCGCTCGGCGGGCGGATCGACATCCTCGTCGCCAACCACGCGCGCAGCGGCCGTGACGGCACGCTCGACGAGATCGACGCCGCCATGCTCGACGAGCACTGGGCGGTGGACACCCGCTCTGTGATCCTGCTCGTGCAGGCGTACGCCCGGCTGCGCGCGAAGCTGCCGGACCGGACTCCCGGCGGACGGATCGTGATGATGACCTCGGGGCAGGACATCGCGGGGGGCATGCCGGGCGAGCTGGCCTATGGTCTGCAGAAGGGCGCCCTGGCCTCGGCCACCCGCTCGCTCGCCACCGCGCTGGCCGACCTCGCCGTCACGGTGAACTGCGTCAACCCCGGCCCCGTGGACACGGATTACCTCACGGGCGAGGCGTACACCCAGGTCGAGGCGCGGTTCCCGGCGGGGCGCTGGGGGATGCCCGACGACCCGGCAAGGCTCATCTCCTGGCTCGCCACCGACGAGGCCGCCTGGATCACCGGCCAGGTCATCGACTCGGAGGGCGGCTTCCGGCGCTGACACTGCCGGCGCCGCTTCCGTCACCGACACCGCCTCCGTCACCGCTGCCGCCGCCGATGTCGCTCTCGCCGCCGGTGTACGTCGTGCCACCGGCGGCCAGCGCGGCGTACAAAGCCATGGCGTCCGCGGCGGAAGCCGTGCCCGCGGTGTCCCGTGGCAGTCCGCTGACCTGGCCGTCGCCCACCTCCACCACCCGCCACCGCCCGTCCTCGTGCAGCGCGAGGTCCGTCGTCACGAACCGGCAGCCCAGCGTCGCCACCGCGGCGCGCACGTCGGCGAGTGCGGGCGCCGGGGTCCGTTCCGGCGTGTCCGGATGCGCGGTGACCAGCAGCGCCTCGCCGTCCAGCCACCACACCCGCGCCTCGCCGCCCGCGACGAACGACTCGTACGCGCGCACCACGAGACCGCCGGCCAACGTCTTCTCCTGCAGGGCGAAGAACCGCTCCACCACCGTGGACAGCCGCGCCCCGTCGGTCAGTTCGGGCACGAAGCACGCCTCGTGCCACTCGTGCTTGCGGGATTTGACGTAGTCCTTGACGATCCCGGAGCCCGGTCCGAGCGGCGCGACGAGCCGCGCGAGCCGCTCGGCCGGGGGCGGCTCGCCGGGCGCCGCCGCACACCAGACGCTGCGCGGCGTCAGTGAGGCCTCCTCCAACGCGGCGTACCAACCCGGCAGTTCGTGGGCGCGCGCGTACGGGGCGGCAGCCGTGAGCAGGACGCAGCCGCGCGCCGCGAGAGCCTGTTCCAGCTGCTCGTAGCGCGCGACCGGCATCATCCAGCCCCGGTACCAGTACGGCCCCGACCCTCGCGGCACGCGCCCGACGGCACGCGCCGCGTCGCCCGCCAGGAGTGCGTCGTGGTCGACGAGGGCGACCGCGGCGCCGGTCCCGCGCGCGGCCGCGACCTCGGGAGCGAACTCCGGGTCGGGCCGCGCCGTGCGCAGGGGATCGGACGGGAAGAGGAAGGCGGCGCTCACGAAGGTGTCCGCAGAGGCGCCCACGAAATTGTCCATGGAGGCGCCCACCGCGGTGTCCGGAGAAGTACTCACAGCTTGGACAGCTCGTCCACCAGGTCGTCGAGGCCCAGCGAACCCTGGGACAGCGCGGCCATGTGCCAGGACTTGGCGTCGAACGCGTCGCCGTGCCGTCGCCGCGCGTTCTCACGGCCGAGCAGCCAGGCACGCTCGCCCAGCTTGTAGCCGATGGCCTGGCCGGGAATGGTCAGGTAGCGGGTCATCTCGCTCGTCACGTAGTCCGTGGGACGGCTGCAGTGCGCGTCGTAGAACTCCTGGGCGAGGTCCGGCGTCCAGCGCTCTCCGGGGTGGAAGGGGGAGTCCGCGGGGATCTCCAGTTCCAGGTGCATGCCGATGTCGACGATGACCCGCAGCGCGCGCATCATCTGGGCGTCCAGATAGCCGAGCCTGCGCTCGGGGTCGGTCAGGAAGCCGAGTTCGTCCATGAGGCGCTCCGCGTACAGCGCCCAGCCCTCGGCGTTGGCGCTGACGATGCCGACCGTCGCCTGGTAGCGGGAGAGGTCCGACGCGACGTGCGCCCACTGGGCCAGCTGGAGGTGATGGCCGGGCACGCCCTCGTGGTACCAGGTGGAGACCAGGTCGTAGACCGGGAAGCGGGTGTCGCCCATCGTCGGCAGCCAGGTGCGGCCGGGGCGCGAGAAGTCCTCGGACGGGCCCGTGTAGTAGGGGGCCGCTGCGCCGCCGGGCGGGGCGATGTGGGACTCCACCTTCCGTACCCGCTCGGCGAGTTCGAAGTGGGTGCCGTCCAGCGCGTCGATGGCCTCGTCCATCAGTTCCTGCAGCCAGACCCGGACCTCCTCGACGCCTTCGATGTGCGTGCCGTGCTCGTCCAGGTGCGCCAGCGCCACCCACGGAGTGGCCGCGCCGGGCAGGATCTTCTCGGCCTCGGCCTTCATCTCGGCGAGCAGCCGGTGGAACTCCGACCAGCCGTACGCGTACGCCTCGTCGAGGTCCAGGTCGGTGCCGTTGCACTCACGGGAGAGCAGGGCGTAGCGCTCGCGGCCCACGGTGTCGGGGGCGCCCTCGATCGCGGGCGCGTACACGTCCCGCATCCAGTCGCGCAGCGCCACGACCGCGGCGGTGGCGGCGCGCGCCGCGGTGTCGAGGTCGCCGCGGAGCGCGTCGGGGCCCGCGGACGCGAAGTCCTCGAACCAGTCGTGCCCGTCCGCGTCACCGTCGGCCTCGCCCGCCCACTCGGTCAGCTGCCCGATGAAGGTGGCGGTGGGGCGCGGCGGGCCGAACAGCTTGCGCTCCAGGCCGAGTTCGAGGGAGGCGCGATAGCCCTCCAGCGCCGTCGGCACGGCACGCAGCCGCTCGGCGATCGCCGCCCAGTCCTCCTCCGTGTCCATCGGAGTGACGGTGAAGATCTCGCGTACCTGATGCGGCATCGTGTGCAGATTGCCGACCGCGCGCAGCCCCTCGTGAGCGTCGTGGACGGCCAGCTGCGCGGTGAGGCGCTCCCGCAGCAGCCTGGCGCAGCGGCGCTCGATCTCGCTGTCCGCGCCGGGCCTGCGCTCCGCCTCCTCCAGCTGGGCGAGGGTCGTGCGCGCCAGCCGTGCGACGGCCTCCTGGCCCTCGGGGGAGGTGTCGGGGAGCTTGCTGTTGCTCTCCTTCACGCCGAGGTAGGTGCCCGTGATGGGGTCGAGAGCGATGAGCTCGTCGACGAAGGCGTCGGCGACGGCGCGGGGCAGGGGACCGGTGTTCGGATGCGGGTTCTTCGTGGCTGACATGCGGACATCCTCGTACGAGTGACGGGTGCGCGTCACCATGATTCACTCGCCGGATCCCGGGCGTCCTTGTGCGGTGGACGCGGCGCACCCCCGCTCGGCTTGAACGGCCGCTGTTCCGCGGTCAGTCAGCGCTCCGCCTGCCGTATGCCGCTCGGCGGGCTCCTCGCGTCCCTGCGGGACGTCGTACGGCAGCCGCGAGCCGACCGGCGTCGCGTCGAGGCGGGCGGTGATCACGAGCGTGCCCTCCTCGATCTGGTAGTCGAGCGGCAGGCCGAGCCCGCGCATCGCGGCGACCATCCCCGTATTGGACGCCTGCGTGACCGCGTACACGCTCTCGCAGCCCGCCTCGACCGCCATCGTCACGAGCCGGCCGAGCAGTTGGCTGCCGATGCCGCGGTGCTGCCAGTCGTCCTCGACGAGCAGCGCGACCTCGGTCTCGTCGCCGTCCCACAGGAGATGGCCGATGCCGACGATCCGGCCGGACGCGGTCTCTACCGCGAGGGTGCGGCCGAACCGCGGGCTGAGCAGGTGGTTGAGATAGCGGCCGGCGTCGCGCACGGGGCCGTGGTAGCGCATGCCGAGCGTGCGCTGGGAGCAGCGTTCGTGCATGGCCTTCGCGGCCTCGACGTCGCTGGTGTCGGCCCGGCGCACGGTGATGGAGTTGCCCTCCGGGAGCGTGAGGACGTCCTGGCTGCGCGGGATGCGCGGCCCGAGCCGCGTGTCGAGCTCCACCAGGGCCCGCGCGCGGGCGAACTCCGTGGGCGTGAAGGGCAGGTACGGCCGCTCGACGGTGATCACTTCACCCTCGGCGCCCTTGAGGCGCAGCACGGTCCCCTCGAGTACGCCGTCCACGGGAGCCCCCTCGGCGGGCGCGGTCTCGCCCTGGCGCACGCCTGCCTGCGGGGCGGCGGGCAGCGAACGGATGGTGCAGCGGCCCAGGAGATGCCGCAGCGCAAGCGGCAGTTCGGCCGCGTCGAGCGCGGTGCGGGTGGCCAGGCCCAGGATGCGGGTGGGGGCGTCGACCAGGTCGTGGGCGTCGGCGCGCTCGATCCAGGTGCCTGTGCCGCCCGCCCCGGCGATCGACCGCGTGATCTCGGCGGCGGTCAGCTCCGCAGGGGCGCGCAGCAGGAACTCGTCGACGGTGCCTTCGGCCAGCGGGTGCGCCTGCAGGCTCAGGATGTCCACCCGGCGCTCGGCGAGCGTCACGCACAGGGCGGCCAGGGAGCCCGGCTCGTCCTGCACCGTGGTGCGCATCCGCCACAGGGTGGTCGTGCCCGGCTCGCGCGCGTCGGGCGTCTCGTCGGTGGTCGTGGGCCCGGCCTGCTCCGCGACGGCGGGCGGCCGGGCGCCGGTATCGTGCGCCGTCGGCGGGGCGTGGTTGTGGCGCCGTGCCCACCAGGTGTGGAAGCCGACCGTGGCGAGGAGCACCACGGCCGAGACCACGAGGAGGACGGGCCCGTCGGGGCCGTGACCCACCATGTTCGCCACGGCGTCGGCCACCGCGACGGCGGTGAACAGGGCCGCCAGTTCCACCACGTCGCGCCGCCAGTGGTGAACGGGGCGACCGTGCTTGGTCCGTGTCACGTCAGACATCTCAGCTCGCATACGGTCACTGTGCTGGACCGGTGTTGCGTGATCACGAACGATTTGTGACCGATGGGTTAAGAGCTCATCTGTCCCTTTGCTGACATTTTGCGCCGGCGAGCCATGGGCCCGCCCCGCCCGGTCGCCGCGCCCCTGCCGCTGCCTATTGCCCCACCCGGCCCGGCTGCAGGACCTGCGTGAACAGTACCCCGCCGCCCTCCTGCCGCAGCCGCACGGTCAGTTCGCCGCTGCCCCCGTCGATGTCGACCTCGCCGAAGTACTGCGGGGTCTCGGCCGGAGAGGTGTTGGCGCGGCTCGGGGCCTTGATGAACTTCTGCTCCGGACCGAACGTCCCGTCGAGCTTCGTCGCGGGGAACCCGCCCGCGGCCAGCGGCCCCGACACGAACTCCCAGAACGGCGCGAAGTCCTTGAACGCCGCGCGGGAGGGGCCGTAGTGCTGCGCCGAGGTGTAGTGCACGTCGGCGGTCAGCCACAGAGTGCCCGTGATCCTGCGGTGCTTGATGTGCCGGAGCAGCTCGGCGATCTGCAGCTCGCGGCCGAGCGGGGCGCCGGGGTCGCCCTGTGCCACGGCCTCGAAGTTCTCCCTGCCGTCGGCCACGACGAGACCGAGCGGCATGTCGGAGGCGATCACCTTCCACACGGCACGCGAGCGTGAGAGCTCCCGCTTCAGCCAGGCCAGCTGCCGGGCGCCGAGGATGCCGGTGACGTCGTCGGGCTGCCGGCCCGGCGAGTTGGCGTTGCGGTACGAGCGCATGTCCAGGACGAACACGTCCAGGAGAGGGCCGTGCCGCAGCACGCGGTAGACACGGCCGTCCTCGTCGCCCGGCGACAGCGTGGAGATCGGGAAGTACTCGCTGAACGCCCGCAGCGAACGCCCCGCGAGGACGTTCACGTCCTTCTCCGTGTACCGCGGGTCGTCCAGGATCTGGCCCGGGTACCAGTTGTTGCGCACCTCGTGGTCGTCCCACTGCACGATGGACGGCACCTGGGCGTTGAACCGCTTGAGGTTCTCGTCGAGCAGGTTGTAGCGGAACGCGCCCCGGAACTCCGCGAGGGACTCGGCGACCTTGGACTTCTCCTCCGTGGTGACGTTCCGCCACACGGAGCCGTCGGGCAGCGTGACGCTGGGCAGGATCGGCCCGTCGGCGTAGATGTTGTCTCCGCTGCACAGGAAGAAGTCCGGGTCCCGCAGGCGCATCTCCTCGAAGATGCGGTATCCGCCGCGGTCCGGGTTGATGCCCCAGCCCTGGCCCGCGATGTCGCCCGACCACAGGAAGCGCACGCCCTCCTTGCGGCCCTTCGGCGTCGTACGGAACGTGCCGAGGACGGGCTCGCCGGTGCGCCGCGGATCGTCGGGGTCCGCGAGCCGTACGCGATAGTGGATCTGCTCGCCCGCCGGCAGGCCGCGCAGCCGCGTCGTCCCGGTGAAGTCCGTGTCGGGGCCGAGCAGGGGGCCGTGCCAACGCCGGGGGTTGCGGAACGACTCGGTGGCCGACGTCTCCACGATCATCCGGGCCGGTCTGTCGGACCGGACCCACACGAGCCCCGAATGCGCCCCCACGTCTCCGGACTGCACGCCCCACCCGGCCTTCGGGCGTCCCGAGAGGGCGAGCGACGGAGCCGCCCCGGCCAGTGCGGGCACGGCGAGAGCCGCCGGCACGGCGAGCGAACCGCGCAGCACACTGCGACGGCGGGGGGACGGGCTCGGTTGACGATGCGACATGAATGCGCCTCCAGTTGACGGGTGCGACCAGTGTGCGGGGGCCCGGCCGTCGGTGCGCCACAGCGCCCACACGAAGCACAAGTGAACAACTCCCCTCGGGCGCGGGGGAACCGCCGCGCGGGGATCGTCCGAAGAGGGCCCGTCCTCGACCTAGGTCGACGGTCCCAGGTCCTTGGGAGGATGCCCCGGGACGCCCGCACGAGGACGGACGGCCGATGTCCCCAAGATCCACGGCTGCCTACGCTGGGGACCTCGGCACACACCCCGGTGTGCCGCACTGAAGGGGGAACCCCGTGCCTGCCAACGGCCAGAGCCACATCCGCATCGCCCGCCCGTCCCGCGACCTGGCGGCGGCCGAACGCTTCTGGGTCGGCGGCCTCGGACTGGACGTGGTGTACCGGACGGAGGGCGCGGACGCCCACGGCGCACACGACCTGCTCATGGTGGGTTGGCCCGACGCGTCCTGGCACCTCGAACTCGTCCACGAGGCGGCCGCTCCCGTCCAGCCGCGGCCCACGGAGGAGGACCTGCTCGTCGTGTACCTGGACGAAGAGGTGCCCGCGGCTCTCGTGGCGCGCCTGGAGGAGCACGGCGGCAAGCGTGTCCTGTCGCCCAACCCGTACTGGAACGAGTGGGGCGTCACCGTCGAGGACCCGGACGGCTACCGCCTGGTGCTCTCCACGCGCGCGTGGTCCAACTCCTGAGGTTCGTCTGTGTCCTGAGGCGGGGCCTTCGCGTCCTGGCACCTCGAACTCGTCCACGAGGCGGCCGCTCCCGTCCAGCCGCGGCCCACGGAGGAGGACCTGCTCGTCGTGTACCTGGACGAAGAGGTGCCCGCGGCTCTCGTGGCGCGCCTGGAGGAGCACGGCGGCAAGCGTGTCCTGTCGCCCAACCCGTACTGGAACGAGTGGGGCGTCACCGTCGAGGACCCGGACGGCTACCGCCTGGTGCTCTCCACGCGCGCGTGGTCCAACTCCTGAGGTTCGTCTGTGTCCTGAGGCGGGGCCTTCGCGTCCTGAACCGCCCCGGCCAGGAGTTGGACGCCCTCGGTGATGCGTGTCGGTGACAGATGCGCGTACCCGAGGACCAGTCGTACGCCGTCGTCGGCCGCAGGCCCCGTGCGGTCCGCGGCCGAGCCGTAGGCGTCCAGCGGCCGGACCGCGATGCCGCCCGCCGACGCCCGCTCCAGGAAGGCGTCCTGAGGGCCCCAGTGGGCCGGTAGCCGGGCGATGACGTGCAGCCCGGCCGCGATCCCGGTGACCCGCACCCCCGGCAGGGAAGCCTGCAGCGCCGCCACCAGGGTGTCCCGGCGCTCGCGGTAGGCGCGCTGGCAGCGGCGCAACTGCCGGTCGTAATCGCCCCGTTCGACGAACTGGGCGAGGAGCGCCTGGTCGATGACCGGGTTGCCCAGGTCGATGACCCGCTTGCGCTCGACGATCTCCTCGGTGAGGGCTTCGGGCACCAGGAGCCAGCCCAGACGCAGCCCCGGAGCGAGCGACTTGCTCACCGAGCCGGTGTACGCGACGTGTTCGGGGTCGAGCCCCTGGAGGGCACCCACCGGGGCACGGTCGTAGCGGAAGTCCCCGTCGTAGTCGTCCTCGACGATCAGACCGTCGACGGACCGCGCCCAGTCCAGGAGTTCGGCCCGGCGCCGGGCCGAGTAGCCGATCCCGGAGGGGAATTGATGGGCGGGCGTGGTGACGACCGCGCGCACGCCCCGGTCCCGCAGTGCTTCGGGCACCACCCCTTCCTCGTCCACGGGGATGCGCACCGGGGTGGTCCCCGCGGCGCTGAGCAGCGTCTCGTGCTCGGGGCTGCCGGGGTCCTCGACACCGATCGTCGTGTGCCCACGCGCGTGGAGCGCCTGCGCGAGCAGCGTCATGGCCTGGGCCACTCCCGAGCAGACGACCACGCGCTCCGGCTCGGCGACCACACCGCGGCGCCGCACCAGCAGATCGGCGAGGACGGTGCGCAGCCGCGGCAGGCCTCGCGGATCGGGATAACCCAGCATGTGGTGCGGCAGTTCGGCGAGCACCTGGCGGTGGGCGGCGGCCCAGGCGGCACGGGGGAACAGCGACAGGTCGGGGAGGCCGGGAAGGAAGTCCACGCGCGCGTGGCCCCCACGTGGCGCGCGATCACGGACCGCGGGTGTCGCGGACCGCACCGCGCCGCTCACCCACGTACCCGAACCGCGGTCGCTGCGCAGATAGCCCTCCGCCGTCAACTGCTCGTACGCCTCCGTGATCAGACCCCGGGAGACGCCCAGGTCGGCGGCGAGTTCACGGCTCGACGGCAGCCGGGTGCCCGCCGTGAGCCGCCCCGACCTGACGGCTTCCCGGAGGGCCGACCGCAGGACGCGGCCCCGGCTGCGGGTGGGCGCGGACGCGGCCGGCAGGAGCAGTTCCCAGGCGGCGCTCCACCGTGCGCGGTCGGCGTCACTGTGTGCTGTCAGGGCCGTGCACCTCCTTCGGAGGACGGGACTTCGGGGGATCGGAACGACAGTCGAGGGCAAGGGAATCACGAGCGAACGTGCCGACGGGCAGGGTCAAGTGGTCCCCGAACCAGCCCCTGGAGTGGCTCTTAAAGGGGACCGCCCGGACTCCTAGCGTCAGGGCATGAACGTCAACTCCGCACGCCGGGCCTCCTCCCGCGGGGCGCTCTTCGCGGCCCTCGCCTGTCTCCTGGTCGGCGGCTCCTTCACCGCCAACAGCCTGCTGGGCGACTATCCGTACACGGGCGGCCAGTTCGTCCGTTACGGCCTGGCCTGTCTGCTCCTGCTGCCGTGGCTCGGCAGGGGCGGGACCGAGCCGCTGCGTCGACTCACCGGCCGCCAGTGGGGGCGCCTCGCGCTCCTCGCGGCCGTGGGGACGGTCGGCTTCAACATGGCGATCCTGGCCGCGGAGCGGTCGGCGGAACCTGCCGTACCGGGTGTCTTCGTAGGGTGCGCCCCGGTTGTCGTGGCCCTTCTTGTGCCGCTTCTGGAAGGGCGCACCCTGCAAAGGGGCGTGCTGTACGGAGCTCTGCTCGTGGCCGCAGGGGCGTTCGTCGTGCAGGGGTGGGGCCGCACGGACGTCCCGGGCCTTCTGTTCTCGGTGGGCGCGCTCGCGGGGGAGGTCGGTTTCGCGGTGCTCGCCGTGCCGGTCGTGCGTCCGCTGGGCCCCCGGCTGCTCGCGGCCACCGTGTGCGCCGTGGCCGCCCTCGAATCGGCGGTCCTGGGGGTCGTGATCTACGGGAGCGCGTTCGTGCGGTGGCCCGATCGCATCGAAGGCGCCGCCCTGTTGTGGCAGGCGGTGATCGTCACCGTGGTCGGGTTCGTCCTCTGGTACACGGGCCTTCAGCAGATCGGGGCCGAGCGGGCCACGCTGTTCTCGGGGCTCATCCCGGTCGCGGCCGCCTGTACCGCGCCCCTGGTCGACACGGGCACGTACGGGGTGCCCCAGGCCATCGGCAGCGCCCTCGTCGGCGCCGGGGTGGCCCTGGGGTCCGGAGTGTTCGGCAGGCGCCCGTCAGCGGCAGGTGTCGAGGATGACCCGGGCGACGAGGGCCGGGTCGTCGTTCATCGGGACGTGCCCGCAGCCGGGGAGCCGGACGAGACGGGCGCCGGGGATGGCGTGCTTGGCGCGGATCCCCTGGCGGCGCAGGAGCAGCCGGTCGCCCGTGCCCCACGCGACGGTGACCGGAAGGCCCGTGACGTCGTCCTGGAAGCGGACGTCACGCCCGGCCGCCAGCGTCGCCTCGAACCCCGTGGCGTCGCGCAGCGCGAGCGTCTCGGCGACGACCGCTTCCGGTGAACGCCGCCAGGGACGGGCGTAGATGGTGCTCGTGAGCGCCGTGCGCCCGGCCGCCGAACGCGAGAGGCGCTCGATCGCCGGCAGCGGCAGCAGGCTCGCGCCCCGCCGCATCGCGAGGAGCGTGGCGAACGCGTACCGGCGCTCCGCCGGCGTCCAGAAGCCGCCGGGGGAGAGCGCCGTGACGGAGCGCACGAGCTTCTCGCGGCCCAGCTCCAGGGCGAGCAGCCCGCCCAGGGAGTTGCCCGCCACGTGCGGGCGCTCGACCTCCAGCGCCTCGCACAGCGCGCCGAGCACGGGGACGACCGTGGAGAGGTCGTGGGCGAGGCCGTCGGGCAGCGCGGGGGAGGCCCCGAAGCCCGGCAGGTCCGCCGCGATCACGTCGTGCTCGGCGGCGAGGATCTCGATCACCGGGTCCCAGGCCTGCCGGTGGTGGCCGATGCCGTGCAGCAGCAGCAACGGCTCGCCCGCGCCCGTCCGTTCGTAGGAGATCGTCACGGTGCGCGGGCCGTCGGGCGACGCGACGCTGAAGGAGACCTCTGCGGCCATGACTGCTCCTGTCCCCGCCGCGGGCGACGGTTCCTCAGTTGCGTTAGACGGGTTGTCAGCAACAATTACCGCTCAGTAGGCCCCAGTTCAAGAGGGTGTCCACCGGACCTTCGGGAAGGCGGTCGCGGCAGGCGGCCCGATGTGCCGTGCGCCGCGCCTGTTTCACCTGGACACAGGCTGTTCCGTCGGATGGGATGGAGGGCGTGGCTACCGACAGCATGACCGATGTCTTCGAAGAGCACCGCCCTGTCCTGATGGGCGTGGCCTACCGCATGCTCGGCCGCGTGGCCGACGCGGAGGACGTGGTCCAGGAGGCCTGGCTGCGCTGGTCGACGGCGGACCACGACCAAGTGCGCGAACCGCGCGCCTACTTGGTGCGCGTCACCACCCGGCTCGCCATCGACCGCCTGCGCCACGTGCAGTCCCGGCGCGAGGCGTACGTGGGGCCGTGGCTCCCCGAGCCCTACGTCACCGACTTCGGCCCGACCGTCCCCGACACCGCGGAGCGGGCCGTGCTCGCCGAGTCGGTGTCCCTGGCGGTCCTCGTCGTCCTGGAGTCCCTCTCGCCCCTGGAGCGGGCCGTGTTCGTGCTCCGCGAGGCCTTCGGGTTCCCCTTCTCCGAGATCGCCCAGACGCTCGACCGCAACGAGGCCGCCGTGCGCCAGCTCGCCGCGCGCGCCCGCAAGCACGTGGACGCGGGCCGGCCGCGCTACGAAGTGGATCCGGCCGAGCGTCGCGATCTGACCGAGCGGTTCCTGGCCGCTGCGGCGGACGGCGACCTGGACGGGCTGATGTCCCTGCTCGCGCCGGACGTCCACCTCGTGGGCGACAGCGGCGGCAAGGCCAGGGCGCCTCTGCGGGTCATCGAAACCGCCGACAAGGTGGGCCGGTTCCTCCAGGGGGCCGCCCGCAAGGGCGTCCCGGACGGCGGGGCGATGGAGTTCCGGTTCGCCGAACTCAACGGCGCGGACTCCCTGCTGGTCCTGATCGACGGGAAGCTGGACAGCATGTTCCAGTTCGATGTCGCCGACGGCCGCATCCAGAAGATCTACATCGTCCGCAATCCGGACAAGCTCGTGTCGCTCGCGCCTTAGAACCGCTCTTTCGTATCGCGCTCAACCACCCATATCCGCAGATCAAAGCCCCCGCCCTGGGTGACGGGGGCTTTCTGCTGCGATCTTTGTGCGCCGTTCGCGCGCGCGTGGCCGATTACGCCCGCTTGGCCCCGCGCGAACTCCGCATGAATGCTCTGTGGCATCACTCCTGTGCAGCCTGTAACGGAACGAGGATTGGTCTTGACCAAGGGTGAGTGCAGGCCTATGGTCGCAGGGATAGTGCAGGAACCTTTAATAAACAAGGGCGCTAAAAAGCCGCCGGCGAACGGCGATTGCGGAGGACAGGGTGGGGACCACGCAGCTCGAAACGGTGCCGGAGCCGAAGTACTGGCACCTGAAGACCGTGCTCAGTGAGGCGCTCGACTCCGAGTTCGCCGTGGGCGAGATCCTGCCGAACGAGCGCGACCTGGCCGCCCGCTTCGGTGTCGCCCGCGCCACCCTCCGGCAGGCCCTTGAGCAGCTCGAACTGGAAGGCAGGCTCCAGCGCCGCCGCGGAGTCGGCACGACCGTCGCTCCGCCGCGGATGGGCGTGGCCGTCGGATCCGCGCAGGGCACGTGGCCGGGCGCGGTCGGCGACGCCTGGCAGCCCGCGGACTGCGCGCCGGCGGCTCCGCCCGCCGAAGTGGCCCGGATGCTGGAGACCCCGGCCGGCGAGCAGGTCCACACCGTTCGGCGCACCCGGGTTTCCCAGGGGCAGCCCGTCGCAGCCGAGCTCCTGTACGTCCCCGTGTCGTCGGTCGCCGAGGTCACCGGCATGGACGCGCCGTCCGGTGCGGCACGCGCGCGCGTGGTGATGCGCGAACTCGCCCGGCTCGGCCTCGAAGGACAGGACCGCGCCGTCGAGCTCGGCTCGGCCCGCGCGGACGACGCGAGGGCTCTGGACCGTCTCCCGGGAGCGCCGGTCCTCGTCGTGACGACCCGCTTCTTCGCCGAGGGGCGCACGGCAGCCGTATCCGTGGCCACCTACCGCGCCGACACCTGCCGCCTCACCTTCGGCGACTCCGGCGGCGTGGAGATCCACCACGACTCGGAGCGCCGGGCTTCCTGACCGCGCGTCGAGCGCCGCGCTTCCCGCACCGCATTCCGGAGCGTACGAGCACCGCCTTCGGGCGGTGCTCACGTGCGTCGGGAGGCGGTGCTCACGTGAGTCGGGAAGGCAGGCGGTGCTCACGTGCGTCGGGGCACGTGGTTCCTCCGGTTCCTCACCGCCGCGTTCCCCGGTTCCTCACCGCCGCGCGGTGACGGTCCCCTCGACGGCGAAGAGCTGCTCCTCGACGTGGTCGAGCGCCAGCCGCAGCGCCCCCATCGACACCGCCGCCTCACCGAGCGACGACAGCGCCACCTTCGGCGGTCGCAAGCAGTAGCGCGCCAGCTCCCGGTGCAGCGGTTCCAGTACGCCGTCCAGACCCGCGGCCCAGCCGCCCACGACGACCAGCTCGGGGTCGAGGGCGAGGACCAGGGCGGCCACGTCGTGCACGAGCCGATGGATGTACCGCTCCACGGCCGCTTTCGCCCGCTCGTCGCCCTCGCGCGCGTGCGCGAAGACCTCGGCGACGGCCTGCTCGTCGAGGGGGTGCAGCGGCTCGTCCGTCGTGGAGAGCAGCGTCTCAGGAAAGACCTCCCGGCCCAGCAGGTGCAGTGCGCCGATCTCTCCGGCGGCGCCGCCGTACCCCCGGTGCAACCGGCCGCCGATCAGCGACCCGGCCCCCGGACTGAGCCCCGCGAGGACGAACACCACGTCGTCGGTGTCGGCCGCGGCGCCCTTCCAGTGCTCGGCCACGGCCGCCGCGTTGGCGTCGTTCTCCACCAGGACCGGGCACTTGAAGGACCGGCGAAGCCGCTCGCCGAGCTGGAGGCCCGTCCACTCGGGCAGGGCCGTGCTCAGCCGCACCGTGCCGTCCGCCTCCAGGATGCCGGGGCTGCCGACGCCGACCGCGCGCAGCGAGCTACGGGCGACGCCCGCGCGGCGCAGCAGGTCCGCGACCACCGTGCGCAGGCGTTCGAGGCGGTCGTCCGCGGAGGCCTCCTCGGAGACGTCCTTCGACGCCGTGCCGAGCACGGTGCCGTCCAGGTCCGAGAGGACGGCCGCCACTCGGTGGGGGCCGATCTCCAGGCCGAGCAGATGACCGGCCTCCGCCCGGAAGCGGTACTTCCGTGCGGGCCGTCCCTGGCGTCGGGCACCGCTGTCCTCGGGTGCGGACTCCACCACGAGCCCGGCCTCTATGAGCCCCTCGACGACCCCCTCGACGGTGGGTCTGGAGAGTCCGGTCACGCGGGTGATCTCCGTGAGCGTCGCCAAGTCCGCGGCGCGCAGCGCGTGCAGCACCACCGCGGAGTTGATCCGCCGCAACAGAGAGGGGTCCCCGCCGGTCAGCCGCCCCAACGTCCGTCCTTCCAGCTCGTGCGCATGATGGCCGGATCGTACTCGTAGCACACGCCGGCGGCGAGTGCCGGGCTCGCCATGTGCGCGCGGTCAGCGTAGATCACCGCAGGGGCAGCTCGACGTGGACCTGCCACGCGCCGTCGTGCGGTCCCGTGGTGGCACGCCCGCCGAGCAGCGCGGCCCGCTCCCGTATGCCACGCAGTCCGCTGCCGCCGCGCCCGGTGGCGCCCGACGGCGAGAGGAGTGCGTTGCGCACGTCCATCACCAGGCGGGCGTCGTCGACCGCGACGCGCAGCTCGACCGGCACCGGGCCCGAGTGGCGCAACACGTTCGTCAGGGCTTCCTGGAGCATGCGGTAGCCCTCGCGAGACACCGGCCCCGGCACCCGCTCCAGGGGTCCCGTCATCTCGGCGTCGACCTGTGCGCCCGAGGCGCGGGCGGAGCCGACGAGACGTTCGGCGTCGAGGAGGGTGGGCCGTGCGCCCGCGGGCCGCTCGTCCTCCCGCAGGATCCGCAGGACGCGCTCCAGGTCCTCCAGGGCCGCGCGGCCGCTTTCCGCCACGGCCTCCAGTGCGCGGTCGGTGAACGCCGGGTCGCCCGCGGCCCTGGCGGCGTCCGCCTGGACGACGGCGACGGTCAGCGCGTGTCCGATGGAGTCGTGCAGCTCGCGCGCGATGCGGTTGCGTTCCAGGAGCTGTTCGGTGCGCTGCTCCAGGGCGGCCAGGCGCTCCGCGGGGGAGGGACCGAGGAGGCGGCGCGCGGCCCTCGCCATCAGGTGGCCGCCGACCACCATCAGGACGAGTACCACGAGGACCGGCAGCAGACTCAGCGGGACGGCCACCGGGTCCGCGGAACCCACCAGCGTCAGAGCGAGCCCGAGAAGCTGTGCCGTCGCCAGGGCCGTGGCGACGCCGACCTCCAGGCGCAGCACGAGCCACACCGCGGTCCTGGCCCGGTCCCGCCACGAGGCGGACGGGGTGACGGAGACGCCCGGATCCTCCGCGACCTCCGCCACGCGCGCGTGGCGGTCGCCGCCGCGCGGGTGAGCGCCGGGGAAGAGCATCAGCCGTGCCTGCAGTCCCTCGGCCCGGCGCACGGCGGGCACCATGGCGGCCGCCACGACCAAGGGGACGGGAACGACCAGGACGGGCAGCCATGCGGCGGGCGTGGGAACGGGGAGGCCGGGATGGATCGCGGCGCAGATCCAGGCGATCACCGAGCCCATGAGGACGTGCAGCCACCGCGTGTAGGTGACCGCGCGGGTCAGGGGTCTCAGAAAGCCGGGCATGCCGTCATCGTGCCAGGCACCACCGGCGGCCGGTCCCGCGGCACATGACGCGTTGTCAGTGGTGCCCGCTTTACTGGACGTCATGAGTACCGCACAGCATCTCGCCGCCATCGACCTGCTGCGTTCCCGGGACTTCCCCGCGGAGCACGGCAGGGCGCGGTGTGGCTCGGAGGGTCCCGGGTACCACATCGCGGAGTTACTGACGAGCGGCACCTTCTGGGAGGACGACGGCACCCGTCGGGACGAGACCGAGGAGCAGTTCGAGGCCGAGCGTGACGGCCTGACCGTGCTGCTGGCCGACCGCTGGGGCCCGCCGCAGAAGTTCAGCCTCAGCAGCCTCTTCGACCGTCTGATGGACGCGGAGGGGAGTGAGGACAGCGAGGACAACGAGGACAGCGAGGAGAGTGACGCGATACCGGAGCCGTGGGCGCAGCTGTGCTCGGCCGTGCCGGATCTCCACCTGTGGCACGTGGACGGGCGTTGGATCGCCCTCGGCGTCGCCCAGTGGGACAAGGAGCTGCCCTTCCAACTCCTCGCCGTGATCACGGAGATCGACCCGCCGTGACGGGGCCTCGCAGACAGAAGAGCAGACAGAAGAACCGCTAGAAGTCCGCCGGCTCGAAGAAGCGGGCCACGTCCGCCGCCGTCACCTGCGCCAGCTCCGCGGGCGACCAGCGCGGGTTGCGGTCCTTGTCGACCACCTGCGCACGGATCCCCTCGGCCAGGTCCGGCGTGGCGAGCGCGGCACAGGAGACGCGGTACTCCTGCTCCAGGACCGCCTCCAGGGACGGCAGTTCCCGTGCCCGGCGCAGCGCGGCGAGTGTGGCCTTCAGGGCGGTCGGGGACTTCGCGAGGATCGTCTCCGCGGCCTCCTTCGCGTGCCGGTCCCCGGAGGCGTGGAGCCGGTCGACGATCTCCTCCACCGAGTCCGCCGCGTAGCAGTGGTCGATCCACTCGCGGTGCTCGGCCAGTTCACCTCCCGGCGCCCCGGTCGCGTATTCCCGCACGGCGTGCGACGCGTCCGTATCGGCGAGCGCCGCGGTGAACTCGCGCAGCCGCTCGGACGGGATGCAGTGGTCGGCGAGGCCGCACAGCAGCGCGTCGCCCGCACCCACCGCCCCGCCCGTCAGCGCGAGATGCGTGCCGAGTTCGCCGGGGGTACGGGTGAGCAGGTAGGTGCCGCCCACGTCCGGCACGAGGCCGATGCCGGTCTCGGGCATCGCGACCCGGGAGCGTTCGGTGACCACCCGCACGCTGCCGTGCGCCGAGACACCCACGCCCCCGCCCATCACGATCCCGTCCATGACGGCGACGTACGGCTTGGGGAAGGCGGCGATACGGGCGTTGAGCCGGTACTCCTCGCGCCAGAACGCCGCCGTCGCCTCCGGGCGCCCCGCGCGCACGTCGTCGTGGATGGAGCGGATGTCGCCGCCCGCGCACAGACCGCGCTCCCCGGCGCCGGTGATCACCACCGTCGCCACCGACGCGTCCCGCTCCCAGTCGTCGAGAGCGTCATGCATGATCCGGACCATGGAGTGGTTCAGGGCGTTGATGGCCCGGGGCCGGTTCAGGACCATGTGTCCCGCTCGTCCTTCGCGGCGGAGCAGGACGGGGGAGTCGGCGGGGGAGTCCCCGGGGGCGTCGTGCGTGGCGTTCATGGTGCGGGTGGCTCCGTTTGCAGGGGGTGCGCGGTCAGGGGCGGTCGCCCTGGAACGCGTCGAGGATCTGTTCGGCGGCGGACGTGGCCGTCAATGTGCCCTCCCGGACGCGCTGTTCGAGGTCAGGGGCGAGCCGCTGCACGTCCGTGTGCGCACGCAGCCGCCCGAGCAGCTCGTCCCGCACCATCGACCAGGTCCAGTCGACCTGCTGGTCGCGGCGCTTGGCGGCGAGGCGGCCCGTCGAGTCGAGCAGGGCGCGGTGCTGCTCGATGCGCTCCCAGAGGGTGTCCAGGCCGCTCGACTCACGGGCACTGCACGTCAGGACAGGTGGGGTCCAGGCGGCGTCCGCGGGGTGCATCAGGCGCAGCGCGCCCGCGAGTTCACGTGCCGCCGAGCGCGCGTCCCGCTCGTGCGGGCCGTCCGCCTTGTTGACCGTGATCACGTCCGCCAGCTCCAGAACGCCCTTCTTGATGCCCTGCAGCTGGTCGCCGGTGCGGGCGAGGGTCAGCAGCAGGAACGTGTCGACCATGTTCGCGACCGCCGTCTCCGACTGGCCGACGCCCACGGTCTCCACGAGCACCACGTCGTACCCCGCCGCCTCCATCACCACGATCGACTCCCGGGTCGCCTTGGCGACCCCGCCGAGCGTCCCGGCGGAGGGAGACGGACGTACGAAGGCGGCCGGATCCAGCGAGAGCCGCTCCATCCTGGTCTTGTCGCCCAGGATCGAGCCGCCCGTGCGCGTGGACGACGGGTCGACCGCGAGCACCGCGACCCGGTGCCCCAGCGAGGTGAGCATCGTGCCGAGCGCGTCGATGAACGTGGACTTGCCGACGCCGGGCACGCCGCTGATGCCGACCCGCCGCGCCTGCCCGCTGTGCGGAAGCAGCTCGGTGAGCAACTGCTGCGCCAGCGCGCGGTGCTGCGGCCGGGTCGACTCGACGAGGGTGATGGCGCGCGCGACGTACGCGCGCTTCCCGTCGAGGACGCCCTTCACATAGGCGTCGATGTCGATCGTCACAGGCATGAGGTCGGCGCTCACCGCCTCACAGTTCGTGGCCGAGATCGGCCGCCAGTCGCTTCACCAGGTCGTACGCCGCGTCGGGGATCACCGTACCGGGCGGGAAGACGGCGGTGGCGCCCGCCTCGTGGAGCGCGTCCACGTCCTGCGGCGGGATGACTCCACCCACGACGATCATGATGTCGTCGCGGCCCTCGGCGGCGAGCTCCTCGCGCAGTGCCGGTACGAGAGTCAGGTGCCCGGCGGCCAGCGAGGAGACGCCCACGATGTGCACGTCCGCCTCGACGGCCTGGCGCGCGACCTCGGCCGGCGTCTGGAACAGCGGGCCGACGTCCACGTCGAAGCCCAGGTCGGCGAAGGCACTTGCGATCACCTTCTGGCCGCGGTCGTGGCCGTCCTGGCCCATCTTGGCGACCAGGATGCGCGGCCTGCGGCCCTCGGCCTCGTCGAAGGAGTCCACGAGCGTGCGGGTGCGCTCGACGGACGGGGACTGACCTGCTTCGGTGCGGTACACACCGGAGATCGTACGGATCTGGCCCGCGTGCCGCCCGTACACGCTCTCCAATGCGTCGGAGATCTCGCCGACCGTGGCCTTCGCGCGGGCCGCGTCGACCGCGAGCGCGAGGAGGTTGCCTTCCAGGCCCTGGCCCATGCCGCGCTGGGCGGCCGCGGTGAGGCGGCGCAGGGCGTCCTGGCAGACCCTTTCGTCGCGCTCCTCGCGCAGCCGCTTCAGCTTGGCGATCTGCTGGGCGCGCACCGAGGAGTTGTCGACCTTGAGGACCTCGATCTCCTCGTCGCTGTCCACCCGGTACTTGTTGACGCCGATGACGGGCTGACGCCCGGAGTCGATGCGGGCCTGCGTGCGGGCCGCGGCCTCCTCGACGCGCAGCTTCGGGATGCCGGCGTCGATGGCCTGTGCCATGCCGCCCGCCGCCTCGACCTCCTCGATGTGCTGCCAGGCACGGCGTGCCAGGTCGTACGTCAGCTTCTCGACGTACGCGCTGCCGCCCCACGGGTCGATCGAGCGTGTCGTGCCCGACTCCTGCTGGATCAGGAGCTGGGTGTTGCGGGCGATGCGCGCGGAGAAGTCGGTGGGCAGGGCGAGCGCCTCGTCCAGGGCGTTCGTGTGCAGCGACTGGGTGTGGCCCTGCGTCGCCGCCATCGCCTCGACGCAGGTGCGCGTGACGTTGTTGAAGACGTCCTGCGCGGTCAGCGACCAGCCCGAGGTCTGCGAATGGGTGCGCAGCGAGAGCGACTTGGCGTTCTTGGGGTCGAACTGCTTGACGAGCTTCGCCCACAGCAGGCGCGCCGCGCGGAGCTTGGCGACCTCCATGAAGAAGTTCATGCCGATCGCCCAGAAGAACGAGAGCCGCGGCGCGAACGCGTCCACGTCCAGGCCGGCTTCGCGCCCCGCGCGCAGGTACTCCACACCGTCCGCGAGCGTGTACGCCAGCTCCAGGTCGGCCGTCGCGCCCGCCTCCTGGATGTGATAGCCGGAGATCGAGATGGAGTTGTAGCGCGGCATCTTCTGCGAGGTGTACGCGAAGATGTCGGAGATGATCCGCATCGAGGGCTTCGGCGGATAGATGTAGGTGTTGCGGACCATGAACTCCTTGAGGATGTCGTTCTGGATGGTCCCGGCCAACTTCTCTGGCGGTACGCCCTGTTCCTCGGCCGCCACGATGTAGAGCGCGAGGACGGGCAGCACCGCGCCGTTCATCGTCATCGACACCGTCATCCTGTCCAGCGGGATGCCGTCGAAGAGCTGACGCATGTCGTAGATCGAGTCGATGGCGACGCCCGCCATGCCGACGTCGCCCGTCACACGTGGGTGGTCACTGTCGTACCCGCGGTGGGTGGGCAGGTCGAAGGCGACCGACAGGCCCTTCTGCCCGGCCGCGAGGTTGCGGCGGTAGAAGGCGTTGGACTCCTCTGCGGTGGAGAATCCCGCGTACTGCCGGATGGTCCAGGGCTGGTTCACGTACATCGTCGGGTAGGGGCCGCGCAGATACGGCGCGACGCCTGGATACGTCCCGAGGAAGTCGAGCCCCTCCAGGTCGGCCCCGGTGTACAGCGGCTTGACCGCGATGCCCTCGGGCGTCTCCCACAGCAGGTCGCTCTCGGACCTGCCGGTGGACTCCTTCACGGCGGTCCGCCACTGTTCGTGCGAACCCTGTGCGCCCCCGGCGGAGCCCAGGTCGATGGAGGAGAAGTCGGGGATCCGCATTACGCCACTCCCATGCGGTCGAGGGTGGAGGAGAGCACGGCGACGGCGTCGCAGCCCGCGTAGACGTACGCGTCGACGTCGGCGTACTCACCGCGCCCGGCGAGGAACACCCGCTCCGCGCCCGCGCCCTTGAGGGCCTGCGCGACGGCCTCGGCCTGCTCGGCGTAGAGCGCGTCGCTGGAACACAGGCACGCCACGGTCGCGCCGCTCGCCTTGAACGCCTCGGCCACGGTCCCGGCGTCGACCGTCACCGGCTCGTGCACGGGCTCGATGCCGCCCGCCTGGAAGAGGTTGGCGGCGAAGGTGGCGCGCGCGGTGTGCGCGGCGGCCGGGCCGAGCGCGGCGAGGAACACCCGCGGGCGCGCGCCGGTGGTGGCGAGATGCGCGTCCGAGCGGGTGCGCAGCGCTTCGTACGCCTCGTCGCGGCGGACCCGCGGCAGGCCGCCGGTCGGCGCGGCAGGGGCGGCCTCGCGCTCCACGGTGCGCTCGGTGAGCTGCGGGAACTCGCTGACGCCGGTGATGGGTTCGCGCCGCTTGGCGAGCTTCTTGCCGCGCTCGGCCCAGGTGGCGGCGAGCCGTTCGCCGATCATGCCCGAGCGCAGCGCGGCCGCCTGGCCGCCCGCCCGCTCGATCTCCTGGAAGAACTCCCAGCCCGCGTGGGCGAGTTCGTCGGTGAGCCGCTCCACGTACCAGGAACCGCCCGCCGGGTCGATGACCCGGGCCAGATGCGACTCGTCGATCAGGATCGTCGAGGTGTTGCGGGCGATACGGCGCGCGAACGCGTCGGGCAGGCCCAGCGAGTGGTCGAACGGCAGGACGGTGACGGCGTCGGCGCCGCCGACGCCCGCGCCCAGGCAGGCCACCGTCGTGCGCAGCATGTTCACCCACGGGTCGCGGCGGGTCATCATCACCGGCGACGTCACCGCGTGCTGGTACTGCGCGCCCGCGGCGGGGGCTCCGCACACCTCGGCGACGCGGGCCCACAGGCGGCGCGCCGCACGCGACTTGGCGATGGTCAGGAACTGGTCGGCGGTGGCCGCGTAGCGGAACTCGAGCTGTGCGCAGGCCTCTTCGACGGAGAGTCCGGCCTCGGTCAGCTGTCGCAGGTAGGCGACGCCGGTGGCGAGTGAGGCGCCGAGCTCCTGCGCGGCCGAGCCGCCTGCCTCGTGGTAGGGCAGCGCGTCGACCGTGAGGGCGCGCAGGCCGGGATACTCGCGGGCACAGAGACGGGCCAGCTCGACGGCCTCGGCCGGGTCCAATTCCTCGCCGGTGCGGGCCTCGTGGCCGAGGACGTCCGCGCCGAGCGCACCGCGCGCCGACTCCTTGGCGACGCCTGCCGCCTCGTACAGACGGAGCAATTCGCGGGCGGCCGGGGCGAATTCGGCGCCCGCGTCGAGCGAGATGGGGGCGAGGTCGAGATAGACGCCGTTCAGTGCCGTGGTCAGATCGGCCACCGGTACGCCGTTCGCGCCGACGCCGAGCCAGAGCGAGGTGACGCCGTTCTCCAGGTCGCCGAGCACTGCCTCGTTCGTGCGGGCGGGGTCCGTGCTCGCGTGCCGCTGCCGGACGTCCCAGCCCGTGGCCGCGTTGCCGCCTGCCGTGCCACCCCGTACGAAGGGGGCGAAACCGGGATGTCCGACATCGGGGGCGGTGTCACGGGAGGTGTACAGAGGGCGGGTGGTGAGCCCGTCCTCGAGGGCGGTGGACAGCGCTTCCTCGGCCGCTGTGCCCGATACGTCCTTACCCGACTTGCGCAGCACGCCTTCCACCAGGCGTTGCCATTGCTCATGGGTCGCATCAGGGAACTCGGCGGCCAGTGAAAGCCCGTCGTCAGGCAGGACCGTCATGCCCCGATGCTAGGGGGGAACCCCTGGCACGCGGTGCCAAAACTGGCTGTGACCTTGCCCTCTTCCGTTCACCCTTGATCTCGAACGGGCAGGCGGCTAGAGGCCCGTGAGAGAGGGTTCCGGTGCCGTCGCGATCGGTTGCGCCGCAGGTGACACGGGTGCCGGAACGCCCGGGAGCAGTCGGGCGATGGGGTTTCCCGTGACGTACTGGACGTACTCGCGCCGCAGGCGGAAACCGGCCGTCCAGGCCAGCAGACGGCTGGGCCGGTTGTCCCGGCCGCAGGACCAGCTGGCGGTGCGGCCGCGCGCGGCGATGTCGGCGCACAGGGCGGTGACGCAGGCGAGGCCGAGGCGTTCGCGGCGGCGCTCGGGCGTGGTGAGCACGGCGACGTCCTCGTATGTCCGGCCGACGAAGTAACCGCAGGCCACGGCGGCGACGCCGCCGTCCCTGTCGAACGCGGCAAAGCCGTGGCCGGAGGCGGCCAGGCCCTCGGGGCCGCCCCAACTGGCATGGATCCACGCCGAGTCGGGGGAGAGGGCGGCGAGCGCGGGCGCGTCGGTCGGCTCCAGACGGCGGATGGTCACGCTCCGCTTCAGCCGCGGCGGCTCCACCGGCTCGCAGTGCACGTACACCATGCGCTCCGTCGGCACGAGGCGGTCGAAGGCGGCGCCGAGCACGGGCAGGAAGCGGGCGGGGGTCTCCACGTGGCTGTGGGCGAAGGGGGCGAGGAGGTCCGGCGCGACGCCGCCGGGATCACCGCTGAGCAGCACATGGCCCGCGCACGCGACCGCCACGGCCCGCGGGTCCCGGTCGCGGTCGGCCCACCAGGCGCCGACGCCGCTCGCCTCGACGTGCTCGGGGAGGGACGCGGGCCCGGGGGACCCGGGGGTGAACCAGTGGGGCGCGGCGGGCCGACGGTGCGGGGACAGCTGGATCATCAGGTGCTCCTCGGGAGTGCGACCTTCGGGTGGAACGGAGTCCGGGTGGAACGGAGTCCGGGTGGAACGGAGTCCGGGTGGAACGGAGAGGGAGTGCGACGTACGGGTGAAGCGGAGACGGGAGTGCGACCTTCGGGTGAAACGAGGTGTGGCGGCCTGCGGGGCCGCGAGCGGCCGGTGACCGCCGCGGCACCGGGTTCCCCGCCGTGCCCGTCATCCAACTGATCCGGGCCCGGCGGCTCAAGAGCGCCCCGACGGCCCTGACGCGCCCCTGATGGGCGGGCCTGCGGAGCGCCAGTATCGCGTCAGGGCGGGACGCGTGTGCGTCAACGTCGCGTCATGGAGGGTCGGTTGGCACGGTGTGCCGGGCATAACGTCACCGTATGCCGCGGCTTGCGGGTCGAGCCCGCGGTGCCCGAATGCGTCTCCTTTGGAGGAACCCCATGGCAGAGCTCTTGTGCGGCGAGGACCCCGAGCCCTGTGAACCCGGCCCGGCCGGACCCCTGTTCGTCCCTGTCCGGCCGGGACCCGCGGGCTGTGTGGCCCGCCTGTTCCGCACCCCCGTCGGCGGGCGCACCGCCGTCGCCTTCACCACCCCGCAGCGCCTGAGCGCCGCCCTGGGCGACCGCCAGGCCTGGATCAGGCTCTCCGAGCCCGCACTGCGGTCCCTCACCGCACCGCTCGGCGTCAGCGAGGTCACCGTCGACCCGAGGCTCGCCGCGCACCCCGTCGGCCCGCCGCCGGCCGGTCCCCGCGCACGGTTCGGCGCCGCCTGGCGCGACTGGGACCCCCAAGCGGTGGGCGCGCTGCGGGTCACCGGCGCGGCCGCTCTGGCGGGCGCCCTCACCCTGTGGATCGGCTGACGTCGAGGCGAAGAGAGAAGCCGTCATGACCACACTGCACGCAGGTCCGGTCCCGCCGCAGAGCCTAGCCGCGACGGACGCCCCGACCCACCCGAACCACCTGAACCACTCGAATCACCCGAACCACCAGGCTCAACAGGCCTATCAGACTCAGCAGACCCACCAGACCCACTCCGCGACGGATGCGTCGAGCGGCCCTTCGGGAGATCGCGCCGCCGCCCCGCCCGACGCCGAACTGTCCGTCTGGCCCTCCTCCACCGCACGGCTCGCCCACGGCGACCTCGCCGTCGGCGGTGTGCCGCTGACCGGGATCGCCGAGCGCTTCGGCACCCCCGCGTACCTGATCGACGAAAGCGATGTACGCGCACGCTGCCGCGCCTATCTGCGCGCCTTCCCGGAGGCCGACGTCCTGTACGCCGCGAAGGCGTTCTTGTGCCGCGCCATGGCGCACTGGGTGGACGAGGAGGGCCTGGGCCTGGACGTGTGCTCGGCCGGTGAGCTGGAACTCGCCGTCACCACGGGCTTCCCCGCGGAGCGCATCGTGCTGCACGGCAACGCCAAGAGCCCGGAGGACCTGCGGGCCGCGCTCCGGCTCGGGGTCGGCCGCATCGTCATCGACAGCGCGTCCGAGATCGCCCGCCTCGCCGCGGCCGTTCCGCAGGGCAGCAGGCAGAAGGTGATGGTCCGGGTGGTGCCCGGCATCGCGGCCGGCGGGCACGCCAAGATCAGGACCGGCACCGACGACCAGAAGTTCGGCCTGTCCCTCACGGACGGCTCGGCTCAGCACGCCGTCGCCCGCGTCCTCGGCCGGCCGACGCTCGAACTGGTGGGCCTGCACTGCCACCTCGGTTCGCAGATCACCACGGAGAAGCCGTTCCTGTGCGCCGTACGGCGCATGGTCGGTCTGATGGCGCGGATCAAGGACCAGCACGGGGTCACCCTCCCCGAACTGGACCTCGGCGGCGGGCACGGCATCGCGTACCGCCCCGGCGAGGAGTCCCTGGACATCGCCGCCCTCGCCCGCAAGGTGCGCGCCGAGCTGATCGAGAGCTGCGCGGCGGCGGGCCTGAGCGTGCCGCGCCTGGTCGTGGAGCCGGGGCGTGCCGTCGCGGGCCCGGCGGGGGTTGCGCTCTACCGGGTCCTCGCGGTCAAGCGGACCGGCGAGCGGACGTTCGTCGCCGTCGACGGCGGGATGAGCGACAACCCCAGGCCCGCGCTCTACGGCGTGAGGTACGTGCCGCGCCTGATCGGCCGGCACTCCACGGCGGAGCCCGCGCCGGTGACGGTGGTCGGACGGCACTGCGAGGCGGGCGACGTCCTCGCCTCGGACGTCCCGCTGCCCGGCGACGTACGGCCCGGGGACCTGCTCGCAGTCCCGGTCGCCGGCGCGTACCACCTGTCGATGGCCTCCGGCTACAACCTGGTCGGCCGCCCGCCCGTGATCGCGGTGGTCGACGGGCACGCGCGGCTCCTCGTGCGTCGCGAATCGCTGGAGGACTACCGGAGCCGGGACGTGGGCCTGTAGCTCTCAGGAGACGCGGTCACAGCACGCGCAAAGGCCCCGGAGCGCACGGCTCCGGGGCCTTCGTACGTCGATGACGCGACCTAGGTACGTCGCTGTCGCTGTCGTTGCCGCTATCGCGTCGTGTCGCTAGAGAATCGCGCCCGGCGTGTAGGCGGCGGCCTCGGGGTGCTCCTTGAGGAGCGCCTCGATCTGCGCGACGACGGTGGCGACCTGGTCGCTCGCGGCACCGGTGAACGACAGCTTGTCGGCCATCAGCTCGTCCAGCTGCGCGCGGTCCAGCGGAATCCGCTCGTCCGCCGCGAGCTTGTCGAGCAGTTCGTTGCGCTCGGCGCCCTGCTCGCGCATGGCGAGCGCGGAGGCGACCGCGTTCTCCTTGATGGCCTCGTGGGCCTCCTCGCGGCCGACGCCCGCGCGCACCGAGGCCATCAGGACCTTGGTGGTGGCCAGGAACGGCAGGTAACGGTCCAGCTCGCGCGCCACGACTGCGGGGAAGGCGCCGAACTCGTCGAGGACGGTCAGGAAGGTCTCCAGGAGACCGTCGAGCGCGAAGAACGCGTCGGGCAGGGCGACCCGGCGGACCACCGAGCAGGAGACGTCGCCCTCGTTCCACTGGTCGCCCGCCAGCTCGCCGGTCATCGAGGCGTAGCCGCGCAGGATGACGGTGAGGCCGTTCACGCGCTCGCAGGAGCGGGTGTTCATCTTGTGCGGCATCGCGGAGGAGCCGACCTGGCCCGGCTTGAAGCCCTCGGTGACGAGCTCGTGCCCGGCCATCAGACGGATCGTCTTGGCGAGCGAGGACGGCGCGGCCGCGACCTGCACCAGGGCGGTGACGACGTCGTAGTCGAGCGAGCGCGGGTAGACCTGGCCGACGGAGGTGAAGGCGCTGTCGAAGCCGAGGTGACCGGCGATCCGGCCCTCCAGCTCGGTCAGCTTGTCGGCGTCGCCGCCGAGCAGGTCGAGCATGTCCTGGGCGGTACCGACCGGGCCCTTGATGCCGCGCAGCGGGTAGCGGCCGATCAGCTCGTCGAGGCGGCGGTAGGCGACGAGGAGCTCGTCGGCGCCGGTCGCGAAGCGCTTGCCCAGGGTCGTCGCCTGCGCGGCGACGTTGTGGGAGCGGCCCGCCATGACCAGCTCGGCGTACTCGCCGGAGAGCTTGCCGAGCCGGGCGAGGACGGCGACGGTACGGGAGCGGATCAGCTCCAGGGAGAGCCGGATCTGCAGCTGCTCCACGTTCTCGGTCAGGTCGCGCGAGGTCATGCCCTTGTGGACGTGCTCGTGCCCGGCGAGGGCGTTGAACTCCTCGATGCGGGCCTTCACGTCGTGGCGCGTGACCTTCTCGCGCTCGGCGATGGAGGCCAGGTCGACCTGGTCGAGGACACGCTCGTAATCGGCGATGGCGGCGTCCGGAACCTCGATCCCGAGGTCCTTCTGCGCACGCAGCACGGCGAGCCAGAGCTGACGCTCCAGCTTCACCTTCTGCTCGGGCGACCAGAGGGTGGCGAGCTCGGCGGAGGCATAACGTCCGGCGAGGACGTTCGGGATACGGGGCTTTGCAGGCGCAGCAGTCACGTGTACGGAGTTTACCTGGCCTCCGACCTGCACTTTGACCGTCCCTACAGTCCAGAACGCCCAGGCCGTTGGAGCATCGTCCAGGCGACGGCCCCGCGCTCGGCGAGCGGGACCGTCGCTTGACGTTTCACCGGGACGGTCACCGGGACGATCAGTAGAAGCGGCGGACGAAGACGTCCGACTTGCCGTTGGTGTCGCCGGGGACGATGTCGTCGGCGGTGGAGTGGAAGACCACGTCGCGCCCTCCGGTGCTGACCGCGTCGGTCTCGGCCGAGGCGGGCTGGGCTGAGACGGTCTCGTCGGTGCCCGTCCGCAGGTCGCGCAGCGTGAGCGTCGACGGTCCTGTCGCGTCGTGGGGGGTGTGCAGCAGATAGCGGCCGGTGGGATCGATGGCCACGCCCCGTACGTTCGGGACCAGTTGGGCGGTTCCCGAGCTCACGTCGTGGACGTAGGTGTCGGAGCCCGAGAGGTAGACGACCTTGCCGCCGTCGTCGCTGAGCTGGACGAGCTTCGCCTCCGCGGTCGGGCCCTCGATCGGACCGGAGGTGGTGCCGCCGGTGCGGTCCCACAGGAAGACGTCCTTCGTCTTGCCGTTCTGGTAGGCGACGTAGCGGCCGTCGTCGCTGATGGACGGCTCGGACGGGACGGTGTGGTCGAAGGTGGCGACGGTCGCGATGGTGGCGGTCTTCCAGTCCTCGACCTGGACGCGCTGGCCGTAACTCTGTTGCCTGTAGGAGAGGCTGATGTGGGCGGTGTAGCGGCCGTCCGAGCTCAGCGACGGCTGGTTGCACGTGAAGAGCGAGCAGCCGGCGGTGATCGTCCTTCCCGTGCTCACCTCGTACTGGCGAATCCGGTCGCCGTTCATCCACTGCACCGGATAGGCGACGTACTCTCCGTTGTCGCTGATCACCGGGGGCTGGAGCGGGGGCAGGTGCCCCATCCGCCTGGTCTGGCTCGTCCGCTGGTCACGGACGAACACCTTGTCGCCTTCCGTCGGGGTGTCGGGCGTGAGGTTCTTCGCCGACGACGAGAAGACGATGCTGCGGCCGTCGGCCGTGATCGAGGCGCCGGAGGAATTGTCGTCGGCCTGGGTGCCGTCGGCCGCGACGCTGATCCGCACGACATCGGCCGCGCTCGCGCCCACGGCCGAGGGCGCGGCCGAGGCGGCTCCGGGTAACACCGCCGTGACCGTGCAGGCGGCGACCGCCGCGCTCACGGCGGCCGGTACACGTCTGGCGCGTCCGGTGGTGCTCCGATTCGTGTTTCCCCTCATAATCCCCCCACTTGAGACACGGTCTCTCCTCCGGCTCTCCACCGGAGGACCACAGACATGCAACCGCGATCGCATGGTGGGGTCAATGCGTCACATGACGTATCAAGAGGCGTAGTTCCGGTCATGTGAGAGGCGGTTCGGGCTGGGGCGATGCCGGAATGCGGTGCTCGTGGAGACCGGGCCTCCGGAGGGCGCGTCGATGACGTGGGCGAGGTCCGTGCGAGCGGGCTCCCGGCCGATCCCCTACCGTCCCGAGCGCGGCATCCGTACGACCGCTTTCCGCGCCGTCAGGTCCACCGTCGTCCCGTTGGGCGGAGCCCCGTCGTCCTCGTTGTCCGGCATGATCAGTGCCGACTGCCTTTCCTTGAGCTCCGTCTGCTTGCCCGGTGAAAAGCTCGCATGCAACTGCTCGAACCCGGTCGCTGATATCTGCCCCTGACGTGCGCTGTTCCGCCACGGCAGCACTCCGGCCCGGCCCGCGCGCAGCAGCAGCTGGTCGACGAAGGCCAGCAGGGTCAGCACGACGACCAGGCCGGGCAGGGTCACGAAGAAGGCGAATTGCATGCCGCCAGTATCCGGCGCGCGGCCCGCGGGCGGAGCTGTTCCGGTCGGGCGCCCCTCAGGGGGTCTCGTCGGCGCAGAGCACGCAGTGATCGCCGGGTTCGACCGCCCGGTGTGCGTGGGGGAACGCGACAGGTGCCCTGTCGGTCCAGCGCTGCCGCCAGGATCCGTAGCACTGGATCTTCGCGCAGTGCGTCTCGCACACCGCCTTGTCCCAGTACGGGACCGGCATGGGGAAGATGTTGTCCCCCGAGGAGCGCCCGGTCAGGCGGCGGCCGATCCAGGGGGCGAGATGCTGCTTGGCGAAGCGGGCGTCCGCGATGCGGCGTGCGACCCAGCGCGGGGGTACCGCCGTCGGCAGCGGGCTCTGCCAGTCGTCCTCGGGGGCGTGGCCGAGCGCCTGCCACACGCCCTCGGCGACCCTGCGGTGCCCCTCGGCCGTGAGGTGCAGCCGGTCCACGTCCCACAGGCGCTGATCGCCGAGGACGGCCGTGCCGTACAGATCCACGACCACCGCGCCGTGCCGCGCCGCGAGGCTGTCGATGTGCGCGAAGAGCTCCTCCATGCGCGGGCGGAACCGCTCCATCACCGGGCCGTTGCGGCCGGGGCTGCGCATCAGGACGAGCTGCTTGCAGGAGGGCGCCAGGCGTTCGACGGCCTCGTCGAGCAGGTCGCGCAGCCGGTTCATGTCGCACTTGGGCCGCAGCGTGTCGTTGAGCCCGCCCACCAGAGTGACCACATCGGCCTGCAGCGCGGCGGCGGCGTCCACCTGCTCGGCGACGATCTGCCCGATGAGCTTGCCGCGCACCGCGAGGTTCGCGTAGCGGAAGCCGGGGTTCTGCGCCGCCATCCGTTCGGCGAGGAGGTCGGCCCAGCCGCGGTAACTGCCGTCGGGCAGCAGGTCCGACATGCCCTCGGTGAAGGAGTCGCCGACCGCGACGAGACTGGTGTAGTTGGCATTCATCTGCATGGCGGGAGCGATCGTATCCCGCCGGGAGGGGGAGTGGCAGGGCGTCACGTGGCCCGGTCGCCGGTGAGGTGCGCCACCACCGTGTCGCCCACATCGGCGAACGCTTCGATCTGCTCGGGGGTCAGCAGGTCGATGAAGTGCCTGCGCACGGACTCCACGTGCGGCGGTGCCGCCGCCTCCTGGCCACGGCGGGGCCCGCCGCCGCGTCAGCGGTCCGAGGGGTCGCGGCGGAGCTGGGCAGTACGGCGTGACGGCGGTATGCCATAGGGCAAGCCGTCGTCACGAGAGAGCGAGCCCGCCATGTGGACCGCAGCCTTCTGGAAGGCCACCGCGGAACGTGCGATCCGCACCTTCGCGCAGGCCCTCGCCGCCGTCCTGGTGGCGGGCGCGACGAACCTCGTGGACGCCCCGTGGGGCGCGGCCTTCGCCACGGCGGGCCTGGCGGCGCTCCTCGCGGTCCTGACGGCGATCGGCGCCTCGGAGGTCGGCGGGAAGGGCCCCGGCATCACGGAGAGCCCGAGGGCGGCGGTGGGCAGGGGGCAGCGGCGGGCGTGAGGTCGGGGCCTCCTGCGGCTCCCCGCAGTACCGCCCCCTCACCGCATCCGCGGCTACCTCCGCAACACCCGTCCCCCGTCCACCCCCACCTCGTCCCCACGAAACCGCTCCCGCAGTCGGCGGTCGTGGGAGACGATCACCAGGGTTCCCGCGTAGTCGGCGAGGGCCTCGTCGAGTTCTTCGACCAGGGCGGGGGAGAGGTGGTTCGTCGGCTCGTCCAGGAGGAGGAGGTCGGCGGGGCGGGTGACCAGGCGGGCCAGGGTGAGGCGGCGGCGCTGGCCCACGGAGAGGCCCTTCACCGGGACCGCCAGGTCCTCCTCGCGGAACAGGCCGAGGGACAGCAGCGCCTCGGCGTGGTCCTCCGCCGGCCCGTCGAGCCCGGCGGCGAAGGCCTCCAGGAGGGGCAGTGCCGTGTCGTCGTGCTCGATCTCCTGGGGCAGATGGCCGATCCGGGAGGGAATGCGGACCGTGCCGCCGTCGGGCGTGAGCTCGCCCGCGAGGACACGCAGCAGCGTCGACTTGCCCGCGCCGTTCGGCCCTGTCACCAGCGTCCGCGAGCCGGGCTCCAGAGTCAGGCCATCGACGGCGAGACGGTCGCCGACCACCACGTCCGCGAGCTCCACGGGACGTACGAAGGGATGGCCGCCGCCCTCCACCGCCGCCGCGAACCGCAGCGGGTCCGGCGGACGCGGCACCGGCTCGGCGCGCAGTCGCCGCAGCCGCTCGCGCGCATTGCGCACGATGCCGGACAACTGCCCCTCCACCGACCGCTGATGACCGGCGAACCGGGGACTGTCGCTCATCCGCCACCCCGTCGAGAGCCGGTCCGAGCCGCCCTGCGCGAGGCGCTCCTGGCGCTCCACCTCGTCCGCCCACGCGCGGTGGCGCTCCTCCCAGCGGCGCCGGGCCGTGGTGCGCTGCTCCAGATAGCCGTGCCAGCCGCCGCCGTAGCGCGCCACGGCCCTGCGGTCCCCGTCGACCTCGACGATCGCCTCGGCCACGCGGTCGAGGAAGACCCGGTCGTGGGTGACGGCGACGACCGTGCCGCGGTGGGCCCGCAGCCGCTCCTCCAGCCAGCCCAGCGCCTGGTCGTCCAGGTGGTTCGTCGGCTCGTCGAGCAGCAGCAGCTCCGGCTGCGGCGCGAGCACGCACGCGAGTGCGAGCCGTGCGGCCTCACCGCCGGACAGCGAACCGAGCGTCCGCGACCGCCCCAGATGCGGTACGCCGAGACCGTGCAGAGCAGCGTCCACGCGCGCGTCGGCACGGTAGCCGTCCCGCGCCTCGAAGGCGGCGACGAGATCTCCGTAGGCGGCCAGTTCCGCGTCGGAGGCGGAGCCGAGGGCCTCCTCCGCCTCCCGGATGCGCCGCTCCAGATCGCGCAGCTCGGCGAGCGCGTCGTCCACCGCGTCCCGCACGGTGGCGTGCGGCGGCAGCCGCGGCACCTGGGCGAGGTGGCCGGTGCCGCCGTCGGACACGACGGACACCTCGCCCTCGGCGGGCACGTACTCGCCCGCGATCAGACGCAGCAGCGTCGACTTGCCCGAGCCGTTCTCGCCGATGACCCCGGCCCGCTCGCCGGGGCGCACCGAGAGCGAGACCCGCTCGAGGACGGGCCGGTCCGGATATCCGTACGACACGTCACGCAGGACGAGTTGGCTCACGGCGCATCCCCCTCGGGCATCGGCGGTCGGGTCGCACCAGCTGGCCGACCCGGTCCGGTCACACGAACCGGTCACACGGACCGGCCGCACCAGCTGGTGCGACACGGTCCGGTCACACAGGCTGGCCGAACAGCTCCCGCAGCACATCCTCCATCGTGACCATTCCGGCCAGCCGGCCGTCCGAGCCGAGCACCGCGGCCACATGCGTACGGCTGCCCCGCATGGCGGTCAGCACGTCGTCCAGCGGCGTGGCCTCGCGGACCTGGGCGATCTTCCGCATGTCCGGCACCCGGAACGGCAGATCGCGCGGTGCCCGGTCCAGCGCGTCCTTGACGTGCAGATAGCCGACGATGCGGCGGCCGTCGTCGACCACGGGGAAGCGGGAGAACCCGGACTCGGCCGAGAGCTGCTCCAGCTGCTCCGGGGTGACGCCCACGCGCGCGTAGACCACGTCCTCCAGGGGCAGGACCACGTCCCTGACCGGGCGGCGGCCCAGTTCGAGCGCGTCGTGCAGCCGCTCCTGCGCGCGGTCGTCGATCAGGCCCGCGTCCGAGGAGTCCTTGACCATGCGGGCGAGCTCGTCGTCGGAGAAGCTGGCCGACACCTCGTCCCTCACCTCGACGCGCAACAGCTTCAGCAGGCCGTTGGCGAACGCGTTGATCGCGAAGATCACCGGACGCAGCGCCCGCGCGAGCGCCACCAGCGGCGGCCCGAGCAGCAGCGCCGAGCGCACCGGCTCGGCGAGCGCGATGTTCTTCGGGATCATCTCGCCGAGCAGCATGTGCAGGTAGGTGGCCACGGTCAGCGCGATGACGAACGAGATCGGGTGGACCAGGCCGTGCGGCACCCCGACCGCGTCGAACGCCGGTTCCAGCAGATGTGCGATGGCGGGCTCGGCGACGATGCCGAGGACGAGGGTGCACAGCGTGATGCCGAGCTGCGCGGCGGCGAGCAACGCGGACACGTGCTGCAGACCCCAGAGCACGCTCTTGGCGCGCTTGTCGCCCTCCTCCGCGTACGGCTCGATCTGGCTGCGGCGTACGGAGATGAGCGCGAACTCGGCACCGACGAAGAAGGCGTTCACGACGAGCGTCGCGAGGCCGATCAGCAACTGGACGGCGATCATCGGGCGTCCTCCTCGTGGGCGTCGGTGGCCGACGGGGCGTGCAGCATGACGCGGGCCGCGCGACGTCCCGCGGCGTCGACGACGTCGAGCCGCCAACCGCCCACCTCGACGCTGTCGCCGACGGCCGGGATGCGGCCGAGCTCCGTGGCGACGAGTCCGGCGAGCGTCTCGTAGGGGCCGTCGGGCGCCCGCAGGCCGACCCGCGCGAGCTGGTCGGTGCGGGCGGCGCCGTCGGCGGAGTAGAGGGTGCGGCCGTCGTCGTCGGTGCCTGCGTGGGCGATGTCGGGCGTCTCGTGCGGGTCGTGCTCGTCCCGCACCTCGCCGACGACCTCCTCGACGATGTCCTCCAGGGTGGCGACCCCGGCGGTGCCGCCGTACTCGTCGATGACCACGGCCATCGTGCGCTTGCCGGACAGCCGGTCCAGGAGCCGGTCGACGGTCAGCGTCTCCGGCACGAGCAGGGGTTCCCGCATCAGTTCGGCGACGGACACGCGTGGCCTGCGCTCGGCGGGCACGGTGAGGACGTCCTTGATGTGGGCGACGCCGACGACCGTGTCGAGGTTGCCGCGGTAGACGGGGAAGCGGGAGAGCCCGGTCACGCGCGTGGCGTTCGCGACGTCCTCGCAGGTGGCGTGCACGTCCAGGGCCATGACCTGGACGCGCGGCGTCATCACGTTCTCCGCGGTGAGGTCGGCGAGGTTCAGCGTGCGTACGAACAGCTCGGCGGTGTCGGCCTCCAGCGCGCCCTCCTTGGCGGAGTGCCGGGCGAGGGCCACCAGCTCCTTGGGGCCGCGCGCGGAGGCCAGCTCCTCGGCGGGCTCCATGCCGAAGCGGCGTACGGAACGATTCGCGGTGTTGTTGAGATGCGCGATGAACGGGCGGAAGGCGGCGCTGAAGATGCGCTGCGGCGTGGCCACCCGCTTGGCGATGGCGAGCGGCGACGAGATGGCCCAGTTCTTGGGGACCAGCTCACCGATGACCATGAGGAAGACCGTCGACAGGGCGGTACCTATGACCAGAGCCACCGAGGAGGCCGCCGAGCTCGGGACCCCCAGGCCGCGCAGCGGCCCTGCGATCAGCTTGGCGATGGACGGCTCGGAGAGCATGCCGACCACCAGGTTGGTGACGGTGATGCCGAGCTGGGCGCCGGAGAGCTGGAAGGTCAGGTTCTTGACGGCCTTGAGGGCGCCCGCGGCGCCGCGCTCACCGCGTTCGACCGCCCGCTCGAGTTCGCTGCGCTCGACCGTCGTGAGGGAGAACTCCGCCGCGACGAAGACACCACACGCCAGGCAGAGCAGGAGCGCCACGAGGAGCAGGAGCACTTCGGTCATCGGGTCACCTCCGTCCCATGATCGGGCAGGGGCGGGATGAATGCGCGATGTCGGGTACTGGGAGGCTCGCCCATGGGCGGACGCTCACACCTTTCAGTCGGTACGAATGGTGTGTCCATGGTAAAGGATCAGCAAAACGCTTCGAACGTATGCGGGGGCGGGGCCGCCTCGGCCCGCGAGCCGCTTCACCCGACGCCGCCAGTGGTCTTCCTGGTGGTACCCGGGAGCACCGCGAGGATCAGGGCGTCGGGATCGCGTGCGATGAGCCGTGCGGCTACCGGCTCTCGCTCTGCGGGACGGGCGAGGGCGGCGGCGACCGGCATGCGGCTCAGCTGCCGCTCAGTTCCTCGATGACCGGGCCGAACGCCTCCATGCTCCGCTCCAGCACGGTGATGTTCGAGAAGCCGTACCGCTCGCGCTGGACGCGCAGTTGCTCGGCCATCTCCCGCACCGTGCCGAGCAGCAGGATCGGCAGATCCAGAACCTGGTCCTCGGTGAGGTGGGGCGTGAGGTGGAGGGAGGGGCGGACGGTGGCCCTGCGGTCCCGGGTCACCTCGACCACCTGGATCAGCAGGTTCATCTCGGCAGGCTCGGCGCGGTTCTCGGCGAAGCGGCGGTACGTGGCGACGCGCTCTTCGACGTCTTCGGCGGGCAGTACGGACAGCGTGCCGTCCGTGCCCGCCTGCGCCCCGGTGAACGCCGCGATGTCGGCGTGCTCGGCGGTCAGTTCCAGCATGCGGTCGCCGTTGCCGCCGATCAGCAGCGGCGGGCGCGGTTTCTGCACGGGCCGGGGCGCGTGGTCCTCGGAGCCGAGGAGCTTGTTCAACTCCTCGATCGTGCGCCGGAGATGGGCCACGCGCTCGCCCGGCGAGTCGAAGGGCAGGCCCGCGCGGTCGTGCTCGGCCTTGACGTATCCGGTGCCGAGCCCCAGTTCGAGACGGCCGCCCGTGAGCGCGTCCGTCGTGGCCACCTCGCGCGCGAGCAGGGTGGGGTTCCAGAAGCCGACGTTGAGGACGCAGGTGCCGACCCGGGGGCGTTCGGTGGCCTCGGCCGCGGCGACGACCGAGGGGAACGGCGCGGGCATGCCGAGGTGGTCGGCGACCAGGATGATGTCGTAGCCGAGCTCCTCGGCCCTGCGGCATTTCCCGCGCCACTCGTCGCCTGTCGAAGGGGCCATCATGTTGACGCCGAAGCGGAACGGGCGAGACATGAACTCTCCTCGTCTGTCGCAGACTTGGCGGCCCCGTGCACAACGACGGTCGTGCGGGCAGGGGTGTCTCGCACACAGGGGCGTCCCTGCGGTCAGTCCATCACTCGTGCGCGATCGCCGCCAGTACGTTCATGCGTGATGCACGCAACGCGGGCAGCAGCGCCGCCGCGAGGCCCACCACCACCGAGCCGATCACCACCGCGACGATGGTCGTCCAGGGGAACGCCAGCTCCTTCATGCCCTGCAGCGCGAGGACCTGCTGCACGGCCACGCCCCAGACAAGGCCGAGCGCGAGGCCGAGCAGCGCCCCGAACACGGCGATCACCACCGACTCCAGCCGGATCATGCGGCGCAGCTGACGCCGACCGAGCCCGATCGCGCGCAGCAGCCCGATCTCCCGGGTGCGCTCCACGACCGACAGGGCAAGGGTGTTGACGACGCCGAGCACCGCGATGACGATCGCGAGGCCGAGCAGCGCGTAGACGAGATAGAGCATCACGGCGATCTGCTGCCGGATCAGCTCCTTGTAGTCGGCCTGGTCGCGCACCTGCACCTGCGGATACGGATCGAGCGTCTTCTCCAGGCTCGCGCGCAGCGCCCCCGCGTCCGTGCCGGAGGCCGCGTTGACGTACAGCGCGGAGTCCTGGCCGCCGGGCACGTACTTCTCGACCGTGGCGAAGCCCATGAAGAGCCCGCCCTCGACGCCGAAGCCCTCGGGGGACTCCTGGTCGGTGAGGGCGCCGACCGTCAGCTTCGTCGTACGCCCGCCGGGGAACCGCACGGGCAGCGCGTCCCCGAGCCGCACCTCGTGCTTCTCGGCGAAGTCCTGGTCCATGCCGATGCGCCCGGGGGCCAGTGCGGCGCGCGAACTCCCTTGGGCGTACGAGACGTTGGCGACGTCGTCGAGCCCCGCGTCGTAGCCCGCGGCGGTCGACTCGACGTTCTTGCCGTCGGGCAGCGTCAGTTCGACCGGCGTGAAGCGCTGGCGTACGACCAGGCCCGCGCCCTCGGTGTCCTTGACCTTGTCGACGATCTCCGAGGAGAACGGCATGAAGTTGCTGTTCTGCACGACGAAGTCGGCACCGAGCGTCTTGTCGATCTGCCGGTCGAACGACTTCGTCATCGACGCGCTCGCCACCGAGAGCCCGCCGACCAGGGCGAGTCCCACCATCAGCGCGGCGGCCGTGGCCCCCGTGCGGCGCGGGTTGCGCAGCGCGTTGCGCTGGCTCATCCGGCCGATCGAGCCGAAGACCGCGGGGAACGCGCCGCCGAGGACCCGGATCACCGGACGCACCAGGAGCGGTCCCGCGATCACGGTGGCGACGAGGGTGAGGACGACACCGAGACCGAGCAGGGAGGCAGCGGACGCGGTCTTCTGCGCGGTCGCGCAACCCACGAGCGCGGCGGCACCGGCCACCCCGACGACGGAGCCCACCACGGCCCGCACCTTCAGCGGCCGCCCCACACCGGCGATCTCCGCGTCGGCGAGTGCGGCCATCGGCGAGACCTGTGCCGCCCGCCGCGCCGGGAGGTACGCGGCGACGAACGTGACGCCGACCCCGACGACGTACGCGACCACGGGTGTCGCCCAGCCGATGACCATCTCCGTCGACTTCAGGTTCATGCCGAGCAGGCCCATCAGCTCGATCAGGCCGAGGGCCAGACCGATCCCGGCGGCGAGGCCCAGCGTCGAGCCGACCAGGCCGAGCAGCAGTGCCTCGGTCAGGACGGAGCGGCGCACCTGCCTGCGGTCGGCGCCGAGCGCCCGCAGCAGGCCCAGTTCGCGGGTGCGCTGGGCGATCAGCATCGAGAAGGTGTTGACGATCAGGAAGACGCCCACGAGCACGGCGATGCCGGCGAAGCCGAGCATCACGTACTTGATGACGTCCAGGAAGCCGCCGAGCTGTTCCGCCGCGGACTCGGCCTGCTCGTCGGCGGTCTCGAAGTCGTAGCCCGAGCCCAGTTCGGCGGCGATCCTGCGCTTGAGCGTCGTGTCGCTGACGCCGTCGGCCGCGGTCACGGAGATGCTCGTGGCCGCCCTCGTCGAGCCGAGGAGCTCGCGCTGGGCGGTCGCGGTGTCCAGGAAGACGAGGGCGGCGCCGGGGTTGGTGGTGGTGAACGTGGCGATGCCGACGATCTCGACCTCGAACGAACCGGGCCGGGCCTGGACGGTGAGGGTGTCGCCGATCTCCACGTTCTTCTTGTCGGCCGTGTCCGCGTCGAGCACGGCCTGGCCCGCGCGGCGCGGGGCGTGGCCGGAGGTGAGCTCCACGGGGCTGCGGTCCGTGCGGTACCAGTTGGTGGCGATGGTGGGCGCGCCGGTGGTGGGCCCCACCGATTCGTTCTCGCTGTCGACGACGACGATGTTGTTCACCGACGCGTCGACGTGCGCGTCGGCGACCCCGTCGACCTTCGCCACCCGCTCCTTGAGGCTCGCGGGCACGGTCGGTGTCCGCCCGGAGGGCACCGCCTCGTCGAGGTCGTCCTTCGGCGCGACCGTCACGTCGGCCGATGTGGAGGCGAAGAGCCGGTCGAAGGTGCGGTTCACCGTGTCGGAGAAGATCAGGCTGCCCGCGACGAACGCGACCGAGAGGAGGACGGCGAGTGCGGAGAGCACGAGCCGGCCCTTGTGCGCGAGGAAACTCCTGAGCGTCGCCTTCAGCACGACGGCCCCCCGGCTCAGCTCTGCTCGGTGGCGCTGTCGGCGCTGTCGGCGCCGTCGGCACTGCCGGGGCTGTCGGCGGGCGCGCGCGGGGCGGGCGCCACCGCGTGCATGGCGTCGAACCGCTTCATGCGTTCGAGCACCGCCTCGGCCGTCGGCCGCTCCATGTCGTCCACGATCCGCCCGTCGCCGAGGAAGAGCACCAGGTCGGAGTGGGCGGCGGCGCCGGGGTCGTGGGTCACCATGACCACGCTCTGACCGAGCTGGTCGACCGCGTCGCGCAGGAAGCCGAGGACCTCCAGGCCGGCCCGCGAGTCGAGGTTGCCCGTCGGCTCGTCGGCGAAGATCAGCTCGGGCTTGGCGGCGAGCGCCCGCGCGCAGGCCACCCGCTGCTGCTGCCCGCCGGACAGCTGCGAGGGACGGTGCCCGAGCCGGTCCCGCAGGCCGAGGGTGTCGATGACGTGCTCCAGCCACGCGCGGTCGGGCCGCTGCCCCGCGATGTCCATGGGGAGCGTGATGTTCTCCAGGGCGTTGAGCGTGGGGATGAGGTTGAAGGACTGGAACATGAACCCGATGCGGTCCCGCCGCAGCCGGGTCAGCTCGCGTTCCTTGAGGCCCGTGATCTCCGTGTCGCCGAGCCAGACCTGGCCCGCCGAGACGCTGTCGAGCCCGGCCAGGCAGTGCATGAGGGTGGACTTCCCCGAACCGGAGGGCCCCATGACGGCCGTGAAGCGCTCACGCGCGATGTCCACGTCGACCGAGTCGAGGGCGAGCACGGTGGTCTCGCCCGAGCCGTACGCCTTGGTCAGGCCGCGGGCGCGCGCGGCGATCCGGGCGGGCTCCGAGTGACCCGTGAACGGTGCCGAAGCAGGTGTGGACAAGGCCGCCTCCTGGGTTGTGGCCGTTCCAACTCCCTTGATTCCGCGAAGAGTAGTGGGGTGTCCCTGGTGTCCGGAATCCCCCTTGGGGTGGGCCCCGAGACGTATGTAAGGGGCATGGTCCTGGCGCCCTTGTCGTGCTAGCGCCTCGGCGCTAGCTTGACGGTATGGCGAAGACTCAGCTGAACGTGCGGGTGGACGAGGACACCGCCCGGGCCGCGCGGGAACGCGCGCTGGCCCGTGGCATGAGCGTGAACCGCTATATCGAGGAACTGGTCAAGCAGGACGCGGGCGAGGTCGGGCATACGTTCGTCGAGGCGGCCGCCGACTTCATGAAGCAGTACGAGTCGGTCTTCGCCGAGGAGTTCGGTGTCGAGCGAGAAGGTCGTCGCTGAGCCGTTGAACCTCAGAATCGATCTTGCCTGGCTCCTGATGATCGCCGAACACAAGACGCCCGGAGACCCCCAGGTCACCGACTGGGGCGCGCTCGTCGCCGCCGTCAGCAGACATGAGGCGGAGATATTCGGCATGCCCGTCTACGAAACGCCGCACGACCGGGCGGCCGCCCTCCTCCAGGTCCTGCTCCACATCCCCGCACTCGAACGCTCCAACGCGCTCTTCGCCTCCTCCGTCGCCTACGCCTATCTCGTCTCCAGCGGCCTGAAGGTCGTCACATCCCCCGAGCAGGTGCGTGACCTCGCCCGTCTGGTGAAGGAGGACGGCGCGAGCGTCCACGCCATCGCGGAGCAGCTGCGCCTGTGGAGCCTGTGAGATCCGGGCGCCGCGGCCCGTCGGCCTCGCTAGACCTCGCTGTCCGGACGCCGTGCCGTGCCGATCACGCAGTACGAGCTGGGCAGGCGCGGACCCTTGGCGGGGACCAGGACGTGGCGGTACGCGCCGAGTTCGAACCCCGCCTCGCGCAGTGAGCCCAGCGTGTCCCGCGAGACATGGCAGCCGCCGAACAGCGGCGGCCACACCGTGCGGTCCAGGGCGCGCTGGGCGAGCGCCATCAGCGTGCCCGGCGCCCGGCCGTGCTCGAAGAACCGCAGCTCGCCGCCGGGGCGAAGGACCCGGCGCAGCTCGCCGAGCGCTCTGGGCGCATCGCGCACGCTGCACAGCACCAGGGACACGACGGCCGCGTCGAACGCCTCGCTCTTGACGGGCAGCGCCTCGGCGGCGCCCGGCACCACGTCGACGGGTACGTCGGCGCGCAGGGCCGCGGAGACGGCCAACTTCCGCAGGAGGCGCTCCGGTTCGATCGCGACGACCTCGGAGACCTCGCGCGGATAGTGCGCGAAGTTCAGGCCGTTGCCCGCGCCGACCTCGATGACCCGGCCGGAGAGCCCGGCGAGCAGCTCCTTGCGGTGTACGGAGATCACGGGTTCGGCGGCCACGCTCTGACGTGCGTAGACGCGGGCGAAGACGGGGTGGTGCACGGCGTCCCTGTGGGCCGACTTGGCGGCGCGCGGTGACATGGGCCCTCCTCGGCGGAGCGAGCGGTTGCCGCAAAAGCGAGCGGTTACCGAAATGGTGCCCCGGTGGGGACCGTTCTCCTCCTGCGGACACGACTCGGGTGAGCCTCGGATGAACGAGGACGTCACGCCTGCGACGGTGGGGGAACAAAGAGGCGGGCGCCCCCCCAAGGTGCGCCCGCCCCGAGGCCCCGCCGGGCCCGCGTCATGTGCTCAACGCGTCAGAGGCGCAGGCGCCTCCCGGGAAGCGAACGACGCCGCGTCCCACGTGCCGCCCAGCTCGGGAGCGAGCCAACTCCCGGCCGCAGCGCGGAAGTCCGGCCCGTCGAACGATCCGGCACCCTCCGGGATCGCGCCGACGAGCGGCGTGCCCGCGTCCTTCGGCAGGTCCGCGAGGTTGCAGCGGGACGCCAGGTCGGGGACGGCCGGCCAGCTGCCGACCAGCGGTCCCAGCTGGCGCACGCCGCGCGCCCGCAGCGCCTCGGCCGTCAGCGCCGTCGTGTTGAGCGAGCCGAGGCCCGCCGAGACGACCATCAGGACCGGTGCGGCGAGGAGCCGGGCAGCGTCCGCCAGCGTGCCGCCCTCGTCGTCGAGGCGCACGAGCAACCCGCCCGCCCCCTCGACCAGGACCAGATCGTGCTCGGTCGCCAGCTTCGCCGCGGCGTCTGCCACGTCCTGCGGGTGGATCTGCGCGAGCGATGCCCGTCGCGCCGCGACGTCCGGTGCCAACGGCTCGGGGTAGCGGGCGAGTTCGAGCGTGGTGATGCCGTCGCCCGCGAGCCGCGTCACCTCCTGCGCGTCGCCGGGTTCACCGGGCGCGACTCCGGTCTGGGCGGGCTTGAGCACGGCGACGCTGCGCCCCGCCGCGCGGGCGACGGCGGCCACCGCGGCCGTGGTCACCGTCTTGCCGATCTCCGTGCCCGTACCGGACACCACGATCACCGTCATGTCAGCCCTCCTTCGCCGCGGCGCACACGGCGCGCGTGATGCGCGCCACGTCGTCGTCGCTCGTGATGAACGGCGGCATCGTGTAGATCAGGTCGCGGAACGGCCGCACCCACACGCCTTCGCGCACCGCGGCCCGCGTCGCCGCCTCTATGTCCACCGGGTGGTCCAGCTGGACCACGCCGATCGCCCCGAGGACGCGGGCCTCCCGTACGGAAGGAAGGACGGCCGCTTCGGCCAGGCCGTCGCGCAGGCCGGTCTCGATGCGCTTGACCTCGGTCTGCCAGTCCTGGCCGAGCAGCAGGTCGATCGAGGCGCCGGCCACCGCGGAGGCCAGCGGATTGCCCATGAACGTCGGCCCGTGGGCCAGGACCGGCACCTCGCCCCGGGAAATGCCGTCCGCGACGCGCGGCGTGCACAGCGTCGCCGCCATCGACAGATAACCACCGGTCAGCGCCTTGCCGAGGCACATCACGTCGGGGGCGACGCCCGCGTGGTCGGCCGCGAACAGCGCGCCCGTGCGGCCGAAGCCCGTCGCGATCTCGTCGAAGACCAGGAGGACGTCATGGGCGTCGCACGCCTCGCGGAGCGCGCGGAGGTAGCCGGGGGAGTGGAACCGCATTCCCCCTGCCCCCTGCACCACGGGCTCCACGATCACACCGGCGAGTTCGTGGGCGTGCGCCCCGATCCGCTCGTGGAGATGAGCGGCGTAGGACGCGTCGTACGTGTCGAAGCCACCCGGCGGCGCGTCCGTGAAGACCTGCTGCGGGAGCGCGCCCTGCCACAGCTCGTGCATGCCTCCCTCGGGGTCGCACACGGCCATCGGCTGCCAGGTGTCGCCGTGGTAGCCGCCGCGCCATGTCAGCATCCGCCGCTTCTCGGGGCGGCCGAGCGAGCGCCAGTGCTGCAGGCACATCTTCACCGCGACCTCGACAGCGACCGAACCCGAGTCGGAGAGGAAGACGTGCTCCAGACCCTCGGGCGTGATGTCGACGAGGCGCTTGGCGAGCGTGACGGCGGGCTCGTGCGTGAGGCCGCCGAACATGACGTGGCTCATGCGGTCCAACTGGCCGCGCACCGCGTCGTTGAGGACGGGGTTGTTGTAGCCGTGGATCGCCGACCACCAGGACGACATGCCGTCGACCAGCTCGGTGCCGTCCGCGAGACGCATCCGCACGCCGCTCGCCGACTCGACGACCAGCGGCTCCTGCCGACCCGGCATCGGCCCGTACGGGTGCCAGACGTGCTGCCGGTCGAGCGCGAGCAGGTCGGCCGTGGGCAGGTCAGGCATTGGGTGCCAGGTCCGTTCCCGCGCCCCGGCGGCGCACCGCCACCAGGTCCGTGCGCGCCTCGTTGGAGGCCGGGGTCTCCGCTACGGGCGCTGGCTCGGCCGACCCGCAGGGGCCGCACCCGCCGCCTGCCTCGTGCGAACCGCAGCCGCCCTCGTGCGAACCGCAGGCCCCTTCGTGCGAACCGCAGCCCGCGGCCGTGGCGGCCGCGTCCACACGGTGCTTCGGCAGCGTCACCTGATCCGTGCCCTCGACCTCGAAACCGGCGTCCGCGATCATCGCCAGGTCGTCCTTGCCCGCCTGGCCCTCACTGGTCAGGTAGTCGCCCAGGAAGATCGAGTTGGCGAGGTTCAGGGCGAGCGGCTGCATCGAGCGCAGATGGACCTCGCGGCCGCCCGCGATGCGCACCTCGACGTCCGGGCAGACGAAGCGGACCATGGCGAGGATGCGCAGGCAGCGCTGCGGCGTGAGGTTCCACTCCTTGGCCAGCGGCGTGCCCTCGAAGGGGATCAGGAAGTTCACCGGCACCGAGTCGGCGTCGAGCTCGCGCAGCGCGTACACCACGTCGACCAGGTCCTCGTCGCTCTCGCCCATGCCGGCGATCAGCCCCGAGCAGGCGGAGAGCCCGGCCGAGTGCGCCTTCTGCACGGTGTCGACACGGTCGGCGTACGTATGCGTCTTGGTGATGTCCCCGTACGTCGCCTCGGAGGTGTTGAGGTTGTGGTTGTACGCGTCCGCGCCCGCACCCCGCAGCCGCTCCGCCTGACCGTCCGAGAGCAGCCCGAGGCACGCGCACACCTCGACGCCCTCGTTCGCCTCCTTGACCGCCGCGATGGTCTGCGCGACCCGGTCGACGTCACGGTCCGTCGGCCCGCGGCCGCTGGCCACCAGGCACACGCGCTTGGCGCCGCCCGCGACGCCGGCCGCCGCGGCCTCGGAGGCCTCGTCGGGCTTCAGCCAGGTGTACTTGAGGATCTCGGCCTTGGAGCCGAGCCGCTGCGAACAGTACGAGCAGTCCTCCGGGCACAGACCCGACTTGAGGTTGACCAGATAGTTGAGTTTCACCCGTCGTCCGAACCACTGCCGCCGTACCTTTCCGGCGGCAGCCACTACGTCCAGAAGATCGTCGTCGGAGGTGGCCAGGACGGCCAGCGCCTCTTCACGGGTCGGCAGTTCGCGCCGAAGCCCCTTGTCCACCAGCGTGTTCAGCAGGTTCATGGCGCTGATCCTTACGTACGGCAGCATGTCCGGCCAAGGAGAGTTCGCACAACAGAAACGGTTTGAGGTGTGGGTATTGCCACATCCTGGCCGGGGAGCAAGGCGGCTAGGGTCTGTGGAATGTCTACAAACAGGCACCCCGTCACGGGGGCTGCGCCCTCTGCGTCTCCTGTGTCCGCGGCGTCCTCTGCGTCCGCGGCGTCCTCGGCGTCCTCGGCGTTCGACTGGATCGACGAGCAGGCGCGGCTGCGCGCCGCCGCCGGGCTCGTGCGCACCCTGCGGCCGCGCCCCGCCGAGGCGGACGGCCTCCTCGACCTGGCGAGCAACGACTACCTGGGGCTGACCCGCAACCCCGAGGTCACCGAGGGCGCGGCCGTCGCCGCCCGGCGGTGGGGCGGCGGCGCCACCGGCTCCCGGCTCGTCACGGGCACCACGGAGCTGCACGCCGAACTGGAGCGCGAGCTCGCGGAGTTCTGCGGCTTCGAGGCCGCGCTCGTGTTCTCCTCCGGCTACGCGGCCAACCTCGCCGCCGTCACCGCGCTCGCCCCGCACGGCACCCTGATCGTCTCCGACGCGGGCAACCACGCGTCCCTCATCGACGGCTGCCGGCTGGCGCGCGGGACGACGCAGGTGGTGCCGCACGCCGATCCCGAAGCGGTGCGCAAGACGCTGGACGCGCACGCGGGACCCGCCGTCATGGTGTCCGACTCGGTGTTCTCGGTGGACGGCGACATGGCTCCGCTGGCCGAACTCGCCGCGGCCTGCCGGGAGTTCGGTGCCGGTCTCGTCGTCGACGACGCCCACGGGCTCGGTGTGCTCGGCGACGGCGGCCGGGGCGCGCCGCATGCCGCGGGGCTCGCGGGCGCGGACGACACCGTGGTCACCCTCACCCTCTCCAAGTCCTTCGGCAGCCAGGGCGGCGCCGTGCTCGGCTCCGCGAAGGTGATCCAGCATCTGGTGAACGCCGCCCGCACCTTCATCTTCGACACGGGTCTCGCGCCCGCCGCGGTGGGCGCCGCGCTCGCGGCCCTGCGCCTGCTGCGCCGTGAGCCCGAACGCGCCGCGCGTGCCCGCGAGGTCGCCGCCGAACTGCACCGGCGCCTGACGGCCGAGGGGCTCATGGCGGTACGTCCCGACGCCGCCGTCGTCTCCGTGCGCGCGCCGTCACCGGAGCAGGCCGTGCGCTGGGCGGCCGACTGCCGGGCCGCCGGGCTCGCGGTGGGGTGCTTCAGGCCGCCGTCGGTGCCGGACGGGATCTCACGGCTGCGACTGACCGCCCGCGCGGACCTCACCGACGCGCAGATCGTCGATGCCGTACGGGTGATCAGCCGCAACGCGCCGCGGTGAAGTGAACCGAGCCCACGAGGGGCCGGGCTCTGCTCACCGCAGGCTGGTGAGGAACGACTCCCAGGGGCCGGGGGAGAAGAGCAGGGCTGACCCTGCGATGTTCTTCGAGTCACGCACGGCGCACAGGCCGGTCAGCGGACCCGAGTCGAGTGTGGCCGTCTCGACGCAGTTGTTCATTCCGTTGCTGTAACTGCTGCGCTGCCACCGCGCACCTTGAAGGGTCGTGCTGGAAGGTACGTACCGAGGCATTGCGGTCATGTTGCCTCCTTCGCGCCGTCGCAGAGCCCGGCGATGAAATCCGTGGAGTCCTCGGGTGATAGCGCTTGTACCTGAAGGGAGTTGAAGGCCTCCGTGTACGCCTGGAGGTCTTCTTTCCGTTCGATGTAGAGGCTACTCGTCAAATGGTCGAGAACAACCACATCCAGATCAGCAATGTTCGGAAATGAAAAAATAACGAAAGGACCGATCAGGCCCGCATGCTCGCCGGCGGCGAAGGGCAGCACCTGAAGCCGCACATGCGGCAACAGGGCCACCTCTCGTAACCGTGTCAACTGCCCCGCGAAGACCTGCTCCCCGCCGACCGTGCGGCGCAGCACCGCCTCGTCCAGGATCACGCTCAGTCGCAGCGGAGGATCCGCGCGCAACACGTCCTGGCGGGCCAGGCGGACCTCCACCAGGGCGTCGACCTGCTCCTCCGGCAGGCCGCCGAGCGCGGCCCTGGTCACCGCGCGCGCGTACTCGGGGGTCTGCAACAGCCCTGGCACCACGGTGGTTTCGAGCGTGCGCACCCAACTCGCCTGGGATTCCAGGCTGATGAAGTCGCGATACGTGGCGGGCAGGAGATCGCGGTACGCCTTCCACCAGTGGTGGCGACCCTCGCCCGGGTCGTCGCTGCCCGCGAACGCGACCAGCAGATCGCTGAGTTGGGGGTCCTTCACCTCGTACGCCGCGAGCAGCAGCCGTACGTCGGCGGCCTTGACGCCGCTGCGACCCGTCTCGATCCGGCTCACCTTCGACTGGTGCCAGCCGACCTTGGCCGCGGCCTGGCTGCTGGTGAGTCCCGCGTGGGTGCGCAGCGCGCGCAGTTCGGCACCGAGCTGGCGGCGGCGCACCGCGGGGCCGTACTGCATGCCCGTCTCCTTCCGGATGAAGCCGTCGGGGATCCCGGCGGCAGAGCGGGGGCAGTAGGCGACAGTAGAGGAAGGACCAGTCTCTCGCCCAAATACGGTCTGCCGTAGCAGAGTTCACCGCTTCGAGCGACAGATATATGCACATCTCGGTGGATCGCCGCCCGTGACCGGCCAAGGAGTGGCAGGCTGGCGCGAAGCACCAGTTCGGGACTGTCCTCGAGTCATCCGCGACGAGTCGGAGACCGGTCCCGATGGGAAAGGGACAGCGTCGCCATGGCAGACCACCAGGAAGCCTCCGTCACTCTGCCGAGCGATCCTGCCTCGGTCCCCGCGGCCCGGAAATACGTCTCGCGCGTGCTCGCCGAATGGGGCCTGCCCGGCGACACCGAGGTGGCCGACACCATCAGGCTGATCGTCTCCGAACTCGCCACGAACGCCGTGCAGCACACCCTGGGACAGTCGCCGACCTTCACGGTGGACGTCGAGCTCGACCGGGACGAGCAGCTGCGGATCGGCGTCACCGACAGCCACCCCCGCTACCCCAAGCGGCTGCCCGCGGCGGTCCAGCAGGACAACGGCCGGGGCATGGTCATCATCCGCTGGCTGGCCGCCGAGTGCGGCGGCAGGCTCTCGGTCAGCCCCACCGACGAGGGCGGCAAGACCGTGTGGATCGCACTGCCGTGGACGGCGCGCGTCCAGCGCAGACACCGCGACCCCGCGCGCTGACGCCGCCCACCGGTCGGGGATCGCTCGCCGACCGCCGCTCGCTGCCCGCCGACCGCCGCCGGTCAGGCCGCACTCGCCGAGCGCCCGAAGACCCCGCGCAGCAGAGCCCGGAAGGAGTCCGCCGCCGGGCTCGACTCGTCGGTGCGGTGCACGACGGAGATGGTGCGCCGCAGATCGCCGGGTTCCAGGAGCCGCGTGCCGACGGGGGTCGCGGCGGTGCGCGCCACCATCTCGGGCACCACGGCGACGCCGAGCCCCGCACTGACCAGGGCGCAGACCAGCGCGTACCCGGGCGACTCGACGAGCACCGCGGGCGCGGCACCGGCCCGCGCGAGGGCCCGCTCCACGGCCTGCCGGGGCGGATGGTCCGGAGCCATGCTGATGAGCGGCTGCCCGGCGAGGTCGGCGAGCGGCAGCCGCGAGGCCGCGCCGGTGAGCGCGTGGCCGGGCCGGGTCACCAGGACCAGCTCCTCGACCAGGACCGGCTCGGCCGACACGGCGGCGGGCAGCGGCACCGGGTCCGCCGGCTCATAGGTGTGCGTGAGGGCCAGATCGACCTCGCCCGCCGCCACGGCCGCGACACCGAAGGGCGGTTCGTGCCCCGTCACCGTCAGCTCGACGTCCGGGTGGGCCCTGCGGAAGGCGCTCAGGACGGGCGGCAGCAGATGGATGCCGGCCGTCGGGAAGGTCGCGACGCGCAGCCGCCCGCCCGAGAGCCCGGCGAGCCGCGCCAGCTCGTGCCGCGCCCGCTCCATCTCGTCGAGCACCCGGCGGGCATGGCCCACGAGCAGCTCCCCCGCGCCGGTCAGCCGGGCCCCGCGGTGGTGACGTACGAGAAGAGCGGTGCCCGCCTCCCGCTCCAGCTTGGCGAGTTGCTGGGAGAGCGCGGGCACGGTGTAGCCGAGGCGCTCGGCGGCCCGGGTGATCGAACCGGCCTCGGAGACCGCGACGAGCGCGGCGAGACGCGTGGGGTCGTACATGGAAGCTCCCTGAACACCTGCACTCCCTAAACGCCTGCTTAAGGCAGACCCAGGATATTCCACATACCTGCTGAAGGCTTCGGCCGGGCACGCTGGGCGCATGGACGCACAACTGGTCGCCTTCACCTCGGTCGCCGCGGGCATGGTCGCCATGCCGGGCGCCGACTTCACCGTCGTCGTACGCAACGCCCTGGTCTCCCGGCGGGCCGGAGTCGCCTGTGCGGTCGGCGTCGCGGGCGGGCTCCTGGTGCACACGGCGCTGGCGGTCGCGGGTGTCGCCGCGGTGCTGGCCGCCGTGCCCGCGCTCTTCAGGGCGCTGCAACTCATCGGCGCCGGCTATGTGCTGGTCCTCGCCTACCGCGCGCTGCGCTCCGCGGCTCGGCCACGCACCGCGGCGGCGGGCGAACCCGCGGCGCAGGGCGGCGGACTGCGCGAGGGTTTCCTGACCAACGCCCTGAACCCCAAGGCGTCGATCACCTTCCTCAGCGTGCTGCCTCAGTTCGTGCCCGACGGCAGCCCCGCGATGCCCAGGACCTTGCTGCTCGCGTCGATCGTGGTGGCGCTGGCCCTGCTCTGGTTCCCGGTCGTGGCGCTGCTCGTGGACCGGCTCGGCAGGTGGCTGCGCAGGCCGCGCACCGCCCGCGCCGTCGAGGCCGTCACCGGCACCGCTCTCGGCGCATTGGGCCTGGTGCTCCTCCTCGAGCCCCTGATGGCATGACACCCGGCACCTCCTGCGCCGCCGCGACGGCGCGCGCCACCGGCCGCCGGACCAGGCGCGGCAGTACGCCCCACAGCCCGACGCACACCAGGAGCGTCCCCGCGCCCGCGACGACCCCTTCGACGCGCCCCGCCGTCACGTCGACGACGAGCAGCACCGAACCGGACAGCGCGAGCATCAGGACCCGCAGACCGACCTCGGCGAGCCGGGACGACACCTGCACGACGAGCGGCTTGGCGCGCTGCTGGAAGAGCGAGCGGTGCAGCGCGGCGGGCGCCGTGAACAGCGCCGCCGCGACCACGGCGAGCAGCAGCGTCGTGACGTAGGTGCCGCGCTGCACGGCGTCGAGCGAGGGGAACCGCGGGGTGAAGGCGAGGGTGAGCAGGAAGGCGAAGAGGATCTGCACCCCGGTCTGCGTCACCCTCAGCTCCTGGAGCAGCTCCCCGAAGTTGCGGTCGGCGCGCTCCAACGGCGTTTCGTTGCGAGCGGTACAGGAAAAGTCGTCGGACATGCCGGACGGGTATCCCGGCCGGCGCGCTCCACGCACCGGCACCTGACGGTGCGAGGCGCGCGCCGGACCGACCGCGGCGGGGTCAGCGGACCCGGCCGTACCAGACGCTGTTGGACCAGATCTTCTCCAGACGCACCACGGTCCCCGTCTTGGGGGCGTGCCAGATCTTGTTGTTACCCGCGTAGATCCCGACGTGGTAGACGTTCCGGCCGGAGTGGAAGAACACCAGGTCGCCCTTGGTGCGCTGGGACTTCGAGATGTGCTTGGTCTTGTTGTACTGCGCGGCGGCGGTGCGCGGCAGCTTCTTGCCCGTCTTGTTGAAGGAGTAGAGCGTCAGGCCCGAGCAGTCGAACCGGTTGGGACCCGCGGCGCCGTAGCGGTACGGGGAGCCCTTCTTGGACGCCGCGATCTTGAGCGCCTTCGTCCCGTGTGTGGCCGCCTCGGCCTCCGACGCGAGCCCGGGGGCCACGACGGTGCCGCCTACGACGGCGAGCGTGAGGACCGATGCGGCACCGGTCCTGCTGAGCAGCGACGGAACATGATTCAGCGCAGTCATGCGCAACCCTTCGTCAGCCGCCTGTGAAGGATGACCTGTCGGGTTCGGGCAGGCGAAGATGCCCGGCCGCGTCGTGCTCTGCGGCTTCACCCCAAGGGCGTCGTCCGGACTTCCCGGACGGGCCCGTCATGCCTGGGTCCTCCACTCCTGCCGTTGCACCGATGTCGACCGGTCATCCGGGTGGCGGCAGGACTCGGCGTCCGCCCGGACCGCCCCGCCGCTGTGGCGGGGGCTTGTCGTCGGAAGGGATCTTGACCCGACAAGGGCGAAAAAACCGAGCCGAAACGGCGTTTTGTGAGGCTCCTCACGACTGACCCGTTCGGGTGGACACCGACGAATTGGGGTTACGGAGGGATGGTCTGACGATGGCTCGACCAGCATCGGAATGTGCTATTCCGCCCGCGCTGTACACACCTGGCGCAACTCTCCACGGCTCGTCGGCGGACGCCTCGCTACGCCGTCCGAAGTAGCCCTTCTGGTCCGTTTCGAAGCGGTCCGGGACGTTCCGGTGGAGGGTGCGTGGCGCTCGGCGCGGGGGTCAACTGCCGGGCGGGGGCGGCACGGTGACCCGCCGGGACCGCCGCTCGCCGTCGAGGACGCGCAGGGCCTCGGCGAGCGTGGTGGCGTGCACCTCGCTCTCGCCCCGCTGGTGCATGAGGGTGAGCGCGTCCCGCAGGGCGGTCGCCCTGCCGACCAGGGCCTGGGCGGCACGCAGTCCGCCGTACGTGTGCCCGGATCGCGCCGGGTTGATCCTGCCGACCAGGTCGACGACCTCGAGATAGCGGTCGATCAGGTCGGCCTCGGCGCGGGTCAGGGCCGGCAGGGGAGGGAGTTCGGGCGGCAGCATCGAGGGCTCACCTCGGGTCGCGCGCGGCGAGCGAGGTCTTGCGGTTCGGGATGATCCGGTCCACGAGTCCGTACTCCAGGGCCGCCTGCGCGTCGAGGATCTTGTCCCGCTCGATGTCCGCGGTGATCCGCTCGGGGCTCTGCCCCGTGTGCCTGACGAGCATCTCCTCCAGCATCCGGCGGCTGCGCAGCATCTCGTCGGCCTGGATCGCGAGGTCGCTGGCCTGGCCCTGGAACGGCTCGGTGACGGAGGGCTGATGGATCAGCACACGCGCGCCGGGCAGCGCGAACCGCTTGCCGGGGGTGCCGGCGGCGAGCAGCACGGCGGCGGTGGACGCGGCCTGGCCGAGGCAGGTCGTCTCCACGTCGCAGGTGACGAACCGCATCGTGTCGTAGATCGCGGTCATCGCGGTGAACGAGCCGCCGGGGGAGTTGATGTAGAGCGAGATGTCGCGGTCCGGCGCGAGGTGCTCCAGGTGCATGAACTGGGCCATCACGTCGTTCGCCGAGGTGTTGTCGATGGGGGTGCCGAGGAAGACGATCCGCTCTTCGAGGAGCTTGGAGTACGGATCCAGGGTCCTCGTCCCCGAGCTGGTGCGTTCGGTGAACTCGGGCAGGACGTAACGGGCGGACGGACGATTCATGGCACGCCTTTCGTCTTCCGGTCGCGGGGCGGTCCGGTCTCTGTAAAAAATGTACAGGACGTACGTTCCGTGGGGCGAGGAAATGTGGTGTCGGGCGGTACGTGATCCGCGTAACCTCTTCGGGTCATGGGGCGAGACGTGGTGGAACGGGACGAACGGGCGCTGCTCGCCCTCGAAGTGGAGGTCATCCACGGCCTCGGGCCGGTGGCGAAGGGCGGGCTGCCGACGGTGACCGATCCGGCGGTGCAGGCGGTCCTTGCCTGGTCGCCGCGAGCGCGGGTGCTGGCGCTGGGGGAGGGCGTCGCCCCGCCGAGCGACGGTGGCGGCTTCGGAGTCGACGGGGAGCCGTACGCGCCGGGCGAGCCCCCGGGTGTCCTCGTGCGGCTGGCCTCCGCTCTGACGGCGGCCGGTGAACCGGCCGCCGTCGAGGGCGGCCCCTGCTTCACCTTCCCGGACCCGCTCGCCGCGGCCCCCGCCGCACCCCTGCCCCTCCTGCTCTCGGACGACCAAGGGCGGGACGCGGCACGGCAGTTGACCCGTCCCGACAACTGGCAGCCCGGCGAGTGGGCGGAGCTGATCTCCGGGGCGGCGGGGGAGTGGGCGATGGCCGTGCACGACGGCGCGCCCGTGTCGATCTGCCACACCCCCGCCGCGAACGCCCGCGCGGCGGAGGCCGGCATCTGGACCCGCCCGGACTTCCGCGGCCGCGGCCTCGCCCCGGCCGCGGCCGCCGCCTGGTCCCACCGCGTGCGTCGCGACAAAGAGGTGCTCTTCTACAGCACCACGGCCGCCAACCGGGCCTCCCGCTCGGTGGCCCGCGCCCTCGGTCTCGCCCCGCTCGGCTGGATCTGGACGGTGCGCTGAGCGGTCACGTCACGGGCGTCAGGCCCAGGGGCCGGGCAGGAGGTCGCTCTCCGTGGCCTCCGCGCGCGTACGCAACCGGCGTGCCGAGCCGGACTCCACGACCAGGACGTCGGGCACGTGGTCCTCCAGGAAGCGCAGGTGACCGACGGTGCCGACCGTCGTCGTCCGGGCCGCGAGCCACGCGACGAGGGAGCGCAGGGCGTCGAACTCGTCGGGGTGCACCTCCTGGCGGACGGTGAGGGACCAGCCCCGCTCGCCCCGCTGCAGTTCACCGATCAGTACGCCCCCGATCCGCGCCGCCGGTCCCCTGGCCGAGAGCAGCGGACACTCCTCGCCTTCGGCGTGCCGCGTGCCCGCCTCCTCGCCCAGGTGCCACCTGATGAGGGAGAGGTCGTCGGCGGGCAGATCGTGGGGCAGGTCGAGGGCCAGCTGCAGCTCGTGGAGATCGCTCATGCCCGCAGCCTGTGAAGAGCGGCGTCTAAGCTGGGTGCATGGCCTACGAGATTCCGGTGACGCAAGCCCGCGCAGAGCTCGCGGAGCTGATCAACCGCGTCGTCTACGGCGGCGAGCGGGTCGTGGTCACCCGCCACGGCAAGCCGCTCGTGGCGCTCGTCTCCGCCGCCGACCTGGAGCGCCTCGAAGCGCTCTCGGACGCATCGGAGGAGCAGACGGTCAGCACCGTCACGACGATCGGCTCCGCGACGTCCGCGCCCTCGGAGCCACAGCGGTTCGGCATCGCGGCGGAGCACCGGGGTCCCAACGCGACGTAGCGGAGGGGGAGTTGCCTTCGCCGCGGCTGACGCGCGGGCCCGCGCGGCTCAGCCGACCGGCGCCGCCTGCGGCCGGTCCGCGGGATCCGGCGTGACGGGTGTGCGTCGCCCGCGCAGCGTGCCGAGCAGTACCGCGGTGAGCCCGAGCGCGGCCCATGCGCCGAGGGTGAGGGCAGGCCCCGCGGCGGCCGCGCCGTCGAAGAAGGACACCGAGCGCAGCAGTGAGCCCCCGGCTCCCGGCGGCAGCAACTGACCGATGAATCCCACCGGTTCGGGCAGCAGCCGCGGCGCGGAGGTCACGCCGGAGAAGGGGTTGCCGAGCAGCACCATCAGCAGGGCGCCCACGGCGATGCCCGCCGGGCCGAGCAGGGCCGCGAGCCCGGCCACGGTGCCGCCCACGGCGAGTGTGGCGAGGCTCAACGCCCCTGCTTCCGCCCACCAGTTGCCGGTCAGGACACCCAACCAGCTGTGCGTGAGCGCGGCCGCGACGGTGCCCACGAGTGCGGCGGTGACGATCAGCGTGGCCACCGCGCGCACGCCGCGCAGCCCGCGCACCGTGACGAGCGCACCGGCCGCGACCCCGGCGATGGCCAGCGGCAGCACGCTCGACCCCAGCGCTGAGCCCCTGGGGTCGGCCGCCGGTGCGGGCACCACGTCGACCACCGGTACCGGGTCCGACTCGGGGCCCTGCTCGTGCACGGCCTGTCGCAGCAGCTGGGCGACGACCGGGCTCGCCGCCGTGGCGGTGAGCAGCTTGGGTCCCTGGGGGGCGACGACGACCGCGCCGTACACGGTCCGGTCCTCGATGGCGGCCCTTGCCTCGGCCTCGTCGGCGTAACGATGTATCTCGAACGCGCCCTCGCGCCGCTCCAGTTGCCGGGCCATCGACCCCGCGGCCGCGGTCGGTCCCGCGACGCCGAGGGGCAGGTCGCGGGGTGCGGTGCGGGCCGCGGGCCAGGCGAAGGCCCAGAGCGCGAGGGTCACGAGCAGGGGGACCATGACGGCCACCATCACCATGCGAGGGCCCTGCGGAGGCGCGCCGACGGGCGGTGTGGACATGAGGTTCTTCCTCCAGCGGGAGAGGGGGGTGGTCAGCGGGGAGTGGAGGGCGGAGGGCAGTGGTCCGCGTCCGCGACCCAAAGAGAAGGATCGTTCGTTTTACGGGGTGGGCTCACTGTCCTGCCGCTCGGCCACCTTGTCAAGAATGAATGTTCGTTTTACGTTGAGGGCATGGCCCGCGTATCCCAAGAACACCTCGACGCACGCCGTCGGCAGATCCTCGACGGGGCAGCGCTCTGCTTCGCGCGCAACGGCTTCCATGCCACGTCGATGCAGGACGTCCTCAAGGAGGTGGGCCTCTCGGCGGGCGCGGTGTACCGCTACTTCCGCGGCAAGGACGAGCTGATCACCGCCATCGTCTCCGAGGTGCTCGCCGACATCGGTGAGATCTTCGAGTCGGCCGCGCGGCAGAGCCCGCCGCCTCCGCCGGACGTCCTGGTGGTCCGGGTGCTCGCGGAGGTCCTCGATCTGCGGCCCGGGATGCGGGAGGGCGCCAGGTCATCCTTCCCCCGGCTGATGATCCAGGTGTGGACGGAGACCCTCCGCGACGAGGAGCTCTCCGCGCTCATCGGCGACGTCTACGCCAAGGTGCGCGGCTCCTGGATGGCGATCGTCGAGGGGTATCAGGAGGCGGGCGTGATGCGCGCCGACATCCCCGCCGACCATGTCGCGCGGACCATGATCGCCATGGTCCAGGGGTTCGCCGCGCAGTACGCCCTGTTCGACGAAGTGCCCATCGAGGCGCTGCGGGACGGGCTTCGGGCGTTGATGAGCATGGGGCGGCCGGCCGAAGGCTGACCGACGGTTGGGTATGGCGCGTCCCAGGCGATAGTCATGGGCCGGTCAACTACTGGTTAACCTCGTTGAAACTCCTCCCAACTACCCTCCCGTGGCACGCCACCAGCGGATTTCGTAACCGGGGTGCGCAAGATCGCGCGCATTCGCTGTGTGTTACATCTATATCCGTCGCGGTGGCCGCGGCAGCCGGACCCCGCACGGTTCGGAGCGAGGACTGTGAGGTGGGACGCGTGCAACTGACCCCGCACGAGCAGGAGAGACTGCTCATCCATGTGGCCGCGGATGTGGCCGAGAAGCGAAGGGCGCGGGGACTGCTGCTCAACCACCCCGAGGCGATCGCCCTCATCACCTCCCACATCCTCGAAGGCGCCCGCGACGGCCGCACCGTCGCCGAACTCATGTCGTCGGGACGGCGGGTGCTCACCCGTGACGACGTCATGGAGGGCATCCCCGAGATGATCCACGACGTCCAGGTCGAGGCCACCTTCCCGGACGGCACGAAGCTCGTCACCGTCCACGAGCCGATCGTCTGACGGGAGTTCGCGCCTCATGCATGCCGCAACGCACGGCACGGGTCCGGGGATGATCCCCGGAGAGATCCTCTTCGCGGACGGGCCCGTCCCCTTCAACGAGGGCCGCGAGGTCACCCGCCTCACCGTCCTCAACGCCGCCGACCGGCCCGTCCAGGTCGGCTCCCACTACCACTTCGCCGAGGCCAACCCGGGTCTGGACTTCGACCGCGACGCCGCGCACGGGAAGCGGCTCAACATCGCCGCGGGAACCGCCGTGCGCTTCGAGCCCGGAATCCCCGTCGACGTCGAACTCGTTCCGCTGGCCGGCAAGCGCATCGTGCCCGGACTCCGCGGTCTGGTCGGAGGTGCCCTCGATGCCTGAGCTGTCCCGTGCCGCGTACGCCGATCTGTTCGGCCCCACCACCGGTGACCGGATCCGCCTCGCCGACACCGACCTGCTGATCGAGATCGAGGAGGACCGCGCGGGCGGCCCCGGACGCTCCGGCGACGAGTCGGTGTTCGGCGGCGGCAAGGTCATCCGCGAGTCGATGGGGCAGTCCCGCACCACCCGCGCCGAGGGCGCCCCGGACACCGTCATCACCGGCGCGGTGATCATCGACCACTGGGGGATCGTCAAGGCGGACGTCGGCATCCGCGACGGCCGCATCACCGGTGTGGGGAAGTCCGGCAACCCGGACACGATGGACGGTGTCGACCCCGACCTCGTCATCGGCCCCGAGACCGAGGTCATCGCGGGCAACGGAAAGATCCTCACCGCGGGCGGCATCGACACCCACATCCACTTCATCTCGCCGACCATCGTCGACGAGGCCCTCGCCTCCGGCGTCACCACGCTCTTCGGCGGTGGCACCGGGCCCGCCGAGGGCAGCAAGGCGACGACCATCACCCCGGGCGCCTGGCACCTGGCGCGGATGTTCGCGGCGCTGGAGTCCAGCCCGGTCAACATCGGCTTCCTGGGCAAGGGCAACACCGTCTCCGCCGAGTCGATGCACGACCAGCTCCGCGCCGGTGCCGTCAGCTTCAAGATCCACGAGGACTGGGGCGCGACGCCCGCCACGATCGACGCCTGCCTGAACGTGTGCGAGGAGACGGGTGCCCAACTGGCCGTCCACACCGACACGTTGAACGAGGCGGGCTTCGTCCGGGCCACCTTCGACGCGGTCGCGGGCCGTACCCTGCACGCCTTCCACGTCGAGGGCGCGGGCGGCGGTCACGCCCCCGACATGATCACGGCCGTCTCGCTGCCCAACATGCTGCCGAGCTCCACCAACCCGACCCGGCCGCACACCGTCAACACCGTCGAGGAACACCTCGACATGCTGATGGTCTGTCACCACCTCAACCCGGCCGTGCCCGAGGACCTCGCGTTCGCGGAGTCCCGCATCCGGCCCACCACCATCGGGGCCGAGGACATCCTCCACGACATCGGCGCCATCTCGATCATGTCCTCGGACTCCCAGGCCATGGGCCGCATCGGCGAGGTCATCATGCGTACGTGGCAGACCGCGCACGTGATGAAGCGGCGCCGGGGCTTCCTGCCGGGGGACACCCGCGCCGACAACCACCGCGCGCGTCGCTATGTCGCCAAGTACACGATCAACGCGGCCGTCGCCCAGGGCATCGACCACGAGATCGGCTCGGTGGAGACCGGCAAACTCGCCGACCTGGTCCTCTGGGAACCGGCGTTCTTCGGCGTCAAGCCGCAGGTCGTCCTCAAGGGCGGACAGATCGCGTACGCGCAGATGGGCGACGCCAACGCGTCCATCCCGACCCCGCAGCCGATCCTGCCGCGCCGCATGTACGGGGCGCACGGCAGGGCCCCGGCGCTCAACTCGGTCAACTTCGTGACGCAGTCGGCGCTGGACGACGGGCTTCCTGAACGCCTGGGCCTGGACAAGCAGTTCACCGCGATCCGCTCGACGCGTGGCCGCACCAAGGCCGACATGTACGAGAACGACGCGCTGCCCCGGGTCGAGGTCGCCCCCGACAGCTTCGCCGTGACCATCGACGGCGAGCTCGTCGAACCGTCGCCCGCCGCGGAACTGCCGCTCGCGCAGCGGTACTTCCTCTTCTGACGGCTTCCGATTCCGTCGGCTTCCGATTCCGTCGGTCTCCGGCGGTCCCGACCAACCTGGCGACGATCACATGTCACGAGCAGCACTCCTCGTCCTGGCCGACGGCCGCTTCCCCGCCGGCGGGCACGCCCACTCCGGCGGGGCCGAAGCGGCCGTCAAGGCCGGTCGCGTCACCGGCGCCGCGAGCCTGGAGGCCTTCTGCCGGGGACGGCTGCACACCTCCGGTCTCGTGTCGGCCGCCCTGGCGGCGGCCGCCGCCCTCGGCGTCGATCCGGTCGCCCTGGACGCGGCGGCCGACGCCCGCACGCCCTCGGCCGCGCTGCGCACCGCGGCGCGACGCCTGGGCAGGCAGATGATGCGGGCGGCCCGCGCCACCTGGCCGAATCCCGAACTCGACGCTCTGGCAGGGCAGTTCCCCAAGGGAGCGCATCAGCCCGTCGTCCTCGGACTCACCGCGCGCGCCGCCGGGCTCGGGCCCGAGGACGCCGCGTACTGCTCGGCGTACGAAACGGTCAGTGGCCCGGCGACCGCCACGGTGCGGCTGCTGAGCCTCGACCCCTTCGACGCCACGGCGGTCCTCGGCAGGGTCGCCCCGGACCTCGACCGCGTGGCACTCCAGGCGGCCGACGCGGCGAGACGCGTCGCCGAGGAGGGCGTCGACGCGCTGCCGGCGGCCTCGGCGCCCCTGCTCGAGATCAGCGCGGAGGCGCATGCGGCTTGGCCGGTACGGCTTTTCGCGTCGTAGCCGCGCACTGTCCCACCGGCGGCCGGGGGAACCTCCGGCCCTAGGGCGCCCCCACACACACCACGCACAACTTGCACTACCACCGCGAAGGAGCAGCACCATGCACCTCGGCCACTCCCACGACGGCCCCGCCGCCGTCTCCGCCGACGCCCACCGCCCCGACGGAACCCGCCGCGCGGTACGCATCGGGCTCGGCGGACCCGTCGGTTCCGGCAAGACCGCGACGGTCGCCGCGCTGTGCCGCGCGCTGCGCGACGAGCTCTCCCTCGCGGTCGTCACGAACGACATCTACACCCGCGAGGACGCCGACTTCCTGCTGCGCGAGGCAGTCCTGCCGCCCGAGCGCATCACTGCCGTGGAGACCGGCGCCTGCCCGCACACCGCGATCCGCGACGACATCTCCGCCAACCTGGAGGCCGTCGAGGACCTGGAGGACGAGGTCGGGCCGCTCGACCTGATCCTCGTGGAGTCCGGCGGCGACAACCTCACGGCCACCTTCTCCAAGGGCCTCGTCGACGCGCAGATCTTCGTCATCGACGTCGCGGGCGGCGACGACATCCCGCGCAAGGGCGGCCCCGGTGTCACCACCGCGGACCTCCTCGTCGTGAACAAGACCGACCTCGCTCAGTACGTCGGCTCCGACCTCGCCCGGATGGCGGCCGACGCGAAGGCGTCACGCGCCGAACTCCCCGTCGTCTTCCAGTCGTTGAGGTCCGAGGAGGGCGTGGGCCCGGTCGCCGCGTGGGTGCGCGAGCAGTACGCCGCGTGGACCGTGTCGGCGTGACGGTGGACCTCGCCCCGCGGGGCGACGCAGCAACGGGCGCGAGCCTGCGAACGCCGTGCGGTGGCGCGGGCATTCGCGCCACGGCTCGCGTCGAGGCGCGTGCCGACGGGCGGGGCGGCACCGCCCTGCCCGTGCTCGACGGCGAGGGTCCGCTGGCCCTGCGCCGCACCCGCTCCACCGGTGCCACGGCACGGGTCACGCTTGTCGGCGCGATGAGCGGACCCCTCGGCGGCGACCACCTCACCGTCGAGGCCGCGGCCCACGAGGGGGCGCGGCTGCACATCGGCTCGGCGGCGGCCACCATGGCGCTGCCGGGCCAGAGTGAGGCGACGGCACGCTACGACGTGCGTATCACGGTGGCGGACGGCGCCGAACTGCACTGGCTGCCAGAGCAGTTGATCTCCGTACGCGACAGCGACCTGCGGGTCACGACACGCGCCGAGGTGTCCGAGGGCGCACGCCTGGTCCTGCGCGAGGAACAGGCGCTGGGCCGCACGGGCGAGCCCCCGGGGCGCCTCACGAGCCGGCTGGTGGTGCGCCGAGCGGGAGTCCCCCTCCTGGACCAGGAACTGTCCTGCGGCCCCGGAGCACCGGGCGGCTGGGACGGACCGGCGGTGCTGTCCGGCTGTCGCGCGGTAGGTCAACTGATCGTGGTACGCCCGGAGTTCGCACACGACAAGCCGCAGCCGAAGCCGCTGGGGGAGTGGGCGGCACTGACCCCCTTGGCGGGCCCGGCGGTCATGGTCACGGCGGTGGCGCCGGACGCACTGCAAGTACGCCGAGTGCTGGACGAGGCTTGGAGCCACCTGGGCTGAGAAGCTCTCGACGCTACGATCTCGCGATCGTGGTCGCGTAGGTGGAGGGGCCGGTGGACGCAGGGCTCGCGGCGGTGCTGGGTGCCGCGGTCGGGGCGATAGGGGCGAGCGCAACGGCACTGATCAGTGGAGCCCTGGGACGTTCACAGACGCGGCTGCAGCTGCGCGCCGAGGGCGACCGCATCGTGGACGAACACAGGCGCAGCAGCTACAGGGACCTCTTCGAATGCACCGAGACCACCCGCGCACACCTGGGTGAGGCCCGGTCGAGCCTCAGCCAGATGTTCGACGACGAAGCCCCGGTCCCCGGAGACCAGATGGCAGTGGCGGACGTGCTGCAGGAGCGCGCGGTGGCCGCGGTGAGCGCGGCCGAAGAGAAGCTCGCGGGAATCCCCCGCGTCCACGCGGCCGTGGCGATCCAGGGCCCCGAGGCCACGCAGGCAGCGGCGACAGCGCTGGTGGAGGCGCTTCGCCAGGAACTGGAGCACACCAAGCGCTGGACGGTGGCGGTTCAGGACGGCTGGAGCGACTGGGACGAGTACGAGAAGCGAGCCTTCGAGGCCCATCACAGCGCGACCGCGCACAGCCTCGCCTTCGCATGCGAGGCCTCGGCGGCACTCCAGCGCGATGGAAGCCGACCGGAACCACGGTCTAGGCGGTGGCTCCGGCGGAGCCACCGCGACCGGTCCCGATGACGGCCGCGGCCTTGGCGGCACGCTCGATCTCCGCACGCCGGGCTGCCCAGAAGGCCGCGTCGTGCTGCTCAGCCGCGTATTCGGCGCTCGTCCCTGTGGAGGCATCGAGCTGCTCGCGCAGGATGTCGGCGTGCCCGGCGTGCCGGTTGGTCTCGGTGAGCACGTGCACGAGGACGTTGAACAGCTTCACGTCGGGGCGCGGCCACCAGGGCACGTGGCCGGGGGAGTCGATGGCGAGGGCGCTGATCGTCGCGTCCGAGTGCGCCCACACGCGACGGTAGCGCCCGACGATCTCCTCGCGCGTCTCGTCCTCGGCGGCCCACATCTCGACACTGCCCTGCCCGGCGTCGTCCCACCGGGGCAAGGGCTCGGGAAACGGCCGCCCGAAGACGTGGCCGAAGTACCGGGACTCCCACAGAGCCAAGTGCTTGACGAGCCCAAGTAGGTTGGTGCCGGTCGAGGTAAGGGGCCGCCGGATGTCGTACTCCCCGACCCCATCGAGCTTCCAGAGCACCGCCTCGCGAACTCTTCGCAGATCGTTGTGCAGATACTCTTTGGCAAATTCATCGACCATGCTGCCCGAGCCTGCCATGCACGACTGAAGGGCTCAACAGGCTTACCTGGCCACCGGGTTACCAGGTGGCCGTGGTGGTCGCGTGATGCTCCTTGACGACGTCCCGATCCACCACGGGCTCTGCGGGCAGGTGGAGCGGGCCCCGTGCGGTGTCAGGAGACCGCTCTCGAAGAGCCGATGGATGTCGGCCCGCAGCCGGAGGCCTCTTCGACACGGCGCCCCCGGTCTGTACCGCGAGGCGTGATCAGGTCTCTGACTGCGTCGACCCGCAGTCAGCAGTCAGCAGTCAGCAGTCAGTGGTCAGTAGTCGGGTCTCCCAGAGGGGCCACTCGCCATTCCCGACCGTTGAGCGGTTCAGGCGACACCGTTTATAGGATCGGCAAAGAACGCCTGTCGTGCCTGTTGTCAGGGACCCTGCAGGCGCAAGGATCCCCCGTACTGATCGAATCTGCTCGAATCGATGTGCGGGAGGCCTCAATTGAGAAGGACGCCAGGGACCAGACGGACGGCGGGGCTCGGGGCCGCGGGCGCTCTTGTCGCGGCCACGTTGATAGCCGGTGCCGTCGCGGCCCCGTCCGCCAGCGCCGGTGCCGAAGGCGGTGCCGAAGCCGTCGTGAACAGCGTCTCCGCAGCCTCCTACGGCAAGGACCGCGAAGCCCGTGGCCTCGCCCTCGCCGTTCGGCGTGCCGCGAAAGCCGGTGTCGAGTGGCGGGACTGCCCCGCCGATTGGGGCCTTGAGAAGCCCATCCAGTGCGGATGGGTCACCGTCCCCCTCGACTACACCAAGCCGGACGGCAGGAAGATCAAGATTGCTGTTGACCGCATCAGCAGCACCGGCACCAAGGACGAGCGGCAAGGCGCCCTCCTCTACAACCCCGGCGGCCCCGGCGCCTCCGGGCTCCGCTTCCCGCGGCGCGTCGTCACCAAGAACAAGCTGTGGGAAAAGACCGCCAAGGCCTACGACTTCGTCGGCTTCGACCCGCGCGGCGTCGGCCGCTCGGCCCCTGTCTCCTGCGTGGACCCGCAGGAGTTCGTCAAGGCGCCCAAGCTCGACCCGGTCCCCGACAGCGAGGCCGACAAGCGCGTCCAGCGCAAGCTCGCCGCCGAGTACGCCGACGGCTGCCAGGAGCGCAGCGGCGATCTGCTCCCGCACTTGACGACGCTCGACACCGCCCGCGACCTCGATGTCATCCGTGCCGCGCTGGGCGAGAAGAAGCTGAACTTCCTCGGGGTCTCCTACGGCACCTACCTCGGCGCCGTCTACGGCACCCTCTTCCCGACCCACGTACGCCGCATGGTCTTCGACTCCGTGATCAACCCCCGTACGGACAAGATCTGGTACGAGATCAACCTCGACCAGGACGTGGCCTTCGAGAAGCGCCTCGTCGACTGGATGACGTGGGTCGCGAGGAACGACGCCGCCTTCCACCTCGGCGACACCTACGACAAGGTCCGCGCCCAGTGGGACAAGCTGCGGGCCACCGCGAAGAAGCAGCCCCTCGACGGCGTCGTCGGCCCGGCCGAACTGCACTCCTACTTCCAGAACGCCCCCTACTACGACTCCTACTGGGTCGAGATCGCCACGAACTGGAGCAAGTACGTGGCCGGCGACCCCAAGCCCCTCGTCGCTGCCGCGAGCCCCGACATGGCCGACACCGCGGGCAACATCGCCCAGGAGAACAGCAACGCCGCCTACACGGCCGTCGAGTGCGCGGACGCCAAGTGGCCCCGCAGCTGGAAGAAGTGGGACCGCGACAACACCCGCCTCCACGCGAAGTACCCCTTCTTCACCTGGGGCAACGCCTGGATGAACCTGCCCTGCGCGACCTGGTCGAGCAAGCAGCAGCGCCCGCTGGAGATCCACACCCGCAAGGGTCTGCCGAAGACGCTGATCGTCCAGTCCACCCGCGACGCGGCCACCCCGTACCCGGGCGCCGTCGAACTGCACAAGCGCCTCAAGGGCTCCCGCCTGATCACGGAGAGGGACGCCGGCTCGCACGGCATCACCAACATCCCCAACCCGTGCCTCAACGACCGTGTCGACAGCTACCTGTTGACCGGCAGGCTGGACGCCTCGGACGTGACGTGCGAGCCGCACGCCGCCCCGAAGCCGTAAGGAGCCATACCGGGCCTCAGGACTCCCGCCCCGCCAGCCAGCCGTCCTCCGCCGCGTAGTCGAAGAGGTCGACGCTCGGACCGTAGTTCGCGGCCATCTTCGGGAACGCCTCGCGCCAGTCGCTGCCCCGCAGCCGTTCGACGAGCCAGCCGACAGTCTCCTGCAGGCTGTCGGCGTACGTCGTCACCGCGCGGTAGCCCAACTCCCGCTCCGCGGCCGACATGTCGTAGACCACGGGGTGGTCCGCCGACCAGGGCGTGACGCCGACGTTCGGGGCGGGGGCGTCTCCCGGAACCGTCACCGTCTCGACCGTCCCGCTCGGAACGTCCATCACCGCGTCGATCGCCGCCCCGATCTGAGCGACCGTGGGGGCCTCGGGGTCACCCGCGTTCAGCACCCGGGAGCCGGGCCGCGCGGCGGCCAGCCGTACCAGCTCCGCGATGTTGTGGACGCTGATCGGATGGAACCGGCTCCGGCCGCCGTGGGTCAGCACGCGCGTGTGCCGCCCGTCCAGGTTCCGTTTCACGAAGTAGATCTCGCGGGGCGTGCGGCAGTGCGGTCCGTGGATCGCACCGGCCCGCAGCATCGTCACCGGCAGCCGCTCGCCGAGCGCGAGCAGTTCGTTCTCCAGCGCGACCTTGCGGGTGCCGTACGTCGCCTCGCCGGGCGCCACCGTGCGCTGGGTCTCCGGGATCGGCACGGGGTATTCGGGGAAGCCGTCGGGGTCGTCCTGGGTGTCGAAGCTGCGGCCCTGCTCGTCCTCGTAGATGGCGCCGCTGGAGAGGACCACGGCCGACCCGATCCGGTCGGCGAGGCGCGCGTACTGCCGGGCGTGCTCCGGCGTGAAGGCCACCGTGTCGACCACGAGGTCCACGCCGTCGTCCAGCGCCTCGGCGAGTGCCGCGTCGTCCTCCCGGTCGAGACGTAGCGTCCGTACGTCCTCGGGCCACCCGGCGTCGCGGCCCGCGCCTCGCGACGCCGCCGTCACCGCCCAGCCGTCCTCGGCGAGTGCCCGTACCGTCACGCGCCCTGTCTGTCCCGTCGCGCCGATCACCATCGCGTTCTTCATGATCGGACCGTACGTCCCCGGGGGCGTCCGGGGTGCGGGATCTGCTGACAGCAGAGGCGTCGGCCCAGGGGCGTCCTCAGGTCGGGGACAGCCTCAGCCCAGCTCAGCGGACAGCCTCAGCTCAGCGGCATCCTCGGGAACTTCCGCGGCTCCTTGAGGCCCGCCGCCGCCCGCTCGGCCTCCTCCGCCTTCACGACGGCCGCGTACTTGTCGACGTACTCCTGTCCGGAGAGCCCGAGGATCGCGTACATGATCTCGTCCGTGACGGCCCGCAGGACCGCCTTCTCGTTGTCCATGCCGACGTAGCGGGAGAAGTCGAGGGGCTCGCCGAAGCGGATCGTCACGCGCTTGAACTTGGGGACCTTCTGGCCGGGCGGCTGCGCCTCGAACGTGCCGATCATCGCGCACGGGACCACCGGGACCTGGGCCTTGAGCGCCATCGCGGCGACGCCGACCTTGCCCTTGTACAGCCGGCCGTCGTGCGAGCGGGTGCCCTCCGGGTAGATGCCGAGGAGCTCGCCCTTGCGCAGCACGCCGAGGCCCTCGCGGATCGCCGCCTGGCCCGCCTCCTTGCCGGAGCGGTCCACGGGGATCTGCCCGGCACTGCGGAAGAACGCGGCGGTCAGACGGCCCTTGATGCCGGGCCCCGTGAAGTACTCCGCCTTCGCGAGGAACGTGATGCGGCGTTTGATGATCGCGGGCATCAGGAAGTGGTCGGAGAACGACAGGTGATTGCCCGCGACGATCGCGGCGCCGTTCTCCGGCACATGCTCCAGGCCCTCGATTCTGGGCCGGAACATCAGCCGGAGCAGCGGGCCGAGGATCACGTGCTTGAGCAGTAGGTAGAACATGGCGGCAGCCTTCCCCCTGGTCCCGGTGCCGACGCACAGTAGCCAATCGACGGCGCGGACGCGAGAGCCCGTTCGGGCCCTTGCGCGCGCCCGCGCGAGGGATCCACCGGCGCGGCGGCTCGACGCCCGGCACGGACGGAGGGTGCTCTGGCCTCTCCCCGACGTCACCGTCCGTTCCCGGAGGTCACCGATGCGCCCGCTCACCGTCACAGCCGCCGCCCTGCTCGCGCTCGCCGCCGGAGCCCCCGCCGCGCAGGCGACCGCGGAGATCCCGCCCCCGCAGCGCGGGCTCTTCCTCACGGTCTCGGGAGCGGACAACACCTGGATCCGCGGCGTGCTGCTGCGCTGCGTGCCCGAGCCGTCGGGGCCCCATCCGCAGGCGGCCAAGGCCTGCGAGGCGATCGCTCTGGCGAAGGCGGACCTCGACGAGCTGCCCGACGACCCGCACGCCTGCACCAAGGAGTTCGACCCGGTCACGGTGAGCGCTACGGGAACGTACCGGGGCCGGATGATCGGCTGGCACAAGACGTACCCGAACGCGTGCGTGATGGACGCGGACACCGGCTATGTCTTCCGGTTCTGAGTCGGCGTATCCCTGCCGATGTCTCCGCACGACTGTCGCGCGGCACGGCACTCACGTGGTGCGCGACAGGGCACCTACGTGGTGCGCGACAGGGCCGTTACGTGGTGCGCGACAGCACCATCGCCAGCGTGATCAGGCCGAGCACGACCCAGCCGAACCACAGCCAGCCGTTGCTTCCGAGCGTCACCGTGTAGGCCGTCACCATGACGAGGCCTCCGATGGTGAACGCACCCATGGTCTTCGTGGAACCGGGCATCGCTCAGCCTCCTCCCGGCAGCCCTGTGCGCACATGCGCCGCGGCTGCGGTCCGAGGACCATCGTCCCCCGTGGAACCCGGTTGCCGCTAGCGTCCGCGTGCGGCCAGTGAGGCCAGATAGGCGTTGTACTCCTCGAGTTCCTTGTCGCCGTCGCGGTCCGCGGCGCGGTCCTTGCGCCGGGCCTCGCGCTCCTCGGACTTGCGCCACTGGAAGAGCAGGGCCACCAGGACCACCACGGACGGGATCTCGCTGAAGGCCCAGGCGATGCCGCCCGCCGCCTCCTGGTCGGAGAGGGGATCGATGCCCAGCGAGGCGGGCGGGTGCATGTACGTGCCGATCATCGGCTGGGTCGCCATCATCAGGGCGATGCCGAAGAACGCGTGGAACGGCATGCCCGCGAACAGCTCCAGCATCCGCATCACATAGCCGGGACGGTGCGGCCCCGGGTCGACGCCCATGATCGGCCAGAAGAAGACCAGGCCGACGGCGAGGAAGTGCACCATCATCCCGATGTGGCCCGCCTTGGACTCCATCAGGGTGTCGAAGAGCGGCGTGAAGTAGAGCGCGTACAGGCTCGCGATGAAGAGCGGGATCGTGAACGCGGGGTGCGTGATGATCTTCATGTACCGGCTGTGCAGCAGCCAGAGCAGCCACTCGCGCGGACCCTTGCTGCCGCGTGCCGCCACCGGCAGCGCGCGCAGCGCCAGCGTGATCGGCGCGCCGAGCAGCAACAGGATCGGCGACAGCATGCTGATGATCATGTGCTGCACCATGTGCACACTGAACATGACCATGCCGTAGTCGTTCAGCTTGGTGCACATCACCAGGAGGATGGTGAGGATGCCGAGCACGAAGGAGATCGTGCGGCCCACCGGCCACTTGTCACCGCGCCGCACGAGCCGCACCACGCCCCACCCGTACAGGGTGAGGGCCACCAGGCAGCTGATGAGGAAGAAGGGGTCGGCCGAGAGTTCGAGGCCTCGCCCCAGCGTGAACGGCGGCAGATCCATGTTCATGCCGTGCCCGCTGTGATCCATCCAGTGGCTCCTGATTCGTGCGGATTGTGCGACGTGTTCGGCACCAGAGTAGAACTGCCCCCGGCCGCTGACGCGACCGGGGGCAGATAGTTCAACAGGTGATGACTTGGCCGCCGTGCGGGCGGATTTACAGGACCGGACTTACAGACCAGTCCTACAGTCCAGAGCTACAGGACCGGACTTACAGGGCCGGACCTACAGACCAGAGCTACAGGACCGGACCTACAGGACGCACTCCGCTTCGGCGTACCGCTCGTCGGGCACGGTCTTCAGCGTCTCGACGGCCTCGGCGAGCGGCACCATCGTGATGTCCGTGCCGCGCAGCGCGGTCATCTTGCCGAACTCGCCGCGGTGCACGGCCTCGACGGCGTGCCAGCCGAAGCGGGTCGCGAGCACGCGGTCGTACGCGGTGGGGGTGCCGCCGCGCTGGACGTGCCCGAGGATGACCGGGCGCGCCTCCTTGCCCAGGCGCTGCTCCAGTTCGAGGGAGAGCTGGCGGGCGATGCCGGCGAACCGCTCGTGGCCGTAGACGTCCTTGCCGCCCTCGTCGAACTCCATGGAGCCCGCGCGGGGCTTGGCGCCCTCGGCGGCCACGACGATCGCGAACTTCTTGCCCGCGGAGAAGCGTTCGCCGACCTTCCGCGCCAGCTCCTCGATGTCGAAGGGGCGCTCGGGGACGACGATGGCGTGCGCGCCCGCCGCCATGCCGGAGTGCAGGGCGATCCAGCCCGTGTGACGGCCCATGACCTCGACGATGAGGACGCGCTGGTGCGACTCGGCGGTGGTCTTGAGCCGGTCGAGGGCCTCGGTCGCGACGCCGACGGCGGTGTCGAAGCCGAAGGTGACGTCGGTGACCGCGATGTCGTTGTCGATGGTCTTGGGCACTCCGACGATGGGGAGACCCGCGTCCGACAGGAGCCGGGCCGCCTTCAGCGTGCCCTCGCCGCCGATCGGGATGATCGCGTCGAGGCCGAGCTCGGCGACGTGCCCCTTGGCGCGCTCCACGCCGTCCCGCAGATGCGCGGGCTGCACGCGCGAGGAGCCGAGAATCGTTCCGCCGCGGGCGAGGATGCCGCCCACCGCGTCGAGGTCGAGCTTGCGGTAGTCGCACTCCAGGAGGCCTTTCCAGCCGTCGTGGAAGCCGATGACCTCGTCGCCGTGGTCCGCCACCGCGCGGTGCACGACGGAGCGGATGACGGCGTTCAGTCCGGGGCAGTCGCCGCCGGAGGTCAGGACACCAATGCGCATAGCCCGGAATACCTTTGCAACGTGGGCCGATGACCGGACCACGTCGTCCGGTGGGATTCCCGCCACCCTATAGGCGCCGGGGGGCCGCACCGCACCGGGCGTCCGAAGGCTGGACGCCCCCGCTCACATGTGCGGGCGGGGCGTCAGGCGGGCCTTCGGACGGGGGTGTTACGCGGGCTGCTGGGCGGCGTTGATGCGTTCGTTGCGCAGGGCCTCGTACCACCGGTCGTCCGTCGGGGGCAGCGCGTTCACATCGAGGGCCAGCTTGAGCAGCAGGTCCGCGATGAGCGGGTTGCGGGCGAGGACGGGGCCGTGCATGTACGTGCCGAAGACCGTGCCGTTGTAGGCGCCCTCGGTGCCGTCGCCCGTGCCGTTGCCCCGGCCGAGCTGGACGCGGGCGAACGGGCGCGCGGACGGGCCCACGTGCGTGACGCCCTGGTGGTTCTCGAAGCCGGTCAGCTGGGGCAGGCCGAGCTGCGGGTCGATGTCGGCGAGTACGTCTCCGACGCACCGCTCGCCCTCGCCGCGCGTGGAGACCACGTCGAGCAGGCCGAGGCCCGGCTCGCGCTGGCCGAGGTCGTTGATGAACTCGTTGCCGAGGATCTGGTAGCCGGCGCAGACCGAGAAGACGATCGCGCCGTTGCCCACGGCGCGCTGCAGGCCGCCGTCGCGGCGCAGCCGCTCGGCCGCCAGGCGCTGCGGGCGGTCCTCGCCGCCGCCGATCAGGTAGATGTCGCCGGAGGTGGGCACCGGCTGGTCGCTGCGCACGTCGTAGCGCTCGACCTGGAGGCCGCGCTGGCGGGCGCGGCGCTCCACGACCAGGGCGTTGCCCTGGTCTCCGTACGTGCTCAGCAGGTCGGGGTAGACCCACACCAGCCGCAGGCTGTTGTCGCTCATGCTCATTCGTCCCTACAAAGGTCTTAAGGGGCCGGTGGGGTCAGTTGCCGACGCGGCGGCGCAGGTCCTGGAACGCGGTGTAATTCGCGATCGTCTCGATGCGTCCCGGCGGGGCGAGCTGCACCGCTTCGTCGACGCTCTCGCAGACGCGGAAGTCCAGGCCCGCGACCTCCAGACGCACGGCGAGGTCCAGCTTGCGGTCGCCGAGGACGAAGATCGGGTGGCCGGCGAGGCGGGTGTAGTCCACGTCCCACAGCCAGGAGGTGTCCGTGCCGTCCGCGCCGCGGGCGTTCACGGAAAGGATCACCGGGGTCGGCGGCGGGTCGATCAGCGAAAACGTTTCGAGCCAGCCCGCGGGGTTCTTCGCGAGGAGCAGACGCAGATCGCGGCCCTGGAACTGCACGACGTCATAGCGCCCGGCGACGGCCTGCACCTGGTACATCCGCTCCAGGGCGACCTGCGGCGGCACGCCGAAGACGGCGGCGACGGCGGCCGACGAGGCGGCGTTGGCTTTGTTGGCGCGGCCGGGCAGCTGGAGGTGGATCGGCCAGGCCGAGCCGTGCGGGTCAAGGACGTGGTCGCCGGAGAGCACCCAGCTGGGCGCGGGGCGGCGGAAACCGCACTCGCCGCAGAACCAGTCGTCCCCGGGGCGCTGCATGACGCCGCCGCAGGACGGGCACGACCAGGCGTCGTCCTTCCACTCCTGGCCCGCGGCCACCCACACCACGTTCGGCGAGGAGGAGGCCGCCCAGACGACCAGCGGGTCGTCGGCGTTGGCGATGACGACGGCCTTGGAACCGGCCAGGCCCTCGCGCCACTTCTCGGCGAGCATGCGGGTCTCCGCGGCGCGGTCCAGCTGGTCGCGCGAGAGGTTCAGCAGCGCGATCGCCTTCGGGTCGACGTCACGGGCGACGCCCGCGAGGTACTTCTCGTCGACCTCGATCACGCCGAACCGCGCGTCGGAGCCGCCGGCGAGAGCCGAGGTGATTCCGGCAGGCATGTTCGCACCGAGGGCGTTCGACACGACAGGGCCGCTGGCCCGCAGCGCCTCCGCGATCAGACGCGTGGTGGTCGTCTTGCCGTTGGTGGCCGACACGAGGACGACGTCCAGGTGCGTGGCGAGCCGTCCGAGCAGCTCGGGATCGAGCTTGAGGGCGACCTTGCCGCCGATCACCGATCCGCTGCCTCGTCCCGCAGCGCGCGAGACCGCCGCGGCCGCCTTGCCCGCCGTCACGGCCAGCTTGGCCCGCGGCGACAGCGGGTCCGTGTTGCCTGACATCTGTCGAGATCCTCCTTGCGTACGGCGCCGCGCCTGCCCCCGGCATCGTTTCTCTGCTCAGCCTATCGAGATCCACTGACAAGCCCGAATCACGGCACCACCTCGATGCCGCTCCGCCACCTGGACCGTACTCTTGCCGCCATGCGACACGGCTCTATCCCGGGCGCCTCGGGGCGCGTACGACCCATGACCCTGCTCGGTGACCCCGTGCTGCACACGGCCTGCGAGGACGTCACCGACTTCGGGCCCGAACTGGCGGGCCTGGTCGAGGACATGTTCGCGACGATGTACGCCGCGAACGGCGTGGGCCTCGCCGCGAACCAGATCGGCGTGGGGCAGCGGGTGTTCGTGTACGACTGCCCGGACGACGAGGACCTCCGTCATCTCGGGTACGTGGTCAACCCGAGGCTCGTCGAGGCGGACGGCGTGACGGTGCGCGGCCCCGAGGGCTGCCTCTCGCTGCCCGGCCTCGAAGCGGGCACGCCGCGCTTCGACCACGCCGTGGTCGAGGGCGTCGACGTGCGCGGCGAGCCGGTGGACGTGCACGGGACGGGCTGGTTCGCGCGCTGCCTCCAGCACGAGTGCGACCATCTGGAGGGCCGGGTCTACACCGACCGCGTCACGGGCTGGCGGCGCCGCAGGGTGCTGCGGGCCGCCGCCAAGGCCTCCTGGAACGCCTGAGGCCCTCCTCCTGGGGCGCCTCAGGCCCTCCTGGGACGTCTTGAGAGCCTTTCGGGAAGCCCGATGGTCAGAAGCCGGGGCCGCCGACGCGGTTGCCCGCGGCCGCGAGTCTGCCCCACAGCAGATCGGCCAGGCTGCGCACCAACTGCGCGCGCGGGCACGGCCGTTCGCCGAGCCACCAGTCGCCGGCCGCGTGCATCATGCCGACGATGCCGTGGCCCCAGACCCGGGAGAGTTCGGCGCTCTCCGGGCCGAGGTCGACGCGCTCCTCGATGACCTCGGCGAGCTCCTCGCCGAGGCGGCGCAGCAGGGGAGCGGAGTGCAGGCCGACGTCGAAGCCCTGCTCGCCGGGTGAGGGCGATTCCGACGGATGCATCAGGAAGCGGTAGACCTGGGGGCGTGCCTCGATCGCCGCGAGGTAGGTGTCGAGCGTCGCCTCGACCCGCTCCCTGCGCTCGGCGGGGGCGTCCAGGGCGGCGCGCAGGGCTTCGAGCAGCGCGTCGGTGTGCCGCTTGGCGAGTGCGGCGTACAGGCCGCCCTTGTCGCCGAAGTGGCGGTACAGGATCGGCTTGGTGATGCCCGCTTCCGCCGCGATGGCGTTCATCGAGGCGCCGGGGCCGTCGCGGAGGACCACCCGGTCCGCGGCCTCGAGCAACTCCCGACGCCGGTGCTCGGCGGACCGCTGCTGATCGGTCCGCTGCGTGGTCTCCATGGTTTCTCCCCGCCCGTGCTGAATCGGTGACGCACGCGCAACGTAACACCCGGGGGCCTGTGCGCATCGAACGGGCTGCCGGGAGTTGACATCGACTACTGGCCAGTAACAGACTTCGGTTACCGCAAGTAACGCCCGCAGTTGATCGCAGGTCCTGGAGGGGTCATGGCCGAGTTCACCATGGAGCTCAACGACGAACAGAAGGAGGTCCGGGACTGGCTCCACGGGTTCGCCGCCGATGTGATCCGCCCCGCGGCCGCCGAGTGGGACGAGCGCGAAGAGACCCCTTGGCCCATCATCCAGGAAGCGGCGAAGCTCGGGATCTACTCCCTCGATTTCTACGCCCAGCAGTTCTTCGACCCCTCGGGCCTCGGCATCCCGATGGCGACCGAGGAGATCTTCTGGGGCGACGCCGGCATCGGCCTGTCCATCATGGGCACCGGCCTGGCCGCCGTGGGCGTGCTCGCCAACGGCACCGAGGAGCAGATCGGCACCTGGATCCCGCAGATGTACGGCGACGTGAACGACGTGAAGGTCGCCGCCTTCTGCTCCTCCGAGCCGGACGCCGGATCCGACGTGGCGGCCATGCGTACCCGCGCCGTCTACGACGAGGCCAAGGACGAGTGGGTGCTCAACGGCACCAAGACCTGGGCGACCAACGGCGGCATAGCCAACGTCCACGTCGTCGTCGCGGTCGTCGACCCCGAGCTCGGCTCCAAGGGGCACGCCTCCTTCATCGTCCCGCCGAACACTCCCGGGCTGGCGCAGGGGCAGAAGTTCAAGAAGCACGGCATCCGCGCCTCGCACACCGCCGAGGTCGTCCTGGAGGACGTACGCGTCCCGGGCCACTGCCTGCTCGGCGGCAAGGACAAGCTGGACGAGCGCCTCGCCCGCGCGCGGGAGCGTGCCAAGAGCGGCGGCGAGCGCGTGAAGAACGCCGCGATGGCCACCTTCGAGGCGTCCCGCCCGGCGGTCGGCGCCATGGCCGTGGGCACGGCCCGTGCCGCGTACGAGGAGGCACTGGAGTACGCCAAGACGCGGACGCAGTTCGGGCGGCCGATCATCGACAACCAGGGCGTCGCCTTCCAGCTGGCCGACATGCGGACGCAGATCGATGCCGCCCGGCTCCTGGTGTGGCGCGCCTCGTGGATGGCGACCACCGGCAAGAAGTTCGAGTCGGCCGAGGGCTCCATGTCGAAGCTGTACGCGAGCGAGGTCGCCAAGAAGGTCACCGCGCAGGCCGTGCAGATCCTCGGCGGCAACGGCTTCACCCGCGAGTACCCGGTGGAGCGCATGCACCGTGACGCCGCGATTTACACCATCTTCGAGGGCACGAGCGAGATCCAGCGCCTGGTCATCGCGCGCACCCTGTCGGGCATGCCGATCCGCTGACGGCCACCGCCCGCGCGGCCGGACCCGACCGCGCGGGCAGTGTTGCACGTGAAACATCCGCCCTTGTCGCTTTAGCGGTGAGGGCGGATGTTTTGTGTGTAGCCCTCCCGCAGGGGGCCGCCGAGGAGGCCGAGCACTTGCCCGACGGCCTCCGCCAGGAGCGCGGGGTCCGCGTGTTCGGCCACGGCCCGGTGGCCCTCCAGCAGGGCCTTGCCCCGCCGCGGGTCCGCTTCGAGGAGCCTGCGGGGCAGCCATTTGCCGATGCCCGTCCAGCCGCCGTGATGGGCGATCAGGAGGTGGGCCGCCTCGCGCAGGGTGAAGTCGGCGAGGGCGAGCTGCTCGTACCGCTCGTCCGGCGCCGTGTCCGTGAGGTCGTCCATGAAGCAGGTGAGGACGTAGCGCCCGCGCTCCCACTCCGCCTCGGTGAGCGGCGGAGGTCCCTCTGCGAGGATCGCCCGTGCCTGTTCGCGCAGGGAGGGCAGGACTCCGTGGGGATCGGCGAGGGGCAGGCCCTGGTCGTAGATGAAGAGGATGGTGCCCCGGCGCAGGAGCCGGTCCCTCTCGAAGTGCTCCGGGACGTCCGCCACGGTGTGCAGGAAGAGCTCGGCCAGGCGGCCGCCGTGGCGCACCACCTCGCGGCGGCCGGTCTCTCCCTCCGGGAGGAGGACGGCCACGTCCAGGTCACTGGTCGGGGTGGCCCGGCCCAGGGCGGCCGAGCCACCGAGCACGACGCCCAGGGCCTGCGGGAAGCGGTCCTCGACCAACGCCAACGCTTCGGCGGCCGGGGTGACTTGATCACTCATGGAGGGCCATCGTGCCAGCCTTCCCGCGCCGCTGCGGGGGCTCGGGCCGGTTCTGTCGGGGCGCTCAGACCAGTTTGTCCTTGTACGCGATGTTGGACCGCCGGTCGCCTTCCACTCCGGAGGCGAAGCCGAAGGTCAGACGGGGGCTGTAGCCGCCGGGGGCGGTCGCGTCCGGGACGAGCATGATGTTCATGCCCTCCGGCTCGCGGAAGGTGAGGCTCTTCAGGGCGCGGGTCAGCTCCTTCTGGGTCGCGCCGGTGTTGAGGTCGAGGCGGGTGATGTAGGTGTTGCCGGTGTCGTCCGTGTTGCCCGGACCGCCGTTCTTGTAGGCCTCGCCCTCGTAGATGTACATGGACGAGCCGTAGAGGCAGAACCCCTGCGCCACCGGCGGCTTGTAGAGGCCGGCGCGGTGGGCGAGCGGGGTGCCCAGGGGTGCGGCCACCGCTGTGTCCAGGTCCCAGACGGCGCACTGCTGGGTGCCGCCGCGGTCGAAGCGGACCAGGAGCCTGCGGTGGTGCATGTCGACCACGGGCCGGGGCGCGGTCAGGGTGGCCCCGGTGCCGGGGAGCTTCGCCGGGTCGGGTGTGCGGTCCTTGAACTCCATGGCCGTGCGGTCGGCCGCGTCGTCCCAGTGGAAGCTGCGGGGCGGTTGGTCGGCGGGCGGGCCGAGGTACTTGATCCGGCAGATCCTCGTGCCGAACCCGGTCTTGCCGTCGGGGGCCTTGGAGTCGTACTCGATCCAGAGGTAGGGCGGGCGCCCGGCCGCCGTGGGCTCGACGCCGATCTGCGCGCCGTGCCCGAAGCCCCGTAGATACATCCGCCCGATCTTGGTGGCGCCGTCCGCGCTGAGCGCGGTGATCGCGATGTCGCCCTCCTTGAGTCGCGTCGCGTAAGGGACGCCGTCGCCCGGGTTGTACATGACCTGCGCGACGTACCAGCGCTTGTTGAGGTGGTCGTAGCCCGCGCACTGCATCACGGTCGGACACCAGGTCGGCCGGTGCATGAACACCGGGTCCGAGGGGTCGGTCAGGTCGAAGGCCTTGGACGTCGGCAGCGCGAGCGGTGCGGCGGCGTGTGCGGTGGCGTGTGCGGCGCTCCCGGCCAGGCCCGCGCCGGTCAGCGCGGCCGTGGCGGCGGCTCCCGAACCGAGGCGTATGAGATCCCTGCGGCTGAGGTGTTCCCCCATCATCTGCCCTTTCGAGTAGGGAAGTTGGGTGTGACGGGGGAGAGCGTAGAGGGAGAAGGAGCCTCATGGGACAGGCCGGACGGGCTCGATGAGGCAGGCCGGACGGGCCCGCGCCGTGTTGATTGACAGGTAAGTTTGCAAGTTTACCTGTCTATCTCGTACGGTTGCGGCATGAGCGAACACTCTGGTGAACCCCTCCCCGAGCAGGTCGCCACCGACCTCGCGAACGTCGTCGGACGCCTTGCGCGGCGGCTGCGCGGCGCGTCCCCGGCGGGCGGGCTCACGCCTTCGCAGCGCTCCGTCCTCTCCCGGCTCGACCGCGGGGGCCCGGCCACCACCGCGGCCCTGGCCCGCGCCGAACTCGTACGGCCCCAGTCGATGCGGATGATCGTGGGCGCGCTGGAGTCCACGGGGCTCGTGGGGCGGGCCCCGGACCCCGACGACGGGCGTCAGTCCGTCGTGTCCGTGACCGACGAGGGCCGCCGCACCCTCGCCGACGCGCGTGCCGCCAAGCAGGGCTGGCTCTCCGTGGCCATCACCGACGAGTTCGCCCCCGAGGAACGCCGCCAACTGGCCGACGCCATCGCCCTCTTGGAGCGGTTGGTGCAGAAATGAGGGTCGCGTTCGTCGCGCGTGGCGACCCGGTGGCGGGGGGCAGGGCCGGTTTCGGGGCGCGGCTCACCGCGCCCCTGCTCCTCGGCTCGCTGCTCAACCCGCTCAACACCACGATGATCTCCACCGGCCTGGTGGCGATCGGCCACGACTTCGGTGTCGGCCCCGCCGACACCGCATGGCTCGTCTCCGTCCTCTACCTCGCGAGCGCCGTCGCCCAGCCCGTGCTCGGCAGGCTCGCCGACGGCATCGGGCCGCGCCGGGTCTTCCTCGCGGGACTCGTGGTCGTCGCCGCGTCGGGCCTCGTCGGGGCGCTGGCCCCAGGCTTCGGCTGGCTGCTGGTCTCCCGGCTGCTGCTCGGCATCGGGACGTCCGCCGCGTACCCGGCCGCGATGGCCGTCCTGCGCGACGAGGCCACGAGGCTCGGCCGTCCGACCCCGCGCACCGTCCTCGGCCGCCTCTCCTTCGCGGCCCTCGGCAGCGCCGCCATCGGGCCGACGCTCGGCGGGCTCCTCGTGGCGGCCGCGGGCTGGCGTGGCATCTTCGCCGTCAATGTGCCGGTGGCGATCGTCGCGTACGCGAGCGCCCTGCTGTGGATACCCAAGGATGTGCCGCGGGACGAGGTGGCCGAACGGGACGGTCCGGGCAGGAGCCGGGCGGACGGAAGCCGGGCCGACAGGAGCCGGGCGGGCAAGGGCAGTTCGGGTGGACTCGACCCGCTCGGGATCCTGCTCTTCAGCGGTGCGCTGAGCTGTCTCGTCGTCTTCCTGCTCGACCTGCGCGACCCGATGTGGTGGTTGCTCGCCCCCGTCGTCGTGCTCGCCGCCGTGCTCACCTGGTGGCAGCTGCGGCACCCCCGGCCCTTCATCGACCTGCGCATGCTCGGCGCCAACCACGCGCTCGCCCGCACCTATCTGCGGCACGGCCTCAGTTATCTCGTCGTCTATTGCGTCATGTACGGCTTCACGCAGTGGCTGGAGGAGAGCCGCGGTCTCTCGTCGCTGGACACCGGACTCGTCATGCTGCCGATGTCCCTTGCGGCACTGGTCTGTTCACTGCTCGGGGCGCGTACGAAGGGTATCCGCGGGCCGCTGACGGTGGCCGCCGTACTCCTCGCCGCCGGCGGCGCGCTGCTGCTGTTCACGACCGGGTCCACGCCGCTGGCCGTGCTGCTCCTGACGGGCGCGTGCTTCGGCATCCCGCAGGGGCTCATCGGGACCGGCAACCAGGCGGCCGTGCAGCAGTTCGCGCCCGCCGACGCCATCGGCTCGGCCGCGGGGCTCCAGCGCACCGCCCAGTACGTCGGGGCCATCACGGCTTCGGGACTCATCAGCCTTGCCTACGGCAGGCGGGCCGACGACGCGGGGCTGCACCTCATGGCCGGCGTCGGCGCCGTCCTGGCGGTGGCGCTGGTCGTGCTGACCGTCACGGACCGTGCGCTACGGACCGGCGGAAAGACCTCACAAGAAAGGCAACTCCCATGACCGCAACCGTTCTTGACCCCACCACCGCCCTCGTTCTCGTCGACCTCCAGAAGGGCATCACCGCACTGCCCACCGTCCACCCCTCGCAGCAGATCGTCGAGCGGGCGGCCGTGCTCGCCGATGCCTTCCGTGAGCGCGGCCTTCCCGTGGTCCTGGTACGGGTGACGGGGGGCGCCCCCGGACGCACCGAAGCCCCCGCGCGCGGGGGCGAGCCGCCCGCGGACTGGGCGGAGCTCGTGCCCGAACTCGGGCGTGGGGACGGCGACATCGTCGTCACCAAGCAGCAGTGGGGCGCCTTCTACGGCACCGACCTCGATCTGCAGCTGCGCCGCAGGGGCGTCACGCACGTCGTGCTCGCGGGCATCGCGACGAGCATCGGGGTGGAGTCGACCGCCCGCGCGGCGCACGAGCACGGCTATCACGTGACCGTGGCCGTCGACGCCGTGACCGACCTGGACGCCGACGCGCACCGCAACAGCGTGGAGAAGATCTTCCCGAGGCTCGGCGAGACGGACACGGCGGAGGCCATCGTCAAGTTGCTCGGCTAGGAGTCCGGCGGCTGTCGGGCGGGCGCCTGCCTACGGCTGGTACACGTACGGCGTGGTCGTGCAGAGCGTCGCGAAGCCGAGGCGGTCGAGGATGGGGCGGCTGTCGTCCGAGGCGTCGACCTGGAGATAGCGGTAGCCGCGCGCGACGGCGATCTCGGCGCGGTGGGCCACCAGCGCGCGGTAGATGCCCTTGCCGCGCCAGTCGGGATCGGTGCCGCCGCCCCACAGGCCCGCGAAGTCGGTGCCCGGGCGGAACTCCATGCGGGCCCCGCACACCGGCCGGTCACCGGCCATGGCGACGACCGCGACGACGTCGTCCGGGGTCTCGGTCAGCTGGGTGAGCACGCGCGCGGCGATGCGCTTGCTCAGCTCGGCGTCGCCCTCTCCGAACGCCGCCACGTGCGCCTGGGCCATGAGTTCGACGCCGACCGCGTCCGTCACCGGGAGCAGCCGGATGCCGTCGGGCAGCGCGGGGCCCGCGGGCAGCGCGGCGGCCTCGGCGACCATCACGGTCTCCACCGGATCAGCCTGGAAGCCGGCTGCGAGGAGGCGGTCGGCGAGGTCGGCGGGGCGGTCGTAGGAGTGCAGCTTCCACTCGAAGTCCCGCCCGGCGTCGGTGTAGTGGCGCAACTGGTCGGCGATCACGGCATCCGCGGTGGACGCGTCGATGTCCGCCCACAGGACACCGTTCCAGTCGTGCGCCGAGCCGGTCACCCGCACGACGCCTCCGGTCCGCTCGACGAGCGTCCCGGGCCCCTCGCTCGCCGCGTCGTGCCGAATCTGCCGGTCGTAGGCGGTCAGTACCGCTTGGTGATCCATGGGGGTCACTTCAGCAGCGGGGGGTGGGGAGGGCAACTGGATTACCGGGCCGCGAGTGCCTTCAGTGGCCCAGCCCCGCCCCGCCGGTGACCGGAAGCACCGCACCGTTGATGTAGGCCGCTTCAGGGGAAGCGAGGAAGTGCACCGCTGCCGCGATCTCGTGGGGTTCGGCCATGCGGCGGGCGGGGATCTGCCCGATCAGGGACTCTCTCTGCTCCGGGGTGAGTTGCTGCACCATGTCGGTGTCGGTCAGGCCGGGGGAGACGACGTTGAACGTGATGTTCCTGCTGGCCAGTTCCTTCGTCATGGAGCGGGCGAATCCGATGAGACCCGCCTTGGACGCGGCGTAGTTCGCCTGGCCCGCCTCCCCGCGCAGCGCCACGGCCGAGGCGATGAATATGACGCGGCCGTTCCGGGCACGGAGCATCGCGCGGTTGGCGCGCTTGGTGACACGGAAGGCACCGGTGAGGTTCGTGTCCAGGACGGCTGTGAAGTCTTCCTCGGAGAGGCGCATCAGAAGCTGGTCCCGGGCGATGCCCGCGTTGGCCACGAGGACCTCGACAGGCCCGTGCTTCTCCTCGATCGCGGCGAATGCTGCGTCGACCTCGTCACCACTGGTGATGTCGCAGCGCACCCCGAAGTGGTCCTTCGGCGCCTCGCCGGAACGATAGGTGACGGCCACGCGGTCCCCGCTCTCGGCGAACCGATCGGCAATGGCACGTCCGATCCCGCGGTTTCCCCCGGTCACCAGGACGGATCGGTTCATACGTGTCTCCTTCATGGTCGGGCTCGGCCCGTTCCTCGCAGGTTCTCGTGCCGCGCGGGGAAGGGCGGACGTGTCGCTGCCAAAGGGCAGTTGAGTGTTGGCTGGTCCTGCCGCGATTCAAGGGAAGCGTATGGCACATGACATCGGGAGCCGTGTCGGCGTCGGTCCAAGCGGTACGGCCCTGAAATGCCGAAGCCGCGGCGTACCGTGTGGTGATCTTCACAGAGACCACTTGACGAGCAGTCATCTTGACGCGCAGTCACCACAATGCCGCTATGCGCATACCAACTGAACTGACCAAGATCGCGGACGGCCTGCACGCATGGCTGCCGGACGGCGCCGGGCGCTGGGGCCTCGCCAACTGCGCCCTCATCTCCTCGGAGGACGAGGCGTTGCTCGTGGACACGCCGTACACCAACGAAATGACGGTCGCCCTGGCGGAGGCGGCGGGGCGCGCAATGCCCGCGGGGGCGACCATCACCAGGATCGTCAACACGCACCCCAACGGCGACCACACCTTCGGAAACGCGTACTTCACCGGCGCCGAGATCATCAGTACCGATCAGAACCTGGAGCGGCTGTGCAGCGAGCCGACGCCGCAACAGACGGCGGCGCTGGTGCACCACACCGCTCCCGACGAACCGTTGGGCTGGTACGCGCGCGAGCACTTCGGCGGTTATGACTACACCGGTCTCGAAGTGGTGCCGCCTACCAGGACGTTCAGTGGTGAACACATCTTGAAGGTTGGATCGACGGAGGTCCGCCTGTTCGAGGCGGGGCCCGCCCACACCGCCGGGGACCTCATGGTCCACCTGCCGGATCAGGGCGTCGTGCTCGCCGGGGACGTGCTGTTCGTGGACGACCACCCGGTGCATTGGCAGGGGCCGCTCGCCGGAGTGATCAGCGCCTGCGAGAAGCTCCTGTCCCTCCGCCCCGAGGTGATCGTTCCCGGGCACGGTCCGGTCGTCGGGCCGGACGCCGTGCGGTCCTACATGGCCTATCTCCGGGAACTCGAAGGGCTCGTCCACGACGGCTATGCCCGAGGGCTGAGTGCCTACGAGGCGGCCTCGGAGATCCTCGCGGCCGGTTTCCACGCACACCTCGGGATTCCCGAGCGCATCGTGATCCTGGCCTCCGTCGAGTACCGGCATCTCGGCGGTGACGGAACGACGGCGCCTCCCACCGTCGAGTTGTTCGGGGGCGCGGCGCGCTGGGCGTACGAACAGTCGCGGCTCGGCGTGCCCGGGTAACTCCTGCTACACGCGCCAGCGGCAGCGAAGCGCAGAGGTGATGAAGCCCGGACCGAAGGCCACTCCGACACCGTTGGTGCCGTCGACGGGCGGTTCCGCGTGGGTGCGTTCGAGGACCCGGAAGATGCTGACACCGCCCATGTTGCCCTCCTCCGTCAAGGTGTCCACGGAGTGCCGGCTGTCGAAAGGCCTCAGGCCCAGCGCATCGGCGACATCGGTGATGATGCGCAGGCTGCCGGGGTGGATGACCGCGAAGTCGACGTCGTGATCCCCGAGCCAGTCCGTGAGGTATGTGAGAGTGGAAGCGGCCGTGGTGGCGGCCTGTTTGGTGGAGTCGAAGTGCATTCCCTCGGGGTCGAGCCGGCCGCGGTACCGGTCGAGGCTGTTCGGCAGCGTGTATTCGAAGGTGTCCTCGATCTCCAGGCCCGGGCCCAACGGAGCGTCGGTGACAACGGCCGCGGCCGCGGCATCCGCGAACAAGGCCTTGTAGATCATCGATTCGATGGTGTCCGCGGCGTGATTGTACGAGCTCGAGAGCACCTCGGCCGCGACGACGAGCACCTTGCTGCCGGGCCGGGCGGCGACGAGGTCCGCGGCCCGGATGAGGGCCTGGGCTCCGCCCGCGCAGGCCGCGGTGGTCAGGGCCACGCGGCGCACCGTTGGCCTGAGACCGAGTCGATCCACGAGGTGGACGTCGAGGTTGGGAACGGCCCAGCCGGTGGTGTGGCTGGTGACGATCGCGTCGATGTCCTGAGGTGCCAGCCCGGCTGCCCCAAGTGCCGCGCCGGCGGCCTGTTCTGCCATGTCGACGGCGTCGTCGAACGCGGTCTGGGTGCGCTCCCGGACATCGGCCGTTCCGTTGACCGTGGGGGAGGAGAGCGGACGTGTGAAGTGGCGGGTCCGAACGCCGCAGTTGTTCACCACACGGAGGATGGCGTTGATCCTGGGGTGGTTGTGGTGGTGAGCGCGTATGTCGTCAGCTATCTCGTCGGTCGTCACTTTATGGGCGCCAAGGACGGTTCTCGGGGTGGAGACAAAGGCTGACATCGGGCACTCCCACGGGGCTGGTCGGGTGCGGGGGGTGCCGATAACGTACTTGACAGTCTTGAAAGTGTCGCCGTTCCGGGGAAGGCCGTCCGGGCCGGGCGTTCAGACGGCGCGCAGCATGGGAGCGCGCGCGTGCCGGCGCTCTGTTCCGGCGTGGAAGATGAGGATGAACAGGCGCGAGCCCGGTGCGGTCATCGGCTGCGCCGCGCAGATCGACACCCAGCCCTGGCCGTGGACCGCGTGCCGCAGCGGACGTTCGTGACCGTCGGGGTGGATCAAGGCGCCGTCGACGTCGTAGAGATGGGCCAGATCGGGATCCGCGAGCACTTCCTTCTCGATGCGGCGCAGGATCTCGTCGTCGGGTCGGGCCGCCAGGGCGGCGCGCAACTGGGGGAGGACCATCGGCGCCCACGCGTTGCGCCAGTCGGTCAGGCATTCACGGCCCTGGCGGTCCAGGAGCATCCACCGCATGGTGTTGGACGGCGGCGTCCGGTCGGGGAACATGTCCGCGAACTGCTTGTTGTGAGCAAGGAGTTCCCAGGAGGCGTCGGTGACGTATGCCATGTGTGTGATGCCGTCGACGGCCTCCTGCCAGACGCCGGGTATCTCCTTGCCGGAGGAGGGGTGGAGGGGGCCGGGCGGGTCCTGGAGCAGGGCGTAGCGACAAAGGGACACCCACTCCTGTTCGTTCAGGCCGAAGAGGCGGGCGACGTCCCGGAGGAGCGATATCGGAGGGTTGGGGTAATTTCCCGACTCCAGCCGGTGGTACGTCCCGAATGTGCGATGCAGTAGTTGGTCGACCTGATGCTGCGACAGCCCCGGAGCGCGTCGGCCCTGCCCTGTGGGGCGGGCGAAGCCGTGTGATTCAGGGGCAATGAGGGCGCGTCGTTCGCGGAGCAGTGCGCGGAGCGCCGTCTTGTTCATGATGGGTAATCCCTCTTGGTGCACGCCGAGTTGGAGCGTGATCAGTCTAAATATTCACATCGGCTTTGGTAGTAAACATTGCCCGAAGAAAACGATCAGTCCCTGCGGCATGATGGAGTGCGCGAGCTCGACGACCTGCAGGTTTGATCGTCGGCGGGCGCGCACGCACAACAGTGGGGCATCTTGTCCGGGGAGCCGGAAAATGGCTGAAATTCCTCGGCATTGGGTACCCCCTAGGCCTATAGGGCCGTTGCGGGAAGCGTGTGGGACGGTTGTTCGTATTCCGATCCGTGTGGTCGGAATCGGGGCAGCGCGGGACCGCGCGGACCTTCTTCCCGCACCGGTTTCGTAGGGCCACCGGCTGCGGTCGGTGCCGTCACTCGCCATTACGTAGCGGCCACGGTACCGACCGCCCGTGGGTTTCCTCCCCGGCCGGATCACGCCGCCGCGATCCGATCCTCCGCCTCCGCCAGGATCTCCGTGACCCGCAGGCCGAACCGCACGTCGCAAGGGTGCGCCACTCCGGTGCGCGCGGCCTCGGCCAGCCCGTCGACCGCCCTTCGGAACGGATCGGTCGGTTCGTCCCACGACGGCAGCACCACCGTGCCGCTCGTGCCGCGCAACTCCACCGTCAGGCCCGCGCACTTCACCGGTGCCGTCAGGCTCAGCGTCGCCGTGCTGGACGCGCCTCCCGCGTGCCGCAGGATCAGATGCGCCGTGTCCCCGGGGCCCGGCGCCGCCGTCACGGCGGTCACATCGCCGAGGACGGGCATCAGCATGGACAGGGCGTGCGGCCCGACGTCCCACAGGCCGCCGCGGCTGGCGCGCCACGGCGAGACGGACGCCGCCGCGCCGCCGTCCGGGGCGTAGAACGAGCCGTACCAGTCCGCGCGGCCCGTGAACCAGCCGCCCGTGGCGGTCTGTTCGTCCAGCCAGGCCGAGGTGACGGCGGCGAAGCGCAGCGTGAAGAAGACCACGGACGCCACCCCGGCGCGCCCGGCGGCCTCGGCAAGCTGCCGCGCCCCGTCCGGCGTCGTGGCCACCGGCTTGTCGAGCAGCAGATGGCAGCCCGCCGCCGCGGCCCGCTCGGCGAGCGGCGCCTGCACGTCCGGCGGCACCGCGAAGGCCACGGCGTCGCTCGCGGCGAACAGTTCGTCCACGTCCGCGTACGCCGTCGTCGCATGCGTGGCGGCGAGCGCGGCTGCTGCCTCGGGGCGACGGCCCCATATGCCGCTGAAGTCGACGTCCGGGTGCAGGGCCAGGCCGGGGGCGTAGGTGGCGGAGGCCCAGGGGCCGGTGCCCACCAGGCCGATGCGGAGTCGGGTCATGGGCGGCAGTATGACCGAAGCCGGCCGCGGTGGACCTCTTGCGGTCGAACTGCCCTTCTCCACAAGGGCAGTTCGATCGTCCGAGACGGGACATCGGTGCGGGATCGTGACGGGCGTGCCGATTCGGGTACAGAGCGGCATGTTCGCCGGGCACATGCCGATTTCCTGATGGTGAATGACCATTCACCCGCTATGGTGAATTTCCATTCACCTCAGGCAGGCGGGGGAGAGTTCATGGAGGCCGTCCCGATATCCGGTGATGCGCGCGGACCGCGCGCGCGGCTGACCGTCCCCGTCCTGGCCTTCGGCGGCACCCTCATGGCCGTCACGCAGACGGTGGTCGTGCCGCTGCTGCCCGATCTGCCCCGGCTGACCGGCAGTTCGCCGGGCGCCGTCTCCTGGCTGGTCACCGCGACGCTGCTGTCCGGAGCGGTCCTCACGCCCGTGCTCGGCCGGGCCGGAGACATGTACGGCAAGCGCCGCGTCCTGCTCATGGCCCTCGGCCTGATGGCCGGCGGCTCGGTGCTCTGCGCGCTCACGTCCGACATCGGACTGCTGATCGCCGCGCGTGCCCTGCAGGGCGCCGCAGCCGCGGTGGTGCCGCTCTCCATCAGCATCCTGCGCGACGAACTCCCGCCCGGGCGCACGGGTTCGGCGGTCGCCCTGATGAGCTCCACCGTCGGGATCGGCGCGGCACTCGGCCTGCCGCTGGCCGCGCTCGTCGTGCAGTACGCGGACTGGCACGTCATGTTCTGGGCGACGGCTGTGCTGAGCGTCATCGGTCTCCTCCTCGTGCGCTGGGTCGTACGGGAGTCGCCGGTGCGCTCGCCGGGGCGGTTCGACACCTGGGGTGCGCTGGGCCTCGCGGCCGGTCTGGTCTGTCTGCTCCTCGCGGTGTCCCAGGGCGGTCAGTGGGGATGGGGGAGCGGCCCGGTCCTCGGTCTGTTCGCGGGCGCCGTCGTCGTCCTGTCCCTGTGGTGGCCGATGCAACTGCGGGCGAAACAGCCGCTGGTGGACCTGCGCCTGGCCGTAGGGCGGCGCGTGGCGCTGCCGCATGTGGCCGCGCTGTTCACCGGATTCGCCTTCTACGCCAACTCGTTGGTGACCGCGCAGCTGGTGCAGGCGCCCGCGGCGAGCGGCTACGGCCTGGACCTCTCGATCGTGGCGACCGGTCTGTGCCTGCTGCCCAACGCCGTCATCTTGCTGGTGCTCTCCCCGGTGTCGGCCCGGGTGTCGACGGCGCGCGGCCCTCGGATCACCCTCGCCGTCGGCACCGTGTTCATGGCGGTCGGATACGTCGTACGCATCATCGACAGCCGGGAGTTGTGGATGATCATGGTGGGCGCCGCGATCGTGGCGACCGGGACCACCTTCGCGTACTCGGCGCTGCCCACCCTGATCCTCCGGGCGGTGCCCGTCGAGCAGACCGCGTCCGCGAACGGCGTGAACGTCCTGATGCGGACGATCGGACAGAGCGTCTCCAGTGCGGCGGTCGCCGCCGTGCTCGTCCGGCACACCTCGGTCGTCGAGGGCGTGCAGGTCCCCACCCTGGGCAGCTATCAACTGGCGTTCGCCCTGGCCGGAACGGTCGCGCTCGTCGCGTGCGTCATCGCCCTGGCCATACCCTCGGACACGGCACCGGACGGCGAGCGGCCGATCGCCGGGCACGGGGGTTCCGCCCAGGAGACGGCTCTGGAGGGAACGTGACCATGGTGGACGTGACGGTGGAGGCGGGTGTGGCTTCGGAGTCGGGCGCCACTGTGGAGTCGGGCGCCACTGTGAAGCCGGGCGCGACGGTGCAGACGGGCGCGGCCTGCGCCCCCGGCCGCCGCGATGCCGAGGCGACCAAGGGAGCCATCGTCCGCGCCGTCCGCTACCTCCTCGCGCGGCACGCGCACGGCGACATCACGCTCAAGGCGGTGGCCGAACGCGCCGGAGTGAGCGCGCCGTTGATCCTCAAGTACTTCGGCAACAAGGACGCGCTGTTCTCCCAGGTCATGTCGTTCGAGACCGACGCGGAGGACTTCTTCGCCGCGCCCGTGGAAGAGCTCGGCCGCCACATGGTCCGCCATCTGCTGACCGGCCAGGCCGAGCGGGGCGCCGACCCGATCCTGCGCATCGTCTTCGCCCCGCTCCACGGCGAGCAGGGGGACATCCTGCGCGCCAACTTCCGCGCGCAGGTGGTGCAGAGGCTGAGCGAACGGCTGCCGGGGCCGGACGCCGGCCTGCGCGCCGAGCTCGCCGTCGGCATGCTGATCGGCCTCGGCGTGATGTACGGCATCGCCCGCGGCCCGCATCTGCGCGCCGCGGAGATCGCCGAGCTCACCGACCGGTACGCACCCGGGGTGCAGGCGTTTCTGACCCCGCGGTGACCGGTGCGGCGTCGGTCGTACGCCGGTCCGCGCTCCGCCGTACGACCACCACCGCCACCAGCCAGCCGATCGCAACGCGCATGCCGAGATCAGCGACCCCGTCCACCCCGCGTACGCGATCGTCGCCGGGCAGAAGGCGTGGACGCTCGCGGAGCGACTGCTGGATCGTTGACAAGTCTTTGCCCGTGGCCGGAATGTTTCCTTCCGTGACGCGGGCCGCTCCCGTACCGGTGCGGTGGGTGGGTGTGTCCCGCTCCCCGCACGCTCTCTGGCCTTGGTAAAGCGCGGCCGAAACCGCGGGGGTCGGCCGGGGCGGCTGTGTTGCCGGGGCGTTGACCGTACGCAATCGGAGGCGCACGCTCGCTTTATAGGTGCTAGATACATCTAGTTCGCCGAGTGGAAGGAAAGCGCATGTGCGGCATTACCGGCTGGGTCTCCTTCGGCCGTGATCTGACGGCCGAGTCCACCACCTTGGACGCCATGACGGAGACGATGTCCTGCCGCGGTCCGGACGACCGCGGTACGTGGACCGGCGGACCCGCCGGGCTCGGACACCGCCGGCTCGCGATCATCGATCTGCCCGGCGGGCGTCAGCCGATGACCGTCGAGACGCCGACGGGCACCGTCGCGATGGTCTACTCCGGCGAGACGTACAACTTCACCGAGCTGCGGCGTGAACTGGCGGGCCGCGGACACCGGTTCAGCACCGAGTCCGACACCGAGGTCGTGCTGCGCGGCTACCTCGAATGGGGCGAGGCGCTCGCCGAGCGCCTGAACGGCATGTACGCCTTCGCGATCTGGGACGCCCGTCACGACAAGCTCGTGATGGTCCGCGACCGCATGGGCATCAAGCCCTTCTACTTCTACGAGACCTCCGACGGCGTCCTGTTCGGCTCCGAGCCCAAGGCGATCCTCGCCAATCCGCTGGCCCGCGCCCGCGTCACCCTGGACGGCCTGCGCGAAGTCTTCGCCACGGTCAAGACGCCCGGCCATGCCGTGTGGGACGGCATGCGCGAGGTCGAACCCGGCACGGTGGTGACCGTCGACCGCTCGGGGCTGCGTCGGCACGTCTACTGGACCCTGGAGACGCGCCCGCACACCGACGGCCGCGACGCGTCGATCGCGCGGGTCCGCGAGCTGCTCGACGACATCGTGCGCCGCCAGCTCGTCTCGGACGTGCCGCGCTGCACCCTGCTCTCCGGAGGCCTCGACTCGTCGGCGATGACGGCGCTCGCCGCGCGCCGGCTCGGTGAGGTGGGAGAGACGGTGCGCAGCTTCGCCGTCGACTTCGTCGGCCAGGCCGACAACTTCGTCGCCGACGAACTGCGCGGCACGCCCGACACCCCCTACGTCCACGACGTCGCGAAGTCGGCGGGCACCGAGCACCGAGACATCGTCCTGGACTCGGACGCGCTCGCGGACCCGGAGGTGCGCGCCAAGATGATCCGCGCACGGGACATCCCCATGGGCTTCGGCGACATGGACGCCTCGCTCTACCTCCTCTTTCGCGCGATCCGCGAGCACTCCACGGTCGCGCTGTCCGGGGAGTCGGCGGACGAGGTGTTCGGCGGGTACCTGCAGTTCTTCGACGAGGAGGCGCGCGCGGCCGACACCTTCCCCTGGCTGGTGAAGTTCGCCGACCACTTCGGGGACGACGCCCGGATTCTGCGCCCCGACCTGAACGCCGCGCTCGATCTCCCCGCGTACGTCAAGGAGGGCTACGCGACCGCCGTCGCCGGGGTCCGGCGCCTGGACGGCGAGAGCGACTTCGAGTACCGGATGCGGAAGATCAGTCATCTGCATCTGACGCGCTTCGTGCGCATCCTGCTGGACCGCAAGGACCGTGCGAGCATGGCCGTCGGTCTGGAGGTGCGCGTCCCGTTCTGCGACCACCGTCTGGTCGAGTACGTGTACAACACGCCCTGGGCGCTGAAGTCCTTCGACGGCAGGGAGAAGAGCCTGCTGCGCGAGGCGACCGCCGATGTACTGCCGCAGTCGGTCTACGACCGGGTGAAGAGCCCCTATCCCTCCACGCAGGACCCCAAGTACGCGATCGCCCTCCAGGGGCACGTCAAGGATCTGCTCGCCCAGTCAGGGCATCCGGTGTTCGACCTCGTGGACCGCGAGGCGGCCGCGCGGGCGGCCGATGTGAGTGCTCCGCAGATCACCCAGCCGTCCCGGCGCGGCCTGGAGCGGACGCTGGACCTGGCGATCTGGCTGGACCTCTACAAGCCGGAGATCGTCCTCTCCTGAGTGCTGCCCGCTCCTCGCCGGTCGCCCGCGCCCTTCGGTCACCGCCCTCCGTGCTCTTCGGGTTCCGCCGAGGCGGCGAGGGTGTCCAGGAACCGCTGGAGCGCGGGCGTCCCGTCCGCGTCGAGGCTCCGCTGGATCGGGGGCACGGTCGCCCCGCGCCGGGAGTCGGAGGCCCGGCACGGGCCGGGGTGCTCCGCGGCGCGGACGGTGACCGCGCGACGTATGAACTCGGCTACCGGCACCCCGAGTTGATCCGCATGCCGCAGGAGCGCGGCGTACTCCTCGGGCGTGAACAAGACCTGCACAGGCTTGGCACCGTCCATGGACGCATGATGCCGCTCGGGCGTGTGTGACGCGGCGCGGTTGGCATATTCGCCCTCGAAGGCGTGAAAACAGGGGAAGAAGCCGTCATGAACGTGGTGTGACCCCGACCGGACGGGGGAATCTCGGTCGGGGCCACATCATGTTCAACGCTAAACCATAGGGCGGTGTTCCCAGGTGAGGGGTCCGGGAGTGTGAGCTGCGTTACCCGTCGGTAGATCTCTGCGGGAGGGTCCGGGATATCTCTGCGGGAGGACCCGGGCGACGCGGGCCGGGTTGTCGGTGCCCCGCCCTGTCGTGGGCGCCATGGCGCTGAGTGACATGGGACGAGCTGAGTGACATGGGACGACCGGAGGTGCTCCGGGCCGTCGAGGAATTCGATCGGCTGGGCCGCGGTGCCTTCCTGAGCCGGTACGGCTTCCAGGGGTCCCGTACGTGTCTGCTCGTGGTCGGCGGGCGGTATTACGACTCCAAGGCCGTCGCCCTGTGCCCGAACTGCCATGCCATGAAGACCCGTGGCAGGAGGCGGTACGAACTGCGGTCGGTCTTCCTCGACGTGGTGCGAGAGCGTCACCGGCGGACGTCGGCTACCGCATCAGCATGACCACCGACGCCGTGACCCCCACCACGACGATGAAGGCGCGCATCGCCGTGGGCGGCAGTCGGCGGCCGTAGCGGGCGCCGATCAGGCCGCCGACCGTAGAGCCGAGGGCGATCAGGCCCGCCGCTGCCCAGTCGATGTCCGCGACCGCGATGAAGACGACGGCCGCGACGCCGTTCACGATCGAGGCGAGGACGTTCTTCGCGGCGTTCAGGCGCTGCAGGTCGTCCTTGAGGAAGGTGCCGAACAGGGCCATGAGGAGGACGCCTTGGGCCGCGCCGAAGTAGCCGCCGTAGACACCGGTGGCGAGGACGCCGCACCACATGGGGATGCCGCCGTCCTTCTTTCCTTCGGTCTTCCGGTCCGCCAGTCTGCGGCTGAGCCAGGGCTGCAGCAGTACGAGGACGCACGCGGTCAGGATCAGGGACGGCACCACCGCCTGGAAGGCGTCGGCGGGGAGCTTCAGCAGGAGCAGTGCGCCGATCAGGCCGCCGATCAGTGATGCCGTGCCGAAGCGGAGCAGGCGCTTGGACTGGCCCTTCATCTCCCTGCGGTAGCCGTACGCGGCGCTGAGCGTGCCCGGCACCAGGCCGAGGTTGTTCGACACATTGGCGACCACGGGTGGGAAGCCGAAGGCCAGCAGGGTGGGGAAGGTGATGAGGGTGCCCGAACCGACCACGGCGTTGAGTCCGCCGGCCGCCACACCGGCGACCCCGACGGCCACCATCTCCAGCGCTTCCACGCGTCACCCTTCTCGCGGAGTTGAGTCGAATCGAATGGCCCGTGCTCCGGGAGTCGTTTTGTGACCCCCGGGTCGACGCCCGTCGCCGGGTCGCCGCCCGGGCCGTCAAAGATCTTGGGGCACGGTCAAAACCCAAGTCAATCCTCGGGTTTCCTTGTATCCCTCCAAGGGATAACTTCATACGCCGTGACTCTCGACGACCTCCGCATCTTCATCGCCGTCTGCCGCGCGGGCAGCCTCAGTGCCGTCGCCCGCGACCTGTCCTGTACGCAGTCGGCCGTGAGCCAGCACGTCAAACGCCTGGAACGGGAACTGGGCGTGAGTCTCCTCGAGCGGCACGCGCGCGGCGTGGTGCCCACATCGGCCGGGCGGATCCTGCAGGGCGCCGCGTCCGACGGGATCGGCGGCATCGACCTCGCCGTACGCAGACTGCGCGAGCAGGTGCGCGGCGACGGCGGCGCGGTGCGGATCACCACCGGGGCCACCTCCGTGCGGCACTTCATGGCCGAGGCCGTCGTCGATTTCCGCGACCGCTACCCGCGCGTCAGCCTGGAGTTCCAGACCGTCAGCTCCAACCGCAGGTCCTTCGACGCGCTCGCCGCCGACGACCTCGATCTCGCCTGGATCACCCTGGGGGAGCCGGTGCGCGGCATCGAGCAGCGGCCCGTCGTCGAACTGCCCTGGGTCCTCGCCGTCCGTGCCGACGACCCGCTCGCCGACCGGCCGCGGGTCGACCCCGCCGAGCTGTCCGCCGCGCAGCTCATCACGCCGCCGGAGAACTCCACGTCGCGAGGGCAACTCGACGCCCACCTCGGCGAGTTGGAGGTGACGCTGCCGACGGTCACCAGTGTCGCCGACTGGGACACCGCCGTCCTCCTCGCGGAGCTCGGCCTCGGCCAGGCCGTCGTGCCCGCACTGCCCGGCTGGCGCGACCACGGCCCAGCGGGGCTGCGCCTCGTCCCGGTTCCTGAGCTGCCGCCGCTGTCCGTCGGGTGGGCGGTGCGTCGCTGGGACGCGCTCAGCCCGCTGGCCCGTGCCTTCGCCGACACCGTCGCCGAGCACTGCGCCCCGCTCGGCCGGGTCCCCGCTCAGGGCGAGAGCCGGGCGGCACGCGTCTGAAGGTAGCGGGCCTCGGGGCGGCTGAGCGTGCCCTGCGCCGCCAACCGGTAGGCGCTGCGGGCCCCTTCGATGTCGCCCGCCCGCTCAAGCAGGTGGGCGCGCACGGCTTCGAGGCGGTAGTGCCCCTTCAACCGCTCCTCCAGCGCCGCCAGTTCACCGAGCCCGGCCCGTGGCCCGTGCACCATCGCGTGGGCCACCGCCCGGCCGAGCTCGGCCATGGGCTCGGGAGTGCGGCGTACCAGGACGTCGTACAGGGCGAGGATCTGCGGCCAGTCGGTGGCGTCCGTGTGCTCGGCCTCGTCGTGCAGGGCGGCGATCGCCGCCTGCAACGGGTAGACACCGGGCGGGCCCTGGGTCAGTGCTTCCTCGACCAGCGCCGTGCCCTCGGTGATCGCCTGACGGTCCCAGAGGGTGCGGTCCTGCTCGTCGAGCGGAATCAGCTCGCCGTGCGGCCCCGTGCGGGCGGCCGTGCGTGCCTCGGTGAGCAGCATCAGTGCCAACAGGCCCGTCACCGCGCCCTCTTGGGGCAGCAGCCGACGCACGGAGCGCGTCAGGCGGATCGCCTCGCGCGCGAGGTCGGCGCGGTGCAGGGTGTCACCGGAGGTGGCCGTATAGCCCTCGTTGAAGATCAGGTACAGCACTTGGAGGACCACGGCAAGGCGTGCGTCGCGGTCCTCGGGCCCCGGCTGCCGGAACGGCGTCCCCTTGATCCTCCCCTTGGCTCTGCTGATCCGCTGCGCCATCGTCGCCTCGGGCACCAGGTGCGCGCGGGCGATCTCCGCCGTCGTCAGACCACCGACGGCCCGCAGCGTCAGGGCGACCTGCGCGGCCGGGCTCAACTCCGGGTGGCAGCACAGGAAAAGCAGCGTGAGCGTGTCGTCGTCCGAGGGGGCGCGGCTCTCGCCCGGCGGGGGAGCGGTGAACGCGTCCTGCGGGGTGAGCAGCGCCGCGTCCTCCTCGCGCCGCCGCCGTGCCTCGTCGGCGCGCAGCTGGTCCATGAGGCGGCGCGAGGCGACCCTGATCAGCCAGCCGCGCGGATTGTCGGGCACCCCCTTGTCCGGCCACTGCCGCGCCGCGGCGAGCAGCGCCTCCTGCACGGCGTCCTCGGAGGCGGCGAAGTGTCCGTACCGGCGCACCAGCGCGCCGAGGACCTGCGGCGCGTGCAGGCGCAGCAGGTCCTCGACCCCGGTCCTCCGTCTCAACATTCGCCGCCCGAGGCGTCCTGGATCGGACGGATCACGACGGGCGGCTCGACGAGACCCTCGGGCCCGGGGCACTCCGTGATGCGCTTGGCGATCTCGGTGACCCGGTCGAGGCTCTCGCAGTCGACCACCCAGTAGCCGGCGAGGACCTCCTTCGTCTCGCCGTAGGGACCGTCGGTGATCACCGGGCGGCCGGCCTTGTCCTTGCTGACGAAGCGGGCCTGCGCGGGCTCGGTGAGACCCTGCGCGTCGACGAGCTCACCGGACTCGGCGAGATCGTTGGTGATCCCGCCCATGAAGGCGAACATCGCCTGCAGTTCCTGCTCGCTCCAGGCCGGGCTGTTCCCGGAGGGCTTGCCCGTCATCGCTTCGTAGTCGGCCTGCGAACCCTGGACCATCACCAGATACTTCATGACTTCGCTCCTCGACTGCGCCGTCACCCCTCGTGGGCGACTCTCACGGGGGACGTCGGAGCGGGCGCCGCGTTCTCGACATCTCGCGGAAGAAATTTTATCGGCGGAGGGGGCCGAGTTCGCGGCGAAGCGGTCCACCGGGGATGTTCAGCCCATGTGCACGGGTGCCGCGCCCTCGGCCGCCCGCTGCCTGCCCGCGGTGATGGCCAGGCCGGTGACGGCGAGACCCGCCAGGAACATGGCTCCCGCGCCGACGAAGGCCAGGGTGTAGCCGTGGGTCAGTGCGTCCGCCGCCCTGGCCGTCAGGCCGTGGTCCTCGGTGGCCAGGCCGCGGTAGAAGGAGGCCGCCGCGTCCGGCAGCCGGTCATTGGCCCCCGAGGTGGAGACCGTCGACAGGACGGCGAGGCCGAGGGCGCCGCCGATCTGCTGGGCGGTGTTCAGGAGAGCCGAGGCGATGCCCGCCTCCTGGTGCTGGACGCCGCTGACCGCGCCCAGCGTCATCGGGACGAAGCCCGTCCCGAGACCGAGCGCGGTCACGAACATCGCGGGCATCAGATGGCCCGCGTACGACGACTCGGGGGTGAGCGTGGCGAACCAGAACATGCCCGCGGCCGCCACGAGCAGGCCGGGCCCGGCGATGGCGCGCGGCGCGAGACGGGCGACCAGCTTGGCGCTGAGCGCGGTGGCGACCCCCATGCCGAGGCTGAACGGCAGGTTGGCGACGCCGGCCTCGACCGCGCTGTAGCCGAGGATCAGCTGCATGTAGAGCGTGAGGAAGTAGAAGGTCGCCATCATGCCGGCGCCGATGAACAGCATCGTGGCGTAGGAGCCGGAGCGGTTGCGGTCCTTGAAGAGCCGCAGCGGCATCAGCGGATGCGCGCTGCGGCCCTGCACGCGCAGGAAGGCGCTGAGCAGGACGGCCGCGAGGGCGAAGCAGCTCAGGGTCGGGCCCTCGGTCCAGCCGTGCTCGCCGCCGCGGGTGATGCCGTAGACCAGCGCGATCAGACCGCCGGTGCCGGTCAGCGTGCCGGGGAGGTCGAGGCGGCCACGGTGGCGCTCGGCCTCGACGAGCGTCCTGGTGCCCGCGAGGACGGCCAGGCCGATCGGGATGTTCACGAAGAACACCCAGCGCCAGTCCAGGGCGTCGGTGAGGACGCCGCCGAGCAGCAGGCCGACGGTGGCTCCGATGCCGGCCATCGCCGCATAGACGCCCATGGCCTTGTTGCGCGGCTTGCCCTCGGGGAACGTCGTGGCGATCAGGGACAGGGCGCTGGGTGCCGCGACGGCCGCGCCGACGCCCTGCAGGACGCGCGCGCCGATCAGCAGGCCCGTGTTCGGGGCGAGGCCGCCGAGCAGGGAGGCCAGGGTGAACAGGACGATGCCGGCCTGGAACATCAGCCGCCGCCCGAAGAGGTCGCCCGCGCGGCCGCCGAGGAGCAGCAGTCCGCCGAAGGCCAGGGCGTAGGAGTTGACGACCCAGGCCAGGTTCGCGTCGGACACGTCCAGGGCGGTCTGGACGCTGGGCAGGGCGATGTTGGTGATCGTGCCGTCGAGGACCACCATCAGCTGGGCCGCGGCGATCACGAACAGGGCGAGGCCGAGGTGACGGCCGCCGCCGGGCGGGGCGCCGGTCGTGCCCGACGGCGCGGGGGTGGTGACAGCGGTGCTGTCAGCAGGCATGAAAGAGCTCCAGAACGAGGCGTGGACACATTTCCCCGGAACGGAGAACAGACATGGAAGGGCTGCTTCCATTCCGGGTCCAGGGGTGGTGGTGCACCGCTGCCAAGCGCGGAACACCGCAATGCAATACGCGTGGCGTGCCGGTGATAATGCGGCACGGCTCGGGACTGCGGGAAAGGCGAAGCGAAACCCTAACACCAGATCACTGCAGGTAGAGGCCCAGTTTGGGAAGTTTCCGGAAAGTCGCCGACGGGCTTGACTTTTCCCTCCTTTTCCCAGGCTGGCGATTTTTTCGAGGCTATTGATTTCGCTTGCGCTTTCGCTGCGAGTGTGTGCAATGAGGGGAGTGTGGGTGCGACTTCGTGTTCACACTTTTCGCGTGATGGCAACTTGGACTAACGTTCTCCCGTTGCCCGCGGAGGCACGGGGCACGGATGCGGAAAGCGGGGGTGGAGGAGGACATGGCGGTCGACATCGGGGTGTTCCTGCCGATGCTGCGGGCGGACGGAGAGGGGCAGGCCGGGGAGTTCGCCGCGGCCGCGCGCCGGGCGGAGGAGCTCGGCTTCGAGTCCGTGTGGGCGGGCGACCACCTGGTGGGGCGCGTCCCGGTGCTCGACGCGACGGTCACGCTCGCCACGGCCGCGGCGGTGACACGCCGCATCAGGATCGGCTACGGCGTCCTGACCGCCCCCGTCCGCCAAGTCGCCCACCTCGCCAAGCAGCTCGCCAGCCTCCAATTCCTCTCCGGGGGAAGGCTGTTGCTGGGTGCCGACACCGGCGGCAGTGCCTGGACCCAGTGGCGCGGCGGGCTCGCCGAGACCCCCGTACGGGCGGCGACCGGCGTGCCGTACGACGAGCGCGACGAGCGGACCGACCGCGTGCTCGAGCAACTGCGGAGCCTGCTCGTGGCCCACCCGACGGAGGTCGGCGACGCGGAGCTGGTCCTGAAGCCGCGCGTGAACTGGCCGCCCTTCCTCATCGGCGGCGAGTCGGACGCCGACCTGCGGCGCGCGGTCCGGTTCGGCGGCTGGTTCCCGAACCTCGCCTCCCCGGCGTACGTAGCCCGGACGGTGCCCCGCCTGGCGGCGCTGGCTGCCGAGACCGGTCGCGTCGTCCGGCCGACGGTGAGTGTCGCCGTCCCGTCGGCCCTCGACGCCCCCGGCACCCGCGGGCGGCGGACCCCGGCGGCCGGAAACGTGCTGCGCCGCTACGGCATCGACGCCGAACGCGCCGCCGCCATGCCGGTCGACGGCACACCGGAGCGGGCCGCCGAGAAGATCGTCGAGTACGGGCGGGCCGGAGTCGATCGGCTCGTCCTCGGATTCCCCGACGCCGATTGGCGTACGCAGTACGAACTGGCCGCTCAGGCAGTGGAGTTGGCGCGGGCAGAGCTGCCGATCCGGCGGACCGCCACCGCGGGGAACCAGACCAGCTGCGGCGGCTGGGCGCGGGTCACCCTCGACGTCGGGCGCGAGAGGGGAACGTACACCTTCGTCAATCCGCTCGGCATGGACGTCCTCGACGCCGCTCTCGCCGGGGCACTGGAGGAAGGAGTGCGCGAGGGGCTCGCGGGGGAGGCCCGCACGGTGCGCGTGCACCGCGCGTGGGTGCACGAAGTCGACGCGCACGAGCGGGTGTTCCGCGACGCGGGCCGCGCGGCCGTGAGCGAGGCGCTGGCCGCGGAACGCGCCGGTAGGAGCCGGTGACGGACCGCGCACCGGCCCGCTCCCTCGGCCTGATCGAGGCCGCCGTCGGCATCGTGGCGGCGGCCGGATTCGGGGTCACCGAGGTCTGGGTGCCGGCGTCGGCGCGGTGTGCGGGACGCTGACGGGGATCGTGCGGCCCGAGTCGAGCCTGCGGGAACCGTCCGCAGGGGAGCGGCCCGCGGGGTGGCTGCACGTGCCCGTCACTCCTCCTGGGAGTCCGTCACTCCTCCCTCCCGCGAGTCCGTCACTCCTACTGCGAGCGCGTCGCGCCGCCGACCGGCTCCTCCTGCGGGTCCGGAGGAGGAGCGCTGCCGTTTCCGTTCCGCTTCTCGTCGCCGTGGCCGGGCCACCAGGCCGCGTGGCCGATGAGGGCCGTCAGCGCCGGGGTGAAGACCATCGCCATCACGAAGGCGGCGATGACGATGCCGAAGGAGAGCGAGAAACCCATCTGGGAGAGCGTCGAGTTGCCCGCCAGCATCAGCGTCGCGAACGTACCCGCGAGGATCACTCCCGCCGACCCGATGGTGGGCCCGGAGTGGCGCACCGCCGTGCCCGCCGCGTCGTGCGGGTTCCGGCCCTCGCGGGCCTCCTCGCGAAGCCGCGACACCATGAGGATGTTGTAGTCCGTGCCGAGCGCGACCACGAACAAGTACATGATCACGGGCAGCATGAACATCAACCCGGGCTGGCTGCCGATCTGTTGGAAGATCAGCGAGGTCGCGCCGAGCGTCGCGCCGAAGCCGAGTGCGACGGACAGCATCAGGTACCAGGGCGCCACCAGGCTGCGCAGCAGCAGGCCGAGGATCACCATGATGGCGAGCGCCGCCACCGGGAAGACCACCGAATAGTCGCGGTCCACCGCCTTGTTGATGTCGACGTACACCGCGGTGGTCCCGCCGACGAGCGCCTGCGTGCCGGCCGGGGCGTCGTCGTGCGCGGCGGGGCGCAGCCGGTCCTTGACGGTCGCTAGTGCCTTGTCGGAGGCCGGCGTTCGAAGACGATGATCGCGCCGATGTTCTGCTGCTTGGGGAACTCCTTCTCCTGCACGTCGGCCGCGCGAATGGACTCGTAGTGGTCGGGAAGGAAACTCGCCTCGTCGCTGCTGGAGGTGAGCTTCGGTGCCAGCGAGATCACCGCGCCGGCCACCACCACCCACGCCAGGATGATCCACCAGGGGCGGCGGACCACGAATCGACCCAGGCCTGAGAACATCGGCTACTGCCTCTCCTCGCCCCCGAGGCATCACAGTCGTGTCCCGCCCAGCATCGGCCGGAGCGGGCGGCCCCGCCACTCGAGCCGCCGTATTCCGGTCAGGCTCGTGGTGGCGGGGCGCCCGGGGCGTGCGGGGGCGCCGTCAGAAGTTGATCATGTGCCCGGCCAGGCCGTGCACCGCTTCCTTGACGGCCTCGCCCAGCGTCGGGTGCGCGTGGACGTTGCGCGCGACCTCGTGGACGGTGAGGTCCCACTGCTGGGCCAGGGTGAGCTCGGGCAGCAGCTCGGTGACGTCCGGGCCGATCAGGTGGGCGCCGATGATCTCGCCGTACTTCGCGTCGCTGATGATCTTCACGAAGCCGACGGTGTCGCCGAGGCCGTGCGCCTTGCCGTTGGCCTGGAAGGGGAACTTCGCGACCTTGACGTCGAAGCCCTTCTCCTTGGCCTGTGCCTCGGTCCAGCCAAAGCTCGCGATCTGCGGCTGCGAGTAGGTGGCGCGCGGGATCATCGGGTAGTCGAGTTCCATCGTCTCGGCGTCCGCGAGGGTCTCCGCGGCCACGACGCCCATGGACTCGGCGGTGTGCGCCAGCATCAGCTTCGCGGTCACGTCGCCGATGGCGTAGATGTGCGGGACGTTCGTGCGGCAGCGGCCGTCGACCTCGATCGCGCCCCGCTCGGTGAGCTGTACACCGGTCGCCTCCAGGCCGTAGCCGGTGACGTTCGGCGCGAAACCGATGGCCTGCAGGACCTTGTCCGTCTCCAGGATCTGCTGCTTGCCGTCCTTGCCGGTGACGGTGACCTGGACCTGCTCGCCCGACTCGTCGATCGACTCCACGCGCGTCGAGGTCAGCACGTCGATGCCGAGCTTGCGGTACTGCTTGGCCAGCTCCTTGGAGACGTCCGCGTCCTCCAGGGGCGCGACGCGGTCGAGGAACTCGACGATCGTGACCTTCACGCCGTAGTTGTGCAGGACGTACGCGAACTCGATGCCGATCGCGCCCGCGCCGGCGATCACGATCGACCGCGGCAGCGAGTCGGCGAGGATCTGCTCCTCGTACGTGACCACGCGCTCGCTGCGGCTGGTGCCGGGCAGCAGGCGGGGCGTGGCGCCGGTGGCGATGATGCAGTTGTCGAAGCCGATGGTGGCGGTGGTGCCGTCGGACTTCGCCACCTGCAGCGTGTTCGCGTCCAGGAACGTGCCCCGGCCGTCGAACTCCGTGATGCCGTTCTTCTTCATCAGGAAGTGGACGCCCTTGACGCGGCCGTCCGCGACCGTGCGGCTGCGGCTGAACGCCTCGCCGTAGTCGAAGGAGACCTGTCCGTCGACCTTGATGCCGTACGTCTTCTGCTCGTGCGTGAAGAGGTGGGCCAGCTCGGCGTTGCGCAGCAGCGCCTTCGTCGGGATGCAGCCGACGTTGAGGCAGACACCGCCCCAGTACTTCTCTTCGACGACCGCTACGCGCTTGCCCAGCTGGGCGGCGCGAATGGCGGCCACATAGCCGCCGGGTCCTGCTCCGAGCACGACGACGTCGAAGCGGTCTTCCATGGGGAGGTCCTCTCTGGGTGGTACGGATCCTGTGGTGCGGATGGCTCTGCCACGATCATGCGCCATGCGGGGGCTCGGACGGCGGCCGGGTGGGGCACACCACAGTCCCTGTCGCGACCCGTGCGCCACACGCGGAGCCCGGACACCTTCTCAACCACCTTTCCCCCTGGGCTCGTTGGACTTCCGGGAGTCGGTTCACCCGAACGTGGATCACTGGATAGTGTCACGACAAGGAACACGTTCCGTGAATCCTGCGGGAGAGGTGGAGAGCGCACTGTGGCCAGTGACAACCAGCCCGAGACGGTGTCCATTCCGTCCGTTCCCTACGACACCCCGACCTCGGCGCGCGCCTACGGCTGGATGCTGGGCGGCAAGGACAACTACGAGGTGGACCGGAACTTCCTGCTCGCCACTCTGCCGTCGTTCCCGGAGTGCGTCGACATCGCCCGGCAGAACCGCGAGTTCCTCTTCCGCGCGGTGCGCCATCTGACCCGTGAGGCGGGCATCCGCCAGTTCATCGACATGGGCTGCGGACTGCCCACCGACGACAACGTCCACCAGGTCGCACAGCGCTTCGCCCCCGACGCCCGCGTCGTCTACGTGGACATCGACCCTGTCGTCCTCGCGCACGGCCGCGCCCTGCTCGCCGACGACTTCTCCACGACCGTCATCACCGGCGACATGCGGGACCAGGACGCGATCCTCGAACACCCCGACGTGGTGCGGCTCATCGACTTCGACGAGCCGGTCGCCGTGCTCTTCCTCTCCGTGGGCCACCACCTCGTCGACGCCGACGGGCCCCGCCGCATCCTGCGGACCGTCGTCGACCGCGCGGCCCCGGGCAGCCTCCTCGGCTTCTCGCAGGTGGTCGCCGACGACCCCGAGCGGGGCGCGGCGATGACCGCGCACATCTCCGGCGGCGGCGTCCCGTGGCAGACGCGCACCCCCGCCGAAGTCGACGCCCTGCTCGACGGCTTGGTGCCCGTCGAGCCCGGCCTGGTCAACCTCGTCGACTGGCGCCCCGACGCCGACCAGCCGCCGCTCGCTCCGGTCCACCCGGACCTCGTGCCGTACGTCGGCGCGACCGACTCCAACAAGGGGATCTACGAGTACGGGGGCGTGCTGCGCAAGCCGTGACGGAACGAGAAGAGGCGAGGAGGGGCGAGAAGGGGCGGAGGAGGGACGAGAAGGGACGAGAAGGGACGAGGGCGGATGAGAAAGGGTGAGAGGGCCCGGTCCAGAGGCTGTTGACCCGACGTGCGAGGTCGTCCCACAATGACGACCATGATCCAGCACCTCACCGCCGCCGTACGGACGTTCGGCGTCCCGTGGCGGCGCGGGTGCGAGCGATCGGGCCGCTAGCTGTACGGACTCCGCTCCGCAGCGCCGTACGCCCGTTCCCTCACCTCGAAGGATCAGACCTCCATGACTGCCCCCGTCACCACCTCCTTGCGTGAAGCACGCGTCCCCGCCGACGGCATGTACGAAGGCCGCCGCACCCTGCGCCGTCTGCCCGACGACCGGCAGGAGCGCCCGTACGCACTCTTCGACGTCCTGCCACAGGGCCGCCTCATCGGCGCCGAGATCCGTGGCGTCGACCTGGCGCGGCCGCTGACGTCCGCGCTGCGCGAGGAGCTGAACCGCGCCCTGCTGGAGTGGAAGGTGCTGTTCTTCCGCGGCGCGGGCATCACCGCGGAGCAGCAGCGCGCCTTCGCCCTCAACTGGGGCGAGCTGGAGACCAATCCGCTGCTCGCGCGCGGCTCCGCCGACGACGTCGTCCGTTTCGACAAGGGCGGCAGCGCGGCACCCACGTACGAGAACGTCTGGCACGCGGACGTCACCTTCCGCGAACGCCCGGCGCTCGGCGCGGTGTTGCAGCTGCGCGAGGTGCCGCCCTTCGGTGGCGACACCCTGTGGGCCGACATGGCCGCCGCCTACGACAACCTCTCCGACGCCGTCAAGGAGCGCATCGACGGCGCGCGGGCCGTGCACGACTTCATTCCCGGCTTCGCCCGCTTCTACGGCCCCGAGCTCCTCGCCCCGCACCAGGACCGCTTTCCGCCCGTCACTCACCCCGTGGTGCGCACGCACCCGGAGACCGGGCGGCGGATGCTCTTCGTGAACACCTCCTTCACGACGCACATCGTCGGCATGGAGCGCGAGGAGAGCGACCGGCTCCTCGCCCACCTCGTGCGGCAGGCCCATGTCCCGGAGTACCAGGTGCGGTTCCACTGGCAGGCGGGTGACGTCGCCTTCTGGGACAACCGCGCCACGCAGCACTACGCCGTCGACGACTACGCCCCGCACCGACGGGTCGCGGAGCGCGTCGCCATCGCCGGCGACCGGCCGTACTGAGCCCCAGGGGTCGACGCGGGAAGGCTCAGGTCTCAGTCGTCGACTCCCAGCGGATCTCGCCGTCCTGGACCGTGTCGGTGGGGGTGAGACCGGCCGCCTTCGCGACGGCCGCGGACGCCCCGTGGTCGGGATGGACGTGTGCGACGACCGTGCGCACGTCCTGACCGGCCAGCCAGTTCACCAGGCCGCGGGCCGCCTCGGAGGCGAAGCCGCGCCCCTGCCAGGGCGTCCCGACGACCCAGGCGATCTCCGCGCGGCGGTCTGCCCGGCCGACCGTCGCCTGCACCGTCCCGACCAGGCACGGGCTCTCCTGCTGGCGCAGGCGCAGGACCCAGTTGCACCAGGAGACGCCGGGGTCGGGCGACCCGGCGATCATGCGGCGGTAACGGGCGCGCAGGGCCTCGACGTCATCAGGGGAGCCCCCGATGAAGGTGTGCAGCGCGGGGTCTCCGAGCACCAGGGCCATTTCGTCTGCGTGCTCGACGCGCAGCGGCACGAGGTCGAGGCGGGCCGTTCGAATCTCGGGGAGGATCATGGGCGCATTGTGCCGGGTTCCTCACGAGGTTTCGCGAGCGCCCTGCCGCTCCGTCGTGCCGAGCCGGGCCGCGACGGAGCGGACCGCTTCCGCGAGCGCGTCCGCGATGTCGGGAAGCCTCGGTGCGGTGCGCGAGGTGGGGCCCGCCACCGCGATCACCGCGCGCAGCCGCCCGCCCACCAGGACCGGACGCGCCGCCGCCGTCACGTCGGGGAGTGTCTCGCCGCGGTTGAACGCCACGCCCGCGGCACGGACTTCGGCCAGTTCGGCCCGTGCCGCGTCGAGCGCGGCGGGATCGCCGATCAGCGTCCGCAGGTATCTGTCGCGCCAGGACGGCGGGCGATGGGCGAGCAGCACCTTGCCCGCGCTCGGCGGATACAGCGGGCGGCGGGTGCGCAGCGGCGCGGAGTAGCGGATCAGCTGGTGCGACTCGGCGGCCGTCGCGTACACCAGGGAATCGCCCACGGCGGTGCCGAGCATGGCCGTCTCGCCGAAGTGGTCGCGCAGCGCTTCGAGCGTGGGGAGCGCGGCGCCCGCGAGATCCGGCGAGGGACTCGGCAGGAGGTCCCCGAGAGCGGGGCCCAGACGGTACACGCCCTGCTCCTCGACCAGATAGCCGGTCGAGACAAGGCCTTTGACCAGGCCGAACACCGACGACTTGGGGGCTTCGAGGACATCGGCGAGCTCCTGCATACGGGCGCCGCCGCGTCGTGAGACGCACTCAAGGATGCCCGTCACCCGGCTCACGGTCCTGTGCTCCCTGGGGGCGCCTCCCTCGCTCACGATCCTTCTCCCTCTCGGTGATTCTTCACGGCTGGTTCTTCACGGCTGGTTCTTCACGGCTGGTTCTTCACGGTTGGTTCGTGTTGGTTCGTCGCGGGTGGCTCTTGACCGGCCGATCCCACGGCTCCTAGCCTCCCGTATATCCGACTCGGCGATCGTATATACGAACTGAGGCAGTGATCCATGGACTTCGCCCCGACCGAGGAGCAGGAGGACATCCGCCGTGCCGTCGCCGATCTCGCCGCCCGCTTCCCGGACACATACTGGGCGGATCACGACGAACGGGCGGTGTTTCCCCAGGAGTTCTACGACGCCTTTGCCGAAGGCGGCTGGCTGGGCATGGCGATCCCCGAGGAGTACGGCGGGGGCGGGCTCGGCATCCTGGAGGCGTCCGTGCTGCTCCAGGAGATCGCCGCTTCCGGGGCGGGGATGAACGGCTGCAGCACCCTGCACCTGACCATCTTCGGCCTCAACACCCTGGTGAGGCACGGCAGTCCGGAGCTGCGCGAGGAGATCCTGCCGCGCGCCGCCGACGGCTCGCTGCACGTCTGCTTCGGCGTGACCGAACCCGACGCGGGCACGGACACCACCCGCATCTCCACTGTTGCCCGCCGCGACGGCGACGACTACGTCATCAGTGGCCGCAAGGTGTGGATCACCAAGGCGGGCCACTCGCAGAAGATGGTCCTCATCGCCCGCACGGCGCCGCGCTCCGCGAAGCGTCCCACCGACGGCATGACGCTGTTCCTCGTCGACATCGACTCCGAAGCCGTGCGGTTGAGGGCCATCCCGAAGATGGGCCGCAACGCCGTCGCCTCGTACGAAGTCCTCATCGACGAGCTGCGCGTGCCCGTGACCTGCCGCGTGGGGGAGGAGGGGCAGGGCTTCCGGTATCTGCTCGACGGCCTCAACCCCGAGCGGATCCTGCTCGCCCACGAGGCCCTCGGCATCGGCAGGGCGGCGCTGCGCAGAGCCACCGACTACGCACGCGCGCGTGTCGTCTTCGACCGTCCCATCGGGCAGAACCAGGGCATCGCCTTTCCGCTCGCCGAGGCCGCCACCCGGCTCGACGCCGCCGAACTCATGGCCCGCAACGCCGCCTGGCGCTACGACCGCGGACTGCCGTGCGGCAAGGAGGCCAACATGGCCAAGTGGCTGTGCGCGGACGCCGGTTACCAGGCCGCGGACCGGGCCGTGCAGACGCTCGGAGGGATGGGGTACGCGAAGGAGTTCCACGTGGAGCGGTACTTCCGGGAGGCACGGCTGCTGCGCCTCGCCCCGATCAGCCAGGAGATGGTGCTCGCCTATGTGTCCGGCCATGTGCTGGGCCTGCCGAAGTCCTACTGATGATGTCGCACGCCGTGCCGACGAAGTCACACGTCCTACCGACGACGTCACACGCCCTACTGATGAGGTCGCACCGATGACGAATCCGCAGCCTGCGTCGAGCACATCCGGTGGTACTCCTGGCACATCCGGTGGCGCCCTCGCCGGGCTCAGGGTCCTGGACCTGTCCCGGGTCCTCGCGGGCCCCTACTGCGCGCAGATGCTCGCCGACCACGGCGCCGACGTCATCAAGGTCGAGCCGCCTGCCGGTGACGAGACACGGGGCTGGGGGCCGCCGTTCGTCGCCCCGGACACCTCCGCGTACTTCCGGAACCTCAACCGCGGCAAGAAGAACATCGTCGTCGACCTGTCGGTGCCCGAGGGGCGCGAGATCCTCGACACCCTGCTGCGCGACACCGACGTCCTCGTCGAGAACTTCAAGGCGGGCACGCTGGCCAAGTGGGGTTACCCCGACGAGGAGTTGAGGCGCCGCTTCCCCGCCCTGATCCACTGCCGCGTCACCGGCTTCGGCACCGACGGACCGCTCGGCGGACAGCCCGGCTACGACGCGGTCCTCCAGGCCTACGGCGGCCTGATGAGCGTCAACGGCGAGGCGGACGGACCGCCGCTGCGGGTCGGCGTGCCCGTCGTCGACCAGGTCACAGGGATCCTCGCCTTCTCCGGCATCCTGCTCGCCCTGCACGAACGCCATCGCTCCGGACTCGGCCAACTCGTCGACTGCACCCTCCTGGACACGGCGATCAGCCTGCTCCACCCGCACTCGGCGTCCTGGCTCGCGGACGGCACCGTGCCGCGCCGCAGCGGCTCCGCGCACCCCTCCATCGCGCCGTACGACTCCTTCGCCGCGGCCGACGGACCGGTGTTCATCGCGGTGGGCAACGACCGGCAGTTCGGCGCGCTCACGGACGTACTGGGCGTACCGGGGCTCGCGGACGACCCGCGCTTTCGCACCAACCCGGACCGCGTGCGCCACCAACAGGAGCTGCGGGCGGCCCTGGAGAAGGCCATCGCCGCGCACCCGCGCGCGGACCTCGCCGCGCTGCTCACGGCCCGCGGTGTCCCCGCCTCGCCGGTGCACGACGTCGCCGAGGCCCTGACCGCACCTCAGGTGCGCCACCGCGGTCTGGTCGTCGAGTCCGGCGACTACCGCGGGCTCGCCTCGCCGGTTTCCCTGTCGCGCACACCGGCGCGGGTGCGGCCGCGGGTGCGGGGGGCCGGGGCGGATACGCGGCAGGTGTTGGAGGGGGTGGGGTACGCGGAGGAGGCCATCGGCGGGGCGGTCGAGCGGGGCGTGGTGCGTGCGACCGACACCCCGCAGGAGCGGACCGGCACCGGCGTCGAACCTTGATTGTCAGTGGCGGGTGCCAAGGTGGCGGCATGACACCTCTGCTTCTCACCGACATCGAGGCCGCCGTCCGCGACAGTTGGGGCGCCGACACCACCACACCCGAACACCGCCCGCACTGGACCACCGACAATCCGGCCAGGGACCAGTGCGGCGTCACCGCGCTCGTCCTGCACGACCTGTTGGGCGGCGACCTGCTGCGCGGAGAGGTCCATGTCGACGGCGTACAGACGGACTTCCACTGGTGGAACAGGATCGGTCAGGGGTACGAGATAGACCTCACCCGCGAACAGTTCGCCCCCGAGGAGATCGTGACCGAGGGCACGGTCGTGGTACGGCCGCCGGAGATCCGCCGCTGCCGCGAGGAGTACGAGCTGCTGCGCGCGCGGGTGCTGAGGAGGCTGGACGAGGTGGCGGCGGAACGGGCGGCGGCGCGTTCGGCGGCACAGCTCACGTCGTAGACGTCTCAGCTCACGTCGTAGACGTCGAGCCGCCCGCACATCCCGAACCTGCCCCGTGCGGCGGGCTGTTCGGCCCTTACCGTCGCCGCGGTCAGATAGCCGGCGTCACCGCGATCCAGCAGGTCGAGCTGGGCGCCGGTCGCCTCCGCGGCGGCGGCCGCGCCCGCCTTCCAGCGCTTCCGCCACCGTGCCGCCAGCGGGCGTACGAGTGCGACCGCGGCCCGGTGGAAGGCGGCGAGCGGCTCCGGGTCCCCGGCCTCGGTCGCCTCGCGGAGGGCGGTGAAACCCTCGACGGCCAGGTCGCGGCGGCGCCGGGCCGCGGCTGCCAGCTCCGCCTCGCTCCCGTCGGCGGGCAGGGCGACGGCGGCGCGATAGGTCTCGGGGGCGGCGAGCAGGGGCGGCGGCAGTGTGAGGACGGCGTCGCCCGCCTCGGGCAGTCCGCAGTTCTGCATGAGGACGTTGACGGTCAACTCCCCGTCGTTGACCAGGCGGTGGACGGTGCCGGGCGTGAACCACACCAGCGCGCCGGGGGAGAGGGGCGTCTCCTGGAACCCCGTAGCGGTCAGGGTCTGCACGGCGCCGCGTCCCCCGGTGACCGCGTACCCCTCCGAACAGGTGAGGTGCAGATGGGGAGTTCCGCCGCGCAGCCCGTCGGCGGCGAGCCAGTCGTACACACGCAGCCGCGAGATCCCGATGCCGCCGGGCAGGCCTTCGTACGGGGTCACGGTGAACTCCTCGCGACGGGATGAGGGGTCGGGCAGACACACTACGGCCCCCGGTGCCGTCCGACACCGGGGGCCGACCCGCGTCCTGGCCGCCTTCCCCCACGAAAGGTGACCCGGACTCCCCTGAGTGTGGTTCAGGGTGTGATCCCGTCAGAAGGTGAGTGCGGCACCCTCCCCGAGACCGGCATGGAGCTCGCACCGGTTGCCGAAGGTGGCGGACCAGTTGACGTGTCTGCCGTTCCATACGCCGGCGACGTTCACCGTCACCGGGCGCCACTCCTTGGTACAGGCGACACCGGTCTCTGCGGCGACCAGCTGCCCGAACCGGCCGTCCACCTTGCGGAGTTCGGCGCACGCGGCGCCCGCCGCGGGGTGGCTGCCGGCCGGGCGCGGCGTGCAGGTCAGCGTCACGGCGCGCTCCACCGAGGCGGATGTGGCGTCCTCGCCCTGGCCGACCGTGAGCACCAGGGCGGACGGCGCGTAGAGGCTCTTCGTCTTCGGGGCCTCGGCCTGCGCGGTGCCTGATGTCGCGGCGAGGACGCAGGTGGCCGCCGCGGCGGCCGCTCCCACGACCTTGAGGGTGCGACGCATGGTGGATTCTCCTTCGCTCGATGCGGGTGGTGACTGCGGTGAGGAGTCTCGCCGGTGCGGAGAGTGAGCGCCATGTGGATGGTCGATTTCCGGATGTGCCGCTCCGGTGAACGGTGTCCGTACGAGCGTTCGGGCAGCTCAGGAGTGGTGAGGTGGCGTGGCTCCGCTTGTCCAGCATATGGACAAACGGCATTGGTATAACCGAGGACTAACTTCTGACCTGCGGCGATGGGAAATTGGTTCTTTCTTCGACCATCTGCATCGACCGGAAATCATCGTTCCGGGGGTGGGTCGCCCCATGGAACACCCCCTGGCGGATCGATGCTCATCGATCCGCCGGATCCAGCGCCTGGACCTGCGGGTTGGCGGCCGCGCCCTCGGTGCTGACCAGGACGACGGTCGAGGCGGGCCCGATGCCCAGAGCGGCGCGGCGTTCGACGGCGCCCTCCCCGGTGAGGGCGGCCCGCGCCCCGGCCAATGACGCGGCGCCGCAGGGGCCGGACGAGACGCCCAGTCCGGCCAGGTCGCGCACGGCTGTCGCGCTCGCGTCGTCGTCGACGGCGATCGCCGCGTCCAGGCCGTCCCGCAGCACGGGCCAGGCGAGCGTGGACGGCGTGCCGCAGTTCAGCCCCGCCATGGTCGTGAAGCCGGTCGGCACACCCGTGAGCCGTCCCGCGCGCAGACTTGCCAGTACCCCGGCGGCCACCACGGGCTCCACGGAGAGCAGTGCGGCAGCCACCGCACCACCGCCCTCCCGTGGTGCGGTCCGGCTGCGGTAGTGCGTCACGGCGGCCTGGGCCAGCGACCCGACCCCGACCGGCACGGCGACCAGGGAGGGCGACGGGGCGTCCGCGTCGGCCAGTTGGGCATCCAGCTCGGCGAACAGGGTCGCGTACCCCTCGACGATCAGCGACGGGATCTCCTCGTACCCGTCCCACGCCATGTCCTGGACGAGCACCGAACCCGGCGCCGCGGCCGCCTCCGACGCCTCCCGCACCGCCGCGTCGTAGGACCCGGCGACGGCCGTCACCTCGGCACCCTCGCCCTTGATCGCCGCCACGGCGGCGGGGTGCACGCCGTCGGGTACGAAGACGTGCGCGCGCCCGCCGAACTGTCGCGCGAGACGGGCCACGGCCCGGCCGTGGTTGCCGTCCGTGGCGGTGACCAGGCGCGGGGTTCCCCCGCCGGTCGACGCGCCGTTGGTGAGTTCGGCCAGGATCCTGTCGATCGCCCAGGACGCGCCGAGCGCCTTGAAGGCGGGCAGGCCGAGCCGCGTCGACTCGTCCTTGAGGAAGACGCGGTCCACCCCGAACTCGCGGGCGAGGGCGGGCAGTTCATGCAGCGCCGTGGGGGAGTAGCCGGGCAGCTCGGTGTGGAAGCGGTGGGCGCCCGGCGGGGGAGGTGCGCAGGTCCAGGTCCGTGCGGCGGGGCGCGTGTACCAGGGAAGGGAGGAGGGGGTTCCGGCCACGGTGTCGGTCTCTTGATCCATCACGGAACCAGCGTGCTGCCCGGACCTCCCTTCGGTCCAGCACATGTTTCCCACGCATAATGATCAGAGAATTCGATGATTCGGGGCCGTGGGTGGCCGTGGCTGTAGGTGCCGTGGCTGTGTCCGGGGCCGTGGGTGTCCGTGGCCGTAGGTGTCCGTGTTCGACGAGTGGGGGCGTGGATGTTCGACCTGCACCGGCTGAGACTGCTGCGTGAGTTGAAGCACCGCGGAACCCTCGCCGCCGTCGCCACCGCTCTGTCGTACAGCCCCTCGACCATCTCCCAGCAGCTCTCGCAGCTGGAGACGGAGGTCGGTGTCCCCCTCCTCGAACAGATCGGCCGACGCGTGCGCCTGACCCCGCAGGCCGAGATCCTCGTCGAGCACACGGAAGCGGTCCTGGAGCGCCTGGAGCGAGCCGAGGCCGACATCGCCACCTCGCTCTCCGGCCTGTCGGGGACCCTGCGCATCGCCTCGTTCCAGACCGCGACGCTCGCCCTGGTGCCGACCGCGCTGACCCTGCTGCGCGAGGCACACCCCGCGCTCCGTGTCCACGTCACGCAGGCCGAGTCCGAGGACTCGCTTCCCGCCCTGCTGGCCCGCGACTTCGACCTGGTGATCGCCGAGGAGTACCCGGGCGATCCCGACCCGCGCCCCGTGGAGCTGCACCAGGAGGACCTCTGCGACGACCCCTTGCGCCTCGCGGCCCCCACGACACCGGGCACGGCCGCCCCGCACGGCCCGCACGGCACGGAGGACCCCGAGGCGGCGCTGCGCGCGTACGCCGATCACGCCTGGGTCATGGAACCGGAGGGCAGCGCGGCCCGGCGGTGGGCGACGACGCTGTGCCGTTCGGCGGGGTTCGAGCCCGACGTACGGTTCGAGTCCACCGACCTGCTGCTCCACCTGCGCCTGGTGGAGCTCGGCCACGCGGTGGCCCTGCTCCCGGACCTGGTGTGGAACGACCGTGAACCCACCATGGGACTGGGCGGGTTGCCGCGGGGCCGCGGCTCCCGGCGTCTGTTCACCGCCGTGCGCGCGGGCCGGAGCACGCATCCGGCGATCGTGGCCTGCCGCGGAGCGCTGTGCCGGGCGGCCGCCGACACGTCACCGCGCACGCGCTCCGGCGCCCTCGGTGACGTAGTCGAACCGGTAGAGGCGCCCGGACGCGATCACGAACAGCCCTGATCCATCGGGAAGCCACGCGCACGAGGACACGGAGCCGTCGACGCGCATCGCGGTGACCGGGCACAGCTCCGGCGCCCGCCACACCCGGATCACGCCGACGCTGTCGCCGCTCACCAGAAGCCGCCCCGAGGGGCACGGCTCCAGGGCGTTCACCGGGCCGACGTGCCCGGTGACGGAGGCGATGCGCCGCCCGGTCAGCGGATCGGTGACGTACAGCCGGCCCGTTCCGTCGCTGGTGGTCAGCCAGGAGGAGTCCGGCGCGAAACGGAGATCCCTGATCCCCCGCACGTGGCCGGTGAAGGAGGAGATCAGGCGGCCCGACGCGGGGTCCCAGATCCGGACGGTGCCGTCCGAGTCACCGGTGGCCAGGTGGAGTGCGTCCGGAGAGAGGCCGAGTTGGCTCACCACCTGGTTGTGGCCGCCGAGATGATGCCGCGCGCGGCCGGTCCGCAGGTCCCACACCACGACATGCCGGTCCTGGTCTCCCGCGACCCATCCGTCGTCACTGCTGGCCAGCCAGGCGCCGGAAGGTTCGACGACGACATCGCCCACGCCGTGCGGGTGGTGGCCCGCCAAGCGGAGACGCGGCTGTCCGGTGTCGGTGTCCCGCACCATGATGACGGAGTGCTCCGGGCTGCGACCCATCGGGTACCGCTCGTCGTTCGTGGCGGTCACCAGCCAAGCCCCGTCGGGAGAGAAGGCTTTGAGGGAGTGCCCCCAGAATGCGGCGATGTGCTCGTGCGTGGTCATGTCCCAGATGCCCGTGGTGAGATCGGCCGTGCTGCTCGCCCCGCTCGCCGCCAGCCGGGAGGAGTCCGAGGAGGCGAGAAGTCTCGCGCTCCAGAGGTTCGTGTGTGCCTGGTCCAGGGGCTGCCGTGCCCGGCTCGCGCAGTCGACGACCGTGATCCGGCCACCGCTGTGCGCCACGGCGGCCCAGCCGCCGTCGGGCGCGACGACCACGGCCGAGACGTCCGCGGGTTCTTCCGCGCCGCTTGTGCCATCTGCCTCGCCTGTGTCATCCGCCCTGCCGCTGTCGTCCGCCCGGCCTGTGTCATCTCCCTTTCCGGGCACGGCGTCTGCATGGGGATCCCAGATCCGCACTCTGCCGCTGATGTCCGCGGCGGCCAGCCAACCGCCGCCGGGGGCCACCGTCAGATGGGTGATGCGGTCGCGGCTGCCGCGGAATCTGCGCCGCGGTGTGCCGGTCGCCACGTCCCAGACGCAGACCTCGCCGTCGAGGTGACCGGTGGCAAGCCAGGTGCGGTCCATGGCGATCGCCAGCGTGGTGACGGACGCGGTCTCGGCGGTGAAGGAGGCCAGTTCGGCTCCGGTCAGGGGATCCCACAGACGGACCGGTGGCCAGCCGTGACCCCGCGACGTCTCCCCGCCGGTCGCGAGGAAGCTGCCGTCGGCCGCGAGAGCGACGCACACCAGCCAACTGCCGGTGCCCTCGATCGTGGTGACGAGGTCGCCCGACCGGACGTCCCAGACGCGGACCGAGCGCGCGACGGCGTACAGGGCTCCGTCACTGGTCACCAGCCACCTGCCGTGCGGGGCGAAGATGATCTGCGACATTCGCTGACGGTGGCCCTTGGCGGTGTGCAGCTGTGTGCCGGAGCGGAGGTTCCAGAGCGTGGGCACACCGGAGCTTCCGCAGGCCAGCCAGGCGCCGTCCGGGGAGATCGCAGCGGCGGGCGCGAGGTGCAGCGGCCACTGCTTCGTCGGCTCGCGCAGGCGCCGGACCTCCTGCCCGGTGGACGGGTCCCACACACGGATCGCGTTCTCGGTGTCGATCGTGACGAGGCTCATCCCATCGGGTGCGGCCCGCACGGTGACGCGTTGGGCGTGGCCCGGCAGGGCGTGGCGCTCGACTCCGGTGAGCGGATCCCAGATGCGTACGGTCCCCGACTCGTCGCTGCTGGCCAGCCACGAGTCGTCCGGCGAGAGCGCCATGTCGTGGACGATCCTCGTGTGGCCGGTGAGGGTCCGTACCTGTTCGCCCGTCCGCATGCTCCAGAGCCGCACGGTCCTGTCGCCGGTCGTGTCCCCGTCCACGGTCGCGAGCCAGGACTCGTCGGCAGGGACGACGACCTTGCGCACCCGGTCGGTGTGTCCCGAGAACGTGCGCAGGAGCGCGGGGTGCGGACGGTCCGGAAGCGGTGACGGGTTCTCCAGATAGGGGCAGGACAGGGTCCGCCTGAACCTCTCGACGGCGGGGCGCAGCGGCGCGTACTCGTTGAGGCGGCAGGCCAGGATCGCCGCCAGCGCGCCGCGGGGCTCCACCGGCGCCAGCAGGTGCCCGTTGAGCTGCACGGCTCGGGACAGCGCATCGGCAAAAGGGGACGGGGACTTGGAGAGGTCGGTCACGGCACCGTGCACGCCGCCGTTGTGGAGCCGGAAGAGGATCCACCGGAGGTCCCCGACGAGCGCCGCGGCCTCGTCGGCCCGGTCGGCTCCCTTGAGGTGATCGACCAGGTGGCCCGTCAGATAGGGGTACGTGTCCGGCAACTCCCACCAGGGGAACGGGTCCGGAGACCGGGGCGCCGATGCGCCGGCAGGGAGCAGAGCCGCGGCGGACGTGAGGAGCCGGTCGTGCAGGCGGGCGAGTCCCGCGGGTCCCGTCCGGCGGACGAGATGGTCGCGGAGGAGGTCGTGCAGGCGGATGGTCTGCCGCTCCGGATCGAATCCCGCGAGCAGCGCGAGATCGGAGAAGGCCTCGCACGAATGCCACACGGAGGGCGAGGGGGATGTGGCCGGTGACATGGGTGAGGCCGTCGCGGGCGAGGCCGCCGTATCGGCCTCGCCCCGCCAGAGGAGTTCCAGCGCGGCCAGTGGGATGTCCGTGTCCTCCGGGAAGACGCCCAGGCACAGGAACCGGTTGAAGTCCCTTTCCACAAGCAGCCCAAGACCCGCCTCCACGGTCGCCGCGACGGCGTGATGACGCTGTTCGGGGCTGGCCATGTCGAGCGCGGTGGGGCCGTCGGACGCCAGCCGGTCGAGGATCCTGCGGAGCGCGGCGGCGGGCGCCATGCCGCGGGCGACGAGACGGTAGGCCGACCGGTTGGCGATGGCCAGAAGGACGGGCCACCGGCCGGTGCGGGCGAGCAGCGGTTCGACGGACTCGTCCGGGAGACCGTCCAGGTCGAGCCCGACGAGCTCTCTGGACTCGACGTCGGTCATCTCGCCGACCGCGAGCACGCGCGCGCCGCGCGGGAAGACCCAGCGGTTCCGTGAGGTCACGAGGCGTCGACAGCCGGGACCGCCGGCCAGGAACGGACCCAACTGCCGTTCGTCCCATACGTCGTCGATCACCAGCAGGATGCGGCCGGGGCTCGCGTCGAGGGCCTCGCCGAGGCGGAGTCCGGCCTGCTCGGGGCTGGACACCGCAGGGCTGCGGCCGGTCAGCCGGTCGACCAGGTCGCAGATACGGGCGGTCAGCGCGGGGCCGAAGCAGTCCTCCCCGAGCGTCACCCACACAAGGCCCGCACCGAAGGCGGACCTGACTTCGGCGTGCTCGCACACCTGCCGGACCAGCGTGGTCTTCCCGAAGCCGCCGGCTCCGCAGACACCGACGACGGGTGGCGCGTCCGGCCTGTCGCTCCCCTCGCGGCAGAGCCAGTCGAGCAGTGGCCCGCTCAGCTTCGGCCGCTCGACGATCGTCCCCTGGTACGGCAGAACCCAGGAACGGGCCGCGGAACGGGGCGTGTTCCCGAGGTGGAGGTGGAGGTCTCGGCCCGCGGCGAAGGCGTCGCGCTCCGCACGCACATGCTGCTCGGCCGGCTGGTCTGCCATCGGTGACTACTCCTGCGCCGGTCGCTCCACCGTCATGTCCCGTCCGGCGACGTACGCGTCCCGGTCGGCCCGTACGTCCTGCCGTACCGGTGACCCGGGATCCCCGGCAGTCGGCTGCGGCTCGGGCCGCCCGCCGCGGAAGGAGCCCCAGGCGGCGAGTGCCAGACCGACCACCCCCACGACGCACCCGATGACGCTTGCCAGTTGATCGGCCTCGTCGAGCCCCACGGCCCAGAAGTAGCCGAGGAGCCCGAGGACGGCCACGGCGACCAGCGCGACCCCGCAGCGCAGCATGGCCCGCTCCGACATGCGATCACCCCGTGCCTTCGGCCGAGCGGCCGTCGTCGCGACCGCGGTCCGTCGGGCCCATGCGGATGGTCTGGTCCCGCCCGGCGACGTACGCGTCGCGCCCCGCGCGGATGGTCTGTGTCGCGGGTGGACCGGTCGGCAACAGGGCGGCCCAGACGGAGAGTTCATCGGCAAAGGCCGCGTCGCGGCGTGCGTACCACGCGAGTGCTGCCGTCAGTTCGCGGAGCTGCTCGCTGCCGGGGTGGGCGATCGCGCTGTCCAGGACGTGCGTCGAGCGGGCATCCCCGTGGAAGACCACGCGGATCCGCTCGCGCATCTGCCGTACGACGGTCCGGGTGTCCGGGGCGGCGGCGCGGGCCGTCAGTTCCGCGACAAGTTCCGACCTCGCTGCGATATCCACTGGCGCCTCCAGAGACCGGCCAACTCGCCCTGGAGCCACGATAGACGGAGGGTCCGTGCCGGTGTCGGGGCGCGGCTCATCTCGTCCTTCGCGTTCACTTTCAGCCGTTGCCTGGCCTGGCGCGAGGCAACGTGTGATCACCCGCGTACGTCCTTAAGGGGCAATAGGGGAACCTGAGTTCCATTGGTTCCCCTGATGCGAGTGATGACGAGGAGGAACCCTTTGAGACGTGTCTCAAGAGTGGCGACCGCAGCGCTGGCGGCACTCGCGCTCGCGACGGTGTCGCCGGGCGCGGCACACGCTGTCGACGCCCCGCCGCCCGCGCCGCCGCCCCAGTCGCCCGCGCCGCCGCCCCAGTCGCCCGCACCGCCCGGAAGCGACGGCGCCGACCTGCCGGAAGGCTGGCAACTCACCGGCCGGGGCCTCGGCAAGGAGCTTGTCTGGACCGCGCGCGAGCCGGTGCCCGTCGGGGATGCCCAGGTCGAGTTCTACGCCGGTGACAGGTTCCTCGGCAGGCCCGTGGCCGCGCAGGGACATCAATCGTTCCGCCTGCCGCTGCACGGCGCGCGCATCGGCGCTGCGAAGGACCTGAAGGATCTGAAGGTACTTGCCGCCGGGCGCCGCCTGGACGAGGCCGGGATCGCGGAGGAGTCCCGCAAGCCGCAGCCCTCGCCGCCGGCACGGCCCGCGACGCCTTCTCCCGCGAACGAGGTCGACCCCGGGAAGCCGGGCCGCTACCGCACCGTCACCGGTGAGTACGCGCTCAAGTCGGTGCGCCTGCCCGGCTATCCGGAGCCGGTGGAGATGGTCGCCAACGTGGTCGGGCCCACCGACGCACCGGGCAAGCGGCCGGTGGCACTGTTCCTGCACGGCCGCCACGCCACCTGTTACGGCGCCGGCCCGCGGGACCTGAGCTGGCCCTGCGGTCCCGGCACGAAGCCGATACCGAGCCATAAGGGCTATCTCCGCGCCCAGAAACTCCTCGCCTCCCAGGGGTACGTCACGATCGCCATCGCGGCGAACGGCATCAACGGCCAGGACCTCCGCGTCGACGACGGGGGGACGCAGGCCAGGTCCTCGCTGGTCCGGCTGCACCTCGCCCGCTGGGCGGAGTGGGGCAAGAAGCCGTCCTCGGCCCCGGCTGCGGTGCGCGCCGTCGCTCCCGCCGACCTGTCCCGCGTACTCCTCGTCGGACACTCACGCGGCGGCGAGGGCGTGAACAGGGCCGCGCTCGACAGCCAGAACCCGCCGCCCGCCGACCAGGACGCCTACCACGGCCCCGTGCGCTGGAAGATCCGCGGGAACGTGCTCATAGGCCCCACGATCTTCGGGCAGAACCCGGTACCCGACGTGCCCTCCGCGACGATCCTGCCGGGCTGCGACGGCGACGTCTCCGACCTGCAGGGCGAGATCTACGTCGACGGCACGCGCGGTGTCAGCGGCGGTGCCGCCCTGCACAGCGCGGTGTACGTCGTGGGCGCCAACCACAACTACTTCAACAGCGAGTGGACTCCCGGGCAGGCGGTGGCTCCCGCGGAGGACGACTTCCGGGAGACGGGGGACCCGGTCTGCTCGAAGGGCGCCGAGCACCGGCTGACCGCCCGGCAGCAGCAGGCCGCCGGAGCCACGTACATAGCCGCGGCGGCCCGGCTGTTCGTCGCGGGCGACGACCGGGTGCGCCCCCTCCTCGACGGCTCCGGCCGCCGCGCCCCCTCCGCGGACCCCGCGCAGGTGCTGACCCATGCCGTCGGCGCGCACCGCACGGGAGCCCTCGTGCCCGGTGCCTCGACCGAGGTCACGGGCGGACGGCTGTGTGCCCAGGTGGACACCGACGATGCCCGTGCGTGTCTGCCGTCCTCAACGGCCGGAGCGTCGCCGCACTTCGCCCCTTGGCGGGGCGCGACGGCTGCGATCTCGCCGGAGCCCGGCCGTGACGCGGTGGCGATGCGCTGGTCGCGGGCGGGGTCCCCGGTGCGGGTGAGCCCCGAGCGACCGATCTCCCTCGCGGGCGCGAAGAACCTGGCGCTGCGGGTGATCGTGCCGCCCAACACCACGGGGACCGAGCTGGACGTGTCTGTCGTCGACGCCAAGGGCCACCGGGCGAAGCTCGACCGGGTCCGCGTCGACGGACTGCCGGGCAGCGGCAACACCGCGTCCTACTGGGGGCGCGAGGTGCGTGTGCCGCTGTCGGCCGAGGCCCGGGACAAGCTGGACCTCAAGCAGGTGAAGACCCTGGAGCTGACCCCGCGCACCCGCTCGGGCAAGGCGTGGCTGATCGACGCGTGGGGCTGGCGCCCCGGTACCCCCGAGGTGAAGCCCGCCGTGATGCCGCGCGTCGACATCGGGCGGATGACCGTCAAGGAAGGGGACTCCGGCGTACGCACCTACCGCGTGCCGGTGAGCGTGTCCGGCCAGGGCAGTGGCACGGTCCGGTTGTTCGCGCCGAAGCCCGGCACGGGCGAGCTCACCCATCGCACGGTGACGGTGCGTCCGGGCGCTCACGACATCGACGTGCGGGTCGAGGTGCGCGGCGACACCCGCTACAGCCACAACGTCCAGCACGACGCGTTCGTCAAGGCGGTGCGCGGCGCCGCGGTCGGTTCCTCCCAGGGCGGCGTGACGGCGCAGAACGACGACCCCATGCCGAAGGTCACCTTCGAACCTGTCGCCGACCGCGTCACCGAGGGCGAGGCGCTGACGTGGCGGATGAAGCTGTCGGAGCCCGTCGACGTCGACATCCTGGGGGAGTTGTCCTTTCTGCCGGTCGACGGGGGCAAGGAGCTGTCCACCCTGGACGTGGATCCGCGCTGGTTGAAGAGCAGGTTCCACGGTGCCTTGCCCCACCCTGAGCACCCGCTGTCCTGGACGGCGAGCGGCCTGGGCCTGACTGTCACCGTGCCCGCGGGCGAGACGAGTGCCGACCTGCAGGTACCCACGGTCAAGGACGATGTGCACGAGCCGGAGGAGTCGGTGCAAGGCCGTTTCTACGTCTACGACCACAACTGGGAGCCCCAACCGGGCCCGGAGGTCACCGGAACGGTACGGGACGCCTCGTAGCGATCCGTGGTCCGTGACCCGTGACCCGTGACCCGTGATCCGTGGTCCAGGGGTGCGGCCGACTCGCCGAAGAGTACGTCGGGTCGGCCGCACCCTCGCCTTCGGGGGCATCAGCTCCGCACGAAGGCCTCCACCGGCACCACCCGCCCCCACACCGACTCGATCGACTCGGCCGCGCGCAGGCACAGTTCCTCGCCGAAGCGGGGGCCGATGACCTGGACGCCCTGTGGGAGACCGTCCACCAAGCCGGTCGGTACGGCCACCGCGGGCAGGCCGAGGAAGTTCACCGCCACGGTCGCGCGCAGCGAGGTGACGATGCCGTGCGCCGCGTCCACACCGTCGAGATCGGCTCCCGCGCGGAAGGGGCGTCCCGCGAAGACCGGTGCGAGGACCAGTGGCGTGGTGCTCTGGTACTCCGCCCAGGCGCGGCCGATGCGCTGCCGGGCCGTGAACACCTCGGCGTACTCGTCGAGTTCGAGGTGCGGTACGAGCTGGAACATCAGGTCCATGAAGCGGCGGGCGTCCGCCGAGACCAGGCCCCGGGCCGCGGGCAGCGCGCGGCGGGCGTCGCCCGCCATCAGGTGCGCCCATCCCGTGGCCGCCTCCTCGATGTCCGGCGGAGGAGCGTCGCACAGTTCGTATCCCTGCGCCTGAAGCGCCGTCGCCGCGCGCCGCAGGGCCTCGGTCACCGCGGGGTCGTAGGGCACGCCGTCCATCTCGTGCAACACATGGACGCGGCGCGGCAGTCGAGGTGCGTACGACGCGGGGACCGGGACGTGCCACGGGTCGCGGGTATCGGGTGCGCAGAGCACGCCGAGCGCCAGGCGCAGGTCCTCGACGTGGCGGGCCATCGGGCCCTGTACCTCGATGAGTTGCAGGCTCAGCGGTTTGACGGTCGGCTCGACGGACAGCGCGTGCGGGACGCGGCCCAGCGTGGGGCGCAGCGCCGTCGTGCCCGCGCACAGCGAGGGCCAGCGCAGCGAGCCGCCGAGGTCGTTGCCGACGCCGAGCGGGCTCATGCCCGTGGCCAGGCACACGGCCTCGCCTCCGCTGGAGCCGCCGGGCGTCAGACGCGCGTCCCAGGGGTTGAGTGTGGGGCCCATGAGCCCGCTGTCGGTGTGCCAACGCAGCGCCAGATCCGGCATGTTGGTGCGGGCGACCGGAATCGCCCCGGCCCCGCGCAGCCGCGCGACGGCGGGTGCGTCCACCGGTGCGGCGGCCCCGACGAACGCGGCGACACCTTGCGTGGTGGCCGACCCGGCGACGTCGATGTTGTCCTTGACGGTGACAGGGACGCCGTCCAGCGGCCCCGCGGGGCGTCCGGCGGCGAGGCGCAGGTCCGCCTCCGCCGCGGCCCGCAGCGCCGATTCGGCGAGGACCTCGCGGACCGCGTTCACCCGAGGGTTCACCGCCGCGATGCGGTCGAGCACGGCCTGGACGAGTTCGGTGCTCGTGAACTCCTTCGCCCGCAGGGCGCGGGCCGCCTCGGCGGCGCCGAGCGTGTGCAGCTCGGGGGTGCTCGCAGGGATCCGCGCGGCCTCGAGTGACGTGGCGTCAGTCATGGTTGTTCTCCGTGTGGTTGTGGTGAAGGCGCGTCCACGCCAGGGTCAGGCCCGCGAGCCCCGCCGCCACGAGCAGCAGTACACCGGGCGGTACGGCGGACTGGGCCGCCGCCAGCAGGAACGGCGCGGCGAACCCCAGGTACGACAGCGCTTGGTAGAGGGCGGTGAGCGTGGCCAGTTCGGCGGGCCGGGCCAGTCGCTGCACCTCCAGGAGCCCGCACACCTGGGCGGCGCCGTACCCCGCGCCGAGCACGAACGCCGCCACGGCCACGAGCCAGGGTGCGTACGTCGCCGCCGCGCCCGCCGCGACGAGCAGACCCGCCACGACGAGCCCGAGCGCGGTGGTGAGCAGGCGCGGCGACCCCGGCCTGTCGACCCTGCGCACCAGTGGCTGCACGAGGATCCCGGCGAGCGCGGTGAGCATCGCCGAGCAGGCGCTGAACACGAGCGCATGGCCGGCGAGCCGGCTCCCGACGAGCCCCGGCAGATAGGCGAGCCCGATGGACGCCGAGCCGAACACCCAGGGAGCGAGCGGCGCCACCACCGTGCGCATCCGCCCCGGTGGCAGCCGGGGGTACAGCCGAACAGGCCCTGGAGTATGGGTGGTTCGTGTCTCCGGGGTGCCCGCGAGCAGCGGCAGGGCGATCAACAGCAGCGCCAGGTGCGGGAGGTAGGGCAGCACGGTGGGCGCGGGACCCCACTGGGCGAGCACCCCGGCCACCGGCGGACCCGCGGCGAACCCCGCGGTCATCGTCACCGTCACCCGCCGCGCTCCGGGCGAGGCCCCGCCGTCCCGCGCCGCCGGGGAGAGCTCCTTGATCCACGCGGCGCCCGCGCTGAACGCCGCCCCGCTGGCGAGCCCGGACACCAGCCGCCCGGCGAACAGCCACCCCACGCCCGAACCGCCCGCGATCAGCAGCGCCGTGCCGAGCAGAGAAGCGGCCAGCGCGGGCAGCACGACCCGGCGGCGCCCGTGCCGGTCCGACACCGGCCCGCCGAGCAGCAGGCCCGGGACGAGTCCGACCGCGTACAGGCCGAACGTCGCCTGCACGGTGGATGCGGAGAGCCCGAGCTCGGACCGGTACATCAGCAGCAGCGGAGCGAACTGGTTGGCTCCCCAGCCGACTGCCGCCACCGCGACGCCGACCCGCAGCCACGTCCGGTCGCGCGGAGTCGGGCCCCGCTCCTTCTCGTACACCGAGTGCACCCCCGCGAGCGGCGGCGCCTGTGTCACGTCCTTCCTCATGCCCCTCAGCGTCGTCGGTGCCGGATCGCCTCACGAGTGGCAGGAACGACACCATGCGTACAGTTACCGACATGGCTACTGTCGCGCTGGCCGTCACCGACGGGATTCCGCTCTTCGAACTCGCCATACCCACGGCCGTGTTCGGCCTCGCCCCGCCCGAAGGCGTCGCGTCCTGGTACGAGCTCGTCGTGTGCGCGCCGCAGCGGCCGGGCGGTACGCGCGCCGGGGGCTGGTTCCTGGCCGAGACCCCGCACGGCCTCGACGCGCTCGCGGTCGCGGACACCGTGATCGTCCCGGCCTGCCACGACGCCGCCGATGACCCGCCGGCCGACCTGGTCGACGCGGTCCGTGCCGCGCACGAGGCGGGCGCCCGGGTGGCATCCGTCTGCACCGGTGCCTTCGTGCTCGCCGCCGCGGGGCTGCTCGACGGGCGACGCGCCACCACCCACTGGTCGTACGCGGCGCAACTGGCCGAGCGCTACCCGGCCGTCGAGGTCGACGCGGGCGTCCTCTACGTCGACAACGGCTCGGTCCTGACCTCCGCGGGCAAGGCCGCGGGCATCGACCTGTGTCTGCACATGGTGCGCGCCGACCACGGCGCGGCCGTCGCGAACGACCTGGCCCGCCGCATGGTCGTCGCCCCTCACCGGCCGGGCGGCCAGGCCCAGTTCATCGCGGAGCCGGTCCCCGTGGAGGGCGAGGACCGCCTCGCCGACGTCCTGGCCTGGGCGCTCGCGCGGCTCGCCGAGCCGCTCACGGTCTCCGACCTCGCGGCGCGCGCCCACATGAGCCCGCGCCAGCTGACCCGGCTCTTCGCCGCCGCCACCGGGACGACGCCGCTGCAGTGGCTCCTCGCCCAGCGCGTCCAGCGGGCCAGAGAGCTCCTGGAGAACACCGGCCAGAGCGTCGAGCGGATCGCGGAGAGCTGCGGCATGGGCACGGCCGCGACCCTGCGCCGCCACTTCGGCCGCGCGGTGGGGGTCCCGCCGGACGTCTACCGCAAGGCGTTCCGGGGCCGCCGCGCCGCGTAGGGGTACGACATGCACCTGCCCGTCACGCGTCGAGGGCGATGGCGTTCTTGGCCCGCTCGACGGACTCCTCGGCGGCAGGACCGTCCGGATTCTCCGTCGCCAGCGCCTGGTTGACCGCGACGAAGGGCCGCATCCGCCGCTCGTAGCGGTCGAAGGCGGCTCGGTGGTCGGCGCCGTGGCGGCCGAGCGCGTCGGCGAGGACGTGGGCGCCCACCAGGGCGAGGCTCGTGCCCTGGCCGGAGAGCGGCGACGCGCAGTAGCCCGCGTCACCGAGCAGTACCGTCCTGCCGCGCGACCAGCTGTCCAGGTGGATCTGGGCCATGGCGTCGCCGTAGAAGTCGGTGGACTCCCACATCGCCTTCAGGAGCCGCGGCGTCTCCCAGCGCAGCAAGGACATGCGGTCGGCGATCAGCCGCTTCTGCCGCTCGACGGCCCGGTCCGCGCGGCTCAGGGGCTCCGACTCGTAGCCGAACGTGATCCTCAACTCGGTGTTGTCGCGCACCGGATAGATGCCGTACCCGGAGGAGCCCTCGCGGAGCCACATCTGCCAGTCGTCCAGGCCGAGGAAGTTGTCCGCGCTGAAGATCGCCAAGTGCGAGCCGAGGTGCCGCGTGAACGCCTCCTCGGGCCCGAAGGCCAGGGCCCGCACCCCCGAGTGCAGGCCGTCGGCGCCCACCACCAGGTCGAAGGTGCGGTCGGCCGCGTGCTCGAAGGAGACGCGCACGCCGTCGACCGTCTCGTCCAGCGCGGTGATGCTGTCCCCGTAGACGAACTCCGTTGCCTCGCCGAGGAGTTCGTGCTGCATTCGGACCAGGTCGTCGCGCAGGATCTCGATGTCGTCGCTGTCCAGCCGGCCGCTGCTGTACGTGGCCTCGGTGGAGCGGTGGATCTCGTTGCCGTCTCCGTCGAGGACCGACATGCCGCGCATTCGGGTCCGCGCCGCGCGCGCCTGCTCCAGGAGGCCCATCCGGTCGACGACGTCGAGCGCGACCCCGCGGATGTCCACCGCCTGACCGCCCTCGCGCGGTCCCGGCGCGCGCTCGACGAGCGTCGGGGTGTGGCCCCGCTCCCGCAGGAAGTGCGCGAGCGCGGATCCGGCGATGCCGGCACCGGAGATCAGAACTGTCCTCACTGTCCTCATGACGGGCTCCTTCAAAGGGTCGACGACCTGTACGCGAACTGAATGTACGGCGTACGCGCAGCGCTGCCAACTGCGGTTAAGGGCTGCCTGTACTAGGGCAGTTGGGCTCCGGACGGGAACGTCGCTGCTACGCTCTGCACTAGTACAGGCGCGAACAGTGGAAAAGAAAATTTCCGCGGACCGGCACCGAGCCGGGAGCAGGGCGAGGACGAGGACGGGGATGAGGACGGGGATGAGGACGAGAGGGGCGACGCGTTCATGAAGCCGGACACCGCCGATACGACGGGTACCGCGGGCGCCATGGGGGCCACGGGCACCACCGAGCCGCCCTACCGGCGGATCGTCGCCGAGATCCGCCGCCGCATCGCCGCGGGCGAGCTCGCCCCGGGCGACCGCGTCCCGTCGACGCGGCAGATCGCCAAGGAGTGGGGCGTCGCCCTCGCCACCGCCACGAAGGCCCTGACGACCCTGCGCTTGGAGGGGGTCGTGGAGGCCCGCCCCCGCGTCGGTACCGTCGTGGCCCCCGGCGACGGCGCCCCGGCGTCCCCCGAGCGGCGGCCCGCCACCGGGGCCGAACCCGAACTGACCCGGGAGCGCGTCGTGCGCGCCGCCACCGAGATCGCCGACGCAGAGGGCCTGGCCGCCCTGTCCATGCGGGGGGTCGCCGTCCGCCTGGGCGTCGCGGCCATGTCGCCGTACCGGTACGTGAAGAGCAAGGACGACCTGGTGCTCCTGATGGCGGACGCGGCCTTCGGCGAGGAGACGTACCCGGCCGCGCCCCCCGACGGCTGGCGCGCCCGCCTCGAACTGGGCGCACGCGCCCTGTGGACCCTGCACCGCAGGCACCCCTGGCTCGCCCAGATCAGCCCGCTCACCCGGCCGTTGATGCTGCCCCACCTGATGGTGCACGCGGAGTGGTCCCTCGCGGCGCTCGACGGCCACGGTCTCGCGCCGGAGACCATGATGGACATGCACGTGCTGCTCTACAGTCATGTGCAGGGCCTCGCGGTGAGCCTGGAGCAGGAGGCGCACGCCGAGGCGGAGACCGGCTTGACCGAGGACGAGTGGATGGACCGGCAGGCCGCCGCGGTCCGGGAGATCGCCGCCTCCAGCAGGTACCCGACGTTCAGGAAGGTGAGCGACGCCCTCGCGGGCGGCTACGACCTGCGCCTGGACGAACTCTTCGAGCTCGGCCTCGGCTCACTGCTCGACGGCTTCACCGCAGTCATCGAGGGAACCTCGGGTGTGGAGTGAGCCCCGAGTGCGGAGTGAGCTCCGGGTGTCGAGTGAGCCCCGAGTGTCGAGTGAGCCCCGAGTGTCGAGGGAGCCGCAGCCGCTGAAGGCACCGGACAGCGGTCGGCGCCCGCGCCCCGGCGGCCCGCCCCGTGAGGCCGCTGCGTAGGGTTCTGCCATGTCCGCACCCGCCGTCATCCCGCAACTCCAGCTTCTGCGCGCCGATCACGCGCCCGCGCTGCTCGCCTTCGAGGAGGCGAACCGCACCCACTTCGCCGCGTCGGTGCCCGACCGGGGCGACGCGTACTTCCGCGACTTCGCCGCGCGGCACGAAGCGCTCCTCGCCGAGCAGGCCGATGGTGTCTGCTTCTTCCACGTGCTGGTGGGCGACGGGGGCGAGATCCTCGGGCGGGTCAACCTGATCGACGTGACGGACGGCGTCGCCGAGTTGGGCTACCGCATCGCGGAGAAGGCCTCGGGGCGCGGCCTGGCCACCCGTGCCGTGCGGCAGGTGTGCGATCTTGCCGTCACCGCGTACGGCCTGACCGGGCTGCGCGCCGAGACGACGCACGACAACCCCGGATCACACGCGGTGCTCACTCGTACCGGCTTCGTGCCCGTCGGGGACATCGTGCTCGACGGCCGCCCGGGGACCCGCTACACCCTGACGTTCGGTGGCCCGCTCCAGGAAGCGGAGTAGCTCGACGGGGAAGGGCAGGACGAGGGTGGAGTTCTTCTCGGCGGCGACGGCCACCACGGTCTGCAGGAGCCGCAGTTGGAGGGCGGCGGGTTCCTCCGACATCTCGTGGGCGGCCTCGGCGAGTTTCTTGGAGGCCTGGAGTTCGGCGTCGGCGTTGATGACGCGGGCGCGGCGCTCGCGGTCGGCCTCGGCCTGGCGGGCCATGGACCGTTTCATGGTCTCGGGCAGGGAGACGTCCTTGATCTCGACGCGGTCGATCTGCACGCCCCAGCCGATCGCCGGGCTGTCGATCATCAACTCCAGGCCCTGGTTGAGCTTTTCGCGGTTGGACAGCAGGTCGTCCAGGTCGCTCTTGCCGATGATCGAGCGCAGCGAGGTCTGCGCCATCTGCGAGACGGCGAAGCGGTAGTCCTCCACCTGCACCACCGCCTCGGCGGCGTCGACGACCTTGAAGTAGATGACCGCGTCCACCCGCACCGTGACGTTGTCGCGCGTGATGCCGTCCTGCGCGGGCACCGGCATCGTCACGATCTGCATGTTCACCTTGCGCATCCGGTCGACGCCGGGGACCACCATGGTGAAGCCGGGCCCGCGCACCGTGCCCGAGAGCCGGCCGAGGCGGAAGACCACGCCGCGCTCGTACTGCTTGATCACGCGGGCCGCCGCCATCGCGTACACGAGACAGCCCGAGGCGACCGCGGCGCCTGCTGTCAGCAGCTCCTGGACCATGGCGACCCCCTGACGTCCGAGTCAGCCACTCATTTCACGATATGCCTGGAGATGTCCATCGGTCGAGCCCTTGGAGCCTCTCTCTCGGGATCCGTCCGTGCCACCGAGTCCGGTCCGTGCCACCGAGTCCGGTCGGGTGCCGCCGAGGTCAGTCCGTGCGCGGCCGCGACTCGTAAAGGTGCGTGTAGTAGCGGCCCTCCGACTCGTGTCCGGTGGGGTCCTCACCGGCCAGGATCACCTGCCGGACGGCCTCACGCCGCTCCTCGGGGCTGGTGAACAGGCGCTGCGGATAGGTCCGCGCGGGATCCATGGCGGTGACGAGGCCGTGCGCCGCGAGGGTCTCGACGATGCGCCGGTAGGGCACTGTGCGCAGCACGAACGCGCTGACCCACACAGGGCCCCGCGTGCAGTCGAGCAGTGCGTCGAACGTGCGGTGCGAGATGTAGCCGATACCCCCGGTGACCGTGAACAGACCGGTGCGGGCGACCGCGCGGCGCAGCCGGGGGCTGGGCGGGTGCCGTTCCAGGTTCTCCGCGTACGCCTCGTCCAGCAGACCCGCGTCCAGTGCGTAGCGGGTGGCGTTCTCGGCCATGTCCAGGCCGATGACCGGGGTGGCGTCGGCGCGCCGCCGCGAGGCGTAGAACTCCTTGTCGCGCTCCAGGAGTTCGGCGGGCGTGAGCGCGGCGGCCTCGGCGGAGGTGTAGTGCGCGTACAGGTCCTCCAGCGTGAGGTCGTGGTTGAGCAGCGCCGCGTTGATTCCGTACGAGCAGCAGACGTCGAGGACCGTCACGGGGCCCTCGCTGCCGGGGACCTGGGCGCACAGCTCGCGCGTGCGGCGGAAGACGGCCTGGGCGTGGTGCGGGATCTCGTACGCGTAGGGAGCCAGGGTGCGGAAGTAGGCGCGCGGGTCGGGCCGGTCGTAGATGTCGTCGAACCGGGTCTTGCCCGATGCGGTCCTTGTCCTGTGCCGGTCTGTGGCCATGGGGCACCTCCGGGAGTGAGGAACGGGTCTGGGGCAGACGTGCACCTCTACCCGACCCCTGCCACCCCCGGTAGACCTCGTGGCGGTAACCGGCCACGGCACCACCCGGCCGCGGCGTCCCCGCGGCCGTCCCGCTGGCTACCCTGGAGCCGATGTTCACCTCCCAGGGTCCCACGCTGCGCGAGCTGGCCGTTCAGGCGCTCTCCTCCACCGAGCACGGGTACGACCTGCTCGCCCCCAAGTTCGACCACACGCCGTTCCGTACGCCTGGCCGATTCCTGGCGGCGACGGCCGAAGCCTTGCGTCCGCTCGGCCCCTTCGGCGCGGGCCTCGACGTGTGCTGCGGAACCGGCGCCGGCGTCGAGACGCTGCTGCCGCTGTGCCGCGAGCGGGTCACCGGCGTGGACTTCAGCGCGGGGATGCTGGCGGCCGCCGCGGCCGGGGTGCCGGGGCGGCAGGAGGGGCCCGCGGTCGAGTGGGTGCGGGCCGACGCCCGCGCTCTGCCGTTCGCCGAAGGGTTCGATCTGGCCGTCAGCTTCGGGGCGTTCGGTCACTTCCTGCCGGCCGAGCGGCCCGCGCTGTTCGCGGGCGTCCACCGGTCGCTGCGCCCCGGCGGTCTCTTCGCGTTCCCGATCGGCGCGCCGCAGCCGCTGAGTTCCCCCTGGTACTGGGCGATGCTCGGCTTCGACGGGACGATGCGCGTGCGGAACCTGCTCCGGCGGCCGCGGTTCGTCATGTACTACCGCACCTTTCCGCTGGGCGGTGTGCGCGATGATCTCGCCGACGCCGGTTTCGACGTGCGCCTGCTGCCCCTGGAGGAGTTCGGACGGCGCCCCGACGGCAGTCCTCGCTGGCGTCTGGTGGTGGCCCGGAAGGCGGAGAGGGCGTAGGAAAGCGCCGTCGCCCACTCTCAGCGGGGTCGGGGAGCCGAGGCCGTGGCCTTGAAGGAGTGGAGGTCGGCCGCGGCGAGGGTCTGCTCCGCGGCATAGGCCTCGAAGGTGCCCACGCGCTGGAAGCCGAGGCGCGTGGCCAGCTTGAGCGAACGCTCGTTGGCCGTCTGTGTCACGACCAGGACCGGCTGGTCGGGCAGCTCGTCGGCGGCGGCGCACAACGCGGCCTTCGCGGCCTCGAATGCCAGCCCCGAACCCCAACTGCCGCGCCCGAGCAGATAGGTCAGCTCCAGCTCCGCGCCCTCTTCGGTGACGTGACCGGGGAGATCGGCGGAACGGCGGTCCAGTACGAGTGTCCCGACGAGCCGGTCGGTCTCCTTGTCGGCGATGACGTAGGTACCGGGCCTGTCGGCAATGGCGCTGATGCCGTTGGCTTCGAAGTACTGCTCGACGGCTTCACGGGGGCGCGGGCCGCCGAGGTGGGCCCGGACCTGTGGGTCGGTCCGGAGCGCGATGAGGCCGTCGATGTCGGCGTCGCGCGCCTTCCGGAGGCGGAGGCGGTCGGTGGCGATCTCCGTGGCGGACAGCGTGGATGGCGCGTTCATGAGAGGCATTGTCCCCTCACTTCCGTCTCAACAGCCTCTCCAAGTCCCATCGCGTGCGCGTACCCCGCATCAGCGGCCTGCCGGCTCCAGCGCTCGGCCTCGGAGCGCTCCTCCCGCAGCTGTAACAGCCACCCCAGCTGGATCATCGCGTCCAGGTCGCTGCCCTCGGCGGCTTCGCGGTACTGCTGTTCCGCCTGCTCTTGCATCCGTCCGCCGTTCATCTGTCCCCACCTGAGGCCCAGGCGACTGCAGTGGTCTTGACGACGACATGCCACGGGTGCGGCCGCAAGAGGAGGGAAGGCCGCCAAGAGACTTTCGGCCACAATTCCCTACAGGAAGTGAGCCACAGTGATCGAACTTCAGGAGAAGAGCCCGTGATATCGAACCAGCCTGCCCACCCCGCGCGTCGAGCCGTGGTTTTGTCGGCGGCGCTGCTGGCGCTGCAACTCGGCCTCGGCACCGTGTCCCAGGCCCAGGCCCAGGAGCCCGTCGGTGCGGAGCCGCGCGCGGTGAGCGGCCCGGCGGTGCCCGCCACGGCGACCGTCACCGAAGGGCAGGTCAAGGAGGTGGCGCCGGGCGGTGTGATCACGTATCCGAGCGTCACCAGTTGCCTCACGGTGACCGTGCGTCTGCGGGACGGCGGCCTCGTCGGTGCGCACGCCAGCCTGTTCCAAGTACCGGGTGAACTGCGTTCCGACGAGATTCTGTCCTCACTCAAAGGCCTTGTCGGCAGCCGCTCCGTGACCGCGGTAGAGGTCAGAGGAGCCGTGGGCGCCTGGCACCCGAGCTATTTCGTGAAGGCGATCGAGAGCTACGGCGAGGGGGAGCGGGTGCCGGTACCGACAGGCCAGGACCTGGACGGGATCGCCCAGGCGGTGTCGCTGGGACTTGGGCTGTCCCGGAGCGTCGTCACGGTCGAGGACGTGCCCGACGGGGACCAGATCGTCAGCTGACGACGCCGCTTCCCACGCGGGTGAATCCGCCTACGTCCCAAGCGGGTGAACCCGCAGACCCTCACGACCGCGAGCGGGGCCGCTTGAGCGGCCAGTAGATCCGGCGCAGTTCATCCAGGAAGAAGGCGTGGAAGCGGGCGAGTGTCGCCGCGGAACTCGGGCCCGTCGTACGGAAGGTCGTGAGCTGACGGAGGAAATCGGGCAGGGAGATGTGCAGGGTCCCGGCGGCGAGGATGTCCGCCGCGTGCTCCTCGGCCCGAGCCAGGTGACCCTCCAGGAGGACGTACGGCAACGTGGTCGTCGCCGGCCACAACCTGGTGAGGCCCGCGGGAGCGAGGTCCTTGACGCCGATCAGGGTGCGGGCGCTGCCCGTGCCGTCGGTGAGGAACAGCCGGTACCGCAGCTCACGACGGTCCGGTGTCCGGCCGGCGCCGAAGAAATGGAACTCGCCGCCGGTCACCGGACGCCGTCCGCCAAGGCCGCGCGCCTCGATCCAGCCGTCGGCGCGGGCGGGATGCTCGGGCCGCGCCAAGAAGTCGTCGATGTCGTCGATGGTGATGGTGAGCCGGGCGCGGAGCGGTTCGCGTGTCGGGGAGCGCCGGGCGGCACGCGGATCACTCAGCCCCATCGTGCAGGAGCCCTTCAACGTCTCGGTGAACTGCACCGAGTTGTGCTGTGTGTACGTGTGCCGAGCCTGTGAGCGTACGCCGGACCGGGCGGGCAGGTCGGAATCACGCTTCTCCAGCAGCCGCGTGCAGGCCCGGTCGGCCAGCGCGGCCACGGTCAGGGCGGGGTTGGTGCCGACGGGGCCCGGCAGCGCCGCGGCGTCCATGACGTACAGACCGGGATGGCCGTGGACCTCTCCGAACCCGTCGCAGACGCCCTCCGCCCGACTCCTGCCCATGGGCGCCCCGCCGCAGGGGTGGACGGTGATGATCCGCTTGAGCAGCCAGTGCGGGCTGTCCGCGTAGCGTCCGCCGAGAGCTTCGGAGACGGCACGCAGGGCCGCTCGTAGCCGTGCGTAGTGCTGAGCGCTGCCGGCCGTGGACCACTCGGCATCCAGGGCGCCGCGCCGCAGCACCAGCATTCCGTCCGGTGTGTCCCGGCCCATGCCGAGCAGCGGCAGGGAGGAGTCCGACAAGGCGCCGTCGGCGAGCAGGCCGGGGAGCGACGCGGACATGACGCCCGGGTCACCCACGGTGTGCGCGGCGAACTGCCGGAGCAGGAAACGTCCCGCCCGCCCCGCGTCCCGGGGCAGCGCGGCCGCCTCGACCAGCCAGCCGACGAAGGCCGGATAACCTCCGTCCTGGATGTAGGCGCCCCGTCCCGACGGCGCGAAGCCGGAGTGGTCCTGCCCGTCGAGTTCGTCGGGCAGCCGGATGGTGCTGGTGATGACCGGGCCACGGCTCGGGTCCACGCTGGACGGACGGCTCCCGTCACCGTCCTTGGTGCGGACGGCGAACGACAGGATGTCGCCGTTGCCGGAGAAACGCGTTCCGAGAGCTTCTCCGATGCCCGGGAGGTCCCGACGGCTGCGCAGCAGGAGGTACGAGGTGCCGTACGTGCCGGCGGCGAGGACCAGTCGGTCGCAGCTGAGGGTGCGGACCGGGACCCGGTCGGCGGGCGGGCCTTCCCGGTCGAGACCGTGCCGCACGTAGTCGACCTCGTACCCGCCGTGGGGAGCGGGGCGGATCGCGCGTACCTCGTGCCCCGTCCGCAGATCGGCGCCGTGCTGTCGGGCGGCCGAGAGGTAGGTGAAGTCGAGGCTGTTCTTGGCCCCTTCGTTGCAGCCGATGTTGCATTCCCCGCACAGTCGGCACGTCCGGCGGGCGGCCCCATGAAGGTTCCCGCCGTCCGGTTCGCTGATCGGCAGGCCGATGCCGGGCCGAGCGCCGGGCTCGGGCGCGAAGCTGACGGCGAGCGGGGGGAGGAAGTGCTCCAGGCCCAGCCGGTCGGCCGCGGTGCGCATCGCCCGGACCTTGGGCACGTCGTCGTATCCGGGGTGGTCCAGGGGGTAGGGCGTGGGGGCCAACACCCGCTCGACCGCGTCGTAGTGGGGGTCGAGGTCCGCACGGGTCACGGGCCAGGATTCGTAGCCGCCGCCGGGCAGCGCCTGCCGGTCGACGAACCAGTGCTCGTCCTTGCGCAGCAGCACGTTGGCGTAGATGAGGGAACCGCCGCCGAGGCCGCTGGCGACGACCGAGTCGAAGTGGCGGAAGCCCCGCACGTCGAACAAGCCGTGAGAACCGGCCTCGGGCGCCCAGAACGCACGGGCCGCCTGGGCGGGTGTGCGGGCGAAGCTGCCCGGTGGATAGTCCCGGCCGCGCTCCATCACCACCACGCCGAGACCTGCCTGCGCCAGGCGGTAGGCGGCGGTCGAACCGCCGAACCCCGAGCCGACGACCAGGACGTCCACGTGCTCGGTCGCCGCTGTCCTGTCCCGGACCATGTCAGACCGCCCGCCGCTGGAAGAAGTCCACGATCAGCGGGAAGACGTCCAGGTGCGCCCTCTTCCCGATGATCGGGTCGACGTAGCCGTAGCCGGGAAGCACCGCCAACTCGTGCCGACCGGGGGCTTCCTGGGAGAGCACGCGGTGACATTCGACGTTGGAGTCGCCGAAGACGTGGTTGTTCTCACCGGTCATGAAGAGGATCGAGGTGCTGATGTCGGCGGCGTTCGCGAGGTAGTCGTCGGGCAACGCCGCATGGCGGCGGTCCTCAGGGGCGTACTTCACCGCGTGCCCCGCCCGCACCATCTTGCGGATGTGCCGGTAGTAGTGCAGGCCCGTGGGGCCCAGCAGATCGGCGATCCTGTCGTGCGTCTCCGGCTCCAGGTTGGCGTGGCTGTAGAGGGCGGGCCAACCTGCCCCCCACATCAGACTCACCAGGTGGCACGCGGAGTTGTCGCACTCCGGGTGCCCGAGCGACACCAGTTTCGACAGGGCCCAGGAGCGAGTGAAACGGGCCGAGGCGCCCATCCTGGGGTCGAGGGCCGACATCCCAAGGACGTGCTCGAACACCGTCGGGGCGAGTTCGAGCTTCCACCGGGACCAGCCCGGCACCTTGACGACCAGACCCACGCTCTGCGCGACCATGCTGGTGATTCCCGTGACCGTGCCCGCGGCCAGGCTCATGGCGAACGACGCGGAGCCGAGGCAGTGGGCGACGACATGGATGCGCCGCTGCCCGACGTGCCGACGCAGTTCGGCCAGCATGGCCGGGTGGTCGTAGTGAACGACGTCGTCGACCGAGGCGTCCGCGGGTTCCGTGTTGTACGGATACCTGTTGCTCATCCGGAAGTCGACCGTCCACACATCGGGGAACCCGTGGTCCAGGAGGTAGGTCGCCATGTTGTAGTGCTCGGGCATGATGAACAGGTCGCTCGACGCGGTCAGGCCGTGCATCAGGAGGACGACGTCGTCACCCTCGCCCCGCTGGAAGCGGGTCAGGTTCAAGGCCAATCCGTCCGCCGTGGTGAACGGGTGTGTCGAGATCTGTGCATCAGGCACCCCGTCGAGTGTGTGCCGCGCGATGCCGTGCCGCATGACAGGCCCCCGTCTCCGCGTTGCGCTTCGGCAGAGTGGAAACGGTAGGCGTGTCGGCCAAGTGATCACATCCGACGGGCGGTTGATGTGTCCCTAGGCCCCTGGCTGTAGCGCGACGGCTGTTCCAACCAGTGAGGTACCCGGGATGTAACTCGCTGGTATGAGACCCCCGCTCGCTCCACCCGCTCCACCCGCTCCACCCGCTCCGCCCACCGCACGGCGGGCCCCATCGCCAGGGACGCCCCCAGGAACAGCGCGGCAAGCAGCAGCCAGCCCGGCACGCCCCACACCACCAGGAGCCAGGTCAGCAGGAGCGGGCCGAGGGTGCGCGCGACCGGGACGCCGGTGCCGAAGAAGCCCTGGTACTGGCCGACTTGGTGCGCGGGCGCCAGTGCGAAGCCGATCTGCCACGACCCCGCGGACTGCTGCATCTCGGCGATCACCTGAAGGGCGGCCCCGATGAGAAGGACCGCGGCCGCCGCCCAGGGAGAGAGGCCCGCCGCCGACACCGCGAAGACCACGCACGAGGCGAACATGACGGCGCCGGAGCGGCGTACGGCCCGCGAGGCCGACGCCAGGCCGGTGACGCCCCGGGCCATCCGCACCTGAAATGCCATCACGGCAAGGGTGTTGAGGACGAACAGCGCCGAGACCAGCCACCCCGGGGCGTCGGTGCGCTCCACCGTCCACAGCGGAATGGCGAGGCTGAGCAGCGGCATCCGCAGCAGCAGGACCGCGTTGAGGAGCGTGACCACCGCGTAGGGGCGGTCGCGGAGCACCGCGAGGCGAGGCCCGCCCGCACCGTGCGCCGCCGAGGCCCGCGCCACCACGGGCAGCCGCAGCAGCACCGCGGCGCAGAGCAGGAAGCCCACCGCGTCCAGGGCGAACACCGCGCGGTAGGCCTCGGCCGTGTCGTACCGCAGGGCCAGGCCGCCGAGGGCCGCGCCGACCGCGAGCCCGGCGTTGAGCGTGGACTGCAGATGCGCGAGCACCGCCGTGCGCTCCGCCGGTGCCACGAGCCCGGCGAGCAGGGCCTGCCGAGCCGCGGCGAGGCCGCACTGCGCGACGGCGTAGAGGATCGCCGCCACGAGGAACAGCGGGAAGGAACGGATGAAGAGGAACGACCCGACGGCCGCCCCGGTGGCCAGGGCGAGCAGCACCGACGTGCCGCGCGGCCCGTGGCGGTCGGCGAGCGCGCCCAGCGGCACGCCCGCCACGGACCCGATCGCCCAGGCCACCGTGAGGCCGAGCCCGATCTGGGTGGGGGAGAGCCCGACGACGCGGGTGAAGTAGAGCGCCGACGACACGTAGTACGCGCCGTCCCCGAGGGAGTTGCTCAGCTGCGCGGCGGCGAGGACGCGGGGGGCTCCCCGCGGCGGAAGGATACGGATCGACACGACGCTCCCCGATTCGGCGGCCGTGCGGCCGTCCCTGGACTGACGCGTCGACGGTATTCAGCCGCTACGGGGAGCGAGTGGGCCAATCGCGGCCCGCGGCTGTGTGCCACTTCGGGCCTCTCCGGGCCAGGGCCAGGGCCAGAGCCTTGGCTCAGGCTCAGGCTCAGGTCCAGGCCCTGGCTCAGGCCCAGGCTCGGCTACTCCTTGCCGTCGGCCGCCGCCTGGAGCGCGGCCACGTCCAGCTTCTTCATGCCGAACATCGCCTGCATCGCGCGCTGGGCGCGGTCCGCGTCCGGGCCGGTGATGAGCTCACCGAGCATGGTGGGCACCACCTGCCAGGACAGGCCGTACCGGTCTTTGAGCCAGCCGCAGGGGCCCTCCTCGCCGCCCTCGGAGAGCTTCGTCCAGTAGTGGTCGACCTCCGCCTGGTCGGCGCAGTCGATCTGGAAGGAGACCGCCTCGTCGAAGGTGAACTCCGGGCCGCCGTTGATCGCCGTGTACGGCTGGCCGTCGAGCTCGAAGTCCACGGTCAGGACGGTGCCGGCCGGGCGTGGGGCGTTCTCTCCGTAGTACGAGACGTGCTTGATCCGCGAGTTCGGGAAGACCGAGACGTAGAACTGCGCGGCCTCCTCGCTCTGCGTGTCGAACCAGAGGTTGGGGGTGATCCTGGGCATGGCGCTCTCCCTGTCTGCCGATGCGGACACCTGCGTCCGCCCGCGTGGACGTCTGCCTATGTGGACCGTCGCACCGCCCGGAACTCATCGCCACACGGCAGCCGGATCGCACAGGTTGGCCACCCGGCCACCCGGCCACCCGGTCACCCGGTCACCCGGTCACCCCGTCACCCGGCCGTGCGGACCTGCGGCTCCTGTCGCAGCGCGATGCGGAAGTACCGGTCGTAGGCCTCCAGGACCTCTGCCTCCGTGGCCAGCTCGGTGGTCGTCTTCTCCTCGCCCGCGGTCACGACGAGCTTGCGTCCGCTGAGGGTGACCCGGCCCTCCTCGGTGACGATCGAGCAGACCAGGGACTTGGTGAAGTGGGAATCGGGGGAGGTGCGGTGGTACCAGGCGCCGACCTTGAAGTCGGCCAGCGCGCGCGGGCGTTGGTCGACCAGATACTGCTTCGCGCCGTCCTTGGTGAGCTCCAGGTCGCCCTCCGAAGTCTCCGTGAGGCGGAACGTGCCACCGGGATCGGGCTGTTCGCCCCGGTCGCCGAAGGCGAGCGGCAGGTGGCTGTGGGCGCCGAAGCCGACGTCCGCGAGCCAGTCGCCGCCGTCCTCGGTGCGCACGCGCAGGGCCATGTGGTCGAAGGGGATGCCGAGGCAGCCCCGGTCGTCGTACACCCGGGCCTGCACCATCGCGACGTCGAAGCCGAGAGCCGTCAGGAGTGCGGCGAACGCGCCGTTGAGTTCGTAGCAGAAGCCGCCTCTGTGCGCGTCCACGACCTTGGAGACCAGGGCCTCGTCGGTGAGGGCGATGTCCTCGCCGAGGTGGATCGAGAGGTTCTCGAAGGGGACGCCGCGCACATGCGCCAGGTGCAGGTCCCGCAGGGCCTGCGTGGTGGGGGCGGTGGGGCGCGCGGCGCCGATGTGCCGCAGGTAGGCATCGATCTGGTCGGTGTCGACGGCGGTCCGGTCGTCCATGATCTTCTCGGTATCCATGTGATCAGTGTGGTCCGTGATCAGTGCCGTGGCGAGGGACCACCGACGGCGCCCGCACCGGACCTCGGTCCCAGGACCGGGGCCCCAGCGGTCCGGTGCGCCGAACCCGCACGTCACGGCCATCCCGCGCGTCAATTCCCGGGTGACGCACGGCAGTACATGTGTATAGTCACGGCAGAAGCGCACGCCACATCGGTGTCGCGCGACACGAGAGCAAGGAGGTGAGCCCGATGGCCACGCAGCACCCCGTCCGGGCCCTCCTGGCCGCAGCCCGCGTCTGACGTCGCACGCCGCACGTCGCGTATTCGGCAGACGCCACCGCCCAGGAGCGCCCACGCACCGCGACAGCTTTCTCCTGAGCGAAGGATCCGCCCCCCCGTGACCATCACGCCCTTCCAGGTCTCCGTCTCCGACGACATCCTCGACGACCTGCGTACGCGTCTTCGGCGCACCCTCTTCACCGAGGCATCCGACCCCACCTACTGGGCGGCCGGCACCGACCCCGGCCACCTGCGCCGCCTCGTCTCCTACTGGGCGGACGGCTTCGACTGGCGCGCCGCCGAGGCCGCGCTCAACTCCTTCCCGCACCGCACCGCCGAGGTCGCGGGCGCCCGCGTGCACTTCGTGCATCTGCGCGGGGCGCGGCCGGAGGGAGCCGCGGCTCCGCTGCCGCTGGTCCTGAGCCACGGCTGGCCGAGCTCCTACGTCGAGATGCTGCCGCTGGCCCGGCGGCTCGCCGACCCGGGCAGCCACGGCGGCGATCCCGCCGACGCCTTCGACGTGGTCGTGCCCTCGCTGCCCGGCTTCCTCCACTCCGAGCTGCCCAAGGGGCCCTTTACCCGCAGGGGCGTCGCCGGGATCTGGCACGAGCTGATGACGCGGACCCTCGGGTACCGACGCTTCGGCGCCTTCGGCGGGGACATCGGGGGAGGCGTCACCCAGTGGCTCGGCGCGCTCCACCCCGGTGAGGTCGCCGGCGTGCACATCACCTCCGCCGTGGTCTCCGCCGACTTCGATGAGCGGCCGCCGACCGCCGAGGAGCAGGCCTACCTCGACCACCTCGACGCGTACGACGCCGACGACCAGGGCTACAGCGAGATCATGTGCACCCGGCCGGACACGATCGCCGCCGCGCTGCGGGACTCCCCGGCGGGACTGCTCGCCTGGATCATCGACAAGTACCGCGACTGGAGCGACTGCGACGGGGACCTCGAGACCCGTTGGGACAAGGACACCCTGCTGACCGTCGCGACCCTGTACTGGGCCACCGGCAGCATCGGCTCGTCCTTCCGGCAGTACTACGACTACGTATGCCACAACACGCCGGTGCCGCCCATCACCGTGCCCGGGGCCGTCACCCTCAGCCATGAACCCGCGTTCGCGCACTATCCGAAGAGCCTCGCCGAGCGCGTCTTCACGGATCTGCGCCACTGGAGCACCCCGCGCAACGGCGGTCACTTCATGGCGCACGAGGAGCCCGATCAGGTCGCACGTGAACTTCGGGAATTCTTCCGCCCGTTGAGGTCTGCGGGCTGATCACCCTTTCACCTGCGCGACGCCCCCGCGGTCACCGACCACGGGGGCGTTCGCATGTTCGAAATTGGTCCGTCACCGCACTGGGTACGGTGTACGCTTTTCTCGTCGCCCGACTCTGATCAAGGAGAGCTCAGTGCAGGCCATACCCGCCGACAGTCACAACGTCATCCAGGTCCGTGGAGCTCGCGAGAACAACTTGCGGGACGTCTCCGTCGACCTCCCCAAGCGGCGGCTCACCGTCTTCACCGGGGTCTCGGGGTCCGGGAAGTCCTCGCTGGTGTTCGGCACCATCGCTGCCGAGTCCCAGCGCCTGATCAACGAGACGTACACGGCCTTCATCCAGTCGTTCATGCCGAGCCTCGGCCGGCCCGACGTCGACGCGCTGCGCAATCTGAGCGCGGCCATCGTCGTCGACCAGGAGCGGATGGGCGCCAACTCGCGCTCCACGGTGGGCACCGCCACCGACGCGTACACCATGCTGCGGATCATCTTCAGCCGCCTCGGCGAGCCCCGTATCGGCACCTCGGGCGCCTTCAGCTTCAACCTCCCCGACGGCATGTGCCCCGAGTGCGAGGGCACCGGCGAGGTCTCCACCGTCGACGTCGACCAGCTGGTGGACCGCGAACTCTCCCTGAACGAGGGCGCGATCACCGTCCCGTACTACGCGGTGGACTCCTGGAGCTGGCAGATCATGGTCAACTCCGGTTTCCACGACCCCGACAAGAAGCTCAAGGACTTCACCGAGCAGGAGTGGGCCGACCTCCTCCACAAGGGCCCGGTCAAGGTGAAGGTCGGCTCCAACGGCTTCACGTACGAAGGCCTGGTCCCCAAGATGCAGCGGACCTGGCTCGCCAAGGACCGCGAATCCCTCCAGTCGCACATCAAGGCCTTCGTGGACCGCGCGGTCGTCTTCGCCCGCTGCCCGGTCTGCGACGGCACCCGGCTCGCCGCGGCCGCGCTCTCCTCGAAGATCGAAGGGCGCAACATCGCCGAGTGCTCGGCGATGGAGATCAGGGACCTGGCCGCGTTCGTGCGCGGCCTCGACGACCCCGCCGTCGCCCCGCTGGTCGCGAGCCTGGGCGAACTCCTGGACTCCCTGGTCGAGATCGGGCTCGGCTACCTCAGCCTGGACCGCACCTCGGGCTCGCTCTCCGGCGGAGAGGCCCAGCGCGTGAAGATGGTCCGCCATCTCGGCTCCAGCATCACCGACGTGACGTACGTCTTCGACGAACCGACCATCGGCCTGCACCCGCACGACATCCGCCGCATGAACGACCTGCTCCTGCGGCTGCGGGACAAGGGCAACACCGTGCTCGTGGTCGAGCACAAGCCGGAGGTCGTCGAGATCGCCGACCACGTCGTCGACCTCGGTCCCGGCGCCGGCGAGGCGGGCGGAGAGATCTGCTACAGCGGCGACGTCGCGGGCCTGCGCGCCTCCGGCACGCTCACAGGGCGCCACCTGGGTCACCGCGCCAGGCTGCGTGAGACGGTGCGTACGCCCAAGGGGCAGCTGTCCGTCAAGGGCGCCGACCTGCACAACCTCAAGGACGTCGAGGTCGACATCCCGCTCGGGGTGCTCACCGTGGTCACCGGAGTCGCCGGGTCCGGCAAGAGCTCGCTGATCCACGGCTACGTCTCGGGACGCGACGGCGTGGTCGTCGCCGACCAGTCGCCGATCCGCGGCTCGCGCCGCTCCAACCCGGCGACGTACACCGGGCTCCTCGGCCCGATCCGCACCGCCTTCGCCAAGGCCAACGGCGTCAAGGCGGCGCTGTTCAGCGCCAATTCACAAGGGGCCTGCGCCACGTGCAACGGCCTCGGGCTCATCTACACCGACCTGGCGATGATGGCCGGCGTCGCGTCCGTGTGCGAGGAGTGCGAGGGCAAGCGCTTCACCGCCGAGGTGCTCACCTACCGGCTGCGCGGCAAGGACATCAGTGAGGTGCTCGGCATGTCGGTGGCCGAGGCGCACGACTTCTTCCCCTCCGGGCAGGCGCACACCATCCTCGGCCGCCTCTCCGACGTCGGACTCGGCTATCTGCGGCTCGGGCAGCCGCTCAACACCCTCTCCGGAGGCGAGCGGCAGCGGCTGAAACTCGCCATTCACATGGCGGAGAAGTCCTCCACGTACGTCCTCGACGAGCCGACCACCGGCCTCCATCTCGCCGATGTGGACAAGCTCCTGGCCCTTCTCGACCAGCTGGTCGACGACGGGAATTCCGTGATCGTCATCGAGCACCACCAGGCCGTGATGGCGCACGCCGACTGGATTGTCGATCTCGGCCCTGGTGGTGGCCATGACGGCGGACGCGTCGTCTTCACGGGGACTCCGGCTCAACTGGTCACCGAAGCGGACACCGTCACGGCACAACACCTGCGGGAGTACGTCGCCGGATGACGCCCAGGTCAGGGACGATGCAGGTACGCGCAGAAAGGGAGTCGACTATTCCGCGCCAATGGCGAAGGAACTGTTGACACGTGCCTGCTCCTTGTGGCCTAGACGGGGCGATCGCTCCTCATCCCAGGGGATGACACTCGTCGCGACGCAGTACAGCGACCGTGGGTCGATAGTCCGGCTCACAGTCGGACTTACGTCCTTCGAACGGCAGTGAGGATGGAGAGGCATCCTGCTGGACCCCCTGACGTGCGCGAATCGCGCGGCAGGGGGTCGTCCCTGCCTGCCCAACCCGACGGGAGTCCCTTTCGCCGTGGCTACGTTCCTGTACAAACTAGGCCGCCTCGCCTTCCGGCGGCGCCGCTATGTGGCGCTGCTGTGGGTGGCGTTGCTCGTCGGTGCGGGCTTCGCAGCCTCGGCCGCCCCCGCACCGCCCTCCGACACCTTCTCGATGCCGGGAACGGAGTCGCAGAAGGCCTTCGACGTCCTGGAGAAGCGCTTCCCCGACGCCAGCGCCGACGGCGCGAGCGCCCGTGTCGTCATCCGGGCCCCCGAGGGCGAGAAGATCACCTCGGCCAAGCCCAAGGCCGAGGTCGAGAAGATGATCGCGGCCATCGGCAAGGGGTCGTCGCAGGTCGCGAGCGTCGCCGACCCGTACAAGGCGAAGACCGTCAGCAAGGACGGCACCACCGCCTACGCGTCGGTCACCTACAAGGTGGCCGCCATGGAGCTGACGGACAAGTCGCGTGACGCGCTGACCAAGGCCACCGACCAGACCCGCGACGCGGGCCTGACCGTCGAGACCGGCGGCGACGCCATCATGGCCGAGCAGGAGATGGGCGGCAGTGCCGAGCTCATCGGCATCGCGATCTCCGCGGTCGTCCTGATCCTCACCTTCGGCTCGCTGGTCGCCGCGGGCATGCCGCTGCTGACCGCGATCATCGGCGTGGGCATCGGCATCTCCGGCATCGCGGCGCTCGGCAGCGTCCTCGACCTGTCCGCCACGACCTCCACGCTCGCGATGATGATCGGCCTCGCGGTCGGCATCGATTACGCCCTGTTCATCGTCTCCCGCTACCGAGCGGAGATCGCCGAGGGCCGCGAACCCGAGGAAGCGGCGGGCCGGGCCACCGGAACCGCGGGCTCCGCCGTGGTGTTCGCCGGACTCACCGTCGTCGTCGCCCTCTCCGGCCTCGCCGTCGTCAACATCCCGATCCTCACCAAGATGGGCCTGGCCGCGGCCGGCACCGTCGTGATCGCCGTCCTCATCGCGCTCACCATGATCCCCGCGCTGCTCGGCTTCGCGGGTCGCAAGGTGCTGCGCCGCAAGGACCGCAAGAAGCCCGCGGGCGCGTTCCTGGACCCGCACGCCAAGCCCAAGCTCGGCACCCGCTGGGCGCGCTTCGTGCTGCGCCGTCCGCTCGCCGTCCTGCTCGTCGCCGTCGTCGGCCTCGGCGCCGTGGCCGTCCCGGCGACCAGCCTGGAGCTCGGCCTGCCCGACGAGGGCACGGCGGCCCCGGACAGCACCCAGCGCAAGGCCTACGACATGCTGTCCGAGTCCTTCGGCGCGGGCTTCAACGGCCCCCTGATGGTCACCATCAGCAAGGACTCCGACGTGGCGGGCGCCGCCAAGACCGTCGGTGAGCAGATCGCCAAGGTCGACGGCGTCGCCGCCGTCACGCCCGCCACGCCCAACAAGGCCGGCGACACCGCGATCATGAACGTCGTCCCGAAGACCGGGCCGAGCGACCACGAGACCGAGGAACTGGTCAAGTCGATCCGCTCGACCGCCGACGGCGTCGGGGCCGACACCGGCTCCGAGATCCTGGTCACCGGCCAGACCGCGATGACGATCGACTTCTCGCAGACCCTGGACGACGCGCTGCTGCCCTACCTCGGGCTCGTCGTCGGCCTGGCCTTCCTGCTCCTGATGCTGGTCTTCCGCTCGGTCCTGGTCCCGCTCAAGGCGGCGCTCGGCTTCCTGCTCTCGGTGGCCGCCGCGCTCGGCGCCGTGGTCGCGGTCTTCCAGTGGGGCTGGCTCGCGGACATCGTGGGCGTCGACCAGCCGGGCCCGATCATGAGCATGATGCCGATCTTCATGATCGGCGTGGTCTTCGGTCTCGCCATGGATTACGAGGTCTTCCTCGTGACGCGGATGCGTGAGGCGTACGTCCACGGGGCGCGCCCCGGCGAGTCGGTCGTGACCGGCTTCACCCACGGCGGACGGGTCGTGGCCGCGGCCGCGATCATCATGATCAGCGTCTTCTCCGGCTTCATCATGGAGAACGACGACATGATCAAGATGATGGGCTTCGGTCTGGCCATCGCCGTCCTCTTCGACGCCTTCGTGGTCCGCATGGCGATCGTGCCCGCGGTGCTCGCCCTGCTCGGCAAGTCCGCGTGGTGGCTGCCGCGCTGGCTGGACAAGCTCCTGCCGAACGTGGACGTGGAGGGCGAGAAGCTGCACAAGAGCCTCGGCGACACCGTGTCGCCCGGCGCCGAGACCGAGCGGGAGCTAGAACCTGTGGGCAGGTGACGCACCGCCGTTCTCGAGGAGCGGGCCGGACGGGACACCCCTTTGTGGGAGGAGTGTTCCGACCGGCCCGCTCGGTCTTTTCCGCCGACCCTTTTGATGTCCGGCTCCCGCTCTATGCCTCCTGCGCCTCGTCGTAGGAGGCGCGGGCCGCCGCGATGGCCGGGCGGTGGTCGATCGACCAGTCGGCGAGCGCCTTGACCAGGTGCGTGAGGCTTTGGCCCATCTCGGTCAGCTCGTACTCGACCTGCGGCGGAATCGTCGGATGCACCGTCCGCTCGACCAGACCGTCTCGCTCCAGACGGCGCACGGTCAGCGTCAGCATCCGCTGCGAGATGTCGCCGTGGATCCGGCGCTGCAACTCCTTGAACCTGAGCACGCCCGCGGCGAGTTCGACCACCACGTACACGGACCACTTGTCGCCGAGGCGGTCCAGGACGTCCCTGACGCCGCACTCGTCCTGCGGTGTCTCGCAGCTGATCACCGGTTCAGCGGCCGGGGCGGTGGTTACACCGGTGTGCCCTGCTGACATTCAAGTGCCTCCTTATGCGGCCGAGCGCCGCCGATCATGATGGTTCCCAGGCCGCGGGCCGTCGGAGCGACGGCAGCGGAACCACGTGGGCGAGCCACGTGGGAAACCACCGACGACGGGGGAACCTTCCCATGCTCATGATCACCGGCGCCACGGGCGCCCTCGGCCGGCTCGTCACCGCCCGCCTCGCCGACCACGACGACATCGTCCTCGGCACCCGAAACCCGGCCCCGGGCGAGCGCCGAGTCGACTTCGACGACCCGGCGTCCCTGGACTTCACCGGCGTCGACACACTGCTGATGATCTCCGCGGGGGCCGCCGAGGACGACGTCGTCATCGCCCGCCACGACGCCGCGATATCCGCCGCCGAGAAGGCGGGCGTGCGCCACCTCGTCTACACCAGCCTCAGCGGCGACGGCGACCACCTCACCTACGCGCTGGCCCACCGCTGGACCGAGCGCAGACTGAGCGACTCCTCGCTGCGCTGGACGGTGCTGCGCAACGGCCTGTACGCGGAGTTCCTCGCCGCGATCGCCGCGCCGGGGCCCGACGGCACGATCGCCGCGCCGCTGGGCGAGGGACGCCTTGCCGCGGTGGCCCGCGAGGACCTCGCGGAGGTCGCCGTACGCGTGGCGACCGCGCCGGACGCGCACGCGGACCGCACCTATGAGCTGGTCGGCGAACACGCCCTGGGCGGGCCCGAGTTGGCGGCCGCGCTCGGCGGCTCGTACGAACCGGACTCGCTCGCCGCGACGCGCGCCGCGATCACCGACGCGGGCCAGGCGCTGTCCTTCCAGGTGCCGATGCTCCTGAGCACCTACTCGGCGATCACCGGCGGCTTCCTGGACGGCACGGCCATCGGGGACAACGCCCTGCGCACCCTCCTGGGCCGCGAGCCGCGCCCGGCGATCGAGGCCTATGTCCGGGCCGTGCGCGGCTGAGCGGCGGGGTTCTCACACCGGCCGCTTCTCGGTGTCGTCGTCGAGGTGCCTCAGATGGGTCGCGCGCAGGCGGCCCTGCCGGTCCGAGGAGCGGACCATGCTCCAGAGGTACTGCACGGGACCGATGTTGCGCGTGAGCGACCAGAGCAGGATGCCGACCGGGAGCAGCACGTACTCGGCGGGGCGCAGCGGCGGCAGCGGGCGGCCGAGCTTTCCCGCCGCCCGGCGGATGAGGTACGCGGACAGCGCCGCGTTGAGGAACGGCAGCACGGCCAGGGCGGGTTGGCCGAGCACGACCGCGGCGGCCACCAGGAACCAGTACGGGACGGGGCCGAGCAGGAAGCAGCCCGCGCTCCGGTAGATCGACGCAAGACGGCTCAGCTCGAAGCGGAGCGGCTGGGCCGCGCGGTACTCGGGCAGCAGCCAGTGGAACTGCAGCACGTCGACCATGCCGGAGTACCAGTAGCGCTTCTGGGCGGTCACCGCGGCCGCGGTCGTGGGGTGCTCGGTGTCCTCGAGGACGGGCACGACGTGGACGGGGACGCGGCGCAGTGCCAGACGGAAGCCGAGTTCGAGGTCCTCGCAGGGTGTCTGCGTGCTGAACCCGCCGACGTCGAGCGCGGTGTCCAGACGCAGGGCGAGGCCGTGGCCCTTCAAGTGGTACGAGTGACCGAGCGGGCCCTGGCGGTGCGCGGCGCTGTTGCGGCGGTGCAGGTCGTACTCGAAGCCGAACGCCCAGCGGGTCTGGTAGTAGGCGGCGCCGACGGTGTACCAGCGGCCCGGTCCCGTGATCTCGTCCACGTTGCGCAGGGAGAGGAAGTTGATCTGGGCGGCCGCCGGGCAGGACCGCGCGACCAAGGTGTCGCCGAGGGCCTGGACCGAGTCGGGGGCCGCGGTGGAGTCGCCGTTGTAGACGACGACGTAGGTCCGTTCGGCGTCGCCGGAGCCGCGCCGCGCGACGTCCCGCATGCCCGTGTTGAACGCGGCGGCCATGCTCGGCACGTCGCTGCGGTCCATCAGGCAGGTGGCGTCGGCGAACCGGTCGCAGAGCGCCTGAGCCACGGTGTGGGTGGACACGACGCCGGGGCCGTGGGGTTCGTGGACCGAGGTGACGACGGTGATCGTCGCGTGATAGGAGGACGCCTCGATGGACTGGCGCAGGGCCAGGAACGTCTTCTCCAGGGACTCCACTTCCTGGAAGGCGGGGATGACGTAGTGCAGTTGGATCGCGTCCCGGGCCCGGCGCGTGGCGGGATCCGAGGCTGCCGCGGCGGCGCGCACCTCGGCGCGCTCCCGCTTCAGGACGGCCGGCTGTCGCCACATCCGCAGCCAGAAGGCGCCGTTGCGCGCGGCCATGGCGGCCAGGACGCTGAACGAGACGATGACAAGGAGTGTGTGCACGGGGTGCATCCGTTCGACTGATGGTGAAGGGGCCGCTGGTGCTCAACCGGACGAGCGGACGCCCCGGTTGAATGCGCCCGGCTAGGAGCGGGAGGACAGCCGGGTGACTCCGGCCGCCAGGGCGCAGAGCCCGAGCAGGGCGGCGACGAGCGTGACGGCCTCGACGAGGCCGAGGCGGTCCCAGAGCGAGCCCATGACGCCGTGCGTCAGCGCGATGGTGATGCCGGTGGCGGTGCCGAGCACCGAGGCCGCGGTGGCGCGCAGGTCGTCGGGGAAGACCTGCTGGCCCCAGACGGCCAGCGTGGTCAGGGCCGCGCCGACGAAGAACTCCGCCCCGAGGTAGGCGACACCGGCGCCGAAGCCGCCCGAGGACGCGCAGAGCAGCGAGAGGTTCAGGCCCAGCAGGAGGAGGCCGAGCAGCGGGGCGGGCTCGACGCGCGAGGCCCACCGGGTCGCCGCGGCACCGGCGGCCGCCGCGACGGACAGGACGAGGAGGACCAGGCCGAGCCACTGGGTCGACAGACCGGCCACCGTCTTCGCCGCGGGCTGCCAGGTGAGGATGATGATGCCGAGGTCGACGCTGGCCAGCACGCTGAAGAGCAGCAGCAGGCGGCACTTCTTGCTCAGCACGAGGCGGATGCCCGAGGCGAGGGAGCGCCACACGGTGAGGCCGTTGCCCTTCGGTGACTCCGGCCAGCTGAGCGCGACCCACAGCGCGGCGGCGAGCAGCACGAGACCGGCGAACGTGACGGCGGTCCTGGTGTCCACCGTCCACGCACTGGCCGCCACCAGGCAGGCGCCCACCGCGGCCGCCGCCCAGCGGATCGTCTCGGCCCCGCGGACGGCACCGGTGCCCCGGTCCTCCTCGCCCTCGGCGTTGAGGGTGTTGACCAGCAGCGCCTGGGCCGCGCCGGAGTGCAGCGCGAGCCCCGACGCCCACAGCACGATCGCCGCGCCGAAGGCAAGCGCTCCGGTGGCCCGTGCGAAGAGCAGGAAACCGGCGCCCCACACCGTGAGTCCGACGACCACGAGGCGCTTGTGGCCGTAGCGGTCGCCCCAGGCTCCGCTGGGCGCCTCGAGGAGCAGCGAGGTGATCGACGTACTCGCGAGCAGACCGCCGATCACCGCGGCGGACAGACCGCTGTCGCCCATGACGGTCACGAACACGGCACCGAAGACGAAGTCGGCGACGGCGACCAGGCCCGAGAGGACCCAGACCTTGGTGACGAGGACGTGGCGGCGCCCGGGACGGTCCGTGCGGTCGTGCGCCTCGGCCGTCGTCACGCCGGGTCCGCGAGGTGCTCGGCGAGGCGCAGCGACAGGGCCGCCATGGTCAGGAACGGATTCCACGAACCGCGGGTGGGGAAGGCGGCCCCGCCGAGGACGTGGACGTTCGCGACGGAGTGCAGCCGGCCGTGGTGGTCGGTGACGGAGTCGTCGGCGGTGGCGCCCATCCTGAGCATGCCTGCCTCGTGGTAGGCGAAGGGCATCCGCCGGTCCGGCGGGGTGCTCGACCAGGTCCGGTCCTCGGGGGACCAGTACTCCAGGGGCGCGTCGCCCGCCAGGTGGCGAAGGACCAGGTCGGTGGCGTCGTCCATGGCGTCCCACACGGCGCGGTCGGCGGGCGCGAGACGGTAGGTGCCGACGGTGACGCCGTCCTCGTCGATGCGGACGCGTCCGGCGTCCTCGGACACGGTGTCGCCCGCCAGTTGGGCGAGGCCGTGCACGAGAAGCACCACGTGCTCCTCGTCGCTGACGCGCCGTGGTGTGCCGTCCCCGAACATGTCCGGCATCAGCCGGTAGACGCGGTCCAGGTCCCGCTCCCTGTCGGTGGTCGCGCACGCCGTGACGTGGAGATGGAACTCGCGCTCGGCGGTGGCGCCGTCGACGTACAGGGCGGCCAGCTCCGCGCGGGTGTCGCTCAGGCCGGGGAAGGCCTCGCGGGGGAGACGGCAGGTGAGGAAACTGGCCGTGTTGGCCCCGAAGTTGGCTCCCGCGCCGCGCCGCAGCTCGGCGGGGAGCGACGCGAGCACCAGGCGGGTCGCCTCCAACGCGCCCAGGGCCAGGACGACTTGGGCGTCCCCGACCGCGAGTGTGGTGTCGCCGGCGCGGACCGCGACGACCCGGCCGTCCTCGTACGTGAGGCCCTCCACTTGGCAGCCCGTCACGATGTCGAGCGTGTCGGGACGGGCGGCCTTCGCGCGCAGGAGCAGCGTGACGGCGCTGAACTTGTCGACGGCTCCGCTGGCCACGGGACCCTGCGCCAGCGGGGCGTCGAGGTCCCGCTCGGACTCCGGGTAGGACAGGTCGGCGCAGGAGCGTGCGGCTTTGAGGACCGATGCGGCCATGTGCTCCTGCAGCCTCGCGTACTCGGGGCCGAGCCGGCCGGCCGGTCGCACGCCGAGCAGTTCCTTGGCCTCCGCCCAGTACGGGGCGAGTCCGTCCACCACCGCGTCCGGCCAGTCGGCCAGCTGCTGCCGCGTCGGCTGCGGGCACGAGCCGCTCCAGACCAGCGTTCTGCCTCCCAGGTACGGGACTTGGGGGATGACCTGGAGGTCGCCGTCGGCCCGCCAGGGCGAGGCGGAGGCGGAGGCCATCAGGGGCTGGAAGGCGAGCCCGAGGTTCTGTGCGTGGGAGGGGAGCAGGAACGGCCCCTGCTCCAGGACGAGGACGCGCGCGTCGGGCCGACGGCGCAGCAGTCCGGTGAGGAACGTGGCCGCCGTCCCGCCTCCGCCGACGATCACGAAGTCGTACGCGCGGTGGCGGACGTCGTCGAGGTCCGAGACCACGTGGTGCTCGGCGGAGAGCGGCGGGGACTGGGGGAGAACAGGCATGGTGGGAATCCCTTGAGGCACTGGAGTACGTAGAGGGGAGGGGCGGGGAGGCGGCAGGGGCGGGAAGGAAGCAGGGGGGCGCGGCGCCCCACCGGTCACATCTCGGCGGGTGCCGCACCGGCCGTCCGCGCCCTGCGGGTGCCGGCCGCGACCCCGGCGAGGACGACGGGCGTCAGCAACTCGCCCACTTCGGCCAGGCGGTGGACGGGCACCACACGGCGCAGCGCGCCCGCGGGAAGGGTGGACAGGGCCTCGGCGGCGGCGCTGCCCGGTGCGATGGGGGTCGGCGCCTCCGTCCCGCCGGATGCGGCCAGGTCGCCCGAGACGAGCCCGATGAGATAGGCCGTCTTCCAGATCTCGGAGACGACGATGCGGCTGACCAGGTCCAACAGGCGGGCGACGGAGGGCACTTGGGGGAGTACGCCGACCAGCTCCGCCTCGACCTCGTGCGGAGTGACGCCCCACCGGTCCAGCGCGGGGCCGGAGCGGATCTGGCCCCACCCGTCGACCGTGCTGTCGTCGGGGACGAAGAGGGTCGCCTGCTGGCTCCACCAGTCGTAGTACGGCACGGCGGGAACGCTGGTGAGCGCGTTGCCGAGGGCGGGTCCTGGGGTGGGCAGCGGCGAGAAGTTCACCGAACGTCGCAGCCCCATGGTCGTGTTGCCCACCAGGCTCTCCACCGCGTCGTGCTGGGCCAGATTGGCCACGGCCGCCCAGGTGGTGAGCCCCGAACGGGCCAGATACTCCAGGAGCACGACGTCATCGGGGTCGGACTCCGTGCTCTCGGCCGCCGCGAACGCGTCGAAGCCGCGGGCGACGTCCGCCGGCATGACCAGCGCGGCGCACGGTATGTAGTCGTCGACGACCGGGGCCCACGCGAGGCCGTGCGCGGCGGCGATCCGCACCGTGGTCGCCGTCCGCGAGCCCCACTCCACGAAGAGGGACAGTGGGTCCTCGGGCCGCGCCGCGACGGCCTCCCTCACTCTGGTGGCGAAATCCGGGACGAGCACCAAGTCGTCCTGCAGCACCAGGTGATGCGTCGCTCCCGGCGCGACGGAACGCCAGGCGAGGCGCGCGGTGCGCCAGGCCGACGGAATGCCGTCCGGTTCGGGATCGGAAACGACGGTGAGACCCAGTTCGGGATGGGCCAGACACATGTCCCGGGCCAATTCCGCGCGTCGCGGATGGCTCATCACCACCGCCGACAAGTGAATGCCGGACGCGTCCTTCTCCACGAATTCCCCTTTGTCGTACGACGAGTTGGGCACCGCTCGATTCCTCACTTCTCTTCCCTCCGTACGTCGCAATGTCCGTTCAGCGCGGTGACGGCGTCGTCGAGTCGGGCGTACGGAACGAGAACCACATCGGCGTCGTAGGTGGACGCGACGAACACCGGGACGTCCGCGGCGGCCAGCGGGGTGAGGAGTGCGACGAGCACGCCGGGGACGTCGAGGCCGTGCGGGTCGGCCCCGCTGTAGAGAGCCGCCCACGTGCCGTCCGACTCGCCCGGCCTGGCCCGGCGGATCACCGTCGGCCCCTCGGGGGCCCGTACGAGCGCCAGCCAGGAGTTGTCGGCGATCGCCTGCGGAAGGTCGGCCCGTTCCACGAGGAACTGCCCCTGGAGAACCAGCAATTGCGGACGTGATGCGGTCATGGAGGCCCTCGGATCGGCGGCATGTCGGGTGCCCGCCCATTCGAGCACAGGAAACTCGGCCCGAACGGGGAGAGCGGTGTCGGGTTCCGGACCTGACGACTTCTGGACACGCGGATCCGATGGACTCGGAAACGCGCCGCCGTTCAGAATTCAGCAGGCCGCGGCCCTGGCCGAAAACGCACGACGCCACATCGTTCTCCGTGCCATCGCTCTCCGTGCCGTCGCACACCGCTTTTCGCGCCGCCGCGCCCAAACCCTGCACTCATGAGCCGCACTCGTGGGAGTGCGTAGAGGAAGGTATTCGGTGTCACTCGATTTCGCCCCACCCATCGCCGCGGATCTGCCGGTCCGGGCCGCCGACGGAGTTCCGTACCTCGAACTGACGGACTCCGAGAGCTCCCAGTTGAAGGACATGGCCGAGGAGATCCTCGACCACGCCCCGCGGATCCCGCTCGAACAGCAGCTGGAGCGCCTGGCCCTCCTCGCGCACGAGGTGCCGGAGTCGGTGCGCGCCAATCTGACGCGCTTCCGGTTGACCGGGCGGCCGTACGGCGGCATGGTCGTCTCCAACCTGCCCATCGACGAAGCGCTCGCGGGTCCGACGCCGACCGCGTACACCGATGAGCCCGCGAGCCGCGAAGCCGCCCGCGCCGGCGCGCTGTTGCTGCTGCTCGGCTCGCTGATGGGCGACCCGGTCTCGTACCTCACCCAGCAGCGCGGCCGCATGGTCCTCGACCTGTTCCCGATCAAGGGGCACGAGCACCAGCAGCTGGGCTCCAGCTCGACCGTCAACCTGGAATGGCACAACGAGGACGCCTTCCACCCGCTGCGGGCCGACTGGATCATGCTGCTCGGGCTGCGGAACCACGACAAGGTGCCGACGACCTTCGCGCCCGTCCAGGACATCGAACTCTCCGAGCGGGCACGGGAGATTCTCTTCCAGGAGCGGTTCGTCATCCTTCCCGACGAGTCGCACACGGCGCAGTTCAACGCCGAGACCACCGGCGTCGAGGGATCCGACTGGTCCGCGCGGGCCTTCGAGCAGATCGCGCGGATGAACGAGGCGCCGCGGCGCACCGCGGTCCTCTCGGGCGAGCGCGACGCCCCGCACATCTGCATCGACCCGGCGTTCATGCCGCGCGACCTGGAGCCCGAGGCCGCCGCCGCGCTCCAGGAGATCATCACCGGCATCGACCGGAGCCTGCGCGACGTGTCGCTCGCCCCCGGTGAGTTGCTGATCGTCGACAACAAGCGCGCGGTGCACGGCCGCAAGCCCTTCACGGCCCGGTACGACGGCACCGACCGCTGGCTGCGCCGTATCAACGTGACGGCGGACCTGCGCCGCGCCGGCGGGCGCAGGTACGGCGACCACGGCCGGGCGCTGGTCTGACCCCGCGCGGGCCCGTGGTGGGGCGACCCACCACGGACCGACCCACCACGGGCCCGACCTGGAAAGGTGCCATGAACCAGACCGATATCCACCTGCCCTCCACCGCCACGCCCCCGCGCTCCGGGGCCCTCTTCGCCGTCGGCGGCATCCTGGTCCTGCAGACCGGCACGGCCTGCGCCGCGAAGCTCTTCGATCACCTCGGGGTGTCCGGGACGTCCTGGCTCAGACTGCTGATCGCCGCGCTGCTGCTCTTCGTGTTCGTCCGGCCCGCCCTGTCCGGGCGCACCCCGCGGCAGTGGGCGAGCGTCTGTCTGCTCGGCGTCGCCTCGGGCGGCATGACGCTGCTCTTCTCCGCGGCCGTCGACCGCATCCCCCTCGGTATCGCGGCGACCATCGAATTCCTGGGCCCGCTGTCCGTGGCCGTGGTGGCGTCGCGCCGTCTCGTGCACGGGCTCTGTGCGCTCCTCGCGGGCGCGGGAGTGGCGCTGATCTGCTTCGTCGGTTCGACGGGCGGTGGCGCCTCCCTGGATGTCGCGGGCATCGCGCTGGCCGCCGCCGCGGCCGCCTGCTGGGCCGGGTACATCGTGTACACCCGGGCGGTGGGCGCGGTCTTCGAGGGGTACCAGGGCCTCGCGGTCTCCCTGGGCATCGCCGCCGTGGTGATGACCCCGGTCGGTTTCGGCGAGGGCGTCGGCGGGCTGCTGGACAGCGAGAACCCGGCTCTCCTGCTTGCGGCCGTGACGGGAGTGGCCCTGCTGGCGCCCGTGACCGCCTTCGCGCTGGAGATGACCGCCCTGCGCCGGATGCCCGCACGGACCTTCGGCATCCTCACCAGCCTGGAACCGGCGGTCGCCGCCCTCGCCGGTCTCGTGCTGCTCGGCCAGTCCCTCGCGGCGGCCCAACTCGCGGGCCTGGCCTGCGTCGTCGCGGCCAGCGCGGGCGCCACGTGGGCGGACCGCGCGTCGGCGGACGACACGTCGCGGATCGCCGATCCGTCGCACAAGAGCGAGCCGCGCAAGAACCGCGAGCCGCACAAGAACAAGGAGGGAACGACATGACGACGCAGTGGCACGAGGTCGGCGCCGGAGTCTTCCAGCGCCGCTACGAGCCGTGCGATGTGACCGTGACGGCGATCGTCGGCTCGGCGGGCGTCGCCGTGGTGGACACCCGCTGCTCGCTGGCCGAGGCACAGGAGATGAAGAAGGACATCGCGCGGTTCGCTTCGGTGCCCGTGCGCTGGGTGGTGAACACCCACTCCCACCTCGACCACACCTGGGGCAACATCGCCTTCGCTGCCCCGCACCACTCCCCGCCGGCCCAGATCTGGGCTCACGAGTCCGTGCCCGCGGCGCTGACCCCCGACGACCCGGCCGTCGACTTCTTCCTGGACACCTTCACCGACCGCGGCCCCGCGTGGCAGGACAAGGTCGACCGGCTGGAGATCGTGCGGCCCACGCACCTGGTCGAGCGGACCTCGGTGATCGACCTCGGCGACCGGACCATGGAGCTGCGCTGGACCGGCCGCGCCCACACCGCGGGCGACCTGTGGGCCGTCGTCCCGGACGCGGACGTCGTGGTGGCCGGTGACCTCATCGAGGAGGCGGGCCCGCCCATCTGGGGCCCCGACTCCTTCCCGTTCGAGTGGCCCCGGACCCTGGACGCCGCGGGCGCGTTCCTCGGCGCGGGCACCACGGTGATCCCGGGGCACGGCGCTCCCGTCGACGCCGACTTCGTACGCAAGCAGCGCGACCTGATCGCCTCGGTCGCCGAGCAGATCCGCGCGCTGCACACGGCGGGAGTACCCCTGGAGGAGGCACCTTCGGCCGGTACCTGGCCGATGCCCGAGTCCCGCACGACGCACGCGATCGCCCGCGGTTACGCCGCACTCGACCGCCACACCGAGCCCACCCCGTCCCTCAGCACAGAAGGCCCGCGATGAACCAGAGCATGCCGAGCGTCCCGCTGGAGAAGTACGACGTCGACCCGGTCCGCGGCTTCCTGCCCGCCAAGGACCCGCTGGTGCGCCTCCCCGAGGAGTTCGCCGCGTGGGACCTCATCGCCGCGCAGTTGCCGAAGCACCTGGTGATCGGCCGCGGCAGGACCCTCCTGGAGCAGGTGCCTCAGCTCGACACCGACGCGCTGCGCGCCCCCGCCGAACTGGAGCGGGCCATGCTGCTCCTGTCCTACTTCGGGCACGCGTGGATCAACGACAGCGAGCCGCCCGCGCAGTCCGTGCCCGCCAACATCGCGGTGCCCTGGGCCGCGGTGGCCGCCCGGCTCGGACGGCCACCGATCCTGTCGTACGCCACCCAGCAACTGCACAACTGGCGGCGCGTGGACGGCGACCGGCCCGTCGAGCTCGGCAACATCATCCGGCTCCAGGACTTCCTCGGCGGCCTGGACGACGACTGGTTCGTCATCGTGCACATCGCCATCGAGGCCGCCGCGGGCCCCGGACTGCTGGCGGCGGTGCAGGCGCAGGACGCCGTGCTGAGCGACGACGCGGAGCAACTGGCCGACGCCCTGCGGCGGGTGGCGCAGAGCCTCGCGGCCATGCAGACGGTGCTCGCGCGCATGCCCGAGGGCTGCGACCCGTACATCTACTACAACCGCGTGCGGCGCTTCCTCTTCGGCTGGAAGAACAACCCGGCCTTTCCGCAGGGCATTTCGTACGAAGGGGTGGAGGCGTTCGGCGGCCGTCCGCAGGAGTTCAGCGGCGAGACCGGGGCGCAGAGCGCGATCGTGCCCTTCCTGGACACGGTCTTCGGCATCAGCGACGAACAGGACCCCCTCGCCGACTACATGATGTCGCTGCGCGCCTATCTGCCGCCCGCCCACCGGGCGTTCGTCGAGGAGGTCGGCACCCGCGTGGACCTGCGCGGCCACCTGCTGGAGAGGCGCCCGGCCGAGGCCGTCGCGGCCTACAACGAGTGCATCGAGTCCATGCACGCCTTCCGCGAACTGCATCTGCGGTACGCCGCGCAGTACGTGCAGCAGCAGGCGCAGCGCGACGCCTCCAACTCCAACGAGGTCGGCACCGGCGGTACGCCGTTCATGCGCTACCTGCGTCGCCACCTGGACAACGTCCTGGACCACGTCATCCGGTGACGTGCCCGGGGCAGGGCTCGCCGGTGGGTCAGGGCTCGAGCCAGCCCCTCCGCGCCGCGTTGAAGCCCGCCTGGAAGCGGCTCTGGCCGCCGAGCCTGGTGATCAGCTCGGCGACCTGCCGCCCCACGGTGCGCTCGGAGACGCCGAGCTTGCGGCTCATCGCCTCGTCCGTCATGCCGGCGGCGAGCATCTGGAGCACCTCGCGCTGACGGCTCGTCAACTCCGGGGCCGAATCGGCGTCCTCGGCGGCCTCGCGCGAGCCGGGGCCGCAGCGCGGCGCCAGCGGCGTACCGCTGCTCCAGCAGTGCTCGAAGATGTCCTCGAAGACGCCGACCAGGACCTCTCCACGGACCCGCACGGCGGTGACCGTGTCGCCGGGCGGTGTGAGCGACTGCGGGAAGGCGAGGAACGCCAGGGTGTGGTCGACGATGATCAGCCGCAGCGGCAGCAGCTGCGCGACCCGTACCTTGGCGCCGAGCTCCGCCAACTTGCCCAGATATCCCGCGACGTGGGGCGCGGCGGCCGTCGACGCCAGATGGATGGTGCGGATCTCGATGCCGCGCCGCAGGACGTCGGCGTCGCGGTCGAGGCCCTCCTGGAGCATCTCGGGCCGCAGCGGCTTGCCCGGGTGCAGGGACAGCACGCGGTAGCGGGCGTGGTGTGCCGCGTCCTCCAGTGCCGTCGTCACCTCGGCCTCGCCGGTGAGGACCTCGATCTGCGCCTGGGAGACGTTCCTGCAGTGGATGGGCTGGAAGGACTCCACCACGGTCGCGACGGCCTGACGCGTGTCGGACATGTCGTTGAGTACGGCGACCGAGTTGTGCATGGCCTGTCCGAGCAGTTTGTGCACCGCGGAATCGGGCGTGAGCACCGTCCATCCGCTGGGCGCCGTGCCGGACTCGACCAGCAGGTTGAGCTCGGCGAGGCGCTGGATCGCCGCCGCCAACTCCTCCGGGGACCAGGACAGTTCGTCCCGGACCTGCTCGGCGTGCCACTGCGGATTTCTGACGATTCGTGCGTAGAGGACCTCAGCGTGGTCCTGCATGACAAAGGACATGCGCGCGTACCCCCCAATAGGCCTGTCACGCCTCTGAGCGGCCGATTCAAGCACAGCTCGGCCTTGGTTCATACCAATGGTCCACGATGAGGACACCGTCGACGCGGGGCCTGTCCGGGTCTGGCCATAGCCGGTATCGGACATGGATCTTCCCTGGTCAACGCCTTCGCGACGCGGACATGATGGCCGCGCCGCCAAGGCAGCGGGGCCCAGTGTCGTGCCGCGCGAGCTCCTCGGACAGCCGGGCAGGCATCGACCTTCGCATCGGCTGAATCCTTCCGTTCGAAAGGCACCGCATCCCATGAATCGCCGCAGCCGCGCCGTCCTGTTCACCGTCGCCCTGTTCGCCGCCCTCTCGCTCGGAGCGGGCGCCGCTCAGGCGGCACCGACCGCCACCACCACCGCCACGTCGACCCAGAGCGACGGCAATGACTCCCTGATCTGGGGCTGAACGACATGGAAAGCTCCCGCAGAGGATTCCTGATCGGGACCCTCGGTGCGGCATCGACAGCGGTTCTCGGCGGGGCCACGACCGGCCCCGCCGCGGCCGTCGGTGCCGGAACGGCCGTCGGCACCGGGGCGGGGCACCACGCGATCACCCTCACGGCCGCGACCAACGGGTCCGCGACGCTCTCGCCCGCCGGTGACCTGCTGATCGCCGAGATCCAGAACGTGCTGTGGTCCGTGCCCCGCGCGGGAGGCGAGGCCACCGCCCTCACCGCCCCCGAACTGGAGCCCACCCGGCCGGTGTTCTCGCCGGACGGCCGAAGGATCGCCCTGTGCGCGTACCGGGGCGGCACCTTCCACCTGTGGCTGATGAACCCCGACGGCACCGGGCTGCGACAGCTGACCCACGGCGAGTGGGACGACCGCGGGCCCGCCTGGTCCCCGGACGGCACGCGGATCGCCTTCTCCTCCGAACGCGGCGGCGACACGGCCGACGGCAGTGGCTACCGCATCTGGACCGTCGACGTCCGCACCGGCGACCTCACCCGCGTCACCGGAGTTCCCGGCCGCCAAGGCCCGCTCCAGGAGGGCGCGTTCGAGGACTTCGACCCGGCCTGGAGCCCCGACGGCCGACAGATCCTGTGCGTACGCGGACACAGCGCCACAGGCGGATTCGCTGCCCGCACCATCGTCTCCACGCCGGTCGACGGCGAAGGACCGACCACGACCGTCCTCACGGAACCGGGCGCGGCCAGTCTGCTCTGCCCGGCCCCGGGGCCCGACGGACGCCTCGCCCACCTGCGCACCACATCCGTCCCCGACGAACCCGGCGCCTCCTGCGCGCTGATCCTCGACGGACACCAGCTCGACACCGGCGGCCGGGTCCTGCCCGTGCCGCCGCGCTGGACCGCCTCCGGCGAGCTGCTCGTGAACGTCGACGGACAGTTCCGGCTCATCGATCCCGACGGCGCCGCCGAGGCGGGCGAAGAGATCCCGTTCACCGCGCGCATGCCGCGCAAGCGACCCCAATACGCCATGAAGCGGTACGACTTCGACGCCTACCGCACGCGTCCGGTACGCGGCATCCACCTGCCCGCGCTGTCGCCCGACGGCCGCACGGTCGCCTTCGCCGCACTGGACGCCCTGTGGACGGTGCCCGTCGACGGCGGTGCGCCGCGACGGATCGTCCGCGCGGAACCCACCCGCTACCTCCACGGTCCCGCCTGGACACCGGACGGCACCGCGCTCGTGTACGCCGACGACCGCGACGGACTCTTCGCCGTGCGCCGCCACGCCCTGGCGGACGGAGCCGAGACCGTGCTCGCCGAGGGCGGCCGCGTGCACCCGGCGCTCTCGCCCGACGGCACCCGGCTCGCCTGTCTGGGCATGGACGGGACCCTGTTCGTGCACGACCTCGGCTCCGGGAGGAGCCGGGCCCTCGCCGCTCCCCTGGCGGGTGGCGGGCTGCCGGGGCGTCCCAGCTGGTCGCCCGACGGACGGCACGTGGCGCTCTGCGACCGCAACCGCCTCACCCAGCGCTTCCGCGAGGGATACAACCTCGTACGCGTCGTCGACACGCACGACGGCACCGACCGGCTGTACCCCGTCGCGCCGCACACCTCCCTCTCCGACCGCTACGACTCCGGGCCGGTGTGGTCTCCCGACGGGCGCTCGATGGCGGTGATCGTGGAGTCGGCGCTGTGGCTGCTCCCGGTGCGCGCCGACGGCAGCCCGTCCGGGCCCGCGACGATGCTCACCTCCGAGCCGGCCGACCACCCTTCCTGGTCCGCGGACGGCCGCACCCTGGCGTATCTCTCGGCGGGCCGGCTCCGGCTGCGCGACCTCGACGGCGACCGCACCCGCACCGTCCGGATCGACCTGGGCCACCGGCGCCCGCGCTCCCTGGACACCGTGGTGCACGCGGGGCTCTTCTGGGACGGCACCGGCGAGACGACGCGCACCGACGTCGACGTCGTCGTCCGGCAGGGGCGCATCACCGCCGTGGAACCGCACCGCGCGCGCAGACCCGCGCAGCGGCGCGTCGACGCGGGGGACAGGACCGTTGTCCCCGGCCTGTGGGACTCCCACACGCACCCCTGGCAGTACACCTACGGCGGCCGACAGGGCGCCCTCAACCTCGCGTACGGCATCACCACGGCCGTCTCCATGGGCGGCTTCGCCTATGAGCAGGCCCGCCTGAAGGAAGCGGTGGTCGCGGGCCGCGCCGCCGGGCCGCGCCTGCTCACCACGGGCGAACTGCTCGACGGATCGCGTGTCGCGTACAGCATGGGCCGCGCCCATCGGACGCGTGCGGGGCTGCGGCGCAGTCTCGCCCGGGGCGAGGCCCTGGACTGGGACTTCGTCAAGACGTACGTACGCGCACCGGGCTGGATGATGAAGGAGGCCGCCGCCTTCGGGCACGACAGGCTCGGCGTGCGCACCGGAAGTCATCTGTGCGTCCCCGGCATCCAGTTGGGGCAGGACCTGACGACCCATCTGCACGCCACCCAGCGCCTGGAGCACGGCCACGGTCTCTCCGCGTCCGGCCTGGCCTACCAGGACGTGTACGCGCTCTACTCCGACCCCGGTTTCCATCTGCTCGCCACACCGTTCCAGGCGACCATGCTGGTGGGCGCGGATCCCGGGCTCGCGGACGACCCGCGCGTGACCTCGCTCATGCCGCCCTGGGACGTCGAGGCCGTGCGCCGGTTCGCGAAGACCCGTCCCACCGAGGCCGAACTCGCCTCCCTGGACGCGGAGATGAGCGTCTACCGCGGGGTCCTTGCCAAGGGCGGCGTCGTGGCCCTCGGCACGGACGCCCCGCTCAACCCCGTGGGGCTGCATCTGCACGTGGCCCTGCGCGCCCTGCACCGCTCCGGCATGACACCGGCCCAGGCGCTGCGCACCGCGACGGCGCTGCCCGCGCGGGTGTTCGGGGCCGACGGCGACCTCGGCACCCTGGAAGTCGGCAAGATCGCCGACCTGACGGTGGTCGACGGCGATCCGTTCGAGGACTTCGCCACGCTGGTGCGGACCGAGGCCGTACTCAGCGGCGGAGTCCTGCACCGACGGCGCGACCTGGTCGCGCCGTTCACCGGGACCGCGCCGCTCGCGCACGGCGCACCGGGTGCGAAGGCGCAGACTCCGTGGCGGTCCGTCGGTGCGCTCATGCGGCGCGACGGCTGCTGCGACACGCGAGGCGACTGAGCCCCGCCCCTCACGCCTCGCCCCACCACTGTTCCGTTTCCACCACTGATCCATTTCTCGTGCAACTCATCCGTCTTCGTGAAAACCATCTCCAGTGAAGGGGAGAACCTCGTGGCGAACTATGTCTGGCCAGGGATCACCGAGGTCTGGGAGGCCCGTGCGGCACGGACCGAGGCGCTCCTGCGTCCGCTGGCGGAGGCGGGGATCACCGCGACCTCGCCGCAGCGCGTGAGCTGGGTCGGCGACCTGCAGCAGGGCGACGGAGGCAAGGGCGCCATGGTCGACCGCCTCGCCGCCACCCACCAGGTGGTCGTGCGCACCCAGGGAGGCGACAACGCGGGCCACACCTCGGTGTTCACGGACGCCTCCGGCGAGCGCGTCGAGATCAAGAACCATCTGATCCCCTCCGGCCTGCGCCACCCCAACACCGTCGGCCTGCTCGGCAACGGCGTCCTGGTGAACGCGGATCGCCTCCGGCACGAGCTGGAGCAGTTCGAAGGCGTCGGCGAGAGCCTCAAGGCACGTCTGTTCGTCAGCGACCGCGCCCACCTCGTGCTTCCCCTGCACCTGCTGGCCGACTCCCGGCAGGAGAATCACAAGGAGCAGTCCGGCAAGGCGATCGGCACGACCCGCCGCGGCATCGGCCCCGCCAACGCGAGCAAGGTCAACCGCATCGGCGTACGCGTGTACGACCTCTTCGACATGGACCTGGTCCGGGACCGCATCCGCGACAACGTCGAGTTCTTCGGCCTGCCGCGGGAGGAGGTCGAGCGGAACCTGGAGTGGGTGAGAGGCCACCGCGATCTGCTGCTCTCGCACGGCGTGGACTCCCGCAGCTTCCTCGCGGCCGCCGTCGAGGCCGGCTACTCGGTCCTCGCCGAGGGCGCCCAGGGTCCGCTGATCGACCTGGAGCACGGCATCTATCCGTACGTGACCACATCGCCGACCACCGTGCACTCGGTGGCCACCGGCAGCGGCCTCGACGCGGCCAGGCTCACCCACCGCGTGGGCGTCCTGAAGTGCTACCAGACCATGGTCGGCAACGGCGCGTTCGTCTCGGAGGACCACGGCGCCGTCGGCGACCGACTGCGCGAGCAGGGACGGGAGTTCGGCACGACCACCTCACGCCCGCGCCGCTGCGGCTGGCTCGACCTGGTACACGCCCGCTGGGCCGCGGAGGTGAACGAGTACACGAGCGTGGTGCTCACCAAGCTCGACGTGCTCGACGACTTCGAGGAGATCGGGCTGTGCGTCGGCTACGAACTCGACGGCGACCTGTACTACGAGTTCAAGCCGGAGCACCAGCTCCTCGAGGACTGCAAGCCCGTGTACGCGTACTTCCCCGGCTGGCGCACGCCGACCACCGGCATCAAGACGTACGAGGAACTCCCGCCGCAGGCAAAGGACTTCGTGGAGTTCATCCAGGCCTACCTCGGCGTGCAGATGGCCGGGGTCACGAAGGGGCCGGGGGACGACGACATGCTCATCAAGGCAGCTCTGCGCGGCGCGATGGGATACGCGGCATGATCTGGCCGGACACGGCCGAGCCCCGCACGACCAGGCTGCGGCCGAACCGGCGCCGCGGCCCCCTGCGCACCCCGCCCCGCTCCGGCGTGAAGGTCGCCCTGTTCGACATCGACGGAACGCTGACCCGGCACAAGTCGATCTGGCAGTTCCTGATGGAGGAGACCGGCGTCTGGGACGGTCCTGGACGCGCCAACCTCGACGCGTTCCTCGCCGGGCGCATCGATTACCAGGAGTTCTGCGACCTGGACGCCGAGCTCTTCCGCGGCCGGGCCTACGCGGAGGTGGAGAAGATCGCCCATGAGGTGCCCAAGTGGGATGGCCTCGACGCCCTGTTCGCCGCCCTGAAGGCGCGCGGCTACCGCGTCGTGCTGATCTCCACCGGCCTGCGGCTGATGGCGAGCTACTTCACCCGCCGCTACGACATCGCCGACGTCTTCGCCAACGACCTGGAGCGCAGCGACGGCATCTGCACGGGCCGTTCCCTCATCGACGTGGGCGAGCACGAGAAGGAGAAGGTCGTGCGCGATGTCCTCGACCGACTCGCGCCGGACCACGTCCTCGCGCTCGGGGACTCCTCAGGGGACCTGCCCCTGTTCAGGGCCGCGGATCTCGCCGTGGCGGTGAACCCGGACGAGCGCGTCGCCGGGGCCGTGCACGCGTCGCTGATCGGCGAGGACCTCGCCGTGCTCGCGGACGTGCTGTGAGGAGAGGAGAAGTCACGTGATCGAGCGCTACACCCTTCCCGAGATGGGGCGGGTCTGGAGCGACGGCCACAAGTTCGAGCTGTGGTGCGCCGTGGAGACGCTCGTCCTGGAGGCGCACGCCGCCGCCGGCACCGTCCCGGCCGACTGCGTGACGGCGGTACGGGATTCCCGGCCCCCCTCGCCCGACGAGGTCGCCGCGGCCGAGGCCGTCGTCCAGCACGACGTCATCGCCTTCCTCACGGCCTGGGCCGACCGGATCGTGCCGCGCGAGGCAGCCTCGTACGTGCACCACGGGATGACCTCCTCCGACCTGGTCGACACGGCCCTCGGCGTCCAGCTCGCCGAGGCCACGGACATCCTCCTGGAGAAGGCCGACCGTCTTGTGGGCCTGCTGCGCGACCACGCCCTGGCCCATCGCGCGACCCTGCGGGTGGGACGCACGCACGGCATCCACGCCGAACCCGACGTGTGGGGGCACCGCGTGGCCGACCTCGCGTTCGGCGTCGCGCGGTGCCGCGACCGGCTGCGGCGCGCGCGCAAGGCGGTGGCCGTCGTCGCCATCTCCGGGGCGGTCGGCACGTACTCGAACATCGAGCCCCACGTGGAGGCCTACGTCGCCGAACGGCTCGGCGCCGCGGTGGCCGACGCGTCGACCCAGGTCGTCCTCAGGGACGGCATCTCCGAGTGGGTCAACGTCCTTGCCCTCCTCGCCACTTCGCTGGAGGCCATCGCCCTGGAGGTGCGGCACGGTCAGCGCACGGAGGTGCGTGAACTGAGGGAGCCGTTCGGCACCGGCCAGCGGGGTTCCTCCGCGATGCCGCACAAGCTGAACCCGGTCAACTGCGAACGCCTGGCCGGCCTTGCCAGGGTCGTCCGGGCCCAGATCGTGCCGGTGATGGAGGGCATCCCGCTCTGGCACGAACGGGACATCTCCCACTCCTCGGTGGAGCGCGTCGCGCTCCCGGACGCCGCCATCACCGTGGACTTCATGCTCGACCAGACGATCCGTCTGGTGACCGGCCTGCACGTGGACGCGGCACGCATGGCGGCGAACCTGCGGGCGACCCGCGGCCTCGTCCACTCCTCCGCCGTCCTGCTGGAACTGGTCGCGGCGGGCCTGTCACGGGACCGTGAGGCCTACCCCTTGGTGCAGCGGGCCGCGCTGCGCACCTGGAACACCGACGTCGACTTCCGCACGGCCCTGAGCGAGGAGGCGACGGCGGCGGGCGTCACCCTCGACGAGGCACGGCTGGATGAGGTGTGCCGCCCGGAGGCCTTCATCGGGGACCGGCTCGACGGACTGTTCCGGCGGGTCGCCGCCCTCGACTGAGGCTCGTGCCGCCGCCGGGCTCTCTGCCGCCGGGGGCCCGGACGTCAGCGGCGGTCCGCGTACACCATCCAGACCTGGCCCGGCGCGAAGGGCATCGGCCTGCCGTCGGCCAGGGTGAAGGTCGTGCCGCCGGTCGGCGCGGACCGCTTCCAGCGCGTCGGGTAGCTCTTGCCGTCGCGCAGCACGAGGGCCTTGCCGCTGCCGACCGTCTCGATGTACGGGGTCACCGCGCCGTTGACGTCCTTGAAGCGCGAGGGGCGCATCGTGACGTACTGGATGACGATCGTGCGGGCGCCGAGCCGCGCGCCCGACGTGCTGCGGGCGGGCGCGCCGTCGAAGGACGCGAGCCAGCGGCCCTGGCGCGGCGACCAGCGGAAGGAGTGGCTGGCCGACGCGTAGCTGACGGTCCTGCTCGTGGTGGGGGTGCCGCCCGCCGGTGCCGGGCCGAAGCGGAAGCCGATGTCGTGGGGGCGGTCGGCCCGGGGCGCCGAGCGCAGCAGGGCGCCGGGGCGGGCGAAGAGGTTGTGCGGGGCGGAGCGCCCTTCCTGGCGGAAGTAGGCGCCGGGGACGCCGCCGTGCGGGAGGGCGTACAGCGGAGAGTCCCTGAGCACCTTCTGCAGCGAGCTGCGCACTCCCGAGTAGGCGAGGGCGGGGCGGCCGAACTGGCGCAGGAGCTCGATGTCGGACTCGCGTGCGCTGCGCACCGGGCCGACCGTCCTGGGCAGCCTGCTGGAGTACACCCCCATCAGGCGGCTCATGCCGCCCTCGACCTTCTCCACGTACACGATGTCCGCCTGGTCGAGCCCCGTGTGCGGCCGGGCCCGTCGCGCGTTGTCGAACTTCACGGCGAGCACCGGGCCCTGGCGGGCCATCAGGCCGGTGAAGGGGGAGGGGCCGCGGTGCGGCGGTCCTTCCCCGTCCGTCGGGGCGCCCGCATGGGCCGGGGCGCCCACCGTGAGCGTCGCCGTGGCGACGAGCGCGAGCACTTTCGCGCCGAGGCGGGTGCGGCGGGTGGCCCGGGGTGTTGTCGCTGCCATCGAGGGGTCTCCGTTCGTGGCCATGCGGGACGGAACTGCGCAGGCGCAGTGGTACCTCGTGGGGCCATGGCCCCAATCACCCCTGGGGCCATCCAACCGGTGGCACGTCACTCTTTCGAGCGGTGACATTTGTACCGGCCGGGAGCGGACATCCGTTTCTTCCCCCTGCCCGGACCCCGCCCCCATGCTGAATATCGGGGGCACCGACAGACGGGGAAGGTGTGGGACTCATGGACACGACGCGCACAACGGGCACGGGGCCACTGGCCGCGCCGGAGGCCGGCACGTACGACATCGACACGACGGCATCGGCCGTGCGGTTCCGCACGCGCTCGGTCTTCGGGATCGTCCCGGTGCGCGGCACGTTCGGGCTCGCGCGGGGCACCGTGGTCGTGGCCGATCCGGTCGAGGAGTCGACGGTGGACGTCACCATCCGTACGGATACGTTCGACTCGGGGCTGCGGCGGCGCGACCGGCACGTGCTGTCCGCCGACTACCTCGACGCGGCGACGTACCCCGAGATCGCCTTTCGCGCTCACGGTCTTCGACGTGCGGAGCAAGGGGCGGTGCTGGAGGGGGAGTTGACGGTCCATGGAGTCACCGGCACCGTCGCCGTGACGGTCGACTCGTCCGTGACCGAGGGCAGGCGGCTGAGGGTCCGTGGCACGGCCACCATCGACCGGTACGCCTTCGGAGTGACCAAGGCCAAGGGCATGACGGGCCGTCGGCTCCGCGTCGACCTGGACGTCCACGCGACCCGCTGAAGGTCTCCGGGCGCCTTCGAACACCCCCGAACGGTGCCCAGGACGTGCCGAGCGCCCCGCGTCCGCGAGAATCATGGGCATGGCAGCGTTGAGCGAGATCCTCCCCGTGGAAGCCGTCCTCCTGGACGCCCCGGCCGCCGACTGGCGCGAGGCCGTGCGGCGCGCCGGTGACCTGATGGTCGCCACCGGTGCCGCCACGGACACGTACACGGCGGAGATGATCGAGAACGTCCGGGAGAACGGGCCCTACATCGTCATCGCGCCCGGACTCGCCTTCGCGCACGCCAGGCCCTCGCCCGCCGTGCTGCGCACCGGGATGTCCTGGGTGCGCCTCGCGGCCCCGGTGGAGTTCGGGCACGAGGCCAACGACCCCGTCGAACTGGTCGTCGGACTCGCCGCGCGGGACGCCTCCGAGCACACCGCGGCGATGGGCGCGCTCGCCCGGCTGCTCGCCGACCCCGACACGGCGCGCACCCTGCGCGAGGCGGCCACGCCGCAGGAGGTGCACGCGATCCTGTCCGGCGGACCGCAGGAAGCGGGATCGCAGGGAGCGGGTCCGCAGGACGCGGGGCCGGGGGAGGCGGGCTCGCGGAAAGCGGCGGCGCGCGGCGGCGGGGACCTGCACAAGATCCTGACCGTGTGCGGCAACGGCGTCGGTACGAGCCTGTTCCTCAAGCAGACCGTCGAGGGCGTCCTGGACCGCTGGGGATGGAGCAGATACGTCACCGTCGAGGCGACCGACACCATCTCGGCCAAGGGCAAGGCGAACGAGGCCGTCGCCATCCTCACCTCGCGGGAGATCGCGAGGACGCTCGGCGACGTCGGCGTACCGGTGAAGGTCGTCGAGGACTTCACCAGCGCGGCCGAGGCGGACCGTGTGCTCCGCGACACCTACGACGTCTGACGGCGCGAGGACAGCAGTGCCGCGCGAGGACAGCAGTGCCGCGCGAGGACAGCAGGACCGCGCGAGGACAGCAGGACCGCGCGCGAGGACAGCCGAGCCGCGGAGAACGGAGACGGAGAATTCATGGACTGGCTCGTGTCGATCGCCGAGTTTCTCGTCAACGAGATCCTCAGCCAACCCGCCTACCTCATCGGCCTCATCACGGCCGCGGGCCTGATCGCCCTGAAGAAGTCGGCCGGGCAGATCGTCGGCGGTGCCATCAAGGCGACGCTCGGCTTTCTGCTCATCGGCGCGGGCGCCACCCTCGTCGTCGGTGCGCTGGCCCCGCTCGGCGAGATGATCCAGGGCTCCACCGGCGCGCACGGCGTGATCCCGACCAACGAGGCGATCGTCGGCATCGCGCAGCAGCAGTACGGCGCGCGCGTCGCCTGGCTGATGATCCTCGGCTTCGCGATCAGCCTGCTCCTCGCGCGCTTCACGCCGCTGCGTTACGTGTTCCTGACCGGCCATCACATGCTGTTCATGGCGACGCTGTTGACGATGGTCCTGGCGATCGCGGGCCAGTCGTCGTGGGTCGTGGTGGTCGTCGGAGGTGTGCTCCTCGGCATCCTGCTGGTGGCCATGCCCGCCTTCGCGCACCCCTGGACCAAGCGCGTCACCGGCAACGACAGTGTGGCGATCGGGCACTTCGGGACGGCGGGGTACGTCGCGGCGGGCGCCACGGGGCAGTTGGTCGGCCGACGCAGCCGCAGCACCGAGGAGATGAACCTTCCCGAAGGGCTGCGCTTCCTGCGCGACTCGATGGTCGCGACCGCCCTGTCCATGGTGCTGATCTACCTGATCATGTCGCTGGTCTTCCTGGGGAAGGTCGGCAAGGAGGAGGCGTTCAAGGCCTTTAGCGAGGACGGGGCGGCGGGCGCGAGCGGCGTCGGCGACTACGTCATGCAGTCGGTCATGCAGGGCCTGCAGTTCGGCATCGCCGTCGCCGTGATCCTCTTCGGTGTCCGCACGATCCTCGGCGAACTCGTCCCGGCCTTCCAGGGCATCGCGCAGAAGCTGGTGCCCGGCGCGGTGCCCTCGCTGGACGCGCCCATCGTCTTCCCCTACGCCCAGAACGCCGTCCTGATCGGTTTCATCTCCAGCTTCGTCGGCGGCCTCGTCAGCCTCGGCCTGCTCGCCTGGGTCTTCCATCCGGCCTTCGGTCTCGCCCTCGTCCTGCCCGGTCTGGTCCCGCACTTCTTCACGGGCGGCGCGGCCGGCGTCTACGGCAACGCGACCGGAGGCCGACGCGGCGCGGCCCTCGGTGCCTTCGTCAACGGCGTCCTCATCACCTTCCTGCCCGCCCTGCTCCTGAAGGTCCTCGGCGCCTTCGGCGAGGAGAACACCACGTTCGGCGACGCGGACTTCGGCTGGTTCGGCACGCTCATCGGCTACGCGGCCAAGGCGGGCGAGGCCGGTGGCATCGTCCTGATGCTGCTGATCGGTGCGGCGATCCTGTTCGGCGCGATCGTCGTCCAGAAGCGGGTAGTGGAGACCGGCTGGGACCCAGGAGCCCACCGCGACGCCCTGCTGCCCCCGGACGAGGCCCTGACGCCGGGGCCCGCCCCGACTGCCGCCGGTACATCGGGTGCGTACGCGAAGATCGCACCGCCACGCGGGGCGCCGAAGCCGCCTCCGCCGCCGGGCAGTTGACCTTCACACCGATGTGAAGCTTTAGCGTCACTCCTCGACCGGGACCCCCAAGTCCCCGGAGTAGCAGGAGGGTTCGACGATGGCTCAGGAAAGCTCGACGACACGGGCGCGGACGCGGATGCGGACGCTGACAACGAAGCCGGTGCCGGTGCCTGTGACGGTGATCGGGCTCGGGCCGATGGGACGCGCCCTGGCCGCGGCGTTCCTCGCCGCCGGTCACCCGACCACCGTGTGGAACCGGACACGGGGGAAGGCCGACGAACTGCTCGCCAAGGGCGCCACCTGGGCCGACGGCCCGCTGGACGCCCTCGGCGCGAGCGACGTGACCGTCCTCTGCCTGATCGACGGGAACGCCGTCGACGCCGTCCTCGACCGTGCACTCGCCGCATCGGACGGCCGCCCTCTGCCCGCCACCACGCTGGTGAACCTCACGTCCGAAGGGCCGGGCCGCACCCGTGAACTGGCCACCCGGGCGGAGGAGTTCGAGGTGCCCTACCTCGACGGCTCGATCATGACTCCGGCGGCGGCCATCGGTACGGAGGCGACCCGCATCCTCTACAGCGGCCCCGCGGACCTCTTCGACCTCCATCGTGCGACGCTGGCCGCTCTGGGAGGCAGCGCCATCCATCTCGGAGTCGATCCGGGGAGAGCGGCGACCTTCGACGTCGCCCTGCTGAACCTGTTCTGGACCTCGATCACGGGCCTGATGCACTCCTTCGCGCTCGCGGCGCGGCACCAGGTCCCGGCCACCGAACTGGCGCCCCACGCCCGGCAGATGGCGCAGCTGGTCGCCGACTTGACCCCCGGGCTCGCCGCCCGGATCGATGCCGGCCAGTTCTCGGGGGAGGGGACGTCCTCGCTGACGTCGGTCTCCGCGAGCCTGGAGCACATCGTCCACGCACTTGAGGAAGCCGACGTCCCTTCGGCGTTCACCCTTGCGGCCAAGGGGGTCGTCGACACGGTGCTGTCGGCGGGCCTCGGAACGGACTCCCCGGCCCGGCTCGCCGAGTTCCTCAGCCATGAGCGCGTTGAATTTTGATCCGCAGCCTGGCCACTTGTTCCGGCCCTCCAGGGCGACCGCATGATCAGAGAGCCACGCTCGTCGAGTTCCATCGTGATCACGCACTGCTTCGTGAGCTCCTTGCCGACGATGTGAACGACCTGACATGTCCCGCCACCGAGTCCGACTTGGCGTCCGTCCTTGGTGGCGGTGCCGGAGCAGGTGTCCGGATCCTCCAGGCTCGGTCCCGCCGGGCCCAGGCCAGTGGCCTCGTACTGAGCGTTCTGAATCTTGAGTTCGAGGACCTCGACGCTATGACCGGCGATTCATGACGTCCAAGGCCAATACCGCTGTGGCGCCATGGCCGCGGAGTCATGAGGAGTCGAAGCCGAACATGCCGGAGTGGCCGGAAATATCGGGTGGGGGTGCGGAGGGCCGCCTGCCATGATGCCGATCATGAGCAGCGATCTGCGGCAGAGGTATGCCGCGTACCGATGGACCCCCGCGACGGACGGCGCGTCGGGCGCCGAGGTGCACCACCTCACCGGAGCGGGCGCGGGCGCCCCCGACCTGTACGTGAAGGTCGCCCCCGTCACGTACGGCGGCTCGCCCTCCGACGTGTCGGGTGAGGCCGACCGTCTCGCCTGGCTGGCCGGACGGGGCATCCCCGTGCCGCGCATCGTCGAGCGCGGCGCCGACGACCGCGTGGCCTGGCTGGTGACCGAGGCGGTGCCCGGCAGGCCGGCGTCCGACGAGTGGCCGCGGGAGCGGCGGCCCGCCGTGTCCGACGCCCTCGCCGACCTCGCCGCCGCCCTGCACCAACTGCCGCTTCAGGACTGTCCGTTCGACCGAGGCCTGACGGTCACCATGGAGCAGGCCGCGCGCCATGTGGCCGAGGACCTCCTGGAGCTGGACGACCTCGACGAGGAGCGCGCCGGATGGACCGGGCAGCGCCTCCTCGACGAACTGCGCCGCACGCGCCCGGCGGTGGAGGACCTGGTGGTCACCCACGGCGACTTCACCCCGGAGAACGTCCTGCTCGACCCGGACACCTGCCGCGTCACCGGAGTCATCGACGTCGTCCGCCTCGGCAGGGCGGACCGTCACACCGATCTCGCCATCGCCCTGCGGGAGTTGGTGACCGAGGAAGACCCGTGGTTCGGCCCCGAGTACGCGGAGCGGTTCCTCGCGCGGTACGGCGAGCACGCGGCGGTCGACAAGGAGAAGCTGGACTTCTACCAGCTGCTGGACGAGTTCTTCTGACGGCGAGGCGCCACGTCCTCGCCGCTGCCGACGCGGTGCGCCCGCGGCTTCCCGGATACGGGCAGCGGCGCGACTGCCGGTACGGCGCCCAGGGCATGCCGTGGCTCACGCGGGGCGGTGCCCTCCCGAACCGGACGCCCGTCCACTGAGCGAGCAGGGTCCCCATCCCGAGGGTGGGGGCCCTGGACGTTCGGGTCCGCCGCACCTGCGCATGGCCTCTGAGCAGGGGCGTACGCCGTGGTGGTGTGCGCTCGGGCGTGCCACCGCTGCGACCGCTGTGCAAGTTGTCAGGTGGATCAGTTGCGCACTAGTGTCGCCACGCCTTGGTGAACGGGAAATCCGGTGTGATGCCGGTGCGGCCCTCGCCACTGTGATCGGGAAGTCCGGTTCCAGCCCTCGCGGCAGCCACTGGGTGCGTACGCGCCCGGGAAGGCGGAGTCCGGTCGGTACGACCCGTCAGCCAGGAGACCGGCCAAGGCGCGTTGTCCATCCACGAGGTGCTGGAGAGGGTCTGCTGAGCCATGCACATAGCCGAGGGTTTTCTCCCGCCGGCGCACGCGATCGCCTGGGGCGTAGCGTCCGCGCCGTTCGTCGTCCACGGAGTCCGCTCCCTGACGCGTGAAGTCAAGGAACACCCGGAGAGCACCCTGCTCCTGGGCGCGTCCGGTGCCTTCACCTTTGTCCTGTCCGCCCTGAAGATCCCGTCCGTGACGGGCAGTTGCTCGCACCCCACGGGGACCGGGCTCGGGGCCATCCTGTTCCGACCGCCGATCATGACGGTGCTCGGCACCATCACCCTGCTCTTCCAGGCCCTGCTGCTCGCCCACGGAGGGCTCACCACACTGGGCGCCAATGTGTTCTCCATGGCGATCATGGGGCCCTGGGCCGGATACGCCGTCTACCGGCTCCTCAAGCGGTACGACGTGCCGCTCATGGTCGCTGTGTTCTTCGGCGCGTTCGTCGCCGACCTGTCGACGTACTGCGTCACCAGCGTCCAGCTGGCCCTGGCCTTCCCCGACCCCAGCAGCGGATTCATCGGCGCTCTGGGCAAGTTCGGAGGCATCTTCGCCGTCACGCAGATCCCCCTCGCCGTCAGCGAGGGACTGCTCACCGTCCTGGTGATGCGGCTGCTCGTGCAGTCCAGCAAGGGCGAGCTGACACGGCTCGGCGTGCTGCTGCAGGGCAAGCGAGCGGCCACGGAGAAGCAGACGACGCAGACGGAGGCCAGCGCCTGATGAACCGGAACACGAAGATCAACATCCTGCTGCTCGTCGTCGTCGCCGCGCTCGCGGCGTTTCCGCTGGTGTTCGGCCTCGGCGACCACAAGAAGGAGCCGTTCACCGGTGCCGACGCGCAGGCCGAGACGGCGATCACCGAGATCGAGCCGGACTACGAACCGTGGTTCTCGCCGCTGTACGAACCACCGTCCGGAGAAGTCGAATCAGCGTTGTTCGCCCTGCAGGCGGCCATCGGCGCCGGTGTCCTCGCGTACTACTTCGGGCTGCGTCGAGGGCGTCGTCAGGGCGCGGAGCGCGCGCGGGCGGAGGAGGCCCCGGAGGACTCGTCGAGCGGCGCGGAGGACACCCGCGCCGACAGGGAACAGGTCTGACCCGGCGTGCTGCCCATCGACGCGGCGGCGCACAGCAGTCACTGGCGCCGTCGTCACCCCGTCGACAAGGCCGTCCTCGGGCTCGGACTCACAGTCCTCGCGATCTCCCTGCCGCCCTGGCCGGGAGCCGCCCTGGTGGTGATCGCCGCCCTCGCCGTACTGCTGGGGCCCGCGGGCGTGCCGCCCCGCAAGCTGTGGCGCGCCTACCGCGTGCCGCTCGGCTTCTGCGTCACCGGCGCCCTGACCCTCCTCGTCCAACTCGGCGGTCCCGAGGGGTTCGTGGCGCTCGCCGGCGACGGCCCTGCACGCGCGGGCGGTCTGCTCCTGCGGACCTCCGCGGCCTCGCTCGGCGTGCTCCTCTTCGCCTTCACCACGCCGATGTCGGACCTGCTGCCCCGCCTGGTGAAGGCGGGCGTGCCCGCACCGGTCGTGGACGTGGCGCTGGTGACGTACCGGATGAGCTTCCTGCTCCTGGACTCCATGAGCCGCATCCGGCAGGCGCAGGCGGCCCGGCTCGGCCACACCACACGGGCCGCCACCTGGCGCTCGCTCGCGGGCCTCGGCGCCACCGCGTTCGTACGGGCCTTCGGCCGGGCGAGCCGGCTGCAGGCCGGGCTCGCCGGACGCGGCTACGACGGCACCCTGCGGGTCCTCGTGCCCGAGGCCCGGATCTCCCGGGCCTTCGTGGCCGCGAGCGCGGGCCTGCTCGTGGGCCTCGCGGCCCTCACCCTCGTACTCGAAAGGTTCCTTCCATGAGCGAGCCGCGTGCTCTTCGCGAGCCGGGCGCTCCCAGTGGGCCGAGCGACTCCCTGGTCTCCCTGCGTGCGGCTTCGTACGCGTACGAGGAAGGCCCCACCGTTCTGAGCGGCCTGGACTTCGACGTCGTGGAGGGCCGCGCCCTCGCGCTGCTCGGACGCAACGGCAGCGGCAAGACCACGCTGATGCGGCTGCTCAGCGGCGGACTGCGGCCGGACGAGGGCGAGTTGACGGTCGAGGGCGCCCGCGTGACATACGACCGCAAGGGTCTGACGCGGCTGCGCACCACGGTGCAGCTGGTCGTCCAGGACCCGGACGACCAGCTGTTCGCCGCTTCGGTCGAACAGGACGTGTCCTTCGGCCCTTTGAACCTGGGCCTGCCCGACGCCGAGGTCCGGGCGCGGGTCGCCGAGGCGCTCGCCGCGCTCGACATCACCGCCCTGACCGACCGCCCCACCCACCTGCTCTCCTACGGCCAGCGCAAGCGGACCGCGATCGCGGGCGCGGTGGCGATGCGTCCGCGCGTGCTGATCCTCGACGAGCCGACCGCGGGCCTGGACCCCGACGGCCAGGAGCGCCTCTTGACCACGCTGCAGCGCCTGCGGGACGCGGGGACCACCGTGGTCATGGCGACCCACGACGTGGACCTGGCCCTGCGCTGGGCCGACGACGCCGCGCTGCTCACGCCCTCCGGGGTGCGGACCGGACCGGTGGCCGAGATGCTGGCCCACCGAGATCTGCTGACGCAGGCGGGACTGCGCCTGCCGTGGGGGATCGCCGTCGCGGAGCTGCTGCGGGCGCACGGCCTCGTCCCCGGCGTCGGCGAAGGGCCGCGTACGCCGGAGGAGTTGGCGGTCCTCGCGGCGCGCGGCGTCCAGTGATCATGGTTACAGCCTGAAGGGGTGGCCGGTCCGGCCCGCCGGGCGTACTCTTCGCAAGGCTTCGTCTGTTGACGAAGTGACAACTGAATGCATGCGCGACTGGGGAAAGCCGGTGGGAATCCGGCACTGACCTGCAACCGTGAGCGGCGCTCGACGCCGTGAGTCGGATCGCCCGGCGCGCCATGTGCACTGCTTCTCTCTGTCATGGTCTGCAGCGTGGAGCCCTGAGCCCCCGGTTCGTCACGGGTGTCCTGGGTCCTTGCGCGGGCCCCGGCCCCGAAGGACCCGAAATGGCCCGCGCGATACGCATGTTCGCCGCCGCCCTCGGCCTGCTCCTGTCCGCCGTCGCCCTCGGCCTGGGCGCGGCACCGGACACGGCGCACGCCCTGGACGCAGGACGCGGCAGGGCCGGATTCTGTCCGAACGGGAACGGCGTGACCGTGGTGGTGGACTTCCGCGAGCTGGGCGGCAGGACCATCGTGCGCTGTGCGGTGGGCAGCCAGGCCAGCGGGCTCGCCGCGCTCAAGGCGGCCGGTTTCGACGTGACCGGCACCAACAGGTGGGGCGAGTCCTTCATCTGCCGTCTGGAGGGCAAGCCGGGTACCGATCGCGAGCCGTGCATCGACACCCCGCCGACCAAGGCGTACTGGTCCTACTGGCACGCCCCCAACGGCGGTGCCTGGACCTACAGCCAGCAGGGCGCGACCTACCGCACCCCGCCGACCGGCAGTTTCGAGGGCTGGTCGTTCTCCTACAACCGCGAGGCGGACGAGGCGCCTTCGCCCCGGGTGGCGCCTCAGCGGCCCGCGGGTGGCGGTTCCGGTTCGGGCGGCGGGTCCGGTTCCGGTTCCGGTTCGGGTTCCGGTTCGGGAGGCTCCGGTGGACCCGGAGGCTCCGGCTCCATCGGCGGAGGCAGCAATTCCGGTGGGGGAGCGGGCGGTTCACAGAACGGCGGAACCGGAGCGGGCGACACGCTGCCCGGCACGGTCGCGGGCCTCGGACAGGACGCCAAGCCCCAGGACGGCGACCTGCCCGACGAGCACGAGGAGAAGGGCAAGAAGAAGGACAAGGGGAAGGACGAGGACGAGGACGGCAAGGAGAAGGGCAAGGACGGCAAGGAGAAGTCCGCCGATGCCACCCCGTCCGCGTCCGGTTCGCCGAACCCGGTGATCACCCCGAGCGAGGCCGCCGACTGGACGGGCGGCGACGACAAGCGCACCGTCGAGGCCGCCGGTTCCTCGGGCGCCCCGACCGGCACCCTGCTCGGCATCGCAGCCGCCGTACTGCTCGCCTCCGGCGCCGGTTTCACGGCATGGCGCCGCAAGCGCACGGCCCGCGCGGACACCACCACGTGACCGCCGACCTCGGGTGGCGCCGCGTGACTGCCGATCTTGGCTGGCGCCGCGTGATGGTCGCTCTCGGGCGGCGCCGCGTGGCCGCAGTGCTGGAACGGGGGCGCGAGAATTCCGCTCCCGGACGGCGCCGCGATGCCTCCGCCCCCGGGCGGCGCCGTGTGACCGCAGCCCTCGAACGGCGCCGCGAGACCCCGGGCCCCGGGCGCCGCCGTGAGAACCCGATCAGGTGGCGCTCGCTGCCGCGTGCCGTGCATCCGGGTGCCTGGTGGTTGTGGGCGCTCGGTATGGCCGCCGCGGCGAGTCGTACCGCCAATCCCGTGCTCCTTGTGATGATCCTCGCCGTCGTGGCCTTCGTCGTGGTGCGCAGGCGCGGGGACGCGCCCTGGGCCCTGGCGTTCCGGATGTATCTGGTCCTCGGTGCGTTCATCGTGACCATGCGCGTGGTGTTCCGGATCGTCTTCGGCGGCGGCCAGGGCGGCACCGTCCTGTTCACGCTGCCGCAGGTCACCCTGCCCGAAGCGGCCGCGGGCATCCGCCTGTTGGGCCCCGTCGCCGCCGAACAGCTGCTCGGCGGTCTGTACGACGGGCTGCGCCTGGCCACCATGGTCATCTGCATCGGGGCGGCGAACGCGCTCGCCAACCCCAAGCGGATGCTCAAGGCATTGCCGGGAGCCCTGTACGAGGTCGGCACGTCCGTCGTCGTCACCCTGACCGTCGCGCCCCAGCTCGTCGAGAGCGTGCAGCGGGTGCGCAGGGCCCGGCGGCTGCGCGGCGGCGCGGCCAAGGGCGTCGGCGCGCTGCGCGGCATCGTCGTCCCGGTCCTGGAGGACGCGATGAACCGCTCCCTGGCCCTGGCCGCAGCGATGGCATCGCACGGCTACGGCCACACCGGCCGCCTCGCCCCGCGCACCCGGCTGCTCACCGGCGCCCTCGTGGTGGGCGGGCTGCTCGGCGTCTGCGCGGGCCTGTACGGGGCGATGGGCGCGAGCACACCCCCCTACCTGGGAACGCCCCTGCTCCTGGCGGGACTTGCCCTCGCCGGTGCCGGATTCGTGCTCGGCGGCCGACGGGTGCGGCGCAGCACGTACCGGCCCGACCGGTGGCAGTCGGCCGAAGTCCTGGTGTGCGCCTGCGGGTTGGCCGCAGCCGTCCTGCTGTACGTGGTCTCGCGCACCGACGCCGCGTCCCTGTACCCCTCGCTTTCCCCGCTCACCTGGCCGGAGGTCGCGCCGCTGCCCGCCCTCGCGGTCCTGGTCGGCGTGGGGCCCGCCTATCTGGCGCCGGAACCCCCCAAGTCGTCGGACCCCGCAGGGGATCCGACGGCAACCAAACCCCTGGAGACGGCCACGTGATCGACTTCGACGAGGTCACCTTCACCTACACCGGCGCCGTGGAGCCCGCCCTGCGCGACGTGGACCTGCACATCGGCGAGGGCGAGCTGTGCCTGGTCACCGGCCGCACCGGCGTGGGCAAGTCCACCCTGCTCGGCATGGTCAACGGCCTGGTGCCCCACTTCACCGGCGGCCGCCTGCGCGGCCGGGTCGCCGTCGACGGCGTGAGCACGGCCACCGCGCCCCCGCAGGAGTTCGCCCCGCTGGTCGGTGTCGTCGGGCAGGACCCCCTCGCGGGGTTCGTCACCGACACGGTCGAGGAGGAACTGGCGTACTGCATGGAACAGTTGGCCGTACCGGCGGACGTGATGCGCAAGCGCGTCGAGGAGACCCTCGACCTGCTGGGCATCGCGGAGCTGCGCCGCCGTGCCCTGCGCACCCTGTCCGGCGGACAGCAGCAGCGGGTCGCGATCGGCGCCGTCCTGACCGCGCACCCCAGGGTGCTTGTCCTCGACGAACCCACGTCGGCGCTCGACCCGACGGCCGCCGAGGAGGTCCTCGCGGCGATCACCCGCCTGGTGCACGACCTCGGCACGACCGTGCTCGTCGCCGAGCACCGCATGGAGCGGGTGCTGCAGTACGCGGACCGGCTCGTGCACCTGCCGGGCGACGGACGCGTGGTGGAGGGCGAACCCGCCGAGCTGATGCGCGCGTCGGACGTCGCACCGCCCGTCGTGCGCCTCGGCAGGCTGGCCGGCTGGGACCCCCTGCCGCTGTCGGTGCGGGACGCGCGACGCAGGGCGGCGCCGCTGCGGGACCGGCTCGCGGACCACGTCCCACCACAACACGCGGCGGACAAGGGTGAGTTGACTCTCTCGGCCCGCGGGGTCACCGTCTCCTACGGTCCCACTGTCGCCGTACGAGAAGTGGACCTGGCCCTGCCGCGCGGCCGGGTGACCGCGCTCATGGGCCGTAACGGGTCCGGCAAGTCCTCGCTGCTGTGGGCCCTGCAGGGCTCGGGGCCGCGCCGTGCGGGGAGCGTCGAGGTGGGCGGCCAGGACCCGGGCAAGCTGTCGGCCCGCAAGGCGCGCGCCCTGGTGGGCCTGGTGCCGCAGACCGCCAGCGACCTCCTCTACCGCGAGAGCGTCGACGCGGAGTGCGCGCAGGCCGACACCGACTCGGGTGCCCCGGTGGGCACTTCGCGCGCGATCCTGGACAGCCTGGCCCCCGGCATCCCCGGCGACCGTCATCCACGCGACCTCTCCGAGGGGCAGCAGCTCGCCCTCGTGCTCGCGGTGCAGCTCGCCGCCGCCCCCGAGGTCGTCCTCCTCGACGAGCCGACCCGAGGCCTGGACTACCACGCCAAGGATGCCTTCGCGGGGCACGTGCGTCGGCTCGCCGCCGAGGGCAGGGCGGTGGTGGTGGCCACCCACGACGTGGAGTTCACCGCGCGTGCCGCGGACCGGGTCGTGGTGATGGCCGAGGGCGAGATCGTCGCCGACGGGCCGACCCGCGACGTCGTGGTGTCCTCGCCCGCCTTCGCCCCTCAGGTCGCCAAGGTCCTCAGCCCGCAAAAGTGGCTGACCGTGGAGCAGGTGCGCCACGCCCTGGAGGCCGTATGAGCTCCCTTCGCCACGCTCTGGTGGCCGTATGAGCTCCCTTCGCAACGCCCGTGGCCGTATGACGTCCCTGAGTACGCGGGTGCCCGCGCTGCCCGTCGGACTGCGCAGCGCGGTCGTGCTGACGCTGGCGAGCGCGGCGGGCCTCACCATGTTCTTCTGGCCGCTGTTCGCGGCGCCGCGCCCCGAGGCGGCCGCGCACTCCGCCGACGCGCCGCTGATCTTCGTACTGACCATGCCGGTGCTGCTCGCGGTGGTGCTCGCCGAGATGTCGTCCGGCGGCATCGACACCAAGGCGCTGGCGATGCTCGGCGTGCTGTCCGCCGTGAACGCGGGTCTTCGGCCGCTGGGCGCGGGCACGGCCGGCATCGAGACGGTGTTCTTCCTGCTCGTGCTCGCGGGCCGGGTGTTCGGGCCCGGCTTCGGCTTCGTCCTCGGCTCCACGTCGCTGTTCGCCTCGGCGCTGCTGACCGCGGGGGTGGGGCCATGGCTGCCGTTCCAGATGATCGCCTCCGGGTGGATCGGGCTCGGCGCCGGGCTGCTGCCCAGGCGCGTCACGGGCCGTGCGGAGATCGCCGTGCTCGCGGTCTACGGCGTCCTGGTGGCGTACGTCTTCGGGTTCCTGATGAACATGTGGTTCTGGCCCTTCACCGCGGGCACGGACACGCAGCTCTCCTTCGTCGCGGGCGCCCCGGTCCTGGAGAACCTGCACCGCTTCGCCGTCTTCACCCTGGCCACGTCCACCTTCGGCTGGGACACGGGACGCGCGCTCACCAACCTGATCGCGATCGTCGCGCTGGGCCCCGCGGTGCTCGCCGTGCTGCGCAGGGCCGCGCGACGGGCGGCGTTCGACGCGCCGGTCGCCTTCGAGGGGCCTGTCTCCTACCGGGGCCCGATCGCTTCCGGCGGCTCCAGCGCCTTCGACCCCGCCGGATCACCGGCCACCCCACCTGCTGTCCCCAGGACACGAATCAGCAAGGAGATCGACGATGACCCTGCCCCTCAGACCCAGGGCCCTGGCGGCGATACCCGCGGCCGCCCTCGCCGCGACGGTGGCGAGCGCCCTGCTGCTGCCGGGCCCCGCACGGGCCGCTGACCCCGCGGCCCCGGCGCTCGAGTCCCCGGCGAACGCGGCCGCGACCTGGATGACGTCCAAGCTGACCGACGGCTCCAACGCCTCCGCCGACCACGGCCTGACCGCCGACGTCGTGATGGGCCTCGCCGCGACCGGAACCGGCGGCGCCGCCCAGAAGAAGGCCACCGACTGGCTCGCGGCGAACGCCGCCGCCTACATCGACCGCGGCACGCCCGGCAAGGTCTTCGCGGGCGGCACCGCCAAGCTCGCGCTGGTCGCCGCCATCGAGGGCCGTGACCCCAAGAACTTCGGCGGCCAGGACCTCACCAAGACGCTGCTCGGCCGACTGCAGGACAACGGCCGCTTCACCGACGACCTGCCGAACGGCGACGGCTCCAACCAGTTCACGCAGTCGCTCGCCGTCCTCGCCCTGCAGCGCAGCGGCGACCTGCCCGCCAAGGCCGTCGACTTCCTCGCCGCCTCCCGCTGCGCCGACGGCGGATACCCGCTGTTCTTCAAGTCCGACCCGGCCAAGTGCAAGTCCCACACCGACAGCACGGGCCTCGCGGTTCAGGCGCTGCTCGGCGCGGGCCGCACCGCCGACGCCGAACCCGCGCTGGACTGGCTGGAGAAGCAGCAACTCGCCGACGGCAGCTTCCGCGACAACGGCTTCGGCACGCCGCCCGGCAACTCCAACTCCACGGCCCTGGACGTCCAGGCGCTGGCCGCGGGCGGCCGCGTCGAGGCCGCGGGCAAGGGCATCACCTGGCTGAAGTCCGTCCAGGTGGGCTGCGGCGCCGCGACCGCCGACCGGGGCGCGGTCGGCTACGCCGAGCCGAAGGCGGACGGCACCGCGCTGCGCGCCACCGCCCAGGCGGTGCCCGCGCTCGTCGGCAAGTCCCTCGCCCAGATCGACGGCAAGGGAGCGGCGACCGACCTGGAGCCGATCGCCTGCGCGCCCGACGGCGGGACCAACGGGGGCAGCGGAGGCAACGGCGGCACCGACGGCGGCGGCTCCAACGGTGGCTCCAACGGCGGTACGGACGGCGGCAGTTCGGGTGGCAACGGGACCGACGGCGGCACCACGGGCGGCACGGACCCGTCGGCGACCCCGGTTCCCTCCCCCTCCGGTGACGCGTCGGCCACGGGCGGCAACGCGTCCGGCGGCGCTGCCTCCGGCGGTGTCGGCGGTACGGGAGACACCACCGGCGGTGTCGGCGGCTCCGGCACGACGGGTGACACTTCGGGCGGCGTCACGCCCTCGGGCGGCCTCGCCTCGACCGGCTCCACCGCGCTGCCCCTGGCCGCCGGAGCCGCGGCCCTGCTGATCGCGGGTGCCTCGGCGGTGCTCATCGCCCGCAGGCGTCGCGGTCGAGCGGCCTGATCCGCTTCCGCGCCCGCTCCACCGACCGCGACCTCTCCTGACTGCCACGTCTCCTGACCGTGACCTCTCCTGACCACCACTCCGCATTTCACTTTCCGTCAGAAATTCCGTCAGAAAGGCAATCCGTCATGCTCCGCACCCTGCCCCGAAGAACCACCCTCCTGACCGCCGCGCTCGGCCTCACCCTGGCCGCGGCGGTACCCGCGGCCCAGGCTGCGCCCAAGGCCGCCGCCAACGCGCCGATCACCGTCACGCTGACGGTCCAGGGCCCCGAAGGCGCGCTCTACAACAACACCATCAGCACCAAGGGTCACACCGTCACCACCGCTTCCGGCGGCACGCACAAGTGCGACGGCACGAACAACGGCGCCAACACCACCGCGGGAGCCACACCCACGGCCGCCCTGGACGACGCGGCCAAGAAGCAGGGCTTCAGCTGGGACGGCACCTGGTACCCGGCGTACGACGACTACTTCGTGTCGACCATCGCCGGCAAGAACGGCGGCCAGGAGGCCTACTGGAGCATCTCGGTGAACGGCACCGCCACACCGGTCGGCGGCTGCCAGTTCCGTATCAAGGCGGGCGACAAGGTCGCGTTCACCTGGACCGAGATGTAGGAGTCGCAGGCCTCCGCCGCCCCGCCCTCCGGATTCCGCCCTCCGGATTCCGTCCGCAGGATTGCGTCCGTCCTCCAGATTCCGTGCGTCCGCCGGGAACTCATCGGCCACTCTGTCCGACTCCTCTCGGGGAACGGAACAGGAGGTGCGATGGACGCTCTGGATGTCCGCATGCGCCAGGTCGACTGCCGGCACGGCCGTGTCGGGGCCGTGCACGGCGTGGATCTCGATATCGAGGCCGGCGAGCGCGTGGCGCTGACCGGCACCAACGGGTCGGGCAAGACCACGCTGATGCGAGCCGTGCTCGGCCTGCACCGGCAGGTGCGCGGCAGGATCCTGGTCGGCGGTCGCGGCACCGACAGCGCGGCCGAGTGGGCGTGGCGGCGCAGAGCCTGTGCCTGGGTTCCGCAGAAGCCCGCGGTCGGCCGCTTCCCGCTGCTCGGCCGGGAGCTGCTGGCCAGCGGCGGAGCCCCGGGGGAAGCCGGGCGGGCGGCGGCGGAGCTCGGCGTCGGGACGCTGGTCGACAGGCCGCTGCACACGCTGTCCGGAGGCCAGTTGCAGCGTATGTATCTGGCCCGCGCGGTCGGCTGCGTCGGCGCGGGCGCGGGAGTGCTGCTTGCCGACGAGCCCACCGCCGCCCTCGACTTCGCCGGGCAGGAGGAGGCCGCCGACGCCCTCCTGGCGCTGCCGGTGACCCTCGTGGTCGTCACGCACGACCGGGCGCTCGCCGAACGCTGCGACCGGGTCCTGGAGATGGCCGCGGGCCGGCTCAGGGCGGTCCGGTGAACGCCCTCGCCGCCGCCGACATCGGGCAGCTCCTCCAGCTGCCGCCGGTCCAACGGGCGGGTTTCGCGCTGCTGTTGGCGGCGGTCGGTCTGCCGGTGGTCGGCGTGGTGATCGTCGGCCTCGACATCATGCCGGTGCGGTTCGCGATGATGCACGTCGCGCTGCTCGGCATCGCGACAGGGCTGCTGACCGGCCTCGACCCGATGCTGTGCGGGCTGATCGCCTGCGCGGTGGCGGGCGCCGGGGTCGCGCCGCTGGCCCGCACGCCCGACGGTCTGGCGGGCGCGATGGGGCTCCTGATGAGCCTCGCGATCGCCGCCGCGCTGCTGGTCCTTGCCGTGTCCGGTGTCAACGCGCAGGGTGCGTTCGCGCTGCTCTGGGGCTCGATCCTGTCGGTCGGCACCGCCGATCTGTGGCTGCTCGGCACGCTCGCCGTGTTCGTGCCCGCCCCGTTCTGGTGGCGCCGCCGCGATCTCGCGCTCCTGCTGCACGACCGTGAACTCGCCCTCGTCTCCGGGGTGCGGGTCGAGCGGCTCACCCTTCTGCTGCTCGTCCTGGTCGCGGTGTCCGTCGCCGGGGCGATGAAGCTGACCGGCGCGCTCCTCGTGGACGCGCTGACCCTGCTGCCCGCGCTGGCCGCCCGGCGGCTCGGCACCTCCCTGAAGTCCATCACCGCCTGGGCGGTCGGCATCGGCGTGGCCGTGAACCTCACCGGGTTCCTGGTCGCGCTGAAGCTCGACTGGCCGCCCGGTCCCGTGCTCGTCCTGACCGCCGGGGCCGTGGTCCTGGCCGTCCACGTCATACCCGAACGGAGAACCACCTCATGGCCCTCGACCGCGGCCGCATCGTCCGTCAGCCTGCCCTCCTCGCACTGAGCCTGACCACCGCCCTCGCACTGACCGCGACCGCGTGCGGCTCGGACAAGGACGACAGCTCGGACGCGAAGGCGAAGAACGGCGACGCCCCCGTCGTCGTGGCCACCACCACTTGGGAGGGCGCCCTCGCCAAGGCCGCCGGTGCCCAGGACGTGAAGGTCATCGTCCCGCCGTCGGTGCAGCACGCGCCGGACTACGAACCCAAGCCGTCCGACCTCGCGGCGGTCGCGGACGCGGACTTCGTGCTGTACGCGCCCTTCGAGCCGTTCGCGAAGAAGATCGAGGAGGCCGCCGGGTCGAAGGCGGAACTGGTCGAGGTCGCCCTCGACAACGACCCCGCCAAGACCAGCGCCGAGGTCGCGCGTCTCGGCAAGAAGTTCGGCACCGAGGACGCCGCGGCGAAGTGGGACGCGTCCTTCAAGCGTGAGTACGGTGCGCTGCGCAAGGAGTTGAAGGCCGCCTGGCCCGGAGGCAAGGCCCCCGCGGTCGTGGCCCAGGCCTACTCCGCGTGGTCGGCGAAGATGGCGGGCGCCGACCTGCGCGGGACGTACGGCCCCAAGGCGGTGACCGCGGCGCAGCTGTCCGCCCTGGCGAAGAAGAAGCCCGCGTACGTCTTCGACAACGCCCACATGACGACCGGCAAGGTGCTGCCGGACACCGGCGCGAAGCAGGTCGACATCGTCAACTTCCCGGGCAAGGACCTGGATCTGCTGGCGGTCTACAAGAACGCCGCCGAGGCCATCGAGAAGTCGATGTCCGCCTCCTGAGGCACACGCTCGTCGTGGGCCGCCCGGAGATTCCGGGCGGCCCACAGCCGTAGGGTCAGACGGCAACAGCCGTACGGTCAGACGGCCGACGCGAGAGCCCCGTCGACCTGCGCGACGCACCGCTCACGCAGCAGCGGGCGGTCTGGCTTGCCCGCCGGAGTCAGCGGCAACTCCGGGAGGACCAGCAGGTGTTCGGGGTGCTTGCGCCGCTCGAGGCCGCGCGCGTCCAGATGGCCGCACAACTCCTCCAGCGTCGGCGCATCGCCGCGCGCCACGACACAGGCCGCGAGCCGCTCGCCCATCAGCGGATCGGGTACGCCGACGCACACCACGTCCCGTACGCGCGGATGGGCCGCGAGCTCGATCTCCACCTCGGCCGGGCTGATGTTGGCCCCGCCGCGGATGACGACGTCCTTGAGGCGGCCGACGATCCGCAGGCTCCCGTCGTCCTCGATGAGGCCGAGGTCGCCGGTGCGCACCCAGCCGTCGGCGGTGCGGTAGCGGGCGTCGAGTTCGGGGGCGGCGACGTAGCACAGCGGGGTCATCGGGCCGCGGGCGACGATCTCGCCGACGGAGCCGGACGGCGCCTCCTCCAGCTCCGGAGTGCCGGGGACGGCGATACGGATGTCGGTGACCCGTGGGTCGGGGCGGCCCGCGAGGACGCCGGGACCCGCGCCGCGCAGGGGCCCGTCGGCAAGCCCGGTATGGCAGTTGACGCCGTCGGCGGAGCCGTAGAGGTTCACGACAGGACAGCCGAAGACCCGCCGGGCCTCCTCGGCCGTGGCCTCGTCCAGCGGTGAGCCCCCGACGACGACGGCCGTCGGGGGGACGAACCGCGGGCGGTGTCCCTGCGCGATCCGGTCGAGCATCATCCGGATCATCGTCGGTACGCCCAGGACGTGCGTGGGCTCGTGCGCGGCGAGGGCGTCCAGGGCGGCGTCGGGCGTGAAGTGGTCGAGGAGGACCAGCGTTCCGCCGTGCCGGGCGAGCGTCACGGCGGTGCCGTTGCTGCCGAACGCGGAGGCGAGCGGCACGAGGAAGAGACAGCGAGGGGGCCGCCCGTCGGGGATGAGCGAGGCGAGGAAGTTGCCCCGGCCGCCCGCAAGCGCGTTGTGCGAGTACGCCACCATCTTCGGCTCGGCCTCGGAGCCGGAGGAGACCAGGATGCGGGCCGCGGAGTCGGGGTCGGGGCGGGCCGCGGTGAAGGACGCGGGATCGCTCCGCAGGAGCGCGGCGAGCGGGACCGTGCCCTCCGGGGCGTCGGGCCCGGCCGCGATCACCGTACGCAGCAAGGGTAGTTCGCCGCTGAGGGCGAGCAGATCGGCGGCGTGACGGTTCCCGCGGTGCTCGGTCGCGGCGATCACGGCGGTCGCCTCGGCCCGGCGCAGCAGCGAGGCCGCCTCGCGCCCGCCGCGGCCGACCGGGAAGGGGAGCGCGACGGCGCCGAGGGCGGCCAGGGCCAAGTCGGCGATCACGGCGTTGCGGCCGTTGGAGAGCTGGACGCCGACCACGTCGCCGGTGCGTATGCCGAGCCCGGAGAGGCCCGCGGCCAGACATCGCACCTTGCGGTCGAGCGCGGTGTAACAGAGCTTCCCCTTGGCGTCGAGGACGGCGGTGCGGTGCGGGTCGGCGATCTGGCGGGACCGGTGGAGGCTGTACAGGTCGAGGTCGGGGCAGGTGCCGTCGACGGCCCAGGAGCGGCGGAGGCCCGCGGGCAGGAAGTCGTGCAGCGACACGGTCATATGAAGCTCCAGGGGGAGGGGACGGCGGGGGCGCCGTGGGCGTCGCGGCCGATCGAGCCGGAGTCGAGGAGGTCGGCGAGGTCGGTGACGACGGGCACGGCGAACAGCCCGCGGCCCCGCAGCCGCTCCAGCGCCGCCTCGGTGGACAGGTCACGCACGTCGTAGGGAAGGGCACAGTGGTCGGAGAGGGCGACCCAGCCGTCCGCGGTCGGCAACGGACGCCGGAATCCCGCCGGTTGACGCGGAGCGAGGCCCTGCGCGACGCGCGAGCGTGCGGGCGCGGTGAGCACGTCGGCGGCGCCCAGCAGGGACGAGTCCACGCGCACGCCGCATCCGAAGCGCTCCCGGTGCAGCAGTCCCGCCAGGGTCGCCTCGGCGCCGAGCAGGCCGCCGAGCACGTCGAGCACCGTCATCAGGGACGGCGCGGGCGGCTCGTCGGCGGGCCGCACCGACTCGCCGACCCCGGTACGGGCCTGCACCATGAAGTCGGTGCCCATCGGGGCGCCGGGCAGCCGGTCCGCCCAGCCGCTGGTGTACGCGTAGACGAGGCCCGGGTTGGCGGTGGCCAGGTGCTCGTGGTCGAGGCCGAGCTGTGCCGCCTTGCCAGGCGCCCAGTTGTGGAGGAACACATCGGCGTCGGCGGCCAGTTCGCGCAGCCGCTCCCGGCCTGACGGCGACTTGATGTCCACCTCCACGGCCCGCTTGCCCCGGTTCAGCGCCAGCCAGCGCGCCGAGACGCCGGAACAGGCGGGCGGCATCCCGCGCAACGGGTCCCCGCCCGGCGGCTCGATCCGGATCACCTCCGCACCAAGCAGGCCCAGGAGGTGGGCGGCGAGCGGGGCCTGGATGCGGCGGCCCGCCTCCAGGACGGTGAATCCGGCGAGGGGGAGTTCGCTGAGCGACCCGACGGGGGAGTACGTGGTGTCGCACGGGGTCAGCTCGAAGGGCGCCGCCCCGTCGAACTCCGCGGCCCGCTCCTGGAGCGACCACAGCGGGCACACCTCGGCGCCGGCGGCCTCGGCGGCATCCCGGATCCGCTCCAAGGCGTGCCCCCGCACCACGTCGTGCAGCGCCTGCGGGAAGGGCGCGCAGGCGGTGGCGTACCGGAACTGGAAGGGGCGCCATCCCCGGCGTATCGCCTCCTGCGGGGCGTCGAGGGCGCGCCAGAACGCCGCCCACGCCCCCGGGTCCAGCGTCTCCAGCTCGAAGACGGCCCCCTCGGCCGACGTGAACGGCGGTCCGCCGGGCGCGAGTTCGGCCGCCTCGTCCTCCTCGGCCCCGGCTGCCGCCAGGTACTGGGAGACGGTGAGCAGAGCGGCCCGTTCGGCGCTGACCTCGACGCGCGTGGTGCTCCCGCCGCGCAGCCGCGCCAGGAGCCCGGCCAGCAGCCCCTGGACGGCGAGGACGCCCGTGGTGGTGGCGGCGTAGTCGACGGCGAGGCCGGCCGGGGCGCCGTGGCGGCGGCCGTGGACCGCCATGATGCCCGTGGCGGCCTGGACGGTGGCCTCGTCGGATGCCGCACCGCCCCACGAGGTCCGTGCGGTGACGCTGCCGATGCCGGGATCGGACACGGTGAACCGGCCGCCCGCGGAGCCGTCGGTGGCGACGCCGAGGAGCCGCAGGTGCTCCGCGATGAGCGCGCCGCCTGGGCCCGGCGGCCCCGATCGCTCCAAGCGGAGTCCGTCGAGCGGCCCGGACGTCCGGGCGAGGGCCTGTGTGAATGGAGTTGTCATCCCTCTCCTTAGTGGCGCATTCGTCACGCGTGGGAACTCGGAGGCCCTCGCCTCCGACCTGTTCCACGGAAGAGGGAGTCGGACGGCCGACGGCCGGGGTTCCCGCGGAACGCGAAAAGTGACGGAGACCCGCATGGCGGAGTCGCAGGAGTCGGAGCGGTTCGGCGGTGCGCCGCGCTGCCCGGACGACGTGGTGGAGTTGAGGGACCGGGTCGCGGCGTTCGTGCGCGGCAGGGTGGTGCCCCGCGAGCCGCTCCTCGACGCCGGAGGGCGGGAGGCCGCCGAGGCGCTGCGCGGGCTGCGGTCGGAGGCGAAGGCCGCGGGGCTGTGGGCACTGCCGCTGCCCGAGGAACTCGGCGGCCAGGGGCTGCCGTTGCGGTCCTACGCCCATGTCGCCGAGGCGGAGGGGGCCAGCGACCACGGTCCCGCCGCGCTCGGTTCGGCGCCGCTGCTCGACGTGACGATGCTGTGGCGGCACGGCGGTTCGCGCGTCCGCGAGCGGTATGTGAAGCGCCTGGTGGCGGGGGAGATACGGGCCTGCTACGCGATGACCGAGCCCGAGACGCCCGGTACCGACCCCTTCCTCACCACGACCCGCGCGGCGCCGATCGGCGGCGGGGCCTGGCGGGTGAGCGGACGGAAGTGGTTCACCAGCGGTGCCGCCGACGCCGACCTCGTCACGGTCCTCGCCCGCACGGACGGCGCGCCGCGGGACCGCGAGGGCCTGTCGCTGCTCTTGGTGCCGACCGACACCCCGGGTTTCCGCATCGTGCGGGAGCTGCCGGTGCTCGGTGCGGGCGGACAGGGCGAGATCGAACTGGACGACGTCTTCGTCGACGGCGACCACCTCGTCGGCGAGCGTGGCAAGGCGCTCGCCGTGGCGGGTGAACGGCTCCAACTCGGCCGTACGCTGCGGTGCCTGCGCTGGCTCGGTCAGGCGGCGCGCGCCTTCGATCTGCTGCGGGCACGTGCGGTGACCCGCACCCGTTCCCGCGGCCCGCTGGGCGACCTCCAGCTCGTCCAGAGCCACGTCTTCGAGTCACTGCTCGCCCTGCGCACCGTCCGGCCGCTCGTGTACGAGGCGGTGGACCGCCTGGACGCCGGGCTCGACGCGCACGTCGAGGTGGGCCTGGCCAAGGTGGCGGCCGCCCGCACGCTGCAGCAGGTGGCCGACGCGGCGATCCAGGTGCACGGCGCGGCGGGCCTGGGCCCGGACACCGCGCTGCCCGCGCTGTTCCGCACGGGCAGGGCGGCGAGGATCCTGGACGGCCCCGACGAACTGCACGTCACGTCGGTCGCCCGGCGGGTGCTGCGCGGAACTAGGCGTGATGGGGAGGCAGAAGACCGGTGAGGACGGCGAGCCCGTACGCGAGGAAGAAGTCGCCCCAGACGAGCTCGTGCCGGGTCGCGGTCCCGGAACGGAGGTCGTAGCAGCCGTCGAGCAGCCGCCCGTCGTCCGAAAGATGGTCACGCACCAACTCACCCAGGATCTCGACGGCTCGACCGCGGTGGCCGAGCTTGAGGAGGGCCACCGCGGTGATGGCCGCCGCGGAGGTGTCGAGAGGCCCTTCGGGGCGGGCGCCGTCGGCGGGCGGGACGGCGCGGGCCGGCATCAGGCGACGTACGGCATGGGTGTGGCCGTCGACCCCGAGACCGTGCATGGCGTCGGCGAGGGCCAGCAGCAGCCAGGCCGGGCCTCGGCTCCAGCCGGGCGGTGGATCGTCGAGGGCCGTCCAGCGGTCGGGCCGTTCGCACTCCCATGCCCAGCGGAAGGAGCCCTCACCGAGGCAGAGTTCGAGATGCCGACGCAGATGGGACGTGGCGGCACCAGGGTCCACGGTGGCCAGCAGCGGCACCATGCCCGGCACACCGTCGACGCGGGCCACGAGGCGCGGTCCGCCGAACGCCGCGCCCCAGGGGACGATGCCGAGCCCGGCATCGAAGGCATCGCGGCAGGCGCGGGCGGCCCGGCTCCGCAGGGCGGTCGCGGCGGGCCCTTCGGCGAGCGCGGTGCCGTACCAGAGGATCAACCCACGTGTGGCGGTGTCGACTTCACCCCACGGCGAGAGCCGTTCGGTGACCCGGAGCGCGGCCTCGCGGTCACCGCCGTCACGCGTGCAGCGGGCCCGCAGCCACAACAGCCCGGCCCAGAACCCACCGGTCCACGACCCCCGCCCGGTGGTGGTCCACCGCCCGGACCCGGGCTCGGCGAACAGTGGGAAACGCTCCCCGACTTCGCGCCGGGTGACGTCCACCCGCCGAAGGACGCGCTCCAGCGCGGGGAGGGCCCAGCCGGGGACACCGTCCGACGCGTCCGTAACCGCACTTCCTTCCGCCGCTCTCGTCACTGCGTACCCTCTCGTCACCGTGCACCCTCCCGCCGCTCCCGCACCGCCCAGACCATCGCCACCACGCCCGCCCCCAGGAACTCGGCGGCCACCAACAACCACCCCGTCCCGAACCGCCCCGCGTCCGCCAACACCCCGAACAGGGGCGGGCCGATGGCGAAGCCCGTGAAGAAGCCCGCCGAGACCAGGGCCGAGGCCTGGCCCGCTCTGCCCGGTTTCGCGTGGTGCATCACCAGGACCATCGAGACGGCGTTCGCGGAGACCGCGAAGACGCCCACGGCCACCGCCGCGACCCACGCCAGCGCACCCGCGTGTGTGGAGGCGGCAAGGAGCAGCGCGGCGGCGACCGCGCCCGCGGCGAGGCCGCCCGGCAGCCACCGCGCGCGGCCCGGTCGCCCCGCCACCTTGGACCAGGCCACGCGGCCGACGATGCCCGCGACGCCAAGGACCGCCACCAGTGCCCCCGCCGCCGTCGCGCCGAGCCCGAGCTTCCGCGTGCCGTACAGCGCGAGGTAGGTGTTGACGGATGCGATGCCGCAGCCCAGCAGTAGGGAGAAGGCCGCGAGCCATGCGATCGTGCCCCTCGGGACCCAAGAGGTGGGCCCCTGCGCCGACTTCGGCGGGCCGTCGGGCGGCAGCGTGCGCGCCGCCCAGATCGCCGCCACCACGGCGGCCGCTGCCGCCGTCCACACCGCCCAGCGCCACCCCGCCGCCCCGGCAAGCGCCGCGAGCGGCAGCCCGGCCGCGAACGCGCCCCACTGCACCCCGGACTGCTTCATGCCGGTCACCGCACCGCGCCGTGCCTGGGGAACGGAGGCCAGGATCGCCTTGTTCGTGGCGGGGTTGGCCAGCGCCTGCGGAAGGCCGCCGAGGGCGACCGCCACCAGGAGGAGCCAGGCCCCGGGAGCCGACCCGATCAGCGCCAGCGCGAGCGCCGACGCCGCCAGGAGGGCGATCAGGCAGCGGCGCGGGCCGAGCCGGTCCACCACGCGTCCGCCGATGGGCGAGAGCAGTGCCGCCGCCCCGAAGCCGACAGTCGTGGTGAGCCCCAACTCCGTTGGCGACACGTCCAGTTCGTCAACAAGGCGCGGCCCGAGCGCCCCGATCAGGAACAGCTGCATCATGGAGAAGGCCATCGCGCAGGTCAGCAGCGCGGTCATGCCGGCGGTGGCCGTGTCCTTCGCGTGGCTCCCGGGCCCGGTACTCGTCTCACTCCGCTGCGCCACCACCGGCGTCCCCTCCTCCACGTCCACACCACCGGGGTCCCGGAACTGCCGGACCCTCGACAGGTGTCGGCCCGGACGGCCCATGAGTTCCGGCGTCCGGGGGTGCGCTGGGTCACACGGAGGGGTCCGCCACCGGATACGGCACGAACGCGCTGCTGTTCGGGTCGATCCGCAGCGCCCTGCCGAGGGGCGGAACCGCACGCTGCGGGCAGTCCAGGCGCTCGCAGAGGCGGCACCCCATGCCGATCGGCGTGGCGGCGGAGGCGTTGGCGAGGTCGAGGCCGTCGGAGTAGACGACCCGGTGCGCGTGGCGGATCTCGCAGCCCAGGCCGATGGCGAAGGTCTTGCCGGGTTCGCCCCAGCCGCCGCGGTGCCGGGTGAAGGCGCGGGCGGTCCACAAGTACCGCTGTCCGTCCGGCATTTCGGCGATCTGGACGTGGATGCGGCCGGGTGCGGCAAAGGCCTCGTAGAGGTTCCACAGCGGACAGGTGCCGCCCGCCCGCGAGAAGTGGAAGCCGGTCGCGGACTGCCGCTTGGACATGTTCCCGGCCCGGTCGACCCGTACGAAGGAGAAGGGCACCCCGCGCAGCCGCGGCCGCTGGAGGGTGCTCAGGCGGTGGCAGACGGTCTCGTGACCGAGGCCGTACCGGTCGGTGAGGCGCTCGATGTCGTACCGCACTTCCTCGGCGGCCGTATGGAAGTCGGCGTACGGCAGGATCAGCGCCGCGGCGAAGTAGTTGGCGATGCCGATGCGGGCCAGAGCGCGGGCGGGGGAGCCCGGCGGGAAGTCCTCGCCGGCCTGCCGGTCCAGCTCGTCGCCGTACTCGAGCAGGGCGAGCTGGGTCGCCATGCGGAAGGCGCGCTGCCCGGGGCGGAGCCTGCCGGACAGGTGCAGGGTGCGGGTCGCGTCGTCGTAGTGGTGCAGGTGCTCACCGGCCCCGGCGGCAAGGCGCACGCCATGGGCGTCGACGAGGCGTGCCGTGAGGGCGCGTACGACTTCGCCGGGCCGGATGCCGATCTCCTGGGCGAGGTGTTCGGCGGCGAGGTCGGTGTCGTGCAGGTAGTTCCGGCGGCGGTAGAAGAAGTCCCGGATCTCCTCGTGCGGTGAACGGGGCCCGCCCTGCTCGGCGTTCCGGCCGTCCGCGGCTCCGGCCAGCCGTTCGGACAGCAACTGGTTGCGGCGGCCGAGGTCGAGCAGGACCCGGGCGACCGCGGGCATACGGGAGGCGAGCTCCGCGAGGTCGGAGGAGGACACACGGGTCTCGGCGATCTCGCTCGCCAGCGCCTCCCGCAGATCCGCGAGCAGTCGCGTGGTGTCCCGCTCGGAGAAGAAGCCGGGGTCGACGCCGAAGGCCTCGGTCAGCCGCAGCAGGACGGGGACGGTCAGCGGGCGGGAGTCGTGCTCCATCTGGTTCAGATAGCTGGGCGAGATGCCGAGCACCCGGGCCATCTCGGCCTGGCTCATCCGGCGTTCCTCGCGCAGCCGCCGAAGCCGCGCCCCCGCGTAGGTCTTGCTCACCGTGCTCCCCTCCTGCCCGGCGGTCCTGGTGCCGTCCGGGACGGTGGCCAGCGTACGTGAGGAGACGAGTATCCGACCCTTCGCAAAGTTGGCAATCAAGGCCGCGAAGATTCGCAGAAGTTGGCATCCGTCCACGGTTGTTGGCACTCAGTGCCAGTGCCAGAGTTCCAGTGCGGCCCGCCGGACAGGCATTGCTCAGCTCCTCGCGCCGGCCGGCCGCACCTCAGCGAGAGACACGCAGTGCCACACCCCCGAGGCGAAGACGGGGGATTGGCAGACCACGCAACCCACGGAAACGGTGAGCGACATGGCAGAGGCGAACACGACAGCCGAGGCACGGGCGGCGGCCGAGGCGCTGGCGCGGCGCTGGGCGACGGACCCGCGCTGGAAGGGCATCGAACGCACCTACGGCGCCGAGGAGGTGCTGCGGCTCTCCGGCAGCGTGCGCGAGGAGCACACCCTCGCCCGCCGCGGCGCCGAGCGGCTGTGGCGGCAGCTGCACGAGCAGGACTACATCCACTCCCTGGGCGCGCTCACCGGCGGACAGGCGGTGCAGCAGGTCAAGGCCGGGCTCCAGGCGATCTACCTGTCGGGCTGGCAGGTCGCCGCCGACGCCAATCAGGCCGGGCACACCTACCCCGACCAGAGCCTGTACCCCGCCAACTCCGTTCCTCAGGTGGTGCGCCGCATCAACAACGCGCTGCTGCGCGCGGACCAGATCGCCACCTCCGAGGGCGACTCCTCCGTGGACTGGCTCGCGCCGATCGTGGCCGACGCCGAGGCCGGGTTCGGCGGCCCGCTCAACGCCTTCGAGCTGACCAAGGCGATGATCGCCGCCGGTGCCGCGGGCATCCACTACGAGGACCAGCTGGCCTCGGAGAAGAAGTGCGGTCACCTGGGCGGCAAGGTGCTCGTGCCCACCGCCCAGCACATCCGCACCCTCAACGCGGCCCGTCTGGCCGCGGACATCGCCGACGTGCCGACGCTGATCGTGGCCCGCACGGACGCCCTCGCCGCGAACCTCCTGACCAGCGATGTGGACGAGCGCGACGCCGAGTTCGTCACCGGTGAACGCACCGCCGAAGGCTTCTACCGGGTGCGCGGCGGCATGGCGCCGGTCATCGCGCGCGGCCTCGCCTACGCCCCGTACGCCGATCTGATCTGGATGGAGACCGGCACCCCGGACCTGGCCCAGGCCCGCGAGTTCGCGGAGGCGATCCACGCGGAGCACCCGGACCGCATGCTCGCGTACAACTGCTCGCCGTCCTTCAACTGGAAGGCCGCGCTGGACGACGACCAGATCGCCAAGTTCCAGCGTGAGCTCGGCGCGATGGGCTACCGCTTCCAGTTCATCACGCTGGCCGGCTTCCACTCCCTCAACCACGGCATGTTCGACCTCGCCCGCGGCTATGCCGAGCACGGCATGACCGCCTATGTCGACCTGCAGGAGCGGGAGTTCGCGGCGCAGCAGCACGGGTTCACTGCCGTTCGGCATCAGCGGGAGGTCGGTACGGGGTACTTCGATCTGGTCTCCACCGCGGTGAATCCGGCCTCGTCGACCACGGCGCTTGCCGGTTCCACCGAGGCGGAGCAGTTCCACTAGGCGCTCGCCGGAACACAGGGGTCCTTGCCGTCTGCGGGCGCGTCGTGGCTGGTCGCGCAGTTCCCCGCGCCCCTGACGGGGCGCCCGCCCCCCTACTCAGGAGAACCCGATGCCCACCATCGCACTGACCCACCACGTCCAGATCCTCGCCGCCCCCGGCCCCCGCCACGAGGAGATCCTCACCCTCGAAGCCCTCGCCTTCGTCGGGCAGCTCGTCGGTGCCTTCGAGGGGCGCCGCCTGGAACTGATGAAGGAGCGTCGGCGGCAGGCCCTGCGGATCGCGAGCGGCTCGCCGCTCGACTTCCCCAGGGCCACCTCCGCCGTGCGCGCCGACCGGTCCTGGCGCGTCGCCCCGCCCGCCCCGGGCCTCACCGACCGGCGCGTCGAGATCACCGGGCCGCCCGACCGCCGTATGACCGTGAACGCCCTCAACTCCGGTGCCCGTGTGTGGATGGCGGACTTCGAGGACGCCACGGCCCCCACCTGGGAGAACATCGTGGGCGGTCAGCTGAACCTGCTCGACGCCATCGAGCGCAGGATCGACTTCACCACACCCGAGGGCAAGGAGTACCGGCTCGCGGACCGCGAGAGCCTCGCCACCATCATGGTCCGCCCGCGCGGCTGGCACCTGGACGAGGAGCATCTGGCGTACGACGGCCGGTCCGTGCCCGCCGCCCTCGTGGACTTCGGCCTGTACTTCTTCCACTGCGCGCAGCGGCAGATCGACGCGGGACACGGACCGTACTTCTACCTGCCGAAGCTGGAGAACCGCTACGAGGCCCGGCTGTGGAACGACGTCTTCGTCACCGCCCAGGACCTCCTCGGCATCCCGCGCGGCACGATCCGCGCCACCGTCCTCATCGAGACGATCACCGCGGCCTTCGAGATGGAGGAGATCCTCCACGAACTGCGCGAGCACAGCGCCGGTCTCAACGCGGGCCGCTGGGACTACCTGTTCAGCATGATCAAGACGTTCGGCCACCGCACCGACTTCCTGCTGCCGGACCGCGCCAAGGTCACCATGGCCGCGCCCTTCATGCGCGCCTACACCGAACTGCTCGTGCGCACCTGCCACCGGCGCGGCGCCCACGCCATCGGCGGGATGGCCGCCCACGTGCCGGGCAGGGACCCGGCGGCCAACGAGGCCGTGTTCGCGAAGGTGCGTCTCGACAAGGAGCGCGAGGCCGAGGACGGCTTCGACGGCTCCTGGGTCGCCCACCCCGGCCTGGTGCCCGTGTGCCGCGAGGTCTTCGACGCGGTCCTCGGCACGAGACCCCACCAACTCGACCGCGGCAGGGACGACGTGGAGGTCTTCGCCCAGGATCTGCTGTCGGTGCGGCGCATCAGCGGGCCGCCGACGCCGGAGGGCGTGCGCACCAGCATCGCCGTCGCGCTCGGCTACTTCGCCGCCTGGCTGCGCGGGCAGGGCGCCGTCGCCCTGGACGGACTGATGGAGGACGCGGCGACCGCGGAGATCGCCCGCGTGCAGATCTGGCAGTGGCTGCGGCACCGCGTCATCGAGCGCGAAACGGTGCGACGCCTGCTCGACGACGAGCTCGCCGCCCTGGGTGCCGCGTACCCCTGGGCGCCCCTCGACGACATCCGAGCGCTCTTCGAACGCACCACCCTCAGCGGCGAGTTGCCGCTGTTCTTCACCCCCGATGCCTACTCCCGGCATCTCGTGCGGCAAGCGGAGGCACAGGCATGAGCGAGGCCATTCGACGCGTCGGCGTGGTCGGCGGCGGACAGATGGGCGCAGGCATAGCCGAGGTGTGCGCGCGAGCGGGCCTGGACACCGTGGTGTGCGAGGCGGACGCCGTGGCGGCCCTCGCCGCACGCGGGCGCGTCGAGGCGTCGCTGGCACGCGCCGTGCGGCGCGGCAAGCTTGCCGAGGACGCGGCACGGGACGCGTTCGCCCGCATGATGTTCACCGGCAGCCTGGAGGACCTGGCCGACCGCCAGCTGGTCGTCGAGGCCGTCGTGGAGAACCAGGACGCCAAGACCGAGGTCTTCGCCGCCCTCGACAAGATCGTCGAGGACCCGGACGCGATCCTCGCGACCAACACCTCCTCGCTCCCCGTGATGCGGCTCGGCATGGCGACCACCCGCGCGGACCGGGTCGTGGGCCTGCATTTCTTCAACCCGGTGCCGGTGCTGCCCCTGGTGGAGCTCGTCACCTCCCTGCACACCGCCCCCGAAACCGCGCGCCGCGCCGAGGAGTTCGCGGCCTCGACGCTGGGCAAGAGCGTCATCCGCTCCCGTGACCGGTCGGGCTTCGTCGTCAACGCCCTGCTGATCCCGTACCTCCTGTCGGCGATCCGCATGGCGGAGTCCGGCTTCGCCACCGCCCAGGACATCGACACCGGCATGGAACTGGGCTGCGCCCATCCGCTGGGCCCGCTGAGGCTCGCGGACCTGATCGGCCTGGACACCGTCGCCTCGATCGCCGAATCGCTGTACGAGGAGTTCCGCGAGCCCTTGTACGCCCCGCCGCCGCTGCTGCAACGGATGGTGGAGGCTGGGTTGTTGGGCCGGAAGACAAGGCGCGGCTTCCACGTGTACGGCGAAGACTGACGTCGTCACGTGCGGCGATGTCCGATAGGCTGATCCACGCAGCTGGTTCGCCCCGTCAGCCAGGCGGGACGCGTCGCAAGAGGGAACCCGGTGGGAATCCGGGACTGCCCCGCAGCGGTGAGCGGGAACGACCGCCGTCATACGCACTGGGTCCGACAGACAGGGCCTGGGAAGCGACGGCCACTAGGTGTCTCGTACGACGAGACGTGCCCGCGAGTCCGAAGACCTGCCAACTGCCCGTGCGCGGACCACCCGTGCGCGGACATCCCGGTGACCTCGTGGGCGGGTCGGCGTACATATCAGGCGGACGACCGCGCCTTGCCGCGCGAGGCCGTACCCGCCCGATTCGTCACCCCTTCGCGCTCGCGTCCCGTCGCCGGGATCTCAGGGATTCATCTCGCGAAGGAGATCTCCGTGACCGGCAAGACCGCAGCCGCGGCAGCACGGGCCACCGTGTACGGCTACCCCCGCCAGGGCCAGAACCGCGAACTGAAGAAGGCCGTCGAGGGCTACTGGAAGGGCCGCGTCACCGCCGACGCCCTCCGGTCCACCGCCGCCGAACTCCGCGGCAGGAACTGGCGGCAGCTGGCCGAGGCCGGCATCCACGAAGTGCCCACCGGCGACTTCTCCTACTACGACCACGTCCTGGACACCACTGTCATGGTCGGCGCGATCCCCGCGCGCCACCGTGCCGCCGTGGACGCGTCCCCCCTGGACGGCTACTTCGCCATGGCCCGCGGCACCCAGGACGTGGCGCCGCTGGAAATGACCAAGTGGTTCGACACCAACTACCACTACCTCGTCCCCGAGTTGGGCCCGGACACCGTGTTCACGGCCGACTCCACCAAGCAGGTCTCCGAGTTCAAGGAGGCCCTCGCCCTCGGCCTGACCGCCCGGCCCGTCCTGGTCGGCCCGGTCACCTACCTCCTGCTCGCCAAGCCCGCCCCGGGTGTCGCCGCGGACTTCGACCCGCTCACCCTCCTGGACCGGCTCCTGCCGGTGTACGCGGAGGTCCTCGCCGACCTGCGCGCGGCGGGCGCGGAGTGGGTTCAGCTGGACGAGCCCGCCCTCGTCCAGGACCGCACCCCGGCCGAGCTGAACGCCGCCGCGCGCGCCTACCGCGACCTGGGCGCGCTCACCGACCGGTCGAAGCTGCTGGTGGCGACGTACTTCGGGCGGCTCGGCGAGGCGCTGCCCGTGCTCGCCAAGGCCCCGGTCGAAGGCCTCGCCCTGGACTTCACCGAGGCCGGCGCCGCCAACCTGGACGCCCTGGCCGAAGTCGGCGGACTGCCCGACAAGCGGCTGGTCGCCGGTGTGGTCAACGGCCGCAACATCTGGGTCAACGACCTGGAGAAGTCCCTGGCCACCCTCGGTACCCTGCTCGGTCTCGCCGACCGGGTCGACGTGTCGGCGTCCTGCTCCCTGCTGCACGTGCCCATCGACGCCACGGCCGAGCGGGACATCGAGCCGCAGATCCTGCGCTGGCTCGCCTTCGCCCGCCAGAAGACCACCGAGATCGTCGCGCTCGCCAAGGGCCTCGCCCAGGGCACCGACACGATCGCCGCCGAACTGGCCGCCAACCGCGCCGACCTGGCCTCGCGCGCGGGCTCGCCGATCACCCGCGACCCCGCCGTGCGCGACCGCGCCGCAGGCGTCACCGAGGCCGACTCCCGCCGCTCCCAGCCGTACGCCGAACGGGCCGCGGCCCAGCGGGCCCACCTCGGCCTGCCCCTGCTGCCGACCACGACCATCGGGTCCTTCCCGCAGACCGGCGAACTGCGCACCGCCCGCGCCGACCTGCGCGCGGGCCGGATCGACACGGCCGGCTACGAGGAACGCATCAGGGCCGAGATCCAGGAAGTCATCTCCTTCCAGGAGAAGGCCGGTCTCGACGTCCTCGTGCACGGCGAGGCCGAACGCAACGACATGGTCCAGTACTTCGCCGAGCAGCTCACCGGCTACCTCGCCACGCAGCACGGCTGGGTCCAGTCCTACGGCACGCGCTACGTCCGCCCGCCGATCCTCGCGGGCGACATCTCCCGCCCGGAGCCCATGACGGTGCGCTGGACGACGTATGCCCAGTCCCTGACGGGACGCCCGGTCAAGGGCATGCTCACCGGTCCCGTCACCATGCTCGCCTGGTCCTTCGTCCGCGACGACCAGCCGCTCGGCGACACCGCGCGTCAGGTCGCCCTCGCCCTGCGCGACGAGGTGAACGACCTGGAGACCTCCGGGAGTTCGGTGATCCAGGTCGACGAGCCCGCCCTGCGCGAGACGCTGCCCCTGCGGGCTGCCGACCGCCCGGCCTACCTGGAGTGGGCCACGGACGCCTTCCGGCTCAGCACCAGCGGCGTGCGCCCGGACACGCAGATCCACACCCACATGTGTTACGCGGAGTTCGGGGACATCGTCCAGGCCATCGACGACCTCGACGCCGACGTGATCAGCCTGGAGGCGGCCCGCTCGCACATGCAGGTCGCCCGTGAACTGGCCGCCCACGGCTACCCGCGCGAGGCGGGACCCGGCGTCTACGACATCCACTCCCCGCGCGTTCCCAGCGCGCAGGAAGCGGCCGAGCTGCTGCGCGCGGGCCTGGAGGCCATTCCCGCCGAGCGGCTGTGGGTGAACCCCGACTGCGGCCTGAAGACCCGCGGCTGGCCCGAGACCAGCGCATCGCTCGACAGCCTGGTCACGGCCGCCCGCACGGTCCGTGAGGAACTGCGGGTCGGGAAGCAGACGAAGTAGGACCGGACGCTGAACCCTTTGCCCCAGTGAGGGCGTCGGCGGCCGTACCGCTCAGCGCAGTACGGCCGCCAGCAGGTCGGCCCCCAACGCGGTCAGATCGGGCACGTTGAGGGTGTGCCGGACATAGCGGCCGTCCCGCCGGGCCGTGAGCAGGCCCGCACGGCGCATGACCGCGAGATGCCGGGAGACCTCCGGCAGCGAGAGTTCCCAGGCGGCGGCCAGCTCACCGGTGGTGTGCGGGCCGCGCGCCAGGGTGCGCAGGAGTCGCAGGCGTACGGGGTGGGAGAGCGCGTCGAGCCGTAGCGTGACCGTCTCCAGCGACACCGGCTCCGACGGGCCCGGTTCGGCCACGGGGTACTGCACCACCGGCGGCCACCCCGGCGCGTGCACCACCACCAGGTGCGGGCCGCCGAAGACGCTGGGGATGAAGGTGACGCCGGTGCCGTCGGCGGTGGTCGCCTTGTCCTGCAGCTTGTCCACGACGATGCAGTCCCCGTCCGGCGCCAGGGCGACCGCGCCGGAGACCGACGCGAGTGCCGCACCGAGGCCCTGCCGCTTGTGCAGGTCGTTCTTGACGCGCAGGTCCGTGGCGAGCCGCACGGCGACACCCGCCCAGGCCGCGTCGAAGAAGGCGTCGGCGCACAGTTCGAGGGTCCCGCGCACCCGCGCCCGCACCGCTGCCGGATCCGCGAGCAGCCGTTCCGCGAAGGCCTCCTGCCGCGCCCCGCGTGCCTGGGCCAGATCAAGGGCCCGCTCGCGCGCGGCCGCGTCGGTGAGCGGCGACGCCGCGAAGGGGACCCGGCTGCTGCCGCACGTGGTGATGAGCGCGGCGGTCACATACCTCTCGTCGTCGATCCGGTCGACGTCGTCCAACTCCTCGGCGAGGGTCGGCCGGGGCCGTGCGGGCAGCAGGAAGTCGGCCTGCGAGGAACGCCAGAGGAACTCCGCCTCGCGCAGCCGCTCGACCAGCTCGGGCGGCAGCCCGGCCCACACGTCGGCGGCCCAGTCGGCGAGCTGCGGATGGTGCCCGGGTTCGGCCAGCGCGTGCAGCATCGCGGTCAGCTCGGCCAGCGGCGACGCGGCGAACCGCACGTGCTCGGACGGCAGGCCTGTGATGTCGATGCGCAACGTCATCCCTTCATCATCGCTGGTCGGACGGTCGGCGACGACGACAGTTGACGGTGTCCGTCAAGTGACGTGTCCCGCAGGGCGGTCGACCGCACGGTGAGCTCCATGCCCACCACCCAGATCTCCAGGCCCACCACCCGCAAGCTCCAGCCCCGTGCACTCGTCCGCGCCTCCGGAGGACCCCGCTATGCCGTCGCCCTGGCCGTGGACGCCCTCGGCACCGGCCTGCTGCGCCCCTTCCTGCTGCTCTACGGCGTGACGGTCCTGAAGCTGTCCGCCCCGGCCACCGGCATCGCCATGACGGTCGGCATCGTCGCGGGTCTGGTGTGCATGCCCGCGCTGGGCCGGTGGCTGGACCGGGGCGCACGCAGCACGGTCGTGGCCGCGTCGATGCTGGTGCGGGTCCTCGGCGTGGCGGTGCTGCTCGCCACCCCCGCGGGGAACGTCTGGCTGTTCGGGACGGCCACGCTCTTCCTCGGCATCGGCAACCAGGCGTGGCCGGCCGCCCATGCGGCGCTCGTGGCCACGGTCTCCCACGGGCGCGAGCGCGACGCGGCGCTCGCCGCGGGGCGTGCCCTGCGGAACGCGGGCTTGGGTGTGGGCGCGCTCGTCGCCACCGCTTGCCTGGCGGGCGGCGCGGGCGCGTTGCGGGCGCTGGCCGCCGTCACCGGGGCCGCCTATCTCGCGGCGGCGGTCCTTGCCTGGTCGGTCCACCTGCACGCGCGTCCGGCCGCTGCCCCGGCCGAGCGCGAGGGAGAGCCGGAAGGTCCCGCACCCCGGATGCGCGCGCTGCTTGCCGCCAACGTCATCTACGTCTTCTGCCTCAACGTCCCCGAGATCGCGCTCCCGCTCATCCTGGTGACGCAGTTGGACGCGTCCCCGGTCTGGTCGGCGGCCGTCTTCGTGGCCAACACCGTGCTGGTGGTCGCCCTGCAGGTGCCGGTCACCGTCGCGCTGTCCCGCTACTCACGGCGGGCCGTCCTTGCGCTCGGCGGCGTGCTGCTCGCCGCGTCCTACGTCGGTTTTCTCGCGGCCACCGGTCCGGGACACGGCTGGGGCGCCCCGGCCGTCGCCGCGGTGTCCGTGCTCTGCACCATCGGCGAGATCGTCTACGCGGGCAGCGCCACCGCACTGGTCACCGCCCTCGCCCCGGCCCATGCCCTGGGCCGTGCGCTGGCCCGCTTCGAACTCTCCACGGGCTTCGGGCTCGCGGTCTCCCCGGCGGTCATCACGGCGCTGGCACCCCACGGCCCGGCGGCGCTGTGGGGGAGCCTGGCCGGTGCGACGCTGCTGTCCGCCGGTGCCGTCGCCGCCGAGAAGGATCACGTGGTCGACCCCGGTATCGGGACACGGGCGGCCACCGCGGGCACCGCCCGCTGATCCGGTCCCTCGTACGAAGCGAGAGGCCTGATCAGGGCGTTGTGGGCGAGCTGTTCGGTGATGTGGGCCGTCCAGCCGGTGATGCGGCTCATCACGAAGACCGGGGTGAAGGCGGGGGTGTCGAAGCCCATCACGTGGTAGGCGAGGCCTGCCGGGTAGTCCAGGTTGGGGTGGATGCCCTTGCGGGTGAGCACGGCGTGACGCAGCGCCGTGTGCAGGGCGGCGAGGCGGTCGGCTTCGGGGCCGCAGGAGCGGGCCACCAGGCGGTCCAGGGCGTTCTGCATGATCGGCACGCGGGAGTCGCCGTGCTTGTAGACGCGGTGGCCGAAGCCCATGATCTTCCGCCCGGACGTCAACGCCTCGTCCAGCCACTCCGCGGCCCGCCGCGGGTCGCCGATCTCGTCCAGCATGTGCATCACGGCCTCGTTGGCGCCGCCGTGCAGCGGGCCCTTGAGGGCGCCGATCGCGGCGGTGACCGCGCTGTACAGGTCCGAGAGCGTGGACGTGACGACGCGCGCGGTGAACGTGGAGGCGTTGAAGCTGTGTTCGGCGTACAGCACGAGGGAGATCTCGAAGCAGCGGACCACTTCGGCGTCCGGCACGTCGCCGAAGCACATGTGGAAGAAGTTCTCCGCGTACCCGAGGTCGGGGTCCGGCGGGATCGGGGCGAGGCCGCGGCGGCGACGGTGGTCGGCGGCCACGACGGTGGGCAGTCTCGCCAGCAGGGTCAGGGACTTGGCGCGGTTGGCGGCGGGGCTGCCGTCGTCCTCGGCGGGGTCCTCGGCGCCGAAGAGGCTGACGGCGGTGCGCAGCACATCCATCGGGTGGCAGGTCTCGGGCAACCGGGCGAGCAGCTCGGAGATGGTGCGGCCCAGCGGACGCAGGGCGCGCTCGCGGGCGCTGAAGGCGCGCAGCCGGTCGCCGTCGGGGAGTTCGCCGTGCCACAGCAGGTACGCGACCTCCTCGAAGGAACGCCGTGCGGCGAGGTCCTGGACCGGATAGCCGCGGTAGGTCAGCGAGTTGGTCTCCTCGATGACGGTGGAGATCCGGGTGGTGTCGACGACGACACCGGCGAGGCCGCGGTGCACCTCGGGGGCGGTGGTGGACATGGGGTGCCTCCGGTGCGTCAGGTGGCGGGCGGGGGAGCGAAGTCGAAGACGGCCGTGTCGAAGGCGGTGTGGTCCTCGTAGCCGAGGAGTTCGTACAGGCGCGAGCGGGTCTGCATGCGCGGCAGCAGGGACTCCTGGGTGCCCTCGGCGGCGAGGGTGCGCAGTCCGTCCTCGACGGCGCCCATGGCCAGGCGCAGCAGGGTGACGGGGTAGAGGGCGATGTCGTAGCCGAGGTCTTCCAGGGTGCGCGTGGTCAGGAGCGGGCTCTTGCCGAACTCGGTCATGTTGGCGAGCAGCGGGACCGGGATCGCCTTGCGGAAGGCCTCGAACTCGCGCTCGTCGGCGAGGGCTTCGGGGAAGATCGCGTCCGCGCCCGCGTCGACGTACGCCCTGGCGCGGTCGATGGCCGCGTCCAGGCCCTCGACGGCGCGGGCGTCGGTGCGGGCCATCAGCAGGAAGTCCGGGTCGCGGCGGGCGTCCACGGCGGCCCGGACGCGGCGGACCATCTGTGGGCGGTCGACCACGGCCTTGCCGTCGAGGTGGCCGCAGCGCTTGGGATTGACCTGGTCCTCCAGGTGCAGGCCCGCAAGGCCCGCGTCCTCCATGAGCTGGACGGTGCGCGCGACGCCCAGTGGTTCGCCGAAGCCGGTGTCGGCGTCGACGAGTACGGGCAGGTCGGTGACCCGGGTCGTCTGCTGGGCGCGGGCGGCGACCTCCGTGGACGTGGTCAGGCCGATGTCGGGCAGCCCCAGGTCGGCGGCGAGCACGGCGCCGGAGAGATAGGCGGCCTCGAAGCCGGTGTCCTGGATGAGGCGGGCGGAGAGGGGGTTGAGGGCGCCTGGCACGACGAGCGGGCGGCCGGTGGCGAGCCGCGTGCGCAGGGCACGGCGGCGCTGGGCGGGAGTGGTGCGGGTGTGCGGCATCGGTACTGCCCTTTCGGCGGTTCGGGACGTCGGGACGTCGGGACGTCGGGACGTCGGAACGTCGGAACGTCGGGACGTCGGGGCTTCGGGACCTCAAGACCCCGCGGGTCAGAACAGCCCCTTCGGCAGGCGCGCGTCGACGTCACGCAGGGCCCTCGCGTCGACCTCGGGGAACAGCCCGTCCAACTCCTCGACGGTGAGCACGGCGAGGCGCTCGGCGGTGGCAAGGAAGCGGTCCTGCTCACCCGGCGCGACGACACCGTCCGTCAGCGTGCGGAATTTGCCCGCGTAGGCGGGGCGGTCGAAGGGGCGGGCCCCGGCCGGATGGGCGTCGGCGACGGCGAGTTCGTCCTCGATGACCGTACCGTCGTCCAGGGTGACGACCGCGCGCCCGCCGAAGGCGCGGCGGGCCGGGTCGGGGTCGTGGTAGCGGCGGGTCCACTCCGGGTCCTCCACCGTGGTGATCCGCTGCCACAGCGCGACGGTCTCCGCACGGCGGGCACGTTCGGGGGCGTAGGAGCGCTCGTGGTGCCACGTGCCGTCTTCGAGAGCGACGGCGAAGATGTACGGGACCGAGTGGTCGAGGGTCTCGCGGGCGGCGCAAGGGTCGTACTTCTGCGGGTCGTTCGCGCCCGAGCCGATCACGCGGTGGGTGTGGTGGCTGGTGTGCAGGACCACCGACCGCACCCGCTCCAGCGGTCCCGTCTTCTCCCGCAGCCGCCGCGCCAGGTCGATGACGGCCTGCGCCTGGTACTCGGCGGAGTGCTCCTTGGTGTACGTGTCCAGGATCGCGCGGCGTGGTTCTCCGGGCTCGGGGAGCGTGACCGTGTACGCGGCCCGTGGTCCGTCGAGCAACCAGGCCAGGACGCCGTCCTCGCCCTCGTAGATGGGGGAGGGCGAGGTCTCTCCGCGCATCGCACGGTCGACCGCCTCGACGGCGGCCTTGCCCGCGAAGGCGGGTGCGTACGCCTTCCAGCTGGAGATCTCGCCCTTGCGGGACTGCCGCGTGGCGGTCGTGGTGTGCACGGCCTGCTGCACCGCCTGGTACACGGTCCCGGCCGGCAGCCGCAGCATCGCGCCCAGGCCGCAGGCGGTGGCCGCGCCGAGGTGGGCGACGTGGTCGATGCGGTGCTCGTGCAGGCAGATGCCCTTGACCAGCGCGACATGGATCTCGTACGCGGCCACGATGCCGCGCAACAGGTCGGCGCCGCCGCGGCCGGTGTGCTGGGCGACGGCGAGCAGCGGCGGGATGTTGTCGCCGGGGTGGGAGTAGTCGGCAGCCAAGTAGGTGTCGTGGAAGTCGAGTTCGCGCACGGCGGTGCCGTTGGCCCAGGCCGCCCACTCCGGGGAGACACGGGTGCGGGTGCCGTGGACCGTGGCTCCGGGTGCGGCGGCCCGGTGCGCGGTGGCCTGCGCGCGGGCGACGGCGACCGGGCGGCGCGAGAGGGAGGCCAGGGCGACGGCGGTGTTGTCGATGACCCGGTTGACGGCCATGGCGGCGCTGTCGGCGTCCAGTTCTTCGGTGCCGACGGCCACGGAGGCCAGTTTCCAGGCGAGTTGCTCCTCGCGCGGGAGGCGGTCGGCGCTGGGGTGGACATGGACGGGGTGCTCGATCACGGAACTCCTCGGGGCATGGAAGGTCGGGGTTTCCTCACCCGAGGCTGCCCGCCGCGCGGCCGCACGGCCACCGCTCCAATCTGTGGAATCCGTACAGCAAGAGGCTGCGAATCCGCGGAAGTTGCGAATCATGCGGATGGTAGTTTCGCAACCATGTGCCGAGGAGGTGCTCATGGGCCGACGCCCGGCGGACCGCAAGGTCTACGCCCACGCCAAGCTGCGCAGGCTGCGCCGCGAACACGGCATGAACCAGGTGGAGATGGCCCGCGCGCTCGCCATCTCCACCAGCTACGCCAACCAGATCGAGCAGAGCCTGCGCCCGCTGACCGCCCCCGTGCTGCTGCGGATCGCCGAAGTCTTCGGCGTGGACCCGGAGTTCTTCTCCGAGGCCGACGAGGACCGCCTCGCCGCCGATCTGCGCACCGCCCTCGCCGACGAGGCGTGCGGGGTGCCGCTGCCCGCCGCGGAGGACATCACGGAGGCCGCCCGCGACCACCCCGAGGTGGCGCGCGCCCTGGTCGCCCTGCACCACCGCTACCGCGACACCGCGGAACGGGCGGCGGCCCTGGCTCCCCGGGGCGACACCTCCGCCCTGCCTCCCTCCGAACCGCACGACGAGGTACGGGACTTCTTCTATGCCCACCACAACCACATCGCCCCGCTCGACGAGGCGGCCGAGCGCACCGCCGCGGAGCTCGCCACCGGGACGGCCGCGGGCGGCACGGCGGCCGCGCTCACCCGGCGTCTCGCCGATGACCATCGCGTACGGGTGGTCGACGCCGCGCGCGAACACGTCGTGGATGCCCGCCGCTTCGACCCGGACACGGGCCTGCTGTTCCTCTCGCCCTGGCTGAGCGAGGGGCAGCGCGCCTTCCAACTCGCCACGCAATTGGCTCTGTTGGAGCAGGGGGCGCTGCTCGATCTCCTCGTCGCCGGCGCGGGCCTGTCCTCGCCGGAAGCGGCGGGCCTGGCCCGCATCGGCCTGGCCACCTACTTCGCGGGCGCGCTCCTGATGCCGTACGGCGCCTTCCACGCGACGGCCGAGGAGCTGCGCTACGACATCGAGCTGCTGGCCGTCCGTTTCGGCGTCGGTTTCGAGACGGTCTGCCACCGGCTCAGCACCTTGCAGCGCACCGGCCGGCGCGGCATTCCGTTCTCGTTCCTCCGCGCCGACCGGGCGGGGAACATCTCCAAGCGGCAGTCGGCCACCGACTTCCACTTCTCCCGGCTCGGCGGCACCTGCCCGCTGTGGACGGTGTACGAGGCGTTCTCCGCGCCGGACCGCATCCTCACCCAGGTCGCCGAAATGCCGGACGGCAAGCGGTACTTCTGGGTCGCCCGCACCGTCACGCGCGGCGGATTCGGGCACCACGCGGCACGCGCCGAGTTCGCCGTGGCCCTCGGCTGCGAACTGCGCCACGCGCACCGCCTGGTCTACGCCGAAGGCATCGCCCTCGACGACCCCCGCGCCGCCACCCCGATCGGCCTGGGCTGCCGCATCTGCGAACGCCGTGACTGCGCCCAGCGGGCCAGGCCGCCCGCCGGGGGCCGCCTCGCGGTGGACCCGGACCGGCGGACGCTGGTGCCCTATCCGGTGGTGGACGGGGGACGGGCGGCGCGGTAGGCCTTGCCGAGGAGTTCCTCCACGAGGCCGCTCTTGGCCGCCAGGTAGGCCGCCCGGCCCTCCCGGTCGCCGGTGAACCGTCGCGCGAGCGTCCGCTTCAACTCGCTGTAGCGCCGCACCTCTTCGAGGTGCAGTCGCAGGTAGTCGCGCAGCAGGACGTGGTCCAGATGGGGCTTGCTGCCCTCGACGACGCCGTACAGGTGATGGGGGATCGGTGCCTCGGGTGCGCGGAAGGCCTCGCGCCCCGCGATCCCCAGGTCGCCTTCGTGGCGATAGCCCTGGCCGGTCAGCCGCGCGACCAGCTCCGGCATGGCGGAGGGGCACGCCACCACGATGTCGAGTTCGATGATCGGCTTGGCCGCGCAGCCGGGCACGGACGTGCTGCCGACGTGCTCGACGGCCACCGCGATGTCAGCGACGTGCGGGGCCAGCCGGTCGCGAAGCTCTCGGAACTGCGCGGCCCAGTGCGGGGAGTGGTCGCTGACCACGATCATGTCGCTCACGGCGCAAGTCTCGCACGGGCAACGGAGGTGCCTTGGTGGGGAGTTCAGGCTCCCCCGAGCGTGGAGGCGCGGGCCTGGAGGGACCACTCCTGGTCGCGCACCGTGTCGGGCCCCGCGCGGTCGGCGAGGATGTCGCAGAGGAGTTCCGCGCAGGCCCGGCCGTACGCGGCGGGCCGTAGGTCGACGGCCGTGATCGGCGGGCTGGCGCCACGGGTCGCGGTGCCGTCGACGCAGGAGGCGACGAGGAAGTCCCGCCCCACGGTGCGGCCGAGGGCGGCGGCCGCGTGCAGGACGCCCGGTGCCGCGCCGTCGGGGGCGCAGATCACGGCGTCGATCTCCGGGTCGGCGGCGAGCAGCGCCAGGGTCGTCTCCTCGGCCTCGCGGGCGGTGGCGGCGAAGGAGACCGTGCGCCGGTGCACCGGGGTGCCGTGCGCGCGGCCCCACTCCTCGGCCGTGGCGTTCAGGGCCGCGGCCCAGGCGGAGGTGTCGGCGGGGGCGAGCAGGGCGGGGCGGCGGGCGCCGAGGTCGCGGACGTGGTCGAGCAGCGCGGCCAGCGAGGCGGAGTTGTCGCAGACGACGGCGCCGCTCGGGGCGGGCGCGGGCCCCAGATAGCGCTCGCCGGTCACGACGGGGATCCCGGCGTCGAGCAGCGCGGGCACGGCGGCGTCGCCGACCTCGGGGTCGATGACGAGGAGTCCGTCGACGCGCGAGGTGAGCTGGCCCTGCGCACCGCCTGCCGGGGCCAGGAGCACGACGTCGAGCCCCTCCTCCTGGGCACGGCCGACGGCCCCGAAGGCGAGGTTCATGTAGTAGTCGAGCCGCGTCGCGGTCTGCGGCAGATGCAGCCCGATGGCTCCGGTGCTGGCCCGGCGCAGCCGCCGGGCGGCGCTGTTGGGCCGGTATCCCAGGCGGTCGGCGGCCTCCCTGACCCGGTCCCGGGTGGCCTCCGCCACCCGTCCCGAGCCCTGCAGGGCGTCGGAGACGGTGCTCTTGGAGACCCCGGCGGCGCGGGCGACATCGAGGAGGGTCACGGCTCGGGCGTTCACGTGACGGAAGTCTAGACGTTCGCGCCGGACCTTGCCGGAACGTTCCGGCAAGGTCTACATTCCGTTGTGCCGGAACGTTCCGGCACAACGGCGTGGACCTGCGCCGTGCCGCTGCTCCCCGCACCCGTCTGGAATCCCCATGCGTCTGATCACCGCGTACAACCCGCCCGCGTCCCCGACCCGGACCCGCCCCGCCGAGCGGGCCCCGCTGCGCGTCGCCGCCGTGCAGCAGCGCTGGCACCGCGACCCCGCCGAGCACCGCGCGGCCCTGCGGGAGGGCATCCGCCTCGCGGCGGCCGAGGGCGCGCGGGTGGTGTGCCTGCAGGAGCTGACGCTGTCCCCGTACTTCGCGGTCGTCCGCAAGGCCGACCACCCGGCGCCCGCCGAGCCCGAGGACCTGACGACGGGACCGACGTTCACCTTCGCCGCGGAGGTCGCCCGCGAGTACGGGGTGTACGTCCATGCCTCGCTGTACGAGAAGGCCGCGGCGCCCGGCGGCGAGGACGACGGCCTCGGTTACAACACGGCGATCCTCGTCGCCCCCGACGGCACGCTCGCCCAGCGGACCCGCAAGACCCACATCCCGGTCTCCGAGGGCTACTACGAGGACCACTGGTTCCGCCAGGGCCCGGCCGAGGACGCCTTCCCGCTGGTGAAGGTCGACGAGGCGAACCTCGGCCTGCCGACCTGCTGGGACCAGTGGTTCCCGGAGCTGGCCCGCGCGTACTCGCTGGCGGGCGCCGACGTCCTCGTCTACCCGACCGCCATCGGCTCCGAGCCCGGCCATCCCGGCTTCGACACCCAGCCGATCTGGCAGAAGGTCATCACGGGCAACGCCATCGCCAACGCCACCTTCATGATCGTCCCGAACCGCATCGGCGCCGAGAACGGCCTGACCTTCTACGGCAGCTCGTTCATCGTCGACCCCTACGGCCGCGTCCTCGCCCAGGCCCCGCGCGACGAGCCCGCGGTGCTCGTGGCCGACCTGGACCTCGACGCCCGCCGCGACTGGCTGGAGCTGTTCCCGTTCCTGGCCACCCGCCGCCCCGACGCGTACGCGCCGCTCACGGTGACGGACTGACACGTCCGGAGCGGACTCGGCAGCGGGGGAGGGGAGCGCGTGGCGGCGGCCACGGGCTCCCCTTCGGAGCCGCCCTCTTCGAAGCGGGCGCCCGCCCGGGAAGCGGCTCCGGCCGGTGGCAGGTCGCCCCGTCCGGTGACCGGTGACCGGTGGCCGGTGCCTGGTGGCCGGTGGCCGGTGGTGAAGCGTGCCGGGTCCGTCGCGATCGCCGAGGACCTCCTCGGCGATCGCGACGGCTTCCGCCCGGTCGCACGGTCAGGACCGGGCGGTCCGTGCCGGTGGCGATGCCCGCCGCCGGCTCCCCTCAGTTGGGGTCGCTGCCCGCTTCCGTCAGTCAGGGGCACTGCCGGCTCCCGTCAGTCGGGGCCACTGCCGGCTCCCGTCAGTCGGGGCCACTGCCGGCTCCCCTCGACCGGTGTCACCGCCCGCTCCCCTCAGCCGGTGTCACCGCCCGGCGACGAAACCCGGCAGGTCCGTCAGGATCGCCTTGAGGTCCGCGGGGGCGATGCCGCCGCCCTGGGCGATCTCCGGGGAGCCGCCGCCCCGGCCCGCGAGAAGTCGCTTGACCATCGCGCCGGCGCCCAGGCCCGTCGCGCGGGCCGGGGCGTTGAGGGTCAGGACGAGGCCGCCCGCGGTGGTGGCGACGGCCACCACGCCGGGGCGCTCGTGCGGGAGGCGGTCGCGGACCGCGAGTGCCAGGGCGCGGGCCTCGTCGGCCGCGCCGTCCACGGTCTCGGTGACCACCAGCGTGTCGCCCGCCTCGACGGCCCGGCCCGCCAGGTCGCCCGCGCGGGCCGCCGTGGCGCGGTCCTTGAGGCGGGCGTTCTCCCGGTCGGCGGCCTTGAGCCGGTCGAGCAGGCCCGCGATCCTGTCCGACAGCTCGGCGCGGGGAGCGCCCAACTGCTCGGCGATCCGGGTGACCAGGTCCCGCTCGCGGGCCAGATAGCCGAAGCCCTCGATGCCGACGGCCGCCTCCAGACGGCGCATCCCCGCGCCGACCGAGGACTCGGCGGTCAGGGCGACCGTGCCGATCTGCGCGGCGTGCTCGACGTGGGTGCCGCCGCACAGCTCGCGCGACCAGGCCCCGCCGATCTCGACGACCCGCACCTTCTCGCCGTACGTCTCGTCGAAGAGGGCGAGCGCGCCGATCTCCTTGGCCTCGGGCAGCGTCATCCAGCGCACGCCGACCGGCAGGTCACGGCGCAGCGCGCGGTTGGCGGCCTCCTCGACCTCACTGCGGACGGCCGCGGAGAGGGCGCCGCGCCAGGGGAAGTCCAGGCGGAGGTAGCCGGGCCGGTTGTAGGAGCCGGACTGCAGGGCGGTGGGGCCGAGCACCTCGCGCAGGGCGGCGTGCAGGACGTGGGTGCCGGAGTGGGCCTGCCGTGCGCCGAGCCGCCACTCGGGGGCGACGGCGGCGACCACCGGGTCCCCGACGGCGAGTTCACCCGCGGTCACCCGCACCCGGTGCACCACAAGGCCGGGCAGCGGCCGCTGGACGTCGATGACCTCGGCCTCGCCGGACGCCCCTGAGATCCGGCCCGCGTCGCTGTCCTGGCCGCCCGACTCGGCGTAGAAGGGGGAGCGGTCCAGGACCACGGTGGCGAGCTCGCCCTCGCGCGCCACCGGGACGGCGCCCTCGGCCCCGAGCACGGCGAGGACCGACGACTCGGTCGTCAGCGTCTCCCAGGCACGCCAGTCGGTCGGGCCGTGCGCGTCCAGGACGGAGCGGAGCGCCGACGTGTCCGACGCGCCACCGGACTTGCGGGCGCGGGCGTCGGCGCGGGCCCGCTCCCGCTGCTCGTTCATCAGCGTGGTGAAGCCCTCGCGGTCGACCTCGACGCCCTGCTCGGCGGCCATCTCCAGGGTGAGGTCGATGGGGAAGCCGTAGGTGTCGTGGAGCAGGAACGCCTGCGCGCCCGGCAGCGAACGGCCGCCGTCCGCCTTGACCTCGGCGACGGCCGTGTCCAGCACGGTGGTGCCCTGTTTGAGGGTGGCGCGGAAGGCGTCCTCCTCGCCGTACGCCCGGTCGGCGATGCGGGCGAAGCCGTCGGACACCTCGGGGTAGCTGGGTGCCATGCAGTCCCGCGCCACGGTCAACAGCTCGGGCAGGGCGGGGTCGTGGAAGCCGAGCCGGCGCATGGCCCGCACCGAGCGCCGCAGGATGCGCCGCAGGACGTAGCCGCGCCCCTCGTTGCCCGGAGCGGTGCCGTCGGCGAGCAGCATGAGGGCGGTGCGCACATGGTCGGCGACCACGCGGAGCCGCACGTCGGCCCGCGGATCGGCGCCGTAGCGCACCCCGGCGAGCTCGGCCGCGCGGTCGAGCACGGGGCGCGTCTCGTCGATCTCGTACAGGTTGTCCTTGCCCTGCAGGAGCGTCGCCATCCGCTCCAGGCCCATGCCGGTGTCGATGTTGCGGCGGGGCAGTTCGCCCAGAATCGGATAGCCGGACTTGCCGGGCCCCTCGCCGCGCTCGTACTGCATGAAGACGAGGTTCCAGAACTCCATGTACCGGTCCTCGTCGACCGCGGGCCCGCCCTCGCGGCCGAGCGCGGGGCCGCGGTCGTAGTACAGCTCCGAGCAGGGTCCGCAGGGACCGGGCACCCCCATGGACCAGAAGTTGTCCTCGTCGCCCCGCGCCACGATCCGCTCGTCGGGCAGCCCCGCCACCTCACGCCAGATTGCGCGGGCGTCGGCGTCGGAGTGGTGGACGGTCACCCAGATCCGCTCGGGATCGAGCCCGTAACCGCCGTCGTCCTGCGCCGCGGTGGACAGCTCCCAGGCGTAGGCGATCGCCTCTTCCTTGAAGTAGTCCCCGAGGGAGAAGTTACCGTTCATCTGGAAGAACGAGCCGTGCCGCGTGGTCTTGCCGACCTCTTCGATGTCCAGGGTGCGGATGCATTTCTGCACGCTGGTGGCGCGCGGCCACGGCGCCTGCTGCTCACCGGTGAGATACGGCTTGAACGGCACCATCCCCGCGTTGACGAACAGCAGGGTCGGGTCCGGGGTCGGCAGCGGCGCGCTGGGCACGACCGTGTGGCCGCGCGCGGCGAAGAAGTCGAGGAAGCGGCTGCGGATCTCGGCGGTACGCAAGGTGGGTCTGCTCCGTGGGTCGGCGCTCAGAGAGTGGGTCTCGGCGGGCTGTGCTCAGACGGGGACAGGGGCCGCGGGGCGGGCCAGTGGGGTCAGCGAGGCGTACTCCAGCGGCGCCGACGGGTCGATGGACACGTTCAGCGGCGCGGGTTCGGCACCGGCGCGCACCAGTTGGTCACCGACGGCCGCGATCATCGCGCCGTTGTCGGTGCACAACGTCATGGGCGGCACGCGCAGTTCGAGCCCGGCCGCGGCGCACCGCTCCTCCGCCAGGGCCCGCACCCGCGAGTTCGCCGCCACCCCGCCCACCACGATCAGCGTTTTCACGTCGTACGCGCGGCAGGCCGCGAGGGCCTTGCGGGTCAGTACGTCCGCGACGGCCTCCTGGAGCGCGGCGGCCCCGTCGGCCACGGAGACCTCCTCGCCGCGGAGACGGTGCTGCTCCACCCAGCGGGCCGCGGCCGTCTTGAGCCCGGAGAAGGAGAAGGCGTACGGATCGTCGCCGGGCCGGGTCAACGGGCGGGGGAAAGTCACGGCCTTCGGGTCGCCCTCGCGTGCCGCGCGGTCGATCGCGGGACCGCCCGGGTAGGGCAGGCCGAGGATCCTTGCGACCTTGTCGAAGCACTCGCCGGCCGCGTCGTCGAGCGTGTCGCCCAGGTGCAGGATCGGCTCGCGCACCAGGTCCCGTACGAGAAGCAGCGAGGTGTGACCGCCCGAGACGATCAGCACGACGCACGGCTCGGGCAGCGGGCCGTGTTCGAGGGTGTCCGCGGCGACGTGCCCGGCCAGGTGGTGCACCCCGTACAGCGGGACATCGGCGGCGTAGGCGAGGGTCTTGGCACCGGCCAGGCCGACCTGCAGCGCGCCCGAGAGGCCGGGCCCGGTGGTGACGGCGACCGCGTCGATCTGGGAGAGGCACAGGCCCGCCTGGTCCAGGGCCTGGCGCACGACGGGGTTGAAGGAGTGCAGATGCGCGCGGGCCGCGATCTCCGGCACGACCCCGCCGAACCGTGCGTGCTCGTCCATGCTCGACGCCACCACGTGCGCGAGCAGCTCGCCGTCGCGCACGATCCCCGCGCCGGTCTCGTCGCAGGACGACTCGATTCCCAGGACCACTGGTCCGCCCACTGCACATCTCCTTCTGCGTCATTGCTGCAACTGCAATATATGTGCAATAAGGCCCGGGCCGGGATCCGCATGTCCGTGGAGGGCCATGCGCTCGGCGGACTGATCCTCAACACCGCAGGGAAGGCGTTGAGGCATCGCGCTGTGAGCCGGGCGGGGATCGTGGCCCGATCGTAGGGATCTTTGGCCCTCCAGGGCGCTTCCGGGGAGGCGGCGGCCACGGAGGATGAGGGCGCGGTCGGCCACGGTGCCCCGCGGCGTCGTGGCTCTGTGGCCGCGCGCCTGGCTACGAGTGGCCTCGGGCCTGGACTCGAAAGGACGACGAATGGCTCTGGAGATGCGCGACCGCTGCGAGCGGTGCGAGGAGGCGGCCCTGCCGCACGACGCGCCCGCCCGTATCTGTTCCTACGAGTGCACGTTCTGCGTGCCGTGTGCCGACGCCATGCGGGACGTCTGCCCCAACTGCGGGGGCGAGCTGGTCACCCGCCCCCGCCGAGCGGTGGCCGCCGCCTGAGGGCATCCCGCTGCCGGCCGGTCGGCAGTGCTGGTATCAGCAGTGCCGATACACGTACCCGTCCTCGTCGGCGGGGCGGACGTCGCGGTCGCGCAGGGTGATGGACAGGCCCTTGCCCCAGGTGCGGCAGGCGGTGTCGAAGTCCTTCTTCTCGTACTCGATGTCGAAGACCTTCCCGTCGTACGCCGACGCGAAGTCGGAGCACTCCTTGTAGGCGGCGCACTCCTCGGTCACGGCGAAGTCGAAGCCGATCCGGTCGCGCCGCTCAAGGAGATCGGTGGTGTTCTTCTGGGCGATGGCCAGGCCCTGGTCGTGGGCGCGGCGGGCCAGGAGCTCGGCGAAGGCCGCCGCGTCGTCGGGGGTGAGGCGGTCGTCGGAGCGTTCGTAGGAGTCGAGGTTGTCGGGCTCGACCGCGTCGAAGCCGGCCTTCGCGCAGCCGTCGATCCACTTGCCGACGATCTCGGCGAGCTGCGTGCGCTTCTTGCCGGTGGAGATGTCGAGCAGGGGCTCCTGCCAGTCCTCGTCGACGACCGGCTCCCCCTCGTCGTCGCGCAGGATCAGCGCGGGGTGCTCGCGTTCCCACCAGCGCGCGGCGTCCTTGCCGGGCTGGGCCTGGAAGGCGTTGACGTAACAGATGCTGTAGAGGCCCCGGACGGGATCGGCGGTGCGGTCGCGCGAGACGGCGCGCACCTTGGACGGGGGCGGGTAGGGGCCGCCGAGCTGGTAGTCGAAGGGAGCGTCGACGGGGGGCTGCCGGATGCTCCGGCTCTCGCTCTTCTCCCTGCCGTTGTCCTTGTCCTCTCCCTCGCCGCCGGAAGAGCAGGCGGCGAGGGAGAGGAGCAGCGCGCCGGCGACTCCGGTTCGCGCGATGTCCGTCATCCGCACGGCGCGGTTGTCACTGGTCCTGGTACGCGACTTGATCCCGATCACCTGACCAGGATCGCAGGTCAGGGAAGGTTCAGAACCTTCTCCGTCTGCTCGGCCATCCCCGCCTCACCGGCGGCGTTGGGGTGCACGGGAACGAAGTTCGTGCCGAACAGGACCGGCTCGATCCACCGCTGGTCGGCGGGACGGCAGGCGTCGTGCGCGTCGGAGGCGGCGGCCATGTCGACGAACGTCGCGCCGGTCTCCCCGGCGGCCCGCTGCGCCGCGCCGTTCAAGTGCGCCTGCAGATCGCGCAGGTAGGGGATGTCCCCCTCCGCGACGGGCAGCTTGGCGAAGCAGCCCGGCACGGCCTTGGCGGGAGTGATCCACGGGTAGCCGAGGATCGCGACCTTCGCCTTCGGGGATCTGGCCTTGATCTGGTTGAGGGCGGTCCTGATCGCCGGGTACGTCTTCGACTCGACCTGGTCCTTGAAGGTGTTGCCGTAGATGTTCTTGCACGGGCTTCCCTTGCCACCCGTGACGATGCCGGCGCTTCCGCAGGCGAGGATGGCGCCGATGAAGGTGTTGTTGTCGTTGCCGCCGATGGTGAGCGTCACGAGCTCCGTGTCGTTCTTGAGGGCGTCGAACTGCGGGGCCACGCCCGGGTATTGGGACGTGGTGAAGTCCTTGGTCTGCGCGCCGCCGCAGGTGACGTCCGTGAGCTTCGCGCCGAGCGAGGCGGCGAGGAGGTGCGGGTAGTTCTTCGTCGTACGGGCGCACAGCAGGGGTGCCTGGGGATCCAGGGGGAGCACGCCGGACCCGGCGCTGTAGCTGTCACCGAGGGCGACGTAGCGCAGTGGTTCCGAAGCCTCCGGGGTGTCGGCGGCGGCCGGTCCCGCGCCGAGGCCGAGGGCGGCGATTCCGGTGACGGCGGCAAGGGCCGCCACGGTGCGATGCTGTGCGGGCATCCGCATGAGCGTTCTCCTCCGGGCAGGGTCCGATCGGGCAGGTCTTCGCAGTCGGAGCCTGGGCACCGTAGTTGAGGATTCGACGGCTCACTACGTGTGGGGATGCGTATCCGTGGGGGGAGTTTTGGCATCTGCGTGACAAGGGAGGTCGGTCAGGACCACCATCTGATCGCTCGCGGCGTCGAACCCGAGGACGGGACGACTGCCGTCACCACCCTCGGCATCCATCAGCACCGGCTTGCCCAGTCGTCGGCCGATCGCCGAGAGGAAGCCGCAGAACACGTCGAGTCGTTGCTGGCCCTGGAGTTCCCGCAGGTCGACATCGAAGTCGATCTCCTCGGCCGCGTGGAAACGGAAGATCGCCAGCACATCGGGGGTCGGCCGGACCCGGAGCTGCGGGCACTCGGCGTCGTCCGGCCGGGACAGCACCGACTCCGCCCGAGGCAGCGGAAGCACTGTGTCTCCTTCGGAGTACCGGTACTGCCAGCCGTTGACCTCGACGAGGTCGAGGACGGCCTGCCAGTCGTCCACCGAGGTCTCCGGAACGTACACATCCGGAAGCGTTCCCATCACGTCGGCACAGAAGGCGCACTTGACGTCGTCCCACAACAAATCAGCCACCCCACCATCCTGCCCGCCCCGCTCCCACGGCACGGGCGGGGGCCCTCACCGAGGCCGTGATCATGTCCGTCGCGTCCCGAGACGTGCGTAATGCGTGGAGGGCGTGGGGAAACCGTGGGCGGGGTAGCGCTGTCATCGACAGGTTCACGGACCATACTGGTCGGGCCCCGACCACCGACAGAACGACTCCATGGCCAAGAACAGCTCCTCCACGATCACCGTCCCCGACGCCGTGTGGCTCGGGCGCGGGCGCCACCTCGGGCCCGAGCCCGAGCAGGACGTCCGACGCAACCTGATCGCCCTCAAAGCGGCGGGGGTGCTGGACGACTTCCTGGACCTCGACCCCGTCGAGGCGGCACGGTCCACCGTCCTGCACCCGCGCGACGAGTCCGCCGACCCCGGTCCGACGGCCCGCCGTGTCTTCGAGGCCCGCTGGCGCGTGGCCGACGACGTCACGGTGCGCGCCCAGTTGACCACGTACGACGCGGAGACCCGCCGCAAGGAGGGCGACGGCGTCACCTGGGTCCTCGCCGCCGAGGCGGAGCGGGCCTGGGACGCGCACTGGCCCTCGCCCGCCACCATGTTCTGGCCGGACAGCGACCGCGTCCCCTGGGACCACGACACCGTGCCCGGCGTGCGGATGCGGACGACGAACCATCTGCCCAAGGACGACGACGAACTGCGCCAGCGACTGCGGGACTGCACCCGGCAGAGCTGGTACATCCATGTCGTGGTGCACGAGGCGATGACGCCGGACGCGAAGGGGCAGCAGCCGCTGTCGGCGTTCCTGCCGCCGAGCCTGCGGCACCGGGTGGTCGAGCACCGGGGCACGCCGGAGCAGGCGCAGATCGCCGACTTCGCGATGAAGCGGGTGCTCGGCGTGCGGATGCCGCGCGGCGGCGCCGTCGTCCTGCCCACGGATCCGCAGACGCAGGGGTACGAGGCGGAGCGTTTCACGGTGCGCAGCGTCTTCCTGGACGGCTCGGAACCCACCGAACTCCTCGACAGGATCAAGGAGTTCGCGGCGCTGCCGCGACCCCTGCCGGCCGGCGCCGAGCCGGCCCTGACGCGGCTGCGCCAGGGCTGGCACCTGCTCACCCCGGACGAGGAACTGGCCCACGCCCAGGACATGGTCACCAAGTACGCGGAGGCGCTCGACGCCATGACGAAGTCCCGTGACCTGTACCAGGAGGCAGCCGAGGCGGCCCAGGCGGCGCTGGCCGAGGTGACGGGCGGCGACGGCGTGCCCCCGGCGCCGGGGACGGCCAAGTCGGAGGCCTCACCGCTGAGCGCTCTGACGAAGGCGTTCGGTCGCTTCAGGGACCCGAAGAAGTGAGCCCTGTTCCGTGAGCCGCTCCCCTTCGGGGAAACGCGGTCGTGGAGCACACCGGGTATGGGGGAGAATCTCCAGGTTCACTTGAGTACCAGGAGATTCATGCACAAGCGTCTGCCCCTGCTCACCGCCTGTCTCGCGCTCGCCGCTCTCGGCGCCACGGCATGCGGCTCGTCCGGTGACGGTGGCTCGAGCGCGTCGGAGGCACGGGCTTCCGCGTCCGCCTCCGCGTCCGCCTCGGTGGCCCCGTCAGGGAGCCCGTCGGCGGCCCCCGACGAAGTGCGCGGGCTGACGAAGCTGTCGGCCGCGTTCTATCTCAGGACGATCCGGAAGCACTACCCGGACCTGGACGGCATCGGCGACGACGTGCTCGTCGCTCATGGCGACGCGCTCTGCAGGGCCCGTGGCCAGGCCCTCGTCGACCAGGCCATCAAGACCAAGAAGGAACTCGGCCTCACGGGGAAGCAGGCTTCGCAGATCCTCGGCACGGCGCACGGCGCGTGCGGCAGGAACGCGTTGGGCTGAGGGTCGGCGATGACGGCAGGCGGGGGAGCTGGGGGAGCACGTCGTCACCGAGGTCGTCCCTGAGGGATTCCCCCGTACGTACGCGTCTTTCATGCGTGGACCGTGGAGGAGGACCCGGGACCGCGGCGGACGTGGCGGGAGACGGCCGAGGCCGCAGGTGCGCGGTACCACGCCGAACTGGCGGGCAGAGCGCTCCGGAAGGAAATACTCAGCCCGCCCGTCGGGGATCAGTGGCAGACTCCTGTCGCGGAGGCCGACCCCGCAACCCGGCGGGGCCTGGCGGACATTCTGGCGAGTGCCACAGCCCCGGGCCGGGCGATCTGTTTCAGCCATGAGCTCGCCAGAACCCTCTTCGACGAGAGGCCCGAGGTCCGGAAGTCCGCGCTGCCGGCTCTGGAAGCGGTCCGCATCCACATGGGCGAGGAGTGCGGGGGACCGGAGCACTGGTGGCCGGAAGACCGCACTCGGGTGGTCGGATGCGACTGGGATCTGAGCTCGACCTACGTCGCCTGCTCCGAAGAACTGGCCGCCCGGCTTGTCCGCAGCGACTTCATCGAGGCCCTCAGGGTGGCCCCCCACGGCCCGCGTCGAATGACGGCTGCGGCATCATCAACCCCCTCTCACCGGTCCTTGGCCAGGGCGACCAGTTCCGCGAAGAGGCCGCCGGCGTGCGCCAGGTCCTCGTACGTTCCCTGCTCGATGACGCGGCCCCGGTCCATGACGAGGATGCGGTCGGCGAGGCGTGTGTTCTCCAGTTGGTGGGTGACCACGATCGTCATGCAGGTGGCGGCGATGCGTTTGATCTCCAGGAAGATCTGGTGTTCTCCGCGTGGGTCCATTTGGGAGGTCGGCTCGTCCAGGATCAAGAGAGGGGTTCGGCGGTACAAGGCCCGTGCGCAGACGAGTCGTTGCCACTGGCCCCCGGAGAGCTCGGCGCCGCCGAAGAGTTCACGGGCCAGCAGCGTGTCGAGCTGCTTGGGCAGTTTCTCGATCGCTTCCCGCATCCCGACCGCGTCGACGGCCTTCCACACCAGGTCGTCGTCGAAGGTCTTGGGCTGGCCGAGGGTGATGTTCTCGCGCGTACGCAGCGGCCAGCAGGCATAGTCCTGCGGGACCAGCGCGGTGCGTGACCACACGGAGTCGGGGGAGGCGTCGGCCAGGTCGATGCCGTCCCAGCACACACGCCCCTTGTCGGCCAGCAGGATTCCGGTGATCAGCTTGGCGAGCGTGGACTTCCCTGACCCGTTCTCGCCGACGACGGCCAGGATCTCGCCGCGGCGCAGGGTGAGCGAGACACCGTCGACGGCGGGTTCGTCCTTGCCGGGGTACCTGTAGACGACCTCGTCGAGGCGGATCTCCTCCACCCGCTCGGGGATGGTCGAATCGCCGCGCTGGGGAGCGCGTTCGGTCGCCATGTCCAGGAACGACCGCATGTCGGCGAGGTACAGCGACGTGTGGAACAGCGCGGCGCCGTAGATGACGAACTGCGACAGCGCGGCCAGGGTGGTCTGGACGGCGACCACCGCGGTGGCCGCCACCGGAAGCGCGACACGGCCGGTGGTCGCCAGCCACGCGAGGGTGGCCCAGGTGCAGAGGAGGAAGACCCCGCCGAGGGCACTGGTCGCCAGGACGATGCGCAGCATGCGCGGCGCGGCGGTCAGGGTGCGCTCGTCGATGCGCTCGGACAGGGCCCGGTACCAGTAGATGACGTAGTCGGTCATGCCGTTGGCGCGGACCTCGTCCCCGTGGCGGGGGAAGGTGGCCCACCACCGCATCATGCCGCGTACGTTGCGGTCACCGACGTTGGCGTAGTGGGTCTCGTAGTCGACGCGTGCGGAGAGCACGGCGCCCAGACCTGCCGGGAGTACGGCGAGCAGGAGCAGAGGCAGCATCATCCAGTGCAGCAACGTGATGACACCGCCCGCGGCGATCATGCGGACCAGGGCCGCCATGAACCGCTGGGCGTCCGCGACCATCAGCCGCGTGCGCGTGACACCGACCTCGGCCGCCTCCTGCCGGTCGGAGAATCCGGCCTCCCCGTACGTGGCGGCCTCGACACGGCACACCGCGGAGACGAGGGCGACGTCCGCCTCCGTCATCAGGAGCGGCGTGATCCTTCCGTCGGCGTAGGAGGACAGCGCGCCGCTGATACGGCCCGCGCTCGCGGCCGCGGCGACCACGACCAGGGCGGGCAGCGCGGCGTGCAGACGTTCGGACACCTGCCCGCTGCCCAGGATGTGGGTCATGGCCTTCGCGGTGAACGCGAGGAGCAGGGCGGCCGAGGCACCGGCGAGCGCCTGGCAGGCGAGCAGCAGCGCGGCGGCGGTGCGGTCCACGGTCCATGCCATGCGGGCGGTGTGCCGCAGCACCGAGGGGAGCCGCCCGCACATCTTCTTGAAACTGGCCTCTGCCAGCGGGTTCTTGGCCTGCTTCCCCCCGAAGGAGAGGCGGGCGGGGGGAGGAGGGGGTGGCATCCCCCCGTTCGAGGTCGCGGCGTCAGCAGCAGTCACCTGCATCCCTCCCAGAGGTCGAACCTCGCACACCACGGACGTCGGGGGCGCCCTATAGGGGCTGCTGATATTTCGTCTTTGCCGCGCGTTCTTTTCCGTCCGTACGGTGAAACAGCTCGCCGAGTACTTCTCCGTCGGGCAGTTGACCCTTACGCAATGTTGAGAGGAACGCAGGAATGACCACGATCGAGAACGGTTCCGGGACGCGGGAACTGAAAGGAAAGCGGGCCCTGGTCACGGGTGGCACCCGCGGCATCGGGGCGGCCGTCGTGCGCCAACTCCTGGACGCGGGTGCCGAGGTGCTCACCACCGCACGGTCGGTGGCGGGCGAGGCGCCCGAGGGTGCCGGTTTCGTGGCGGCCGACGTGCGGACCCGGACCGGCGTCGAGGCGCTCGCCCTGGCCGCGCAGGAGCGGCTCGGCGGGGTGGACATCCTGGTCCACAACGCGGGCGGGGCAGGCCCGTTCAAGGGTGCGCTGGCCATCCCCGACGAGGAGTGGCAGAACGCCCTTGATCTGAACTTCCTGGCCTCGGTGCGGCTGGACGCGCTGCTGGCACCGGGGATGCGGGAGAGGGGTTCGGGGGCGGTCGTGCACGTCTCATCGGCGGCGGTGCCCACCGCGGCACCCCCATTCCTGCACTACGTGGCGGCGAAGGCGGCGCTGGAGGCCTACAGCCGGGGAATGGCCGCGGAGTTGGCCCCGTTCGGCATCCGGGTCAACACCGTCTCGCCCGGCCGAACCGCCACCCCTGGCGGTGAGCGGACACGGGAGCAGTGGGCACGCCTGGACCAGGGGCCGGGCCAGGACACCACCACCCCTCCGCTGGGGCGTGACGGCCGGCCCGACGACATCGCCGACGCGGTGTTGTTCCTCCTGTCCGACCGGGCGAGCTGGCTGACCGGGAGCAGCCTCGTCGTGGACGGCGGCGAATTCCCCAGGGGCTGACACCGAAAGGAACAAGGAATTCCGGAGTCCTGGCCTCGACGAATAGGGACCAGTGGGACTCGCCTTCTTCTCGGCCGTCAGGGCTTCGGCGAGAAGGAGGCGGATTTGAACCATGTCTCTTGGCGCAGGAATTCGAGCAGCGTTGTCTCCGCCGGGCCCGCGCCGGGCCGGACCGCGGCGACGACGGGCTGGGAGACGGCCGGGAACACCGGGCGCGCGAGGTGCTCGTGACCGTGCGGGACCGCGGAGGCCGGGACGAGCGTCACCCCGAGGCCGTGCGCGGCCCAGCGCACGGCCGTCGCCGTCTGGGACACGCGGGCGACGGTGGCCGGGGTCAGGCCGTTGTCCCGCAGGACGTCCTGCAGTACGCCGTCGAGTGCGCTGTTGTGGTCGAACCTCACCCACGTCTCCTGGCCCAGAGCGCTCAACTCGACCCGTTCCAGCGCCAGTTGTGGGTGCCCGGACTCAAGGACCACGACGAACTCCTCGTCGCCGAGGTGGTGACCTTCGTAGACGGCTTCCCCGCACGGCCCGGCCATCAGGGCGAAGTCCAGCACGCCCCGGCGCGCGAGGCGCTCGAGCTCGGCGCGGTTCGGCTCCTCGAAGACGGTGACCTCAAGGCGCGGGAAACGGCGGCGCAGCGAACCCAGGGCGCCCGGCAACTGCCGTGTGCCGAGGCCCATCTGCGCCGCGACCACCAGCTCGCCGACCAGTTCGTCGGCACCGGCCCGCGCCGTCGCCCTGGCCCTCCGTGCCGCGCGCACCGCGGTCTCCGCGTCCCGCAGGAACGCGCGGCCGACCGAGGTGGGCACAAGGCCGGTCGGCGTGCGGGCGAAGAGCTCCACGCCGAGTTCGCGCTCCAGGCCGCGGATCTGCTGGGACACCGACGGCTGAGCGACGTGCAGCCGCTCTGCCGCCGCCGTCACCGAGCCCTCCTCGGCAACGGCCAAGGCGTACTCGAACTGGCGAAGGCTCATGGGCTCCCGTCCCCTCCCTGCTGCGGGCCACCCCGTTGTCGTCGTGGCATGAGTAGCAAGAGGCAGGAGGCTCCCGTTATTTCATAGAGTTCGATCATGTCTTCGCTGAAGTTGCGCCACTCGGTTCGTGCGGTCCTCCTGGACGAGGAGGACCGCGTACTGCTGTGCCGGTGTCTGGTCCCTGGCGGCGAGGTCGTCTGGATCACTCCGGGAGGCGGCATCGAGGAGGGGGAGACGGCGCACGCGGCGCTGCGGCGCGAGCTGCACGAGGAGGTCGGGCTCGTCTTCGACGGCCCGCTGCGGCATGTGTGGCATCAAGAGCTCGTCGGACCCGGGTACGCGGAGGGCCACGACGGAGTCATCAACGACTACTTCCTGGTACGCACCACGGCATTCGAGCCGGGCGGCGCCCTGTCGAACAGCGAGCTCGCCGCGGAGAACATCACGGCGTTCCGGTGGTGGCGGACGAGCGAGATCGCCGACTGGCGCGGGCCGGAGCTGTTCGGTCCGCGCGACATGGCGACTGCGCTGAATGCGTTGATTGCCGAGGGAGTTCCCGACCAGCCGCTCCTTCTTGGTCTGTGAGCCTTGGTCTGTGAGCTTGGTCCGTGAGCTTGGTCCGTGTGCCGTGGGCCTCCGTCAGGCGAAGTCGATGGCGGGCTCGGTGGCATAGCGGCTCATCGTCCGGATGTTCGCCTGTGGGGTCATTCTCCCGCCGTCGGCCGTGATGCCCTGCAGATCACGGAAGTACTGCACGTACAGATCCGGCGTGAAGATGCTGAGCATGACGGCCGGTTGGTCGGACGCGTTGGCGAAGGTGTGCGGGGCGCCGGGCGGGACCATCACGAACGTGCCTGCGGGCGCGTCGTGTTCGGAGTCGCCCACAGTGAACCGCACCGTGCCGGAGAGGATGTAGAAGCCCTCGTCGTGCCGTGCGTGACGGTGCTGAGGCGGGCCCGGGGTGCGCGGCGCGAGGACGGACTCGGTGACCCCGAGGCGGTGTTCGGTACTGCTGCCGTCCTCCAGGACGCGCATGCGCGTGGTGCCGAGAAGGATCGTCTCGCCGTCGTCCGGGCCGACCACCGAGACGGCGGGGACTTCGGTCTGTGGTTCATCAGTCGTCATGCGTCGATTCCACCGCCGAGGTGGCTCGGCTGTCCAAGACCCGATCCGCGGCCTCGATACCGTACGGGTATCGTGCGCGCCATGGACCTACGCACGCTGCGCTACTTCGTGGCGGTCGCCGAGGAACTCCACTTCGGACGGGCCGCCGTCCGTCTGCACATGAGCCAGCCGCCGCTGAGCCGGGCCATCAAGCAACTGGAGAAGGAAGTCGGCGCCGCCCTCCTCGACCGGTCATCGGCCGGAGTCGCGCTCACCGCGGTGGGCGCCGTCCTGCTCGACGAGGCGCGCGCCCTGCTCGACCACGCGGACCGGGTACGCGTACGGGTCGCCGCGGCGGCCGGGTCCGCGATCCTCACCGTCGGCATCCTGGGGGACAGCACCGACCCGGACGCGACACGCCTCGCCGACGCCTACCGCCGACGGCGCCCGCACGTCGAGGTCCGCGTCCGCGAGACCGATCTCACCGACCCCACCTGCGGGTTGCACACCGGAGCGGTCGATGTCGCCCTGACCCGGGGGCCGTTCGACGAAACCGGCCTGACCGTGCGGGAGGTGCGCGCCGACCCGGTGGGCGTGCTCCTGCGCTCCGACGATCCGCTGGCGGACAGCGCCGTTCTGAAGTCGGCCGACCTCGCCGACCGCCGCTGGTTCCGCTTCCCGGAAGGCACCGACCCCCTCTGGCAGGCGTATTGGCACGGTGACGAGCCGCGCGAGGGGCCAGTGGTGCGAGCCGTCCAGGAATGTCGGCAGGCCGTTCTCTGGAACGGCACGGTCGGCATGACGCCCCTGGTTCACGAGCCGGTACCAGGGCTCACCGTGGTGCCGCTGACCGACATGCCGCCGAGCCGCGTGGTGGTGGCATGGAACGACGGCGACACGAATCCTCTGGTGCGCTCCTTCGTCCAGAGCGCGATCATCGCCCACCGGCACTGATGGGCGTGGCGTCATGCCCGTCAACGTACCTGTTGCCGACCGGAGTTGATCCGTGCCGCCTGGCGCGTCAGGTGGTCGCGTTCGGCGAGGTTCTGTGCCTTCTGTGCGGCCTCCGCGTACAGCCGTGCTGCCGTCCTCAGGTCGCCGTCGCGCTCGTGGAGGTACGCCGCCGCAGCGGTGTGACGAGGCAGCGACGCGTCCAGTTCCGCCAGCGCCGCCAGGCCCGCGCGCGGTCCGTCGGCCTCGCCGACGGCCACCGCGCGGTTGAGCCGGACGACCGGGCTTTCGGTCAGGCGGGCGAGCTCGTCGTACCACTCGACGATCTGCACCCAGTCGGTCTCCCCGGCGGTGGGTGCGTCCGCGTGGAGCGCCGCGACGGCGGCCTGGGCCTGGAACTCGCCGAGGCGGTCGCGGGCCAGGGCCGCCTGCAGGACGGCGACGCCCTCGGCGATCGATTCCGTGTCCCACCGGCTCCGGTCCTGCTCGGCGAGCGGCACCAGGCACCCGTCGGGCGCGGTCCGCGCGGCGCGCCGGGCGTGGTGGAGCAGCATGAGGGCGAGCAGCCCCGCCACCTCGGGATGGTCGATCGCGGCCGCGAGCTGCCGGGTGAGGCGGATGGCCTCGGCGGCGAGGTCGACGTCGCCGGAGTAGCCCTCGTTGAAGACCAGGTACAGGACGCGCAGCACGGTCGCCACGTCGCCGGGCCGGTCGAAGCGGGCGCCGGAGACCGTGCGCTTGGCGCGGCTGATGCGCTGCGCCATGGTCGCCTCGGGCACCAGGTAGGCCTCGGCGATCTGGCGGGTGGTGAGGCCGCCGACGGCGCGCAGCGTGAGCGCGACCGCGGACGACGGTGTCAGTGACGGGTGCGCGCACAGGAAGTAGAGCTGGAGCGTGTCGTCCGCGGAGGCCGCGGGCCCCGGCGTCGGTTCCTCGTCCACGCGGTCCTCACGCCTGCGCCGCGCGGTGTCCGCACGCGTCGCGTCGAGGAACTTGCGCCAGGCCACGGTGACCAGCCAGCCCTTCGCGTCGCGCGGAGGGTCGGCGGGCCACACGCGGATCGCTTCGACCAGCGCGTCCTGCACGGCGTCCTCGGCCGCCGCGAAGTCGGCTCCGCGGCGGACGAGGACGGTGAGGACGTTCGGGGTGAGGCTCCGGAGCAGGGCCTCGTCCATGGGGGACACGGGTGGGGTCACTCCGTGACGGTGTGCGACGCGGACAGGAAGGGGCGCAGCTCCAGCCACTCGTGGATCGGCTTGCCGCCCGCTCCGGGAGCGGCCGACAGCTCCCCGGCCAGTTCGAGGGCGCGCTCGTAGCTGTCGACGTCGATGACCATCCAGCCGGCGATGAGGTCCTTGGTCTCGGCGAACGGGCCGTCGGTGACCGGCGGGCGGCCCTCGCCGTCGTACCGGACGAACGTCCCCTCGGGAGCGAGCGCCTGGCCGTCGACGTACTCACCGGTCTTCTCGAGCCGGTCCGCGAAATCCCGCATGTACTGGATGTGGGCCGAGATCTCCTCCGGCGTCCACTGGTCCATGGGGGCGTCGTTCACCGCGGTCGGGGCGCCGCGGTAGTGCTTGAGCAGCAGGTACTTGGCCATGGTGTCTCTCCTTGGTGCGGCTGCGACCCATTGTGGTCGCGTTCACCCCTGGGACGGAGCCGGTCGCGGGTTCTCGACATCGCCGCTCAAGATTCTTTCGGTTCGTGCGGACGGCGCCCCTGACTCATGACGCGCTGCCGCGCATACCCAGGCGGTACAGCTCGGCGTACAGGCCGTCGTGGGCGAGCAGCCGGTCGTGGCTTCCCCTCTCGCGGATCGTCCCCCCGTCGAGGACCACGATGAGGTCCGCCATGCGTACGGTCGCGAAGCGGTGGGAGACAAGGACCGTGACGGGCGGGGCGGCCGAGGTGCGGGAAGCCGCCGTGAACCGCGTGAACAGATCGTGCTCGGACGCCGCGTCGAGACTCGCGGTCGGCTCGTCGAGGATCAGCAGCGCGGGCCGCTCCCGCATGGTCGCGCGGCTCATGGCGACCTTCTGCCACTGGCCGGTGGACAGGTCGACGCCGCCGGGGAAGGCCGCGCCGAGCTGGGTGTCCAGGCCCTGCGGGAGCAGGGCGGGGAGCGCCGCGCCGCCGCCACGGCGCAGCGCTCCGTCCACGGCGTGCGGGGCGTCGGCGCGCGGCAGGTCGCCGAGGCCCACCGCGGTGCGCAGGGTGAATTCGAAGCGCTGGAAGTCCTGGAAACAGGCGGTGAGCGCCCGGCGCCAGGCGTGCACGTCGAACGTGGCGATGTCCGTCCCGTCGTACGTGATGGTCCCCGACGTCGGCTCGTACATCCGGCACAGCAGCTTGGCCAGCGTGGTCTTGCCCGCCCCGTTCTCGCCGACGACGGCGAGCGTCGTCCCCGCGGGGACGCGCAGGCACACGTCGCTCAGGACGGGCCGTTCCGCGCCCGGATACGTGAACGACACGTGGTCCAGGACGAGTTCGCCGCCCGGCCGCGGCGCCGTGCGCGCCGATCCCGGCCGGGTGGCCGCGTTCTCCGGGAGCGCCGCGTGGTCGGCGAGCCACAGGAAGTGGCCTGCCGCGCGCAGGGCGTGCTGCAGCCACGAGCCGAGCGCGACCATCCCCGACACGGAACCCAGGAGCTGCGCGCCGAGCACGAGGGTGAGCACCACGTCGCCGGGCGTGCCCTGGTCCCTCGCCACCGCGACGATGGCCAGCAGGACCCCGCCGAGATACCCGGCGGCGAAGACCAGCCAGCCGCCGCCCGACCACACCGCCGCCCGGGTGTCGGCCCTGCCGCGGTGGCGGACGACGTCGTCGTGCAACGCCTCGTGGCGGCGGGCGAGTTCGTCGGCGAGGCCGTAGATCCGTATCTCGCGGGCGGCCTCGGGGGAGCAGGACAGTTCGAGGAGGGTGCGGCGCAGCCGGTCTGCCTCGGCCGTCTCCGCCTCCGCGCGCCCGATGAGTGTGTTGCCCCGCTGGGCCGCGGCGACCGTCGGCAGCGCGAAGAGCGGCAGGGCGAGCAGCGCGGGGTGGACGGTGACGAGCAGCGCCAGGGTGGTGCCGAGGCCGAACAGCGCCCGCAGGTTCTCCACGAGCGCGCCGAAGGCCCCGCCGAGCTGCCCGCGGTGGGCGCGCAGCAGGTCCATGCGGTCGAGGTAGCCGGGGTGCTCGTGGTGGGTGAGGGCGGGGATGCCGCCCGTCAGCCGGATGAGCCGCCGGTCCAGGTGCAGCCCGACCTGCTGCTGGAGGTGGATGCGGAGCGCGGAGACGAACGCGCCCGCCGCGTACGTGGTGACGACCGCGGCGACCAGCAGCGCGGCCGCGGTCAGCGCGGGCCGCAGCTCGTGGCGGAGCGCGGCGTCGGTGGCCTCACGGATGGCGAGACCGCTGACGACGCCGCAGCCGCCGACGACCGGGGCGAGCGCCAGGACGAGGACGGCCCTGCGGGCGTCGGCATGGAACGCGGTGACGATCAGCAGGGCCCCGGCCCGCAGGTGCGTGCGGACCTGACGCAGGGGGCGCTCGTCGGGCGTGGGCGGTGTCTTGGGGGTGGCGCCTTCCTGGGTACGGGGTGTCTTGGGCGTGGGTCCCTCCCGCGTGGGCGGCGTCTCAGGCGTGGTGCCTTGCCGTGTGGGGGGTGTTTTGGGCGTGGCGCCCTCCCGCGTGGGCGGTGTCTTGGGGGTGGCGCCTTCCTGGGTACGGGGTGTCTTGGGCATGGGTCCCTCCCGCGTGGGCGGCGTCTCAGGCGTGGTGCCTTGCCGTGTGGGCGGTGTCGTGGGCGTGGCGTTCTCCCGCGTGCCCGGCGTCTCAGGCATGGGTCCCTCCCGCGTACGCGGCGCTCTGCAGTGCGAACGCCCTTGCGTACGGGCCGTCTTGGGCGACGAGTTCCTCGTGGCTGCCCTGCTCGACGATGCGGCCGCCGTCCAGGTAGCAGATGCGGTCGGCGAGGCGTACGGTCGCGAACCGGTGCGAGATCAGGACGGTCGTGAGCCCTCGGGTGAGGTCCAGGAACCGCTCGTACAGCTCGGCCTCGGCCCGCACGTCCAGGTGCGCGGTGGGCTCGTCCAGGACCAGGACCCGGGCGCCGTGCTCCACCGCGTACAGGGCCCGCGCCAGGGCCAGCCGCTGCCACTGTCCTCCCGACAGGTCCGTGCCGTCGGTGAAGCGCCGGGACAGGGGCGTGTCCCAGGCGAGGGGCAGCCCGGCGAGCACGGGGTGGAGACCCGCGAGGCCCGCGGCACCGGCCAGGGCCGAGTCTCCCCGGGGGCGGTCCACCGCGCCGAACCCGACGTTGTCCCGCGCGGGAAGTTCATAGCGTACGAAGTCCTGGAAGACCACGGCGAGTTGGCGACGCCATGCGTCGACGTCGAAGGCCCGCAGGTCACGGCCGTCGACGGTGACGAGCCCCGCCACCGGGTCGTAGAGCCGGGCGAGCAGCTTGACCAGAGTGGTCTTGCCCGCGCCGTTGCCGCCGACCACGGCCAGCGAACTGCCCGCGGGGAGCCACAGATCGAGCCCGTCGAGCACGGGGGTGCCGGCTCCGGGGTATGCGAACACCGTCCCCTCGAAGCGGATCCCGGCCCGCGGCAGCCCCGCGGCCGGACGCACGCCGCTCACCACCGTGTCCCGCTCCGGGAGCGCGGCCACCTCGAGCGCGGGCGGCACGGCGGCGCTCGCCCGGGTCAGCGTCCACTGCAGATCGCCGAGCCAGCCCAGCGCGGCGGTGCCGACGACGGCCTGGAGGAACACCGTCGTGCGGGCCACCCCGACCTGGCCGTGGGCGGACTCCACGGCGAGCGGCACCAGGACCGCCGCGTGCGCGGAGGCAAGGAGGACGAACGACACCGTGCCGCTCGCCGCCGCCCGGCCCCGCCCCGCGCCCACCTGCCCCACGCCCGTCCGCCACGCGCGCGTGAAGCGGTCCACCAGCCACGGGGTCAGCCCGAAGACGCGGATCTCCTTGGCCGCGGCGCCGCCGAGCGCCACGTTCCGCACGTACTCGGCGTTCCGCAGCTCCGTCGTCGAACCCGCCTGGACGTCCACCGCGCGGCGGACCTCACGGTCCCGCCAGACCCCCGTCAGCGTCCACGCCGCGATCAGCGGAAGCGGCGCCCACCAGTGGAATCCCAGGAGCAGCACGGCCGACGTCGCCCCCGCCAGACGTGCGGAGACGAGTGCCGGGAGTGCCGTCACCGCCTGCGCCACGGGAAGCGTTCCCGTGCTCTGCCCCTGGGCGAGCAGCAGCCGGTCGGCGACCTCCGGGCTTTCGAGTGGCGCGATGCCCGCGGGGCGCAGCGTGCCGCGCAGGACGAGCCGCGCGGTGCTGCCCGCCACCCGTCGGCCGAGCCGGCACGCGGTGAGCTCGACGGCGGGCTCCACCAGGATGCTCGCCACATACACGGCGCTCACCACGGCGAACGCCACCAGCACACCGTGCCCCGCGGCCGAATCGAGCCCGCCCGTGGCATCGGGCAGCCGGCCCACCAGCACCCCGGTGCTCAGCATCAGCGCGGGCGCCAGGGCGGCATCGACGAGCACCAGCGCGAGCAGTGCCGCGGTCAGGGGCAGCGAGGCGTGGGGCAGCAGCCGGAGCAGGGAACGCACGGGCTTCGGCGTCGGCCCAGGTGTCGGTGCTGGCGTCGGTTTCGGTGCCGACGTCGGTGTCCGCGTCGTGGGGCGCATCGCCGTCACCGCAGCCCGAAGGCGGGCAGCCAGGTGCGGTTGCCGGTCTCCAGGGTGAGCAGCGCGGCGCACGCGCCGGTGGCGCCGGTCAGCAGCGTGCCGTCCCGCTCCGCGAGCTCCGCCACCTCTTCGAGCCGCTCCACGAGACGGCCCACCAGACGGTCGCGCAACGCCGCGGCCCCCGGCAGGCGCGCGTGCCGGTCGAAGGCGTCGCACACCAGGGCCAGGCCCGGCAGCCCGTGGCACAGCGTCAGATCGGGCCGGTCGGCCTCCTCGTCGTAGCCGCGCAGGAAGGACGCGGCGACGTGCAGCGCGAACTCCCGCAGCGGCGCGTCGTCCAGGACCCGTCCGGTCTCCCACAGCGCCCACGCGATGCCGGGCGTTCCGTAGCACCAGGTCAGCGGGCGGCTCGGCAGGTGCGCCAGGTCCCCGGCGGGCGGCCACGCGATGACGTTGCGGACCCCCGACTCGTACCGCGTGAGATACCAGGAGGCCAAGTGGTCCAAGGACAGGGTCAGTTCAGGGGTGAGGCCGGTCGCGTCCGCGGCGCGGCACATCGCCAGGGCGACCCCGGCGGCGCCGTGCGCGGCACCCGAGTTGACGCGGCCGTGGTTCCAGCCGCGCATGTCCTCGCCCTTGTACTGGCCGACTCGCAGGCGCGCAAGGCCGACGCCGTCGCACAGCGAGGTCAGGTGCCCGACGGAGTGCGCGAGATCGCCCCGGGTGCACGCGGGATCCGAGGCCAGCGCGAGGACCGTCCCTGCCGTACCGGTCACCAAGTCGTAGTCGTACCAGGCCAGTTCCCGGTCGTGCCAGCGGCCCGCGGAGCCCGCCAGTTCACGGAAGGCGAGGCCCGCGAGACCGCCGAGTCCGGGCCAGACGGCCGCCGCGGTGCGCAGGCCGAGCAGATATCCGCCGAGCCCCCAGCCGAACAGGCCCGGGTGAGTGCAGCCGTGCCGGAGCTGGCGCAGCCAGGCGGCGAGGGCCCGGGACGGGGGCGTCTCCACCGGTGGTGGGCCGCCGCCGGTCGAGGTGGCCGCCGCGGTCAGGGCGGCGAGGACGGCGGGCCCGAAGTCGATGCTGTACTCCTCGCCCTGCTCGCCCTTGGGCGCGAGCGCGGCGAATGCCGTCAGGACATGGGCGGACACGGAAAGGGAGGTCGGTATCCGGTGGGTGGTGGTCATGGGGCGGCGGCCTTTCGCCGTGAGTCTTCGTGAAGCGATCAGGAAAGAGGGAGCGGTGGTGGCGCGAGAGGCGAACACGGCGCGGGCCGCCGAAGCCGATCGGCGTATACGGCTCCGGCGGCCCTTGTGCGGGGTGGGAGCGTCCGCCGGTCACTCCGGCGTGTCCGGCGGACAACCCCGCACGCTTCGCTGGGTCAGCGTGCCGTCACTGGGTGCAGGGGCAGGAGCCGGTGCACTTCGTGGCCGCGGTGCATCCCTGGGTGGTGCCCATGGTGCCGACCTTGAGGAGCTGCGCGTCGTCGAACTGGGTCTCCAGCTGGTCGATGAGCGCGTCGACGTCGTCGAGTACGAAGGAGTCGTTCTCGGTGGCGTTGTTGTCCATTGCTTTCACCTCCTTTCCATGTCCGTCGGGCGGGTGGAGCGTGGCGCCCCTACTGGGTGCACGGACAACTGCCCGTGCAGCCACCGACCTTGGTGCATCCCTGGGTGGTGCCCATGGTGCCGACCTTGAGGAGCTGCGCGTCGTCGAACTGGGTCTCCAGCTGATCGATGAGCGCGTCGACGTCGTCGAGCACGAATGCCTCGGCAGTGGTCACCTCACCGTCCATTGCTTTCACCTCCTTTCCGTACGCGTGGAGTTGTGGGTACTGCCACCGCCAGGACACGACAGAGGTCATGACGGGACAGCGTTCAGGGACCGGTCGCCAGACCGGTGAGTCGCACGTATCGGTGAGCCGCACGGACTGGTGAGCCGCACGGACCCGCGGGCCGCCCGGCCCGCGGATCACACCGACCGATGGATACGGACCAACAGCTCCGCGGTCACCGGCGCACCGGCCGGGTCGGCGAGGTCCGCGACGAGCAGCTCGCTGGGCGAGGGCAGCATCTCCTCGGCCACCGCGGTGCCGCCCGCGGCGAAGGCAAGGTCGCCCGTCCGCTCCAGGACAGACAGCGCGTGCAGGCTCTCCAGGTCGCACGGCAGTGGCGAGTCCGCGCCGCTCGCCGCCGACAGGAAGACCCAGCGGGGCAGGCCCAACCGCTCGCGCAGCCGCGTGAGATGACGGGCCCGGTCCAGCTCATGGGCGGTGGTCGGCGGGAGCGCGGCCACGGGCACGCGCCACTGGGCGGCCGAAAGGACCAGCGAACCCGCGACCGTGATCCTGGGGACGTACTCCCGTTTGGGCAGGGCGCCCAAGGAATGCCGCAGCCGACGGCGCCGGGCCGAGTGCTGTGGCGACGCGCCCAGCAGCAGCGAGGCAACCTGGTCCCAGGGCCGCGGCGCGTTGCGTGCCGAGTGGTACAGGGGGCGGATCGGCCCGGAGCGGTCGCTCACGACGACCCGCGTGCCGTTCCACCGGGCGGTCAGCTCGTCCAGCGGCACGAAGCGCGGCCGCGCGCCCGGCGGCCCCTCGCAGTACCCGGGCAGATCCGGGTCGCCGGTCCAGGAGCCGGTGTACAGGGGCCTGCGCACGGCGTTGGCGGCGAACCGGGACAGGGCCGGGAAGAGCAGTTCGACCGAGGGCACCCCGCTCTCCCGGTCGAGCCGCCGCAGGAACGCGCGGTACGCCTCCACCTGGGGGAGCCGCCCGTGCAGCCGTTCCAGCGCGCCGACGAACCGGGCGTCGTACACGCCCGCGGGCACGGTGACGTCGAGCGCCCAGTTCGGTCCGGGCAGCGGGCGTACGACACAGTCGAGTGGCCAGGCGGGCCGCGCCTCGGGGGCGCCGAAGCGGTCGAGGACGTCCCGTCCGATGTCGATGGAGGCGCCGTCGCACACGTCGTCGATGCGGCTGTCGAGCCAGTCGACGAGTCGCGCGTACCCCGATCCGGGCGTACGGGGCTCCGGCCACTCCGCGGCGGGAACGTGGACGCTCACCGGTGTGTCCCCGGTGGCGGCGAGCCGGTCGCGCAGGATGTTCAGGATCGATCGGTCCTGTCCCGTCACGAAGTCCGGTGCCGCGGCCGGGCCGGTTTCCGCGTCCTCGTCCATGAGCGCGTGCAGGCGAAGGGCCTGCCCGATCGCCGCGCGCAGGGCCATCAGGTCGGTGCCCGGCAGCGCGCCCGGCATGCGGCGGTAGACGTCCAGATAGCCCCCGTCCACGCGCTCGATCGGTGTGTCGTCGGTGTGCTCGGGCGTCGCTGCGTGCCAGGGGCGCCGGCGTTGCCGGGTGGGCGGCCGCAGCTGCAGCACGCCCATCTCCGCAAGTCGGAGCAGGAATTGGCGCAGGACGGCCCGTTGCCCCGCGTCGGCGGACGGCGGCACCAGCGCGGACTCCAGCTCGCCGAGCGGCACGGCGCCGCGCCGCAGCGCCGAGTGCAGACGGTTCACCAAGGGGGTGCGCCGGATGCGTACGGGTGTGAGGAGCGTGTCGTCACCGGGCTCCAGCGCGAGGGCCTCCAGGTGGCCGGACGCCACGCGCAGGAACGGGTTGAAGGACACGCGGGTGGCGGCGTCGAGGAGAGCGGGGGAGCCGGGAGGGGACGCGTCGCCGGGCAAGGCGGGATCCGCGGCGGCGTCTTCGGGCGCTGCGGCTTCAGGCTTGGTGGCTTCGGTCTTGGTGTCTTCGGGCCTGGCGTCCTCGGGCCTGGCGGAGCCGGGATTGGCGGGGTCGGACTCGGCGGGGTCGGGCTCGGCGGAGTCGGCCGAGGCGGCGTCGCCCGAGGCGGCGCCGGAACCACGTACCCCTGCCCCTTCCCGCACCGACCGCTCCTGGAGATTCTCCGTCCAGTCGGTGGCCACGTCGGCGGTGAGCGTGAGCGGACGCGCCGGTCCGGCAGGTCCGTCCGCCACGCCCACCACGGCCACATGGCCCAGCCAGCCACGCGGGGTGACCTTCACCGCGCCGCGGGCGATCATCCGCCACAGGTAGTCCGCGCGTTTGCGCATCTGACGGTCCGTCCAGGGACGTCCCGCGGCGAGTCGTTCGGCGACCTCGGCGCCCACCGGCAGTGTGCCGTCGAGCAGGGCCTGCCGCCCCATCGGTGAACCCCGCAGCAAGGCATAGCCCGCCGGGGCGAGTCGTCGCTTCTCCGCGTCGAGGCGTCGCGCGACGTCCTTCCTGAGCCCCTCCAGCACACCGGCCTCCGCGTGCGCCCCCGTGAGGACCCGGGCCAGCGCCCCCTCGGGCGTCACACGGCGGGCCACGGCGACGAGCCGCCGATGGTCCGCCTCGGCGAGCGGGCGGCCGCGGTGCAGCCGCCGCCGCGCGGACAGCGCGAGACGGCGCTCTGTGACGGTCAGCGCGGGATGGGGGACGAGGGCGGTGCCGATGACGTCGGCGAGACGGGCGCTCATCCGGGTGAAGTCGCCCTCGGTGCGCTCCAGTTCGGAGATGAGGCGGAACAGGTCCGGCGAGCCGCCCGCACACCACAGCCGCATCGGCAGCCCCGCGGTCCGGAGCAGCACGGCGTCGCGGTACGGGCGCGCGCCCCCGCCGCTCACCGCTGTTCACCGCCCGGTCGTGCCGTCAGCGCCTCCGCGATGAGGGTCTGCCGCAGGATGGACAGGCCCGCACGGTTCCAGTGGAAGACGATGACGAACGCGGCCGCCTCGCGCGGCCCGATGAGCGCGTTCCCCGCGGTGAAGTACGTACGGAGCCATTGCTCGCCTGCCTCCGCCACGGCCGTGCGGAACTCCTCGGCCTGCTTCACCGCGCTGTCCGGCAGGCGCGCGGTCAGGGAGTCCGGGTCGGTCCAGCCCGCGCGCAACGCGGCCTCGATCCGGGCCGCTTCGGCCGGCAGCCCCGCGGTGCCCGCTCCGTGCCCGAGCGCGGCGAACCGGCGCCCGGTCTGGCGGCGCAGCCGGTCCCACACGTCGAGGTCCTCCCAGCCGACGATCTCCAGGGCGTCGAGGAGCGCGCGCACCATCAGCAGCGACATGGCCCACGCCGGGCGGGCTCCCGCACCCTCCCGCCCGGCGGGGCGGTCCTCCGGGGCACCGTGAATGCCGGCGCTGTGAAAGCCGAGCCAGGCCAGCGAGTCGGCGGTGAAGACCCGGTGGACGCTGCGCATCGACACCGGACCGCCGAAGAGGAACTCCTCCGGCTCGTACACCCCCGCGTTCCAGTCGGCGACCAGACCCTCCTGGTGCCAGTACGAGAGCCGCTGCCGCAGCAGGGCGTCGACGTGCGCGCGGGACGCCCCCGCCTGGAAGCGCATCCGCACCCCCGGCTGCTTGTGCAGGAAGAAGAACTCTTCGGCCCGCCCGTCGGCCAGCAATTCGCGTGCGGTGCCGAGGAGTTCGGCGTAGAGGTCCATACGACGGCCCCTGGCGGGCGCCACACCGAAGTGCAGCCAAGCGCCCGGATGGCGCCGCGCGACCGGAGTCACGATGTCCGGTGTGCGCAGACAGCCGCTGTCGTCCATGCCCCTCACCCCCGTGAGACGGAACGCGGCTCACTTCCGGCCGCGTTGCCAGACTGCCGTCCCGCAGGCGGCGGGGGTATGCGTACCTCTGCGTAGCGGGTGGCCGGTCCCGGCCCTTGACAGACGAGGCCCGTCTCCTCTAATCCGGTGATGGTGCGGAGAGAGGGGGCTTTCCGTGTCCTGCATGTCAGCGCGCGACTACCAGCGCATGCTCGACCTCACCGTCGCCGTCCTGAACAGCCGCCAGTCCACGCTGCCGTGGCCGCTGGTGCGCGAAGAACTCGGCGACGTCCTCGACAGTCACGCGAAGGTCCTCTTCGCGTCGCGCGACTGGCCGGAGCCGGACACACCGGTACCGTGCCCGCCGTCCACGGCAGCTGTCGACGTGCGGATGCGCACGCTGGACGAGACGCTCCACAAGCACCCGCTCGTACGCCACTACCGGCGCACGGGGGACCGCTCGCCCTTGACCGACCGGGAGTTCGGCGGCGGACGGCCCTGGCCGGACGCGGCGGCGCAGAGCGCCTTCGAGAGGGCGTTCGCGGCGGACCACCACTTGGCGCTCCCGCTGCCCGCGCCCGCAGGCGCCACCCACCTGATCATGCTGGGCAGGTCGGGCGAGTCCTACGGCGACCGCGACGTGGAGTTCGCGGGCCGGATCCAGCCCCTGCTCGCGGCCGTCGTCGAGCATATGACCCATGCCCGGCGGCTGCCCGCGGCGTCCTGGGGCGAGGGGCCCGAGGACACCCTGGACCGGGCTGCCGAGTACGGCCTGACACCGCGCGAGACGGTGGTCCTGACCCTGCTCGCCCAGTCGCTCACCGCGGACACCATCGGGCGCAGGCTCGGCATCTCGCCGCGCACCGCGCACAAGCACCTGGAGAACGTGTACCGCAAGCTCGGCACGGGCGACCGCCTGGCCACCGTGCTGCACGCCCGCGAGGTGGGCCTGCTGCCCGGCCGCTGAGAGGTTCGGCGGCCGAGCGGCAGGGCGACCGGGCGGCAGGGCGACCGGGAAGCCGGGCGGCGGCCTCAGGGGTCGTCGGTCTCGCACTCGGCGAGGCGGGACCTCAGCTCGTCCCGGTCCGCGCCGGGCAGACCCAGCGCCGCGGCGTAGTCGGCGCGTGCCGCGGCCGTCCGTCCGGCTCGCTGATGGACGTACCCGCGGTTGTAGAGCAGATCCGGATCGTCGGCGTCGAGCGCGATGGCGTGCGTCAGGTCGTCGACGGCGGCCCGGTCGTCCCCGGCCTCGTGCGCCAGGGCGGCACGGCCCGCCAGGGCGCTCACGAGCCGGGGATCGGCGGCCAGCGCCCGGTCGAAGTCCGCGCGGGCCCGCGCCTCGTCGCCGCTGTGCAGGGCGAGCAGACCGTGCGCGCACACCAGACGTACGTCATCGGGATGGCGCCGCAGCCCTTCGAGGATGTGGATCCGCGCGCCCGCCGGCTCGCCCTGCTCCAGCAGGAGTCCCGCGAGACTCGCCCGGACGTCGGGCTGGTCGGGGTCGAGATCCGCGGCGTGGCGCAGATCGGTGAGCGCGCCCACGGGGTCCCCCAGCTCCAGGCGTACGTCGCCGCGGTTGAAGTACATCTCCCAGTAGGGAGGTGCCAGATCGATCGCACGGTCGTAGTCGGCAAGCGCGCCGCGCACGTCGCCGACGCGTCGCCGGACGCCGGCCCGGTCGACGTAGTGCTCGGGGTGGTGCGGATCCATCGCGACGACCGCGTCGAAGTCGGTCAGCGCTTCGTCCAGTCGACCCAGAGCGGTGTACACCCTGGCCCGGTTGTGCAGGAGCACCGAGCGGTGCAACAGGTGGCTGCCGTCCGGGAGTTCGCGGCACATCCGCTCCATGCCGCTCTGGATCAGGCGCAGGGCCTCGGCGGGGCGTCCCAGATGGGTCTCGGCGAGCGCGAGGCCGTTCTCCTGGAACGTGGTGTGGAAGGCCCGCTGTTCGGGATGCGGCCACAGGGAGGCGAGGGCGATCGTGTTGTTGAGAAGTGCCTTCGCGGCCAGGTGGTCGAGGCGGCCCGGCGGATGGAAGCGGGTGTGCAGCATGGCCAGTGAGTAGCCGGTGACCAGATGGACGAGTGGATCCGTGGACCGCTCGCGCATGGTCAGATGCAGCCGCTCGGCCTGCTCCGTGTCGCCCAACAGGGTCAGGGCGACGGTGACTTTGGTGTGCAGGCCAAGGCGCAGACCGAGCGGCGCGTCGTCCCCGGCCGCGTCCTGAGCGCGCCGCGCGACGTCGAGCAGCGCGTGATAGGCGCCCAGGTTCAGCGCGTGCTCGGCGGCCGCGAGCAGGACGGGTGCGGCCTTCGCGGGGTCGCTGCCGTGTTCCAGGTGGTAGGGCAGGGCGCCGAGCCCGAGGCTGAACTCCCCCTTGTCCACGAGGCTGTGGAGCTCCGCGGCGCGATCGTCGTGCAGTCGGGCCCGGACGTCCGGGGCGGTCTCCTCGTAGGCGGTCTGTTCTCCGGGATCGTCCGAGACGCCGTCGCGCGCGACGAAGGTCCGGGCGAGGGCGGTCCGCTTCCGCGGGGGGATGAGCTCCGGGGGTGTCGGTGGGACCCGTAGCGCGTAGCGACGCAGTGCCCCCGCCAACTCCGCGGCCGAAGCGTCCAGTTCTGTTCCGGTCGTACGTACGACGATGGTGATGCGCTCGGGATCCGTGCGACGCAGCAGCACCGCGAGGAACTCCTGGTCCGTCGGGTCGGCCGCGTCGACATGTGCGAAGTCCAGGACCAGCGGGCGCCGTCGGTCGAGCCTCGCGAAGGACAGGAGGAGCTCCACCACGCCGTGTGCGAGGCGGCGCGTGCGGGTGCGGGGGTGCAGCCGGGTCCGTTCGGCGGGCGCGGCCCGCGCGGTGAGGGTCTCCGGTGGAGCGGTGACGAGGCCGCGCAGCTCGGGAGCGAGCGCGAGGACCTCCACCTTGTGCCGGTCGAGCAACTCCGGCCGGATCGCGTCGATGTGAGGAGCCAGGGAGCGCAGCAGGCTCCCCGCCCCCGTGTACGGGCCCCGGAGCCGCCGATGGCAGTCGACCGAGACGTCGGGCTCCGTCTCCCGTGTCGTCCCGCTCGTTCCGCCACCGACGCGAGGCCCGGTCAGCCACAGATGTGTGCTCATGACGCCGCGCCTCTCACGGGGCCGTCGGGAGGACGTAGGCGGCGGACGAGGCGATCCGGAGGGTGCCCGGACGGCGTGGAGCTATGAGCTTCATGACAAGAGTTCCTTTTCTGTACCGGGAGCTGCCCCCTCTCCTGCCGATGCCGGAGAGGGGGCAAGGTGCGGAGGCTCCGTCTGCCGACCGCACGCCCCCATGATTCGAGGCGCACCGGCCCCCGGCATGGGGATCCCGCCCCCGCTTTTGTCGGCTGGTACGGACCGCTGAGCTCCGGCGCCGCCGTCGGCGGAATTTTCGGGGGAATTCTCGGGGCGGGCTGAACAAACGGCCGTCGGGGCCCGTATCCACTCAATGGCGTCCGGGCAGCGAGCAGCGGATGCGGCTCGGACGTGGGTCGTACTGGCAGGAAAAACGGGGGACAGGACGCCATGGACGTACGGGACAGGACATCGATCGTCTTCGGACGAGATTGTGAACTCGGTCTGCTCGATCGGGTGTTGGGTGCTGCGCGGGCACGTGAGGGAGGAGCGGTATTCCTGACGGGAGAGGAAGGGGCGGGCAAGTCGAGCCTGGCCGCGGAGGTCGCCGAGCGCGCGTCGGCCCGCGGGATGCGCGTCCTGCGGGGCCGCGCCGGCACGATCGGGCAGCGCGCCGCGTACCGCCCGCTGACCGAGGCCCTCGTGGAACTCTCCCGCGACGGGCGGCTCGACCTGGAAGCGGCGCGTCTGTGCCGCGCGGCCCTCGCGGGGCTGACCGGGCGGTCGGATACCGAGCGGCCGGAGACCGAGGCTGGCTGTGACGCGCCGGGGGCGGGCTCGCTCGTCGTGCTCGGGGAAGCCGTGCTGCGCGCGGTCGCGGCGGCCGGGCGCGGCCGGGGCTGTCTCCTCGTCCTGGAGGATCTCCACGACGCGGACCATCTCACCCCGGCGATCGTCGAGTTCCTCGTCGATCACATCGCGCAGGAGCCCGTCGCCCTTGTGGTGACCCTGCGCGGCGAGCCGTGCCCCGCCCTGGAGCTGGCACGCGCGATCGCGCGCCGGGGCGGCGCGAGCCTCGTCGCGCTCGACCGGCTCGGCCGCTCGGACGTGCGCCGGCTGATCGCGCACCGGCTTTCGGCCCGCCCCGAGGAACTGCCGGAGACACTGACCGGGCACGTCCTGGCGCAGAGCGACGGTAACCCCTGGCTCGTCGAGGAGCTGCTGGCCCATCTGACCGACGCGGGAGCCCTCGCGTACGACACCGAGGGCTGGCGCCTGTCCGACCACCCGGGCACGGCCGAGGTCCCCGACGCGCTGGTCACCAGCATCGGGCGGCGCGTCGAGCGGCTCGGCGCACGGGGGCGCGAGCTGCTGTGCGCGGCGGCGGCCATGGGTACCCGTTTCCCCGCGCCCGTGATCCAGGCGGCCACCGGCATGCCGGACGACGAGGCGCTCGGTCTGCTGCACGCCGCCCTCGCCGCCGGGCTCATCGGAGCCGATGAGCCCGCGCCCGACTGGTTCGCGTTCCGTCACCCGCTGACGGCCCGCGCCCTGTTGCGCACGCTCACCCCGAAACAGCAGGCTCGCACGGCCCGCCAGTGCGCGGGCGCGGTGGAGGACCTGCACCCTCAACTCCCGGCCGAGTGGTGCTTGATGGCCGCGCGGCTGTGGTCCGCCACAGGGGAGCGGATCACGGCCGCCGGGCTGTACGCACGGGCCGGGTCCCGCGCCCTCGCGCAGGGCGCGGCGACGGCGGCGGCCGACGCCCTTGACAGGGCCCGAGCCCTCCTGACCGGGGAGGACCCGGCGGGCGTCGGCCCCGCCGACCCACAGCAGGCGGTTCCTTACGCGCACGTCCTCGACCTGCTCCTGAACGCGCTGACCGAGGCGGGCGAGAGCGAGCGCGCCTGGCGGTTGCACGGGGCGGTGGACGGGGTGTGCCCCGCGGCGGTCGGCGCGGAACGGGCGGCCGGACTGCATCTGCGTCTTGCACGGGTCGCCGCGGCCTGCGGCCGCGAGGAGGCAGGGCGGGCCCAACTGAGCGAGGCCCGCCGCCTGTTGGGCGCCGACCCGGATGCGTACGCGGTCGTCGACGCGGCCGAGGCCGTGCTTGCCCGGCAGGCGGGCGAGGTCTCGGCGCGCGAGGAGGCCCGCGCCCGCCGGGCCGCCGCGACGGCCGAGCGCACCGGGGCCTGGGAGGCGGCCTGCCAGGCCTGGGACGTGCTCGGCGTCCTCGCCAGGTCGCGTGACGTGCAGGAATCGACGGTCTGCTTCGACCGGGTCCGCAATGTCGCGGAGCGGCACGGGTTGCCGTTCTGGCGGCTGCGCTCGCTCTTCAGGCTGGGCGGGGACGACTGGCTCACCGAAGGGGACGTCGCCCGCCTCGAACACGCGCGGCGCGAGGCGGTGCGGCTGGGCGCAGGGGACATCGGGGCGTCGGCGGAGGCGGACCTCGCGCTGTGGCTGGTGCTCAGCGGCCGGTTCGAGACCGCGGCCCAGCTGATCGACGCCTGCTGGACGCGTCCTGACGGACCGCGCGACGAGGACCGTACCCGACAACTCCTGGCCGCTGAGGCGGTGTTGGCGGCGCACCGAGGCAAGCGCGCCAGGATGGACCAGGCCGTCGCGGAGTTCCATCGCAGGGGCGGTGACCGCTCCCCGCTGGCGACGCTCACCGCCGGACTCGCCAGGTCGTTCTGCGCGCTTCTGGAGGAGGACCGGGAGCGGGCCCAGGAGGAGCTGGTCCGCACGGAACTGCGCGGTGCGGGGCACCCGTTGGACGGCCGGCAGGGGCTGCGGCATCTGCTCGACGCGTTGCGTACGGGGGCCGGGGGCGGCGCAGAGGAATCGCGGGGCGGCAGGCGCGGGAGGTCCACCAAGGGGGCGAGTTCCAGGGGAACGCACGCCGAAGTGACCACCCCGCGGCAGCGGCATGAGATGTCGGCACGGCCCGAACTCCCCGACCCGGAAGCCCCGTTGTCCCGCCTGCGCTGGAACCGGCACTTCACGCTCCTCGCCCGCGCCGTCCACCTCGGCAGGGCGGGCCGCCGCGACGAGGCGGAGGCGGCCGTGCGGGCGGCCCGCCACGCGGCTGCCCCGTTCCCGCTGGCCCACCACCTGGGCCTGCGCCTCGTCGCGGAGGCGGCTCTGCGCGACCACTGGGGCGAGCCGACGGCGTGGCTGCACCGGGCCGAGGAGTACTTCCACCAGGCCGAGCTGCCCGTCGTGGCGGGCGCCTGCCGCGGGCTGCTGCGCAGGAACGGCGTGGCGGTGCAACAGCGCCGCAGGGGCGCGGACGCGGTGCCGCGTCCGCTGCGCCAACTCGGCGTCACCGTCCGCGAGTACGAGGTCTTCCGTCTCATGGCGCCCCGCCCCGCCAACCGGGACATCGCCGACCGCCTCTACATCTCACCGCGTACGGTCGAGAAGCACGTGGCCAGCCTCATCCTGAAGACGGGCCGCCCGAGCCGCGCGGCACTGAGCGAGCTGGCCTCGACGGTGCTGCTCGACGACGGGGAGGGCGCGACGGACGGGTGACGGACGCCCCGCTGACCGCCCCGCCGGGAACCGGACCTGGAGTGCGTTCCTGCGAGCTGTAGTGAGCGACTCCGGTGGGCAGTTCCGTCTGGAACAACGGCCGGACCCGGTGGCGGGGCCGGGCGACGCGGTGGTGGGACCGGGTGGCGCGGTGGTGGCACTGGTCGGTGGCGGTGGTCGCGCCGAGCGGATCGCCGTCCCCGCCGATCTCCTGCTTCCGGTCCCGGACCCCCTGTCCTGGCAAGAGGCCGCCGGGTTCCCGGAGGCCTTCGGCACGGTCCACGGCCTGGGACGCCCTGGTGCCCCAGGCTCAGGTGCGCGCCGGTGACCATGTGCTGATCACGGGCGCGGCGGGCGGTGCGGGAACGGCCATGGTGCAGGTCGCCGCCGCCTCCGGTGCGCATGCCGTGGACAGTGTGCGCCGGCCTGCTGCGCAGCCGCGGCAAGGTGCTGATCGTCGGCGTTCAGGCCGGCGCCGCGGTGCCGCTGCGCATGTTCGATCTCACGCTGGTGCGCGGCCAGTTGATCGGAACGACCGTCCGCGGCCGCACACCCGCGGAGAAGGCCGTACTCGCGGACCTCGTCCGCACCTCGTCCGCACCTCGGTCGCTCGCCTGTTCGCCTGCTCGCCGCCGGATGTCTGCGGGTCCCGGTGGACACGGCCGTACCCCTCGACCGGTACGCCGACGCGTACGCCCGGCTCGCGGGACCGGGCGAGTTCGGCAAGATGAACCTGACGCGCGAATGACCGACCGGGCGACTGACCCCGCCCCGTCGGACCATGAATCGGTCCGACGGGGCAGGTGTGGCATCGGCCTCGGTGCATACCGCCGACGTCAGATGCCGAGGTCAGATGCCGAGGTCAGCCTTTGATGTTCACGTCGATACAGGCATAGAAGGCGTTGGCGGTGTCCGCGATGTTCCACACCGCGAGGACCTTCTGCTTGCCGGTGAGGCCGCCGAAGTCGACGGTGTGGGTGACCGTCTCGCCCGGCTGGGCACCGCCGTCGTCGACCTCGGCGATCTTGTTGCCGCCGACGAAGTACTGCCAGGTGCTGGTGCTGTGACGTGCTGTCAGCTTCCAGCTGAACTCCTGGGAGGAGCCGACGTCGGTGACCTGCCAGCCCTTGCTGTCGTCGTCGAGCTCCTTGAACCGGGCGTTGCCGCCGCTGCAGGTCGTCTGGCCCTTGGGGCCCTCGACGCTCTGCGGCTCATGGGTGATCTCGCCGCACGAGACGGTTCCGGCCGCGCACTGGGCCTGGCGGCTCGGGGGTGCGTTGACGTAGCCGTGGGCGCCGGCCGGGGTGACCGAGGCCAGGACCAGCAGCGGCGCGCAGCCCGCGCCGACGACAGCGGCCAGTTTCCGCTTCGAATGCATCTCTGCTCCCTCTGGGTGGGGGGATGAGGGGGAAGAGACAACCGGGCGCCTCGGTCGACTCATTGGCCTAGACCTTACTGATTGTCAGAACTCCGTCAACCCTTCAACTGGTGTTCGTGGGGGAGAAGTTGTTCCCGTGACCACTCGTGGGTCAGCTCCGTGAAGGCCCGAGCCGCGGCGCTCCGGTAGCCGCTCTCCCTGCGCAGCAGCGTGACCGTCCGCGGGGGCGGGGCGGGTTCGAGCGGGACGGTGCGCAGGCCGGGGTGGTCGCGGGTCAGGGCGTCGGGCAGGACGGTGGCCAGCCGGGTGTGCCGGACGATCTCGGTGAGCGCGTTGATCGAGGTGGCCTCCACGGCGACGTCCGGCCGTACCTCGTGTCGGGCGAAGTGTGCGTCGATGTGCACGCGCGTGGCGAAGTCGCCGCTGAGCAGGGCCAGTCGGGTGGTGGCGAGCTCGTCGAGGGGCAGGGGGGCCGACCGGTCCGCGTGCGGATGGAGGTCGCCCACGACGAGGCTGAGCGACTCGGTGAACAGGTCCGTCGCGGACAGGCCCGACAGGTGCGGGCCGTGGAAGGCGATGCCGAGGTCGAGCTCGTCGGCGAGGAGGTCGGGCTCGATGCGGTCCTGCGGCAACTCGCGCAGGTGCAGGGCGATCCCGGGATGGCGCTCGTGCAGCAGGGCGGTGAGCGGCCCGACGAGGTAGGTGGTGAACGTCGGCGTGATGGCCAGGCGCAGGGTGCCGCGCGACAGGTCGGTCACGTCGTGCACGGCGCGCTCGGCCGCGGCCAGGTCCTGCAGGGCGCGGCGCGCGTGGGGGAGATAGGCGGCACCGGCGTCGGTGAGGCGGACCGTGCGGCCGCCGCGGTCCAGGAGCGGGACGCCGACCGCACGCTCCAGCTGACGGATCTGCTGGGAGAGCGTCGGCTGGGAGATGTGCAGCTCCTCGGCCGCCCGCGTGAAGTTGCCGTGCTCGGCGACGGCGAGCAGATACCGCAGATGTCGCAGTTCAGGGGCCATGCCCTCAACTATAGACACAGCTATAGATGGCATCGATAGAAGTCATGGACATTGCGTCTTGGACGCTATACGCGCAGGTCATGCATGGTGGATCTCGTCAGCCCGACAGGGCGGACGCCTACCGAAGGGAGTGACCATGCGAGACCTCGCGGCGGGAGTGCAACGCTTCCAGCAGGACGTCTTCCCGGCCAAGGCCGAGCTGTTCGCACGCCTTGCCACCCGCCACACACCGGACACGCTGTTCATCGGCTGCTCGGACGCCCGCGTCGTCCCCGAGCTGATCACCCAGCGCGAGCCGGGCGAGCTGTTCGTCATCCGCACCGCGGGCAATCTCGTCCCGGCCCATACGCCGTACGCGGAGGGAATCGCCGCGAGCATCGAGTACGCGGTGGCCGTCCTCGGCGTCACCGACATCGTGGTGTGCGGCCACTCGGCCTGCGGGGCGATGACCGCTCTCGCCGAGCGCCGGGACCTGACCGGCGCACCGGCCGTCGCCGACTGGCTGCGCCACGCGGACGCCGCCGTGGCCCGCACGCCCGACTCCGCGACCGGCGCCGAGCGGGTAGCCGCCCTGGTGCGGGACAACGTCCTGGCCCAGCTCAACCACCTGGCCACGCACCCCTCGGTGGCCAGGGCCCTGTCCCGCGGCGCGCTCACGCTGCACGGCTGGGTCTACGACATCGCCACGGGTGCCGTGGAGGACCTCACCGTCAAGGGCGCCGTCGAGGAATTCACTGCCGCCACCACCGCCGCGACCGCGGCCTGAACCACCCCCCCTCGCGGCAGGACCCTTCCTGCCCGTATCCCGAAAGGACACCCCTCTCATGATCCACGCCCAGTTCGACGCCACCGCCCGTCAGGACCTCGCCGTCCGCGCCGTCGAGGCCAAGGTGCGCAAGGACCTGTCCTGGCAGCAGATCGCCGACGCCGCCGGTCTCTCGGTCGCCTTCGTCACCGCCGCGGTCCTCGGCCAGCACGCCCTGCCCGAGCCTGCCGCCAAGGCCGTCGCCGAGCTGCTCGGTCTGGACGACGACGCGGTGACGCTGCTGCAGACGATCCCGACCCGCGGCTCGATCCCCGGCGGCATCCCCACCGACCCGACGATCTACCGCTTCTACGAGATGCTCCAGGTCTACGGCACCACCCTGAAGGCCCTGGTCCACGAGCAGTTCGGCGACGGCATCATCAGCGCCATCAACTTCAAGCTCGACGTCAAGAAGGTCGCCGACCCCGAGGGCGGCGAGCGCGCGGTGATCACCCTGGACGGCAAGTACCTTCCCACCAAGCCGTTCTGACCCAGGTGGCGGCCGGGCCCGGCGTGACGGCCGGGCCCGGCGGGTGTCTACGATGCGTGACTACGTACTGGCGTGACCCGCGGTGCGAGGCACGGGACGTGTGACGAACGGAGCGGCAAGTGACGCAGACCGACGACGTGGTCCGCCTGGTCGGCGACGTGCTCGGCGCGGACGACATCGTGGGCGTCTACCTGCACGGCTCGGCCGTCCTCGGCGGTCTGCGTCCGCACAGCGACATCGACGTCTTCGTCGTGGCCCGGCGGCCCACCACCGCCGGGCAGCGGCAGGCCCTGACCGACGGTCTGCTCGCGATCTCGGGCAGCGGAGCGCCGGGCGAGCCCCTGCGCCCCGTCGAGCTGACCGTCGCCGTCCAGGGCGACATCCGCCCCTGGACGTACCCGCCCCGCTGCGAGTTCCAGTACGGCGAGTGGCTGCGCGACGCGTACCTGCGGGGCGAGACCCCGGAGCCCGAACCGGCCCCCGATCTCGCGCTCCTGGTGACGATGGTGCTGCGGGGCCGCGCCGCCCTGGTGGGACCGGCGCCGGACGAGGTGCTCGACCCGGTCCCGCCCGGGGACGTCACCCGAGCGATGGTCGCCGGCGTCCCCGAGCTGCTCGCCGAACTCGACACCGACACCCGCAACGTCCTGCTCACCCTCGCCCGCATCTGGACGACCCTGGCCACGGGCGACATCAAGTCCAAGGCGGGCGCGGCCGATTGGGTCCTGCGGCGGCTGCCCGCCGAGCACCGGTCGGTGCTGGAGCGCGCCCGCGCCGTCTATCTCGGGGACGAGGAGGAGCGCTGGGACGATCTCCTGCCACAGGTGAAGCCGCACGCCCGGTACGTCGTGCGGGAGATCCAGCGACTGGCGCCGCAGGGCTGAACCCCCGACTGGAACCACCGAGTGAACCACCGGCTGGAATCACCGGCTGGCTCCTCGACTGGAATCACCGGCTGGACCACCCGGCCTTGCAGAGGACTGAACCTCCGTACACGCAAGGGACGTTCGCAACGCGAGCGGTTCGCGACCCATTGACATCCGACTCGGCCGCGGTGATGCTCCATCACGCCCGTGTTAACGATAACAGCGGGCCGAGGCACGCCTGAGGGAGTCATCCATGTCAGGTAGTCGTCCCCGTTCCCTCGATCGCCGCACCCTGCTCCTGGCCGCCACGGGCGCCACCGCCGGCGCCCTCGCGACCGCCTGCGGCACCGCCGAGGGGCAGCCCCGGGGCAAGGTCGCCGTCCTCGGCGACAGCGCGGCGTGGGAGAAGCCCATGGCCGCCGCCGGGTCGGCCATGAAGTCGGTGGCGGCACTGAGCCTGGTGCCTGAAGTCAACCCGTCCCTGGAGTCGTTCGAGCAGATCGTCAAGTCCTCGCTGCGGACCGGCAAGACCCCCGACATGCTCAAGTACTGGTCGGGCTACCGCCTCCAGGACCTCGCCCGTACCGGCGGCATCGTCGACCTGACCCGGCAGTGGGAGGGCGCCGTCGCCAGGGGCTGGGTCGACGCCTCCCTGCGCGGCGCGTTCACCTATCGGCGGCGGGTCTACGGCCTGCCGATGAACCTCGCGTACTGGGTGTTCTTCTACAACCCCGACGTCTTCCGCGAGCACGGCCTGAAAGTCCCGGAGACCTGGGGCGACTTCCTCACCGCCTGCGCACGCCTGAAGAAGGACGGCATCGTCCCGCTGCACGGCACGGCCGACGGGCGCTGGCCCTCCTTCATCTGGTTCCAGGAGATCCTCAGCCGCCAGGACCCGCGGTTCTACGAGGACTTGATGAACGGCCGTGAGCGCTACACCGACCCGCGCGCCGAGCGGGCCCTGCGCACCATCGCGTCCTTCTTCGACAAGGACTGGTTCACGCCCATGGACATGAACCACAACGACGCGGCCGCCGCGATGCTGCGCGGCAAGGTCGGCATGGTGCCCTGCGGCACCTGGCTCGGTTCCACCCTCGCGGCCGCGGGCGGCAAGCCCGGCAAGAACCTCGACGCGTTCGTGCTCCCCACGGCCGACGCGAAGGCCCGCCCCAGCGTCATCTTCGAGTCCAGTGCCCTCGTCGCCACCGTCAAGGGCCCCGACCGCACCGAGGCGTTGAAGGCCACCAGGACCTGGCTGCACCCCGCGGTCATGAAGGCGTTCTCGCACACCCTGCAGGACGGCTGCCCCAACCCCGAGGTCGAGCCCGCCAACCTCGTGATCGCGGGCCTCGCGAAGAAGGTGCGCGGCGACAAGCTGTGGCTGCTCAACCGCTTCTGGGAACAGGGCCCGCCCGAACTGGTCGAGGCGACCGTCGACGACCTCGCCGGATTCCTCCTGAACCCGTCCTCGTACCGCAAGACGCTGCGCACCATGCAGGACCGCGCCGACGAGGCATGGCGCGTGTGGCGGGAGGCGGAGGAGACATGACCGAGACCGTGACCCCCGCGCACGGCGCCGCGAAGCCCGTGCGCGTCCGCCGCAGGGTGCCCACCCGCACCCCGCACCAGGCCGCGAAGGCGGGCGGCGGCAGGCTCGGTGGCCCCCTCGCCGCCCTGCCCTGGGCGCTGCCCGCCTTCGCTTTCGTCGGTGTCCTGCTGGTGTATCCGTTCTTCCGCAGCGTCTACGGCAGCTTTTTCGAGGACAACGGCTTCACCAGCAGCTTCACCGGGTTCGACAACTACGCGCGGCTCGCCGACGACCCGATCTTCGGCCGGTCGGTGCTCAACACCCTGATGTGGGTGGCCGGCACGCTGCTGCTGCCCGTGCTCGCCGGGCTCCTCATCGCGGTTGCCACCCACCGGATGCGGTTCGGCGGCATCGCGCAGCTGATCATCGTGCTGCCGTTCGCGATCTCGGGGGCCGCCACCGCCGTCCTGTGGAACTTCATGCTGACGTCGGACGGTGCGGTCAACCAGGTCCTGCGCGGCATCGGCCTGGACGGCTGGGCGCAGACGTGGCTCCTGGAGTGGCCGCAGAACACCCTCTCGATGATCGTCGCAAGCACCTGGCAGGCGACCGGCCTGAACGTGGTCCTCTTCGCGATCGGGCTGCGCGCCATCCCGCGCGAGACCGTCGAGGCCGCCGAACTGGACGGCGCGAGCGGCTGGCGGATGTTCCGGCACATCACCCTGCCCCAACTGCGCGCCGTGACGGTCGTGGTGGTCGGGATGGCGATCGTGAACAGCCTCAAGGCGTTCGACATGATCTGGATACTCACCAAGGGCGGCCCGTCCCGCTCCTCGGAGACCCTTGCCCTGAGCATGTACCGCGAGGCGTTCCGGCTGTTCCACGTGGGCTACGGCTCGGCCATCGCACTCGTCCTCTCGGTGATCGTCGTCGCCTCGTCCTGGATGTACCTGCGCCGCCAGATGCCCGACACCGGCACGGCCAAGAGCTGAGGAGGGGAGCCCCATGGGACGCGCGGTACGCAACCTCTTCGTCGCCGGATGCGTGGTGCTCTGGCTGGTCCCGCTGTATCTGCTGATCGTCAACGCCCTGACCCCGGCGGCCGAGTACGCGGGCAAGCCCGAGTGGACCCTCCAGGGCTTCGACCTGTGGGAGAACGCGCAGACTGCCTGGGACGTGGCGGGCATCGGCGACAGTTTCCAGGCCTCGCTGCTCTACGCCGTCGTGTGCGGCCTGGTCGCCGTCCTGGTGGCGGCCATGGCGGCGTTCGCCGTCGTCGTGCTGCCCATCCCGAAGCCCGCGTTCTGGTTCTGGCTGATCTACTCCGGCACGCTCTTCCCGCTCCAGATGTTCCTCGCACCGCTCTTCGGCCTGTACGCGGACACCAACCTGTACGACACCAGGCTCGGCCTGATGCTCGTGTACGCGGCCTGGGCCGTGCCGTTCGCCTTCTTCCTGATCCGCAATCAGATGACGACCATGTCCGCCGAGTTGACGGAGGCGGCGCTGATCGACGGCGCATCCTTCCGGCGGATCTTCTGGCGCATCCACGTACCGCTGATGAAGGCGGGGCTCGGCGCGGCGTTCATCTTCCAGTTCACGGCCGTCTGGAACGACCTGCTCCTCGGCATCACCCTCAGCCGCAGCCCCGACGTCCAGCCGGTCATGGCCGCCCTGAGCACCCTCAACAACGCCTACTCCTCGACGGGTCCGCCCGTCATCCTGGCCGGCGCGCTGATCGTGTCCGTGCCGACCCTCCTCCTCTTCCTGGTGTTCCGCGGCCTGTTCCTGCGCGGCATCACCGCATCCGCCCGCTGACCCGACCGCCGCCCCCACCCCCGGGAGAGATCCGCATGACGACACGGGCACTGGTCCGCACCACTGACTGGGACAACGACCGGATCCGCGACAGCCTGCGCTCCGGCGTGGTCTCCGCGGAGGGCAGCCTGCCCGACGGCGCCGTCCTGCGGCTCACCGAGGAACCCCTCCTGCGGCGCGCCGATGACGGCACGCTCCTCCAGTCGCTGCGCGTCGATCCCGTCAACGGCACCGCGATCCCGGACCAGTTGGGTGTACGCACGGAAGCGGGGACGGCGCTGCGCGTCGAGCGCATGGCGGGGCCAGGGCGGTCCGTGCGGCTCCTGCTGCCCGCCGTCGAGGCGGCGACCCGCGTCACCGTCGGCCTCCCGGACGGGCATGACGGCATCGACGTACCCCTGACCCCGCAGCGCCGTTGGACCCTGCACCTGGTCCACCACTCCCACCTGGACATCGGCTACACCGACCCCCAGGGTCGCGTCCTGGCCGAGCACCTGTCCTTCCTCGACTCCTGCCTCGAGCTCACCCGCGCCACCGACGACTGGCCCGAGGAGTCCCGATTCCGCTGGTGCGTCGAGTCGTTGTGGTCCTTTCGGCAGTGGGCCGACGCCCGCCCCGCCGAGCAGGTCGAGGAGTTCGTGCGCCGGGTCCGCGAGGGCCGCATCGAGCTGACCGCGCTGCCCTTCAATCTGCACACCGAGACCTGTTCCACGGACGAGCTCCACGAACTCCTGCGCCTGGCACGCTCCGTGCGCGACGAGCACGGTGTCGACTTCACCTCCGCCATGCAGACCGACGTGCCCGGTGCGGTCGTCGGCCTCGTCGACGCCCTCGCCGCGGCGGGCGTCAAGTACCTGTCCGTGGCGCACAATTGGGCCGGACGCTCCGTACCCCACCTGGTCGGCGGCGAGAAGCTGCCCCGCCTCTTCCGCTGGCGCGCGCCCAGCGGCAACAGCGTCCTGGTCTGGGTCACCGACACCCCGCACGGCCTCGCCTACATGGAAGGCCCGCTGCTCGGCTTCGACACGAACTACGCGGACGTCGACGATCTGCTGCCCGCCTATCTGACCTCCCTCGCCACCAACCCGTACCCCTATCGCGGCGGCATCTTCGGCTGGGCCATGGACCACACCGAGGTCAAGCGCGAGCCCTACCCCTGGGACGTCCTCCACCTGCGCGTCCAGGGCAAGTTCGGCGACAACGCGCCGCCGCGGCGCATCATCGCCGACACCGTCCGCCGCTGGAACGACACCTGGGCCCACCCCCAGCTGCGGCTCTCCCGCAACGAGGACTTCTTCACCGACGCCGAGGCCAGGCTCGGCAGCGAGATCCGAACCTTCGAGGGCGACTGGACCGACTGGTGGGTCGACGGGGTCGGGTCGGGGGCGTTTCCCCTGTCCCTGGCCAGGACCGCCCAGTCCGTGGTCGCCGACGCCCAGACCATCGGCACGTTCGCCGCCCTCCTCGGCGCCACGGGGGCCGAGGAGGACGGCGCGGACGCCGCCGGGGTCTACGAGGCGGTGTCGCTCTTCGACGAGCACACCTGGGGCGCCGGCGACCCGTGGACCCACGGCGACGAGGGCGGCCACTCCGGCGAGCACCAATGGCACTGGAAGTACGGGCAGGCGATGCGCGCCCACGACGACGGCAACGCGCTCCTCGCCCGCGCGAGCGCCCGCCTCGGACAGTGGCTCGCCGCCGCGCCGGACGCCGCCGCGACCTACCACGTCGTGAACACCTGCTCCTGGCCCCGCACCGACGTCGTCCGCGTCTTCCTGCCGGAGAGCACCGTGCCGCTGGAGCGCCGGGTGAGCGTCCGTGACGCCCGCGACGGACGCCGACTCGCCTACGAGGAACAGCCGCAGACCAACGACGACCACCGCGACGCAGGCCGCTTCCTCCTCGTCCGCGTCGACGACGTGCCGCCCGCGGGGACGGTGCGCCTCGACGTCGTCGCCGTGGCCGAGGACACCTCCCCGGACGCGGAAGCCACGACCGTGAAGGCCGCCACCGGCTGGAACCCGACCGGCGGCACCGAACGCGAGGACCCGGCCGAGAGCGCGGCCGAGGCCCTCGCGCATCCCGCTCCGACCCTTCTGGAGAACGAGCACTTCGCCGTCCGCGTCGACCTCGCCCATGCCTGCGTCGCGTCGATCGTCGACAAGCGGACCGGCCGCGAACTCGTCCGCGAGAACGCCGTCGTCGGCTTCAACGGCTACATCCACGACAGCTACACCACCGCCGGAGCCTTCAACCACAACTCCAGCCGCACCACCGCGTCCGAGCGCCTCGAACACCTAGGCGCCCGCGCCGTGGCGCCGCCCGCCGCGCTCATCGCCCGCCGCTCCACCGCCTCCGGCGAGTCGATCACGTACGAGACGCGTCCGGCCGGCGCCAATCGGCTGCGCACTACGCTGACCCTGCCGCACGGCGTGCCCCGCCTCGACATCGAGAACCGCCTCGACAAGGACGCCGTTCTCGGCAAGGAGAGCGCCTACTTCGCCTTTCCCTTCGCCTTCGACGACCCGGTCGTCCGCATGGAGGCCTCCGGCGGGGCCACGGGGAGCGGCCTGCCTGTGGTGCCGGGCTCCGCCCTGCACATGCGGGCGGTGCGGCGCTGGGTGACGCTCCACGACGACGACCTCGCGGTGGCCTGGTCCACGCAGGACGCGCCGCTCGTGCAGTTCGGCAACATCGCCCTGCCGTACGCGCCGTTCCCCAAGACGATGGGCCACGACGAGCCCGCCACCGTCTTCTCCTGGATCCACAACAACCTGTGGGACACCAACTTCCCCAGCCGGCAGGGCTTCGAGTTCACCTTCCGCTACTCCCTCGCCAGCGGCTCCAGTGCCGACGGCCTCGGTCCGCACACGGCCGCGGCCTGGAGCCGCCCGATGCGCGCCGTCCGGGCCAGGGGGATCCCGGGCGGCGCGCGGGAGCGCCACGCCTTCGTCGACGTCGGGGACCGGCGGGTCCGGCTCGTCGGCGCCATCACGCCCGAGCCCGGTCATGTCCTGCTGCGGCTGCAGTCGTTCGCCGAGGAGCCGCTGGCCTGCCCCGTGCGCGCGCACTTCCCGGTCGCCGCGGCGTACCGCGCCGACTACTTCGGTACGGCTGCGGGCGGTCAACTGCCGTGCGTCGATGGCGAGGTGACGGTGGATCTGCCCGCGCTGGGGACGACCGCGGTCCTCTTCGTACGTCCCTGAAGTCCCCTCCGTCCTTGAAGTCCCTCCGTCCTTGAAGTCCCTCCGTCCGTGAAGTCCCCCCGTCCGTGAAGTCCCGGTCCCGTAGTCCCGGTTCTGAAGTCGCCCGTCCCTGAACCACCGGTCGTGAAGTCCGCCTCCGATGACCGCCCCCGAGCGTTGTTCCCGTACGTCCGCACGAAGGAGAACGTGTGTACCGGCTCGACCCGCGCTACGCCCCCGCGCCGGGGGCCGTCCTCGCCACCGGCTGGCAGGCCGTCGCCGCGCAGCTGCCCCAAGGCCCCGCGACCGTCGCCGTGGACGGGCCGCCGACGGTGGACTGGGACGCCCTGGCCGCCCGCCTGACCGAGGGGCTGACCGCGCGCGGCACCGCCGTGCGGACCCTCGACCTGCGCGCCCACCACGCCACGCCCGCCGAGGTGCGCCGACGCACCGAGTCCACGGAAGACGCCCAGGACCCCTACTACTGCCGACTCGCCGAGACCTCGCTGCGCGACCTCTTCGACGACCTCCCGCAGCCGCGGCCGCCGGTGGGGCGCGAACTCCTGCTGGTCGTCGGCCCCGGCGCCGCGCTCGTCCCGCACGACCTGCTCTGGTACGCCGACCTGCCCAAGCGCCACGCCGAGGCCGCCGTGACCGCGGGCACCGGACGCAACCTCGGACTGCCCGCCGGTGAGGGCGACTTGAGGCGCCTCTTCTACATCGACTGGCCCGTCCTCGACCGCCACCGCGACGCCCTCGCGCCCCGCGTGGACGCCTGGCTGGACGTCCAGGACCACGAGAGCCCCACCTCCATCGACGGCGCCGGACTGCGCGCCACCTCGGCCGAGCTCGCCCGCCGCCCGGTGCGCACCCGCCCGTACTTCAACTCCACGCCCTGGGGCGGGCATTGGGGGCAGCGTGCGCTCGGGTTCGCCCCCGGGGCCCGCAACACCGCACTGGGCTATGAACTCATCGCCCCCGAAGCGGGAGTTCTGATCGGCACCCACCCCGGCCAACAGGTCGAGATCCCCTTCCAGTTGCTGTGCGTCCTGCACGCCGACGACCTGCTCGGTCCCCGGGTCCGGGCCCGCTTCGGCACGTCCTTCCCGATCCGCTTCGACTACCTCGACACCGTGGGCGGCGGCAACCTCTCGGTGCACTGCCACCCCAAAGAGCCGTACATGAGGGAGAGGTTCGGCTGGGCCTACACCCAGCACGAGACGTACTACATGACCCTCGGAGGACCCGACACCCGCGTCTTCCTCGGCCTGCGCGAGGACGTCGACCTGGACCTCTTCCGCAAGGAGATCGAGGAGGCCGCGCACGACGGGGTGCCCATGGACCCCGAGGACCACGTCATGACCTTCCCCGCCGAACAGGGCCGCCTCTTCATGATCCCGGCGGGCACCCCGCACGCCAGCGGAGCGGGGAACCTCGTCCTGGAGATCAGCGCCACGCCCTACCTCTACTCCCTGCGCTTCTACGACTGGCTGCGCCCCGACGCCGACGGCAATCCACGCCAACTCCCGTACGAACACGGCCTCGCGAACCTGGAGACCGGGCGCCGAGGAGCGGCCGTCGAGCGGGATCTCGTCCAGGAGCCGCGCACCCTGCGCCGAGGAGAGGGCTGGCGCGAGGAACTCCTGGGCGCGCTGGAGGAGATGTTCTACGAGGTGCGGCGCTACACCCTCGACACGGACGCCGTGGCCGACGACGACACGGCGGGCCGTTTCCACGTGCTGAACGTCGCGGAAGGCGAGGGCGTCGTGCTGTACACGGCGGAGGGGGAGCGGCACACGCTCTCGTACGCGGAGACGCTGACGGTGCCCGCCGCCGTCGGCCCCTACCGCATCGCCGCGGTCGGCGAAGGCGCGGTCAGGGTCGTCAAGGCGCTGGTCCGCTCGGACGAACCCGGAGTCCGCCCCGGCCGCCCCCGAGTCCGTCCCGACCACTCCGGAGTCCGCCCCGGCCACTCCCGAGCGGACGCATGAGGCCCGTCCTGGAGCTCGGCGGCACCCATGTGACCGCGGCGCTCGCGGATCCCGCCACGGCGACCGTGACCCGGCGCGTCCGCCGCCCCCTCGACGCCCGGGGCACCGCCGAACACGTCCTCGGCACGGTCGTGCGCTGCGCCGGGGACCTGGACGCCCCGGCAGGCTGCGTATGGGGAGTCGCGGTGCCGGGCCCCTTCGACTACGACAAGGGCATCGCCCGCTTCCGGGGCGTCGGCAAGTTCGACGACCTCTACGGCATCGACGTACGCGCGGTGCTCCTCGACGGCATCTGGCCGCGCCCCGCGGACGCGGTGTTCCTCAACGACGCGCACGCCTGCCTGCTCGGTGAGTGGCGGGCGGGCGCGGCGCGAGACCACCACCGCTGCGTGGGCATCACCCTCGGGACGGGCGTGGGTTCGGCCTTCCTCGTCGGCGGCGACATCCGGCACGAAGGCACCGGCGTGCCGCCCCAGGGCCGCATCGACCTCGTCGAAGTGGGCGGCAGACCGCTGGAGGACTCGGTGTCGCGGCGAGCCGTCCTCGCGCGCTACGGCCGCGGAACGGACCGCGCCGTGGACCGTGCCCTGGACGTGGACCGTGCCCTGGACGTCGGTGATGTCGCCGCGCGCGCGAGGGCGGGGGAGCGGCATGCGCGGGATGTCCTCGACGAGGCGTTCACCACCCTCGGCGCCGTACTTGCCCCGTTCCTGCGGGACTTCGACGCGACGGCGCTCGTCGTCGGCGGTGGTATGGCCGCCTCCTGGGATCTGCTGCGGCCTGCACTGCGCGCGGGCCTGGGGGATACTCCGGTCACGCTGCGCGCCGCGGCGCTCGGCGAGAACGCGGCGCTCGTGGGGGCGGCGGCGCACACGGCTGCCGCGCGCTGAAGCGGCGTAGGCGTACGAGAACGAGCGCCGCCCGGACAGGCACGATTGCCGAACGGACTCGATTGCCGACCGGACTCGATTGCCGACCGGACACGATGACCGAACGGAACGGAAGGACACCCGCACCATGCCCGGACCGCCGGAGCCGCACAGCGGTCGGCCGCAACGCGACGCCAGGAGCGGCCAGCCCACCCTGCGGGACGTCGCCGAGCGCGCGGGCGTCAGCGCGATGACGGCGTCCCGGGTGCTGCGGGACGACCCGCAGGTGCTGCCCGCCACCCGCGAACGGGTCCGCGCCGCGGCCACGGCGCTCGGCTACCGCCCCAACGAGGTCGCCCGCAGCCTCAGGCTCGGCCGGGGCAGCGGCCTGGTCGGACTCGTCGTCACCAACCTCGCCAACCCCTTCTACTCGCGCCTCGCCCTTGGCGTGGACTCCGTGGTCGCCGAGCACGGTCTGAAGACGGTCATCGGCAACACGGGGCAGGACCTCGACGCCGAACGGGAACTGGTCTCCGACCTCGTGGCCCGCCGCGTCGACGGCATCATCGCCGTGCCCGCGGGCGCCGACCAGCGCCACCTCGCCGCGGCGGCCGCCGACGGAGTGCCGGTGGTGCTCGCCAGCCGCCCGCCCGAGGGCTTCGCCGCGGACTGCGTCCTGGTCGACGACTTCGGGGGCGCGCGCGACGCCACGGCCCGCCTCCTTGGCCGCGGCCATCGCCGCATCGGTTTCCTCGGCTCGCCGCCCGCCGTCTACACCGGTACGGAGCGCGTGCGCGGCTACGCGGCCGCCCTTACCTCGGCGGGCATCTCCTTGGACCCCCGCCTCGTACGCCAGGGCCAGACGGAACCGGACGAGGCCACGCGCGCGGCGTCCGCGCTCCTCGCGCTGCCCGACCCGCCCACAGCGCTGTTCTGCTCCAACAACCGCAACACGATAGGAGCCTTCCGCGCGATCCGCGCCCTGCGCGCGTCCGGCGGTCCGCCCGTCGCGCTCGCAGGGTTCGACGACTTCGAACTCGCCGACGCGCTGGGCCTCGCCCTCACCCTTGTCGCGTACGACAGCGACGAGCTCGGCAGGGCCGCGGGCCGCCTGCTCGCCGACCGCCTGCACGACAGAAGGCGGGGCGTCACCGGAGAGACGGGGCCGAGACCGCCGAGGCATGTGGTGGTGCCCACCAGCCTGGTGGAATACGGAACTTGATCGAGCCCTAGGGGCTTCCTGGGAACCTCCTGAGAACTTCCTGGGAGGCCCTGCGCTCCCGAAGCTGCCGCGAAGCGACAAGTAGCGGTACGTAATGGTGTGGCGAAGGGTGGCGCCTGTTGACGCTCGGGATTCGGGGGTTCTTGAGGGGTGGGGTCCTGGCTCAGAGTGACGGCTGTCATTGGCAGTTGAGGCAGGAGGGGCACATGCGCCAGGAGTGGGAGCCGGAGGGTCTGATCGAGGCCGGGCAGTGGTCGGCGTACGACTGGTCGGGCAGGGCCATCAGCCGTCACCGGATGGAGGATTCGGGCAGCGTACGGGTTCCACGAGTGCACGACGCAGGACCAGGCGGGCCTCGCTGAATGGCCGGCCGCGGAGTTGTGCCCGGTGGAGCTGTCACGGGAGCGGCTGGCGGAGGCGGTGGTGGCACGCTGTCGCAAGAAGTCGATCGAGCCGCCAGCCCCGGCGAAGGTGGCCAGGGTGGTGGGCTCGGCGGTCAGCACTTTCGAGAGCCGGTTCTGCGGGACCACCATGGGGCGGCTGTCTGCGATCACCCGCACCATGCTGGATGAGCTGGTCGCCGAGGACGACAGGGGAGATGGCACCGCGAGTGTGGGCGGCGGGCAGACCTTCTTCAACCGGGCCAACTTGCGCGCCGCCTTGGTGCGGCTGGTGAACGCCACTTTCACCGCACGGGACGAGCGATGGCGGGGGGCGGGCTCGTCATGTGCGTCGGACAGCAAGAAGTTCGGGTCGTGGTCGACGAACCTCATGGATCTGTTCTACGGCAAGGACGGCGACCTGACCGGCGACGACAAGGAGAGCCAGGAGGTCTCCATGCTCGCCCTGCACCTTGTCCGGAGCAGTCTCGTGCACGTCAACACGCTGCTGCTGCAAGAGATCCTGGCCGAGCCCAAGTGGGCCGAGAAGCTCACCGACGTCGACCGGCGGGCCCTGTCCCCGCTGTTTTGGACGCATGTGAATCCGTGCGGCCGGTTCGAGTTGGACATGGGCAACCGGCTCGGCCTGTCCTTTCCGGCCGTGCCTCAGCACGCTCCAGCACGCCGGATTCCCGAACCGGAGAGCGAGGAGAGCTCCGCCACCGAAGTTGAGAATGCCGTCGGCCCCGGTGCTGCCCCACGGCAGGTGCCGAAGCCGACGACACGGGTGGGAGGCCAGCTGAAATGGGTCGGAAGCGTGCCGTAGGAGCGGATGAGCGGTGGGCTGTTCGGCGCTACTGGACTCAGCCACTGGACGCTCGGCCGACAGGTGCAACCTCGACATGATGAGCGACGCGGTGCATGGCTTCCTTGAACTGCTGGGTGTCGGCGAGAGTGGAGAGGCGGATGTGGTCGGTTTCGGTGTGGTGGAATCCTGAGCCGGGGGCGACGAGGACGCCGTGCTCGCGCAGCAGGGTGTGGGCGAATGTGCTGTCGTGTCCGCCCTGGGGGATGCGGGGGAAGAGGTAGAACGCTCCGTGGGGCCGTGTGCAACTGATGCCGGGGATGTCGTGCAGGGCTTCCCAAGCGGCGTCGTGGCGTCGGCGGAGGATGCCGCCTGGTCCGGTGAGATGGGTCTCGGTCTGGTGGATGCGGCTCAGGGCGGGGGCGATGGCGTGCTGGGCCGGTGTGTTGGGACATAGCCGGAGGGACGCGAGCAGGGTGACGGCCTCGCTGTAGGCGCGGGTGGTGGAGTGGGGGCCGCTGAGGGCCATCCAGCCGGCGCGGAATCCGGGCACGCAGTGCGTTTTGGACAGCCCACCGAAGGTGAGGCACGGCAGGTCGGGAGCCAGACCGGCCAGGGTGGTGTGCTGGGTGTCGTACACGATGTGCGCGTAGATCTCGTCGGACAGGAGCAGGAGTTGACGTTGCCTGGCGATGTCCGCGAAGACGTGGAGGATGTCGGCGGGCCAGACGGCGCCGGTGGGGTTGTGCGGGGTGTTGGCCACCAGGGCGACGGTGTGGTCGCTGGTCTTCGCCCGCAGGTCGGCGAGGTCGGGCAGCCAGTCGGCGTGTTCGTCGCAGCGGTAGTGGACGGGGGTGCCGCCGGCCAGGTGGACGGCGGCTGCCCACAGCGGGTATCCGGGGGTAGGCAGCAGGACCTCGTCGCCGGGGTTGAGCAGGGCCTGGAGGGCGAGGAGTATGAGTTCGGAGACGCCGTTGCCGAGGTGGATGTCGCGTGGTTCGAGGGTGGTGAGGCCGCGGTCGCGGTAGTAGGCGGCGACCGCTGCGCGGGCTTCGGGCAGGCCCTGAGCGGGGCCGTAGCCGCAGGATGCCGTGAGGTGGTGGCGCACCGCGTCGGTGACGGCGCGTGGTGCGGTGATGCCGTGTGCGGCGGGATCGCCCAGGTGCAGGCGGATGACGTGGCGGCCTTGCCGCTCGAGTTCGTCGGCGAGGCGGGGCAGAGCGCCGCGTAGCTCGTAGGAGAGATGGGACAGATGTGTTGCGGGCTGGAGCACGGCGGTACCTCCGGTAGCCGTGTCGGGAGGCGCCGGCCGGACGGCCTGGACCGGGGAGGTGGCCGAGGCCGCTGGGCAGCGCGGTGAGCAGGATGCGAACAGGGGGGTTTCCTTGCCCTATGTGGTGAGGGAGTTGAGGCGGGTTCCGGCGGCGCACAGCGGCCGGAGGGCTTCCAGGGCGGAGCGGACGGCCCCTTCCTGGCTGTCGGCGTCGTCGAGGTAGCTGCCGGTGTAGTACACGCCGCACTGGCCTTGCTGGCTACGGAGTTGTTGCGCGGCGAGCTGGCCGGGGACGGTGGGCCTCAGCTGTTGGAAGTCGGCCGTGGCGATGATGTCGTCCGGTGGGGTGCGGTGGGTGATCCAGCTCTTGAACACATCGGCGCCCAGCACGGGGCCGAGCCAGCAGGTCATTTCCGCCCACTGCCCGTCGCTGGTGGTGCACACGCTCGACCAGTGCGCGCGGTCGGCGGGCATGTGGCGTGGATCGCGGTGCAGCGCAACGGTGGTGGGCGTGTAGTCGAATGCGGCCAAGGCTGCTGACGGGGCGTGGAGTTCGGGGCAGTGGTGCAGGAGGCGTGCCGCCTGCGGGGCGGGCAGGGCCAGGACGATCGCGTCATAGGCGGTCGTGCCGCCGCTGTGGATCACGGCAGGCCGACCGGTCGTGGTGTCCAGGCGGCGGGCAGGCGTGCCATAGCAGACGCGACCGTGAAGGGATGTGGCCAGGCGTTCGACGAGTGTGTCGATGCCGTGGGTGAGGACGTTCCATGTCGGCGCGGTGTCGGGGGCTTGGGATGGAGTGCGGGTGGCCCAGGCTGCGGCGGCCCGTGCGGGCATGCGGGCGGCCTGGTCGAGGGTGCAGCCGACGAAGGAGGCGCACCAGGCCAGGACCGCGTCGCGCAGGAGGTGCTCGGGCAGGTCCAGGGGCGCGGTCAGGTCCGCGACAGTCGTGGCGTGCGGTCCGTTGTCGGCTTCGAGCTGGGCGGCCTGGGCGAGGAAGGTGCCGAGGGCCTCCCAGGCCGGTCCGGTCAGTGGCTTGCGGCCGTTGGCCGGGTCGGTGAGGGTGTGGGGGGTGACGAGGAGGGGTTCGTCTCGTCCGGCGTGCAGGAGCGTCGTGGTGAGCGGCACGGCGGTGGTGTCCTCGGCGGTGATGCCCAACGCCCGGGACAGGGCGGTGTGGTGGGGGTAGGCGGTCGGGGACAGGAACTGGGCGCCGAGGTCGACCTGGAGGGTTCCGTGCTCCTTGGTCGTGACGGGGACGGTGCGGATGTTGCCGCCGGGGCGGTCGGTGGCTTCGTAGACGGTGACATGGTGGTGTTCGTCCAGGAGCCAGGCAGCGGTCAGTCCGGCGATGCCCGCTCCGATGACGGCGATGCGCATGAGGATGCCTTTCCGGTCAGGTGTGCACACGGACGCGGGCGGGTGCGGGGGGCTGGAGGAAGCCGGAGTCGACGAAGTACCGCAGGTAGGAGTCGAGGAGGCCGGCGTCGACCGGCGGACAGGTCAAGTCGGAGTCGGCGATGGCCTGTTCGAAGTTGCGGCGGCTGAAGGCGGGGAAGGTGCCGGCGAAGTACATCTCCTTGACGGAGAGGGTGGAGCGCCGGGCCGGTTCGATGAACATCGGCATGAACGGCGCCATCGGCTGGCCGGGGTCACGGGCGGTCAGGTCCGCCATGTACGCGACCCATCGCTCGTAGGGCACGGTTTGCACCGGGTAGCCCTTGGCCTGGAGCCGTTCGACCAGGAGGGACAGGCGGGCGTCGTGGGCGTTGGTGATGTGGTGCACACGCCCTTCGGCTCGGCGGTGGGCAAGGATGTGCACGATGGCCTGGGCGGTGTAGTCGACCGGGACGAAGTCCAGCGGGAGCGCCATGTCGGGGGCCAGGCCGGTTTCGGCGATGCTGCGGAACAGAGCGCACATCATGGTGTCGGTGTTCCAGATGCCGCCGGTGCGACTACCGGTGATCTCGTAGGGGCGGTGGATGGCCACGGCCAGGCCCTGGTCGGCGGCCTGGGCGACCAGGCGTTCGGCGACCCACTTGGTCTCCGGGTAGCCCAGGGAGATGCGGTCGCCGAAGTCCAGCGGGGTGTCCTCGTCGAGGTGGCGGACCCCGGCGATGCCGAATCCGGCGATGACCGCGATGGACGACACGTAGTGCAACACCTTGGGCGGTCCGCTGCGGGCCAGGTCCAGCATGGTGCGGGTGCCGCCGACGTTGATCGCTTCGAGTGCGGCGTAGGGGTAGGCGAAGTTCACCCGGGAGCCTGCGTGCAGCAGTGTGTCCGCTGACTCTCCCAGCTCGCGGAAGGCCGCCTCGCTGAGCCCGAACCGGGGCGCCGCCAGGTCACTGGGAACGATCGTGACCCGCTCGTGGACGCGGGTGGGATCGAGGCCGTAGCGACGCATGCGGGCTGCCAGCCGTCGTCGTCCCTCCTGTTCGTCCCCGGCGCGGACCAGGCAGTGCACCCGCTCGGCGACATCGTTGTGAAGGAGGGCGTCCAGCAGATAGGTGCCCAGGAAGCCGGTGGCGCCGGAGAGCACGACGCGGCGCCCGCCCGATGGCAGGTCGGGGGCGGTGGTGAAGCGCAGCTGCGGGTCGAGGTGGGAGACGGCCTCGAAGTCGACCGCGGCCTCGCCGGTGTCCGCCTCGGGGGTGTTCCGCAGTTCCTCGATGCGTGCCGCGAAGGTGCGTACCGTCGGATTGGCCAGCAGGGTGCGGATCAGATGACGGCTGTGTTCGGGGCACAGGGCGAACTGGGCTCGGCAGCGTGCGGCCAGCTGGGTGGCCTGCAGGGAGTGGCCGCCCAGTGCGAAGAAGTCGTCGTCCCGGCCGATGCCGCCGGTGATGCCCAGGATGTCCGCCCAGACGTCGGCGACATCCTGTTCCACCGGTGTCTGCAGTGCCGAGTCGGTGTGCCGGCCGGTGGCGGTGTGCTGGGTGGCTTCGCGGGCGAGCTGATCGCGGTCGATCTTCCCCGAGCGCGACAGGGGCATCCGGGGGCGGACGAGGATCGGGTTGGGCACCATGAAGACGGGGAGCCGATCGCGCAGGAACTCCCGCAGGGTCCAGGAGAGTTGACCAGGATCGGCCCCGTTGTGCGGCGTGATCCAGGCCAGGAGCCGGTCGTTGCCACCCTCGCCCTGGGCCATCACAGCGGCCTCGCGGACCTGGTCGTGGGCACTGAGGTGCACCTCGATCTCGTCCAGCTCGATCCGGTAGCCGCGTACCTTCACCTGCCGGTCGGTACGGCCCAAGAACTCCAGCACCCCATCGGGCCGCCAGCGGGCCAGATCCCCCGTCTTGTACAGGCGTCCCGCCGCATTCGCTCCGAGGTGGTCGGGCACGAAACGGTTGCTGGTCAGCTGCTCGTCACCGAGATAGCCCAAGGCCACACCGTCACCGCCAACCCAGAGTTCCCCGGCCTCTCCGACCTCGGCCAGGGTGCCGTCAGCGCGCGTCACATAGGCGGTGGAGTTGGCCACCGGCGTCCCGATCGGCACCGTCTCAGCCTCCGGCGGCAGCTCGGTGACGGGGTGCACCGTGGACAAGGAGGAGTTCTCGGTCGGGCCGTAGCCGTTCAGGAACGTCTCCGGGCGGCCGTGGGCAAGGACCTGCCGGACCGCTTCGGGTGAGAGCGCGTCACCTCCCGCGATCAGACACCGCAGGCCGGTGAACATCTGCGGCCCTACCTTGGCCATCTGATGGAACAGCCCGGCGCTCAGCCACATCACACTCACCCGCTCGGTGCGCAGCGTCTCCGCCAGGGCGTCCGCGGACAGCAGCGTGTCCACCTCCGCGAGGACCAGCCGGGCCCCGTTGAGCAGCGCGCCGAACCACTCGAAGCACGACACGTCGAACGTGGGGTTGGTCGTCGCCAGCACCACATCGTCCGCCGTCAACCGCAGGCGCACATCCCCGTGGCAGACCAGCCGTACCGGGCCACGGTGGGGCACCACCACCCCCTTGGGCACCCCCGTCGACCCGGACGTGAAGATCACGTAAGCGGGGTCGTCCGCCCCGACGCGCACACCGTCCGAGACTCCCGTGCGCTCGAACGCCGCGTCCACACAGACGATCCGGGCTCGCCCCTCGCCGAGCCGCCGGTCCCGCTCGCTTGCGATCACTGTCCGGGCGTCGGCGTCCTTGAGGATCCGCAGCAGGTGATGTTGCGGGTAGTGCGGATCGAGTGGCAGATAGGCCGCCCCGGCCCGCATCACGGCCAGCACCGCCGTCACGCACGCCACCGACCGCTCCATCAGCACGCCGACGACGTCTTTGGGCTTCACTCCCGTGTCGACGAGGTGATCCGCCAACCGGGCAACCCGGTCGGCCAGTTCGCCGTAGGCGAGTCGTTCCGTGCCCTGGCACACGGCGGAGGCTTCGGGCGTGGCGGACGCTTGACGTGCGAAGAGCTCGGGCACCGTCGCGGTGCTCGGATAGTCGGTGGACACGTTGTTCCACTGGCGTACGAGGTCGTGGTGGTAGGGGGTGGTGGTGCTGTGCGGTGCGGTTGCCATCAGTGCTTCCTTGCCGGGTGTGTCGGGAGCTTCCTTGCCTGGTGCGGGGGAGGGGGACAGTGAGGGACAGCGGAGGGCGTCAGTTGGTGGAGGCGGAGGGCTGGACGGCGGCCGCCCAGAAGCGGGAAAGGACGGGTTCGACCTGGGCGATGCCCCGCTCGACAGCGGCCGGTTCTTCTCCCTGGGCCAGTCCGTAGGCGGCCACCTCACGCGCTTCCTCGATGAAGCGCTCCGGAGGGGTCTGGAACAGCGAGAAATAGTCGATGACCGGCTGCGGCAGCGGTGCCTCGTGCCGCGTCAGCTCGTCCGCCAGCGCGGCACAGCTGCCGCACCACAGCAGAAGATCCGCCCGCACCGCACCGGCGGCCTCGGCCGGACCGGCCCGCATCGCCAGCCACGACATGAAGGAACCGAAGTCGCGCATCCCCCTTGCCGGTTGTCGGTGCCGCAGCTCCTGCTCGCTCAGGCCCAGTGCCTCGGCACAGGCCAGCAGCGGAGCCTCGCAGTCCAGCACCAGACGTGCCAGATCCACGAAGTACCCGGCAACCGGCTGCACGGGGCAGCGCGCCGCCAGGGTGGCGAACGCCGCCACCTCCGCGGCATGCGCGTGAAACTCGCCCACGACGACCCGCGCCACCTCGGCCGGCCCCGCCCGCCCCTGCGAGAGCGCCGCGACCAGAGGATTGCCCCGCACGTGCGTGGCCGTATCCGGAGTCGAGTGCTTGAACAGGACGTCAACCTCGTCGTACGACATGAGACTCTCCCTCGTGGCATGACGGTGTACGTCGCAGCGAACGGACTGGGACGGGATGGGGTGCCGCGGCGGTGAGAATCGCCGCTCGGAACGCTCCTTGCCGCCTACACCGAAGCCACTCGGGCGTGCGGACCCGGTTATGACGTGAACAGCTCATAAACAGAGCAGGGGATGTGCGGCGCATCATTTCCACGGCGCGGTGCGATGAGTGACACCGCGTGCGCGCCCCGGGCAGGCTGGGTCGACTCGCCCGCTGGGGCGGACACAGTGCAGCCCAACATGCGCCCGGCCCCTGCGCTGAGACGCAGAAGGAAGGCTGACACCCCGCTCGATCACGCGAGTGCCGGCAAGCGTTCGTCTGATGCCAGGGCCTGCGGGTGTCCAATGAACCCGGCCATTTCGGGGTGCCTATCCAATGAGATCCGATGGTGGATGACGACAGGGTTTGATGGCAGCCGGGCTCCGGACTCTCCACGCGAAACGGGATCACACGGCGAATCTGGTCCACAAGCGGGTGTCGACCGACCAGTAGCCGACCGACCGGCAGAACCTCGTCCTGACCGAGGCCCGGATCGAGGACCCGGTGATGTTCGAGGAACAGGCCGGCACCTCCAGCCGCCTCCACCGTCTGGAACGGCCGAAGTTCGGCGAGCTGCTCACCTACGCGCGGCCGGGGGCGTCGTGTACATCTCCGAGATGTTCCGCCTCGTGCGCGGCACCCAGCACATCCTCGACGTGCTCGACGTCCTGCACCGCGGCCGCCTCGCCCTGCGCATCCACGACGGTGCCTTCTCCGCCATGGACCTCACCGCGCGCCACCCGCGCACCGGAGAGCTGCAGTCCACGGTGAAATTCATGGTGCAGACCCTCGCCGCCGCGGGGGAGCTCCAGCGCGACCTGCAGCGGGAGTTGACGTACGACGGGCTGCGGGCCGCCGAGGCCAGGGGCAACAAGGGCGGGCGTCGCCCGGTCATCACGACCCGTAAGGTCGACGGTGTGCGCGCGGCGTACCTCAAGGGCCGTACCATCGCCGCACCGGCCCGCGAGCACAAGGTCAGCCGCGGCGCCATCCGCACGGCCGTCGCCGATCTCTTGCCCGAGCACACGTCCGTCAGCCACGAGGCCACCCCGGCTCCAGAGCCGATTGTGAGCCTCGACATGCCGGGCAAAGTCGCCGACCTCCTTCGCCCGGCCGACCTGGACCCCGCTGAGAAGGCCGCACTCGATCAGGGCCTGACCGTACGGCGCGGCCAGGGTCACATGCTTCGCGTCCGCGCCACATACGCGGTCCACCGCCAACTCCTCGCCCACTCTCGACGGCTCGACGGCGCCTCGGGCGCCCCAGCAATCCCGGCGCAGCGCAAGGCCTGCCGCGAGTACGAGAATCGCGTCAACGCCCTCGATCCGTGACCGGGCCCGCGCCCGACGCCCAGAGAACCATTACCAGAGCATCACCCTCGGCTACCTGTCGCTTCGTGGCAGCTTCGTTAGCGCAGGGCCTGGAAACGCGGAACGGACCGGGGGCCCTCATACGTTGAGCAGGGCGGGGCCACGCCGTGCGCACCCGACGAGCACCGGAGGGACGGGGGGACGCGTGCCGCAGCAGAGCCGCTCCGCGCGCCTGGCCGCGTCCGCGCTGACCCTTGTCGTCACCGTCCTCGCGCTGTTCGTCCCGGTGGCCGGGGCGCAGGGCATGCCCACCGACGGGCCGCTCACCCACCACATGGTGGTGGCGCACGCCGGACAGGGGGCGGGACCCGACGACGTCCCGGCGCTCCACGTCGCGGTCACGCACCGGCCCGACGCCCACATCCCGGGCCCGCAGCCTGCGGGCCCCGCGCGCACGGCCGTCGACGCGGCCCCGCGCCGCGCCCTGGGCGGGCCCGACACGCGCCCCGCCACCGCACTCGTGCCGCCGGGCAGCCCGGCCGAGTCCGCCGCCCCGCGCGGCCCGCCCCACCGATGAGCACGCAGACCGTCATCGACGCCTGACCCTTCTGACCCGGCGCACACCGCGCGGGGCCGGTCACGCGTCCCTCAGCCCTGCCCTCATCGTGGAGTTACGCATGTCTCGCGCACCCTTGTCCCGCGCACCCTTGTGGAGGGCGATCGTCGCGTTGGCGGCCGTTGCCCTGTCCCTGTACATCGCCCTCACCCAATCCGCCCGCCTCGGCCTCGATCTGCGCGGCGGCACCCAGATCGTCCTGGAGACCCGGGACTCACCCACCGTCAAGGCCGACGCCGCTTCCACCGATCGCGCCCTGGAGGTCCTCAGGCAGCGCGTCGACGCCCTCGGCGTCTCCGAACCCGGCATCGCCCGCTCCGGCGAGAAACGGATCATCGTCGAACTCCCCGGAGTGCAGGATCCGCGCAAGGCCGCCGAGGTCATCGGCCGCACCGCACAGCTCACGGTCCACCCGGTGACGGGGGCGTCCGCCGACAAGGGCTCCGCGAAGCCCGAGGCCGACGGATCACGCACGCTGCCCGACCCGGACCAGCCGGGCAATCACCTGAAGCTGGGCCCCACCGCCCTCACCGGCGAGGGGGTCGAGGACGCCGAGGCGGTCCTCGACCAGCAGTCGCTCAACGGCTGGATGGTCTCCCTCGACTTCCGCAAGGGCGCGGGAGACACCTGGGCGAAGATCACCTCGGACGCGGCCTGCGCGCCACAAGGCGCTCCGGAACGCCGCGTCGCCATCACGCTCGACAACAAGATCATCTCGGCCCCCGGTGTCAACGCGGACGTGGTGTGCGGGACCGGCATCACCGGCGGCTCCACGCAGATCAGCGGCGACTTCGGCCAGGCGGAGGCGCGCGACCTGGCGGCGCTCGTGAAGGGCGGCGCGCTGCCGGTGCCCGTCGACGTCGTGGAGCAGCGCACGGTCGGCCCGACGCTCGGCGCCGACGCCATCGAGGCGAGCACCAAGGCCGCGGTCATCGGCATCGCCCTGACCGCACTGTTCATCACCGTCGTCTACCGGCTCCTGGGCGCGCTCGCCGCCTTCGCCCTCGCTCTGTACGGCCTCATCTCGTACGCCGCTCTGGTCGCGCTCGGCGCGACGCTCACGCTGCCGGGGCTCGCGGGGTTCGTCCTGGCCATCGGCATGGCGGTGGACGCGAACGTGCTGGTCTTCGAACGGGCGAGGGAGGAATACCTGGGCGTTCGTTCCAGGGACTTGGCGAAGCCGGTGAAGACCGGCTTCGCGAAGGCATGGAGCGCGGTGATCGACTCGAACGTGACGACGCTTCTGGCGGCCGGTCTGCTGTTCTTCTTCGCCACGGGCCCGGTCAAGGGCTTCGGAGTCACCCTGTGCATCGGCGTTCTGGCATCGATGCTCACGGCGCTCGTGATCACCCGTGCGCTCGCGGACTTCGCGGTCGCCCGCAGCTTCGTGCGCAAGCGCCCTGGCCTGACCGGCATCGCCTCGACGGGTCGCGTCCGCACATGGCTGTCCCGCCGCAACCCGAACCTGGTCCGCCACCGGCGCCGCTGGCTGGGCGCCAGCGCGCTCCTGGTGGCGGTGGCCGTCGCGGGCATCTTCATCCGTGGCCTGGACTTCGGGGTGGAGTTCACCGGTGGCCGCCTCGTCGAGTACAGCACCAGCAGGCCGGTCGACGCGGACACGGCCCGGAACGCCGTGTCCGACGCGGGGTTCCCGCGCGCGGTGGTGCAGGAGTCCGGCGACGGCGACATCACCGTTCGCACGGAGAAGCTCACCGACGACGAACAGCAGCGCGTCAAGGCGGCCTTGGAGAAGCCCGGCGGCACGGTCACGGTCGAGCGCGACGAACAGATCGGCCCGAGCCTCGGCAGCGAACTGCGCCAGAAGGCGCTTCTGGCCCTGGGCATCGCGGTGGCCGCGCAACTGCTCTACCTCAGTGTGCGGTTCCGCTGGACCCTGGCGGCAGCGGCGGTCTCGGCCATGGTCCACGACGTCCTCCTCGTGGTGGGCCTGTTCGCCTGGCTGGGCAAGCCGGTGGACAGCGTCTTCCTCGCGGCTCTGCTCACGGTGATCGGCTACTCGGTGAACGACACGGTGGTCGTCTTCGACCGCGTACGCGAAGCACGCCGCCGAGACCCACGGGGCAACCTGGAGAAGACGGCCAACCGCGCGGTGGTCCAAACGCTCCCGCGCACGGTGAACACGGGCATGGGAGCCCTCTTCATCCTGACCGCACTGGCGGTACTGGGCGGCGACTCGCTGGCGGACTTCTCCGTGGCGCTGATCGCGGGCGTCCTGGTCGGCATGGCCTCGACGATCTTCACTGCGGTCCCGATCGCCATCGCCCTGGAACACCGCAACCCTGCACCGCCCCCGGCACGCGGCCGCCGCGGCGCGACGGAAGTCCCCGACGGATACAGCCCGTTGGAGGCACGGAGGAGGAAGGAGAGGGGCACGGGCGCGGTCGTCTGAGCCCGCACGAACGGTCCTGAGGCCGAGGGCAGCGTCCATCGCAGCTCCGCGATGGACGTTCCTGGCATGCCGAGAAGCCGCCGACGCCGAAGCCGAAGCCGCCGACGCCGAAGCCGCCGACGCCGAAGCCGTAGCTGCCGAAGCCGAAGTCGCTCGACGGTCTGCTCAGCGGCATCTGTTCCCGGGCGTCGCACCTCATCCGGCGTCCGCCGGACCGGACGCGTTCCCGCTCTGGCGGCGCCTCGCCGGAAGTCCGAATGATCCGCAGTTCCTGGAGGAGCTCGCCGTAGTTCCGATCGGCCCCGAAAGGGATGGCTGCTTGCGACCTCTCCAAGACGTGCGGTCAGGGCTATCGTCCGCTCTGCCGCCCCGGTCCCCGGCCGCATCCCTTGGTTGTCGCGCCCCAGGGCGCGCCCCACGCGGGCACCCATGCGGCGCCCGTCCCGCCGCACGCATCCCTCGGCAGGCGGTACACCATGTACGCGCTGATTGTTCTCGTCCCCTTCGTCCTGCTCGCCACAGTGATGGGCCTGTCCTGGTGGGAGGACCGCATCCTGCCACCGAGCGATCCGGCCGATGCCTCCTTCATCGCTCCGACAACCTCATCAGACCCGCGCCCGGCTCCCGACCCCACACCACTCAAGACCCGTTGACGGCAGGTCAGGGCGAGCGTTGACTGACGGCACGGCGTAGGGCCATGCCACTCCGAACCGTTCGGGCGACGCATTCCACCTTCCCGTTTCGCCCAGTCCCCGCGGATACCAGGAACCACTCCATGCGAACCGGAGGCCCGGCGATGCTCATGTGGATTCTTCTCCTCCTGCTGATCCTGGTGATCTTCGGGTTCGGCTTCGCCATGCAGATCCTCTGGTGGGTCGCGGTCGTACTTCTGGCTCTCTGGATCATCGGCTTCTTCATGCGAGGCCGCGGCGGCGGACGCAGTGGCGGCAGGCGCCGGTTCAGCCGCAGCCGCGGGTGAACCCGCACAGCCGCCCGGAACAGGCGGCTGCAGGGCGAGGGCGCACACACCGGGCGCGTCAGCGGCCGCTGTTCCCCCACGGAGCCAGGAGGTCGGCGATCCTCCGTACCGACGCGATGACCTCGGTGGTGTCGACGGCCGTGTAGCACAGCCGGAAGTAGCCCGGCTCGGCGCACGACAGGAGTTGCCCCGGGAGCAACTGCACCTGGGCGTACGTGGCGACGTACCAGCGCAGCCACTCCTCCTCGCTGGAGATGTTCGGGAAGAGGATCGGCAGCGCGGCCGTCCCCTTCTTCTCGACCTCCGCGCTCTTCTCGGCGAACGGCTCCGGTACGCGGTCGAGTTGCGGAAAGTGCGGCCCGGTCTCCGGTGGGATCACCGTGCCCGCCGGCGGCAGACAGGCGCGCAGGTCGAGCCAGAAGAACTGCGCCGCGTTCTGCCCTTCGCGGTGGCGGTACGGGATCCCACCGTCATCGAGGGCACGGCGGGTTTCCTGGAACGCGGTCGTCAGCCAGCCCCGGTACTGCTTCATCAGCTCGAGCGGATAGCTCTTGCCGTCGGTGGCGGTCGCCAGCATCTTCCCGATGACGAAGTGCTTGAGCGAGTCGAACGGGCTGAACCAGGAGAGGGAGTTCTGCTTGTCCTTGATGCCCTGCATGGCCTGATGGACCACCGGCGACTTGGAGATCACGACTCCGGCCTTAAGACCGGAAATCCCGAAGTCCTTGGCGAATGAATACACGACGTGGACCCGGTTCTTCGCCTCCGCGTCGTTCCGGTAGGCGTCCAGTGCCAGGGCGCTGACGAACTCCGGCCGGGCTCCCGTGAGTTGGGAGTGGGCGTAGATCTCGTCGGAGATGATGTGCATGCCCGTCTCGTCGAGCACCCATCGGTAGATGCTCTCCAGCAGGTCCTTGCCGTAGTTGTCGCCCAGCGGGTTGTTGGGGTTGGTGAGGACGAGCAGCTTCGGCGGCTCCGGCTGGGTCCGGTAGGTGTGTTGCAGATCTTCCAGGGTGAGCTCGAAGTTCTCCCTTCCCCTCTCCTGGAGATGAACGGGAACGGTGACCAGTTCGGGCCGTTGCTCGAAGGACCAGTTGAAGCCCTGCCAGTAGGGGGCGGGTAGCAGCACCCGGTCGCCGCTCCGCAGGACCCCGCCGTCCTTGAGCGCGAATGCCAGGCACTCCAGGGCGGCCGACGCACCCGATGTGCCGAAGACGTCCTCGCTCTTCAGGTCCGGGGAGAACGTCGGGCGGAGCGTTTCCGCGATGTTGTGGCGGATCTCCGGACTGCCGTACGAAGGGGCGTACTTGACGTCTTTCTGCTCGAGGACGCCGAGCCTGTCGAAGACGTTGTCCCGCAGTGATGGATAGACCAGCACGTTCTCCGCCGTGGCGAGGTTGACCACGTCCGGGTAGAGCTCCTGGTGGACGGCCAGCCGCTGCTCCGGGTCGGCGGCCCCGGCGAGCAGTGCCGTGATCTCCTCGGGGCTCCGGCCCTCCGGACCCTGCTGCGGTTTCGTGTTGCCCTTCGCGTTCCTGGCCATCGTGGATTCCTCACTCGACAGGTGCGCTTTTCTGACAAGCCCCCATCTTTCGTGAGGATCACGGAGGATGAACAGGACGCGAACCGGCCGACCGCTTTTGCTTCCGCGGCGCCGACGGTCGGCCCGTCGGTCCTTCGGCTCCGGACGCCGGACCACGCTGGGCATTCAGGTCGGACGACCGCGCCCGCATCCTGAGAAGGAGGGGGACTGGGAGTGCCCGTGCCGTATCGAGGGACTGGACGACTCCGCGGTGTGGACCTTGTACGGCGTCGGCTCTCTGCAGGCGCTCACTCAGGCCACCGAGGTCTTGCGTCGTGTGCTGACCTCCGCTGCCGTCGACCAGGCGCTGACCTTCCACTGGGATGGCGAGCGCGGCGACCAGGCGCTGGCTGTCACCGACATCCTGTGGTGACCTCCGGAACGACGTGACCGCTGTGCCGATGTGCGGGAAGAGCGTCATGACCCGAACCGGCGCGAGCGGGTGCGTTCTGATTTCCGCATCAAGGAATACCCCCTGGGGGTACTTGACGTGTGTGCATGGCGAGTCGTAGCCTCATGCTCGTCAACGAGTTATACCCCCCGAGGGTATGACCAGGGTCTGGAGGACACCATGTGTACGACGCCCGTCGCGTCTCGGAGAGACTCAGCCACCCCCGTCGTCGTCCGCGCCGGCGCCGACGGCACGCTCCCCGACTGGCACTTAAGGGGTGAGTGGTTCGACGTCTGCAGCTGTGCGCTGCCCTGCCCGTGCACCTTCGCCCAGGCGCCGACCCATGGGGACTGTCTCTTCACTCTCGTCTGGCAGGTCCACGAGGGGCACTTCGGGGACGTACGTCTGGACGGGCTCGGCGTGGTCGCGCTCGGGGAGTTCGCCGGGAACATGTGGGTCGGCGACCCGGATGCCACGATGAAGGTGATGCTCTACATCGACGCCAAGGGCGACGCGGCGCAGCGCGATGCGCTGGAGCAGATCTTCGCCGGGCATGTCGGCGGCTGGCCGGGCCAGTTCGGTTCGCTCATCAGCGAGTTGCGCGAGGTGCGGTACGCGCCGGTTCACTTCGACGCGGCCGAGGACCTCACGTACTGGCGGGCCACTGTCGCCGACAAGGTCGCCGTCGGTGCCACCGCGCTCACCGGCCCCACGGCCGATCCCTCCCGGCGCGTCCAGCTGATCAACGCTCCCGGCGCCGAGGTGGGGCCCGGTCAGATCGCGACCTGGGGCGTCGTCGACGGTGATCACGCGGAGGGCTTCGACTTCTCCCATGAATACCGCGGGGGATCGAGCAAGCACTTCCCCTTCGACTGGCGGCCGTGACCTCGGCCCGACCCGACGCCGCCGCGCGTATCAAGCCCGCAGCCGCGCCGCCTCGGCCGGCGAAGAGGCCGGGAGGAGCCGGCAGTTGGCGGGGTGCGGGTGGCGGGGCAGAGGCCACGGGTGGAGGGGCCAACGAGGGGTCGGCCGTGAGGATCCGCTGGTGCAGTTCCCGCAACGGCGCCCCGGGGTCCACACCGAGCTCGTCGGCGAGCCGGTCCCGGGTGCGCCGGTAGTGGCCCAGCGCGTCGGCCGCCCGCCCCGATCCGTGGAGAGCGAGCATCAGTTGACCGGCGAGTCGTTCGTCCAGCGGGTGCCCCTCGGCCCTCGCGGTCAGCTCGGCCAGCAACTCCCCATGCCGGCCCTGGCGCAGGGCGAGGTCGTTGCGGTCCAGCTCGGCGGAGAGCCTTTCGCGTACGAGAGTGTCGCGCAGCGCACCGAACCAGGGCGTGTCCAGGGCGGCGAACGGCTCGGCCCGCCACAGGCCGAGCGCCTCCTCCAGCAGGGCCGCGGCGCGCCGGGGCTCCTCGGCGGCCCTGGCCTCCGCCACCAGGTCGCGGAACCGGTGCATGTCCACCGCGGCGGGGTCGACGGTGAGTTGGTAGCCGCCGGGCTCCTTCTCGATCCGCGCCTCGGCACCCTCGATCCGGAGCAGGGCGTGGCGCAGGCGGGAGAGATAGCTGTAGAGCGTGGTGCGGAACCGCTGCGGGAGGCGGTCCGCCCAGACGCGGTCGGCCAGTTGGTCCACCGAGACGGTGCGGTTGGCGTCGACCAGCAGCGCCGCGAGCACGGAGCGCTGCCGCATGTGCCCGATGTCGAGGGACCGGCCGCCCACCCGGACCTCGATGTCACCGAGCACCGTGAACTGAGCCGCCACCGCCCGGACCTCCTGTCGCCAGGGCCACCCTGACCTGGTGATTCAAGGTCTGTCCAAGGTTTGGCCACAGTCGGCCGGAAACAGTGGGCCGTGCGGTGCCCGTACGGGGGCGGGCACCGTGTCGACGACCGTTCCAGGGAAGGAGTATGCGGTGCTCAGGAAGTTCCTCACCACCACGGCGGCCACGGGGTTGGCCACGGCAGCGGTGCTGGTCGGCACGGCCACGGCGGCGCCGAGCGGTGCTCAGGCATCGGCGAAGGCGCAGGGGGAGGCGCAGGGGGAGAGGCAGGGGGGAGAGGCAGGAGGAGACCCGCGCCGGATGCGCGATCACGCGCTTCGGCCACACCGGTTACAAGACCTGCTCCAGCGATGTTCTGGACATTCGCTGGGCGGCGGGGCACTCCGAGACGTTCGTCATCGGCACCAACTACAAGGTGTACCGGATCTCGGCGTCCTCGGGCGGGTGGAAGAGCATGGGCGGCACGGCCACCAACGTCGTGGACGCCTTCTACTCCGGCAACCGGCCGACCGTGAAGGTGGTCAACGCCAACGCCTCGCACAAGTACTGGTGCAACTCCTACTCCAGCGGCTGGAGCGGCTGGTACGCCTGCTGACCCAGGGGTGTGAGCGGCCTCTACCGCGCCTCGACCGCGTCCAGCGCCGGGGAGATCACTTCGAAGGCCCGGTCGAGGAGGTCGGCCGGGTCCTCGGCGCCGTCGCTGTCGCTCCAGCGCTGCAGCACGGCGTCGAAGGCGTTGAGCGCCATACCCGCGGCCAGCCGCGGGTACAGCTCCGCGGCAGGGGCGAGCCCCAGGCGGCTGCCCAGCTCCTCGGTCAGATCGGCCCGCCACTGCGCCTGCCGCTCCAGGAAGCGGGCGAGCAGGGCGGGCGTGCGCAGGATCAGCTGGACCACGCGCAGGGCCCGGTCGGAGTGGTGACCGGAGCAGGCGGCGAGCGGGACACGGACGGCGTGCAGCAGCGCCGTCGAAGGACGCTCCTGGGCGGGGCGGTCCGCGAGCTCCGCGCGCATGCCGGTGCCCATGTCGGCCAGGAACTGGACGACCACGTCCTCCTTGGACGCGAAGTACCGGAAGAACGTGCGCCGGGAGACGCCGGCGGTGGTCACGATCTCGTCGATGGTGACCGCGTCGAACCCCTTCGACGCCAGCAACTGCAGCGCGGACTCGGTCAGTTCGTCCGATACGAGACGACGCTTGCGCTCGGCCATGGTCACTTCTGGGCGGGAACTCACCCGGCCATCGTACATGCCACTCCTTCACGCGATGCCCTCCATGGCACTCGGTATCGCATTGACACTGAGTGCCATCAGGTGCAGTGTGTGCCACATGACGCAGCAGCACTGGACCACCGATCAGATTCCGGACCAGACCGACCGGGTGTTCGTCGTCACCGGGGCCAACAGCGGCCTGGGTCTGGCGACCACCCGCGCGCTCGCCCGGCGGGGCGGCCTCGTGATCCTCGCGGTGCGCGACGAGGAGAAGGGTCGCAGGGCGGTCGCCGGCATCACCGCCGAGCAGCCGGACGCGCGCCTGGAGGTGCGCAGGATCGACCTCGCCGACCTCGCGTCGGTCCGTGCCTTCGCCGACGGGGTGTGCGCCGACCACGCCCGCCTGGATGTGCTCATCAACAACGCCGGGGTGATGGCGCCGCCCCGCTCGCTCAGCGCGCAGGGGCACGAGCTGCAGTTCGCCGCCAACCACTTGGGCCACTTCGCGCTCACCGGCCTGCTGCTCGACCTGCTGAGCGCGGGGCTCGACTCCCGTGTGGTGACGGTGAGTTCGGTCAACCACCGCCAGGGGCGTCTCTTCTTCGACGACCTCGACGGTGAGCGCGGCTACAAGGCCATGACCTTCTACAACCAGTCCAAGCTCGCCAACGCCGTCTTCGGACACGAGCTCCACCGCCGCCTGACCGAGGCGGGCAGCGGTGTGCGCAGCGTGCTCGCCCATCCCGGCTACACCGCGACCAATCTGCAGCTGAACGGTCCGATCGGCCTGTGGCGCGTGGTCTTCGGCCGCATCGGCAACCCGCTGTTCGCCCAGAGCGCCGACGCCGGCGCGCAGTCGCAGCTGTACGCGGCGACCGATCCGGGCGTGCGGGGCGGCGAGTTCATCGGCCCGGACGGCATGGCGGAGCTGCGGGGCGGGCCGAAGCGGGTGGAGCTGTCGCCCGCCGCGGCCGACGAGGAGACGGGGCGCCGGCTGTGGGAGGTGTCGGAGGAGCGGACGGACGTACGGTTCGTGTTCCGGGCGCCGGTCTGAGGCGACCGCTCGTCAGAGCCTGCGCCACCGCGCGTTCACCCAGGAGAAGAGCCCGAACGCGCCGAGGCCGAGGGCGATCAGCGCGAGCAACCAGGGCCCGGCGACGGTGTCGGCGAAGGACCGCAGGGTGTTGTCGATGCCCTTGGCCTCGCCGGGCTCGTGCTGCAGTGCCGCGGAGACGGCGAAGCCCCCGGCCACGGCGAACACGACGCCTCTGGCCGTGCCGCCGGTGACGCCGAGGACGTCGGCGCCCTGACGCGCCCGCCGTGGCATCTCGGCCAGGCGCAGCCGCTCGCGGAACTTGCGCAGCAGCGCGCGCCCGGCGATCCAGAGCCCCGCCCCGAGCACACCGGCGCCCGCGGCGGCGACGATCCACTGCCCGGCCGGCCAGTCGAGGACCTTGGCCGTCACGTCCTTCGTCTGCCGGTCGCTCGCTCCGCTGCCGCTGCCCTGGTCGCCCGCCGCGAACGCCAGGACGGAGTACGACACGAAGCCGTAGAAGAGACAACGCGCCCCCGCCAGGGCCCGCTTGCCCGCGGAGCCGCCGTCCGGTCCCGCCTGTCCGAAGAAGACTTCGGACAGCCGCCACAGTGCCATCCCGGCGAGCGCGGCGCCGAGCAGCCACAGCAGTACGCCGCCGAAGGGCCGTTCCGCGATCTCCGCCAGCGCGCCGCCGCGGTCGGCTTGTTCGCCGCCGCCGTCGTGGAAGGCGATCTGCAGCGCGAGCGCGCCGATGAGGAGGTACAGCACCCCGCGGCCGACGAACCCCGCGCGCGCCACCGCGGCGATTCCTCGCCCCTTCGCCGCCCGCCGGGCCCGGTTCTTTCCACGCGCTGTCATCGTCACCGCAGGAAGACGCATGGCTCCCAAGTGCCCCCAGGGAGGCGCCTCATGCCGTCGTGTCAGCTGTATCCGCTCGTGGTGCCCGTCCGCACGCAGGGGGTCGGTGCGCAGGCCGGGACCGTGAAGGCCCGGTCGAGTGAAGTGATGCGCAGCAGACGCCAGTTGCGCGCACTGCCGGGGACGAGCCACAAGCTGCCCTCGTTCCTGATCACTTGTCGGCGGATCCGGACCAGCAGTCGCAGCCCGCCGGCATCCATGAAGGTCACCATTCGCAGATCCGCGACGACCTGCAGGCCGACGCGGTCCAGGAGTGCCGTTACACGGGGGGCGAGCTCCTGGTCGGCCCAGGCATCGAGTTCACCCCAGAACGCAAGGACATCAGTGCCGTTCACCACGCGGTGACGCAGGCCGAAGGTGAAGTCGGCGGTGCCCGTATCCCAGTCCAGCAGTGTCCCGTCTCCTTCACAGAGAGTAATCAAATGGCGGTGGCGCGGCGTGCAATGACCGGCGCCGGACGCCACCGGGGTCCTGGGCGGCACCGAGTTCGTATGTCCATTGTTCCCGCTCAGCGCCGTTCGTACCCTCGTTCGGCAGTAAGATTGACCGAGATGTAGAACTGATCGGACATCAACTCGATGACTACGCAGCGTAGTTATGATTGAGGCAGTTCTCGCGGTGCCGCGTGGAACGCCCGGCGGTAGCCGCCCGGTGTCGTCCCGAGGGCGCGCAGGAAACGCCTGCGCAGATTGGTGGCCGAGGAGAGCCCGGCGCGCCGGGCCACGGCATCCAGGGGGAGGTCGGTGGACTCCAGCAACTCCCGGGCCGCGCCTATTCGTTGGGAGAGCAGCCACTGACCGGGGCTGACGCCCAGCTGGTCGGTGAAGCGGCGGGCCAGGGTGCGCCCCGATATGCCCACGTGAGCGGCCAAGTCCTCGATGCCTATCGGCTCGTCGAGGTGCTCCGAAGCCCAGGCGAGGAGGGGCGCGAGCGAGCCGTCGACCTGGGTGGGGTGCGCGGGCGCCGCGTACTGGAGCTGGCCGCCCTCGCGATGAGGCGGCATCACCATGTTCCGTGCGACGTGCGCGGCGTACGCGGCGCCCTGGTCGGCGCGCACCACGTGCAGACAGAGGTCCACGCCCGCGCCGGAGCCCGCGCTGGTGGCGACGTCGCCGTGATCGACGTACAGCACATCGGGATCGACCCGCACGGCAGGGAAGCGCTCGGCCAGTTGGTCCGCGAGCGCCCAGTGCGTGGTCGCGCGCCGCCCGTCGAGAAGCCCCGCGTGCGCGAGCGCGAAGGCGCCCGAACAGATGCTGAGCATCCGCGCCCCGCGGCCGTGCGCGCGCCGCAGGGCACGGAGCACGGCGGGGGAGGGGGTCTCTTCGGTGGGCTGCCACCCGGGGATGATCACGGTGTCGGCCCGGTCGAGCGCGTCGAGGCCGTCGGTCACGACCATGTCGTACCCGGCGCGCGTCGGGACGGGGCCGGGGCGCTCCGCGCACACACCGAACCCGTACCGCGTCGCGAGCCCGCGCCGCTCGATCCCGAACACCTCCGCCGCGCAGGCGAGTTCGAAGGTCGACTGCGGTGCGTGGACGAGGGTGACGACACGGTGCGGGGCGGAAGCGGGCATGGCAGAAAAGTACCCCGGCATGACTTTCCTGACACTCGGCGGGGTGTCCGCGACCGGAGAGGCTGGTGCCATGACGACAGAACAGAACACCTCGGCCGGCTACGTCCGGTCGGCCGTGCGGGACGCCCCCACCCGCGACCTCTTTCCCGGCATCCGCCTGCGCACCCTGTGGCGGGGCGAGAACGGCGCGCACGCCCACGTACTCGAAATGGATCCGCACTCCCACTGGGAGGGCGTCGACGTGCACGAGCCCGGCCCGGAGGAGGTCTATGTGATCTCCGGAGTCTTCAACGACGGCGAACGCGACTACCCGGCAGGTTCGTTCATCCACGCACCCGCGGGCTCCTCGCACGTCCCACAGACGACGACCGGCTGCTCGCTGTTCGTCTTCTGTCCGGCGGGCCGGCCGCGGAGGACGGGGCCCGACGCCACACCCAGGACGTCGAGCGGCGCTCGCGTCGCCGGGCTCGGGTAGAAGCCGAGGGACTCCCCGGCGGTGTCGCGGGCCTCGGCGTCGGACTCGTCCTCGTCGAACGCCGGGGCCTGCCGCCGGGCGTCGCAGGACTGCCGATCGCGTATCAGCGCCGAGGACTTGGCGGTCGCCGTGGTCGACGAACTGGAGCGCCGTAGCGGCGCTTCGTCAGGTTCCGCTTCTCGTGGTCGGTGGAGCCTGCGGGATCAGGCTCCGTGGCGGGCCCGTTCGAGGCCGTCGAGGATCAGGTCGAGACCGAACAGGAACTCGTTGCCGCGGTCGTAGTCCGGCTGGAGGAGGTGCTCGGCGGTCGCCTCCTGGAGCGAGAATCCGTAGATGTAGCTGTCCAGGACGGACACCACGTGGGCGGTCAACTCGGTCGAGAATCCCGCCCCTCGGAGTGTTGCGATCACGCTGTCGTGGTGGCGCAGAGTGGCGGGCCCGGGGGTGGCCCGCGACTCCATGAGGCCCGTCGCCCAGGGGTGGCGCGACATGACCGTGCGGGCCGAGACGGCCCGGTGGCGCATGGCCGTCCGCCAGTCCGCCTCGTCGGCCGGAAGGTCGATCTCGGCGAAAACGGTGTCGATCATGCCGTCGAGCAGGTCGACCTTGTTCGCCACATGGCGGTACAACGACATTGCCTCGACGCCGAGTTCCACGCCGAGCTTGCGCATGGTGAGCGAGTCGATCCCGCTCGCGTCGGCGAGGGCGATGGCGGTCCGCAGCACACGATCCCTGGTCAGCGGGGGGCGGGGTGCGGGCTCAGGGCGGCTCATCCGCGTCCTCCGGTCCTGTGCCTTGACATGCTTACGGTGTAAGCGTACGACTTACAAAGTAAGCTTACGTTGTAACGGGCCGATGACGGTGTCCGAGCAGCGCAGACCGAAGGGCCCGTACCGGGGAGCAGGTCGCCTGCGGGTCACGCATGCGGCGGCGCGCAGTCGCCGCGCTCATCCATGCAGTGCCGTCCTGAGGAGGGCACCATGACACTGGCCGCTCCCTACCCCACTCAACTCGAACTCAAGGGCACGCGTCGCATAGCCCGCTGGCGGCCGCTCGTACAGTGGCTTCTCGCGGTTCCGCAACTGCTGATCGCCTACGTGCTCAGCCTGTTGCGCGAGGTGCTGACCTTCATCGCCTTCTTCACCGTGCTGTTCACCCGGCGCATCCCGCGTCCGCTCTTCGACGCGATCGCCATGACCTTCCGCTACGAGTGGCGCGTCGCGAGTTACGCGCTGTTCCTGCGTGAGGATTACCCGCCCTTCGACTTCCAGTCCGCCTCCGGTGACGACGGTCTCGATCCGCGCACCGTCGTCACGTTCGCCTACCCCGAGCGGATGTCGCGGTGGCAGCCCCTGATCAAGTGGCTGCTCGCCGTTCCGCACTACCTGGTGCTGTTCCTGCTGAGCATCGCAGCGACGGCTGCCGTGATCGGCGGCTTCTTCGCCGTGCTCATCACCGGCGAATATCCGCTGGGGATCCGCGACTTCGTCGTGGGCGTGTACCGCTACAACCTGCGCGTGCAGGCCTACGTCGGTCTGCTCACCGACAGTTACCCGCCCTTCAGCCTGCGGGCCGACTGACCGAGCGGCCGTGCCGGGGACGTCGCCGATCGACGCGAAGCCGGTGGCCAGGGAGTTCACCGGGCGCCCGCGTCCGGGAAGTCGGGCGACGACGTCCGGGTTCCGGGGCGGCCGCCCGATGGGCTTGCCCGCCGTGACCTCCGTATGCCGCGGCACGTAACGCTCGTACCGCAGCGGGCCGTCGGCGCTCGAAAACCAGTGGAACGGCGCCGCCGGCTCCCGTTACCGTGCTGCCGACCCAAGTCGTCCAGGCAAGGACGTGCCGTTGTACACCCTGTGAGACCTCCCAAGCGCTGAACCGTCGCGCGTCGCGCTCATGCGCCGCGCTGCTTTTTGCTGCGGACTTCTCACTGGAACCGGTGTACATCTGTGCTCAACAACTGGGTGGTCGCTCCCACCTGCCTGCCTGCCGTTCTCCGTCGATGCCACACGTGCGCGTCCGGGCGCTTCCGGGCGAACGGCAAGTTTCGCGTCAACGCCAACCACAAGCGCATCGACGCCTGGCTCCTGGTGCTCTGCGCCGCTTGCGGGGACACGGCGAAGCTCACGGTCTTCGAGCGGATGAATGTGCGCTCCGTACGGCCCGAGCTGCTGGACCGGATGCATGACAACGACCCGTCCCTGGCAGCCGAGTTGCTCCAGGACCCGGTTCTGCGGCGCCGCAACCGCATCGCCCTCGACTGGGACGGGGCCTGGCGCCTCGACACCGGCGGATCGGATCACCTGGACGACGAGGTGATCGACGTCTCGGTGCGCTTCGCGGCGCGGATACCTGTCCGGCCGGTGCGGCTGATCGCTGAAGGGTTCGGTCTGCCGCGGGCCGAGGTCGAGAGACTGATCGGGGAGGGGAAGCTCGTCTCGGCAGTCAAGCTGAGCGGCAAGCTCTCCGGCGACTTCACCTTCATGCTCAAACGCTGACGCGTTCGCCGCACAGGGCGCTGGGACGCCCGTCGCGCGGGAGCATGTCTTCCGATGCACCGCGCGACGGGCGACCCGACCGGCGCTGAGCGCCGCTCCTTTGGGCTCGACTGCGGTCTCAACCGGTGGCGATCGGCCCGAGGTAGGTGCCGCCGGAGACGTCGATGGTCTGTCCGGTCACCCAGCGCCCCTGCGGGCCCGCCAGGAAGCCCACCACGTCCGCGACGTCCTCCGGCTCGCCGATCCGTCCGAGCGCGGTGATCGACTCAAGTCCCGCCACCGCTTCGGGAACCTCGGCGTAGTGGGCGATCATGTCGGTCAGCACCACCCCGGGTTCGACCGTGTTCACGGTGATCCCACGCCGGCCCAGTTCGTTGGCGAGCGACGGGCTGAGCGCGGCCAGCGCCGCCTTGGTGAGGGTGTAGCCGATCTGGAGGGAGTTGGCGATCCGGGTGGCCGCCGAGCCCATGTTGATGATCCGTCCGCCGTCCCGCAGCAGTGGCAGAGCCCGCTGGACCACGAAGACGGGCGTACTCACGTTGATCGCCAGCAGTCGCTCGAACTCCTCCTCGGTGAGCTGCCCGATCGAACTGGCCGAGTGGATACCCGCGTTGTTGACCAGGATGTCCAGGCCGTCCGCGCCGTGGTCGGCCAGCCCGGTCGTGAGCCCCTCGAACAGCCGGTCCACCGCACCGCTCTCGCCGAACCGGGCCCGCACCGTGAACGCCCGGCCGCCGGTCTCGGTGATCCGCTCCACGGTCTCCTTGCCGGCCGCGTCGTTGCCGCCGTAGTGGACCGCGACCAGCGCCCCTTCGGCGGCGAGCCGCAGGGCGACCGCGCGCCCGATCCCGCGCGAGCCACCCGTCACCAGTGCGGTCCTGCCGTCCAATTCCCCCATGAACGCCTCTCCCCTCGTGATGCTCGATATCGACCGCTGCATACGGTAGTCGGGACCGGTCGAGCGAGGGGGCGCGGGGGCGTGGATGTGTATGAGGCCGTGGACAGTCGCCGGGCCGTACGTGCCTTCAGTGATGAGCCGGTACCCCACGAGGTACTTGAGCGAGTGCTGACCGCGGCAGCGCGGGCTCCGTCGAGCGGGAACCTCCAGCCGTGGCGGCTGTACGTCGTGAGCGGCGAGCCCTTGGCCGAGTTGAAGAGGCGTGCGACGGCCAGGGCACTGGCGGGCGACCCGGGTGACGACCGGGAGTATCCGATGTACCCGGCAGAGCTGATGTCGCCGTATCTGGACCGGTTCTCCGCCGCGGCCGCTCAGCGGTACGCGGCCTTGGGGATCGAGCGTGACGACCCCGACAGGCCCATGAAGATCGCTGCCTTGAACACGGGGGCGTTCGGGGCGCCGGTCGTGCTGTTCTGCTACGTGGACCGGACGATGGGCCCCGGGCAGTGGGCCGACGCGGGGATGTACCTGCAGACGGTCATGCTGCTGTTGAGGGCGGAAGGGCTGCACAGCTGTCCTCAGGTCATGTGGACCATGTATCGCAGGACGGTGAGCCGGGCCGTCGGGGCCGATGACGGGCTTGTTCTCATCTGTGGTGTCTCGGTCGGTTTCGAGAACGGCGGTGCGCCACGACTGCGCACCGGGCGGGCCGGCATGGCCGAAACGGTGACCTTCATCGGGATCTGACGGCTGTTCAGGTCGCGAGCTGGGCGGCCGCCCCGTACACCGTGTCCAGAAGGCCGTTGACGAAGCCGTCGAGGTCGTCGAGTCCGGCGGCCGCCTGGGTGGCGGGACCTGCGGCCACCAGGTGGGGGAGCGCGGCATGCAGGGCCAGCGTGACGGTGGCGGCGCGTTGCGGGGTCACGGGCAGGCCCGCGCTGCGCTGGGCGTGCTCGAAGTATGCGAAGTCGGCGGCCGCGAAGGCGTCGAGTGGCTCCGCGAGCCACGGGGTTCGCGTCGCCTCGCGCTGCAACTCCAGCAGAGCGAGCACCCGCACGCGGCCGGGCCCCACGACGTGCTCCAGGAGCGTGCGCAGCAGGGTGGTCAGGCCCTCCCGGTCGACGGGCGTGGGTCTGGGGATCGCCTTGTACAGCTCGATGATGCGCTCCGTGCCGGCTCGCAACAGCGCGTCCCTGGTGGGGAAGTAGTTCTTGGTGGTGCCCAGTGGCACATCCGCGACGGCGTCGACGGCCCGGTGCGTCAGGCCCCGGCTGCCGGATTCCGCCAGTACGTCGATGGCCGCGTCGCCCAGTCGATCCCGTCTTTCCTGATTCACGTATTCAAACTACCCCATCCGTGGTACCACAGATGGGGTAGTTCGGATGAGGCGTCGAGTCGGATGTCGAGTCGGATGTCGAGGGGGAGTGGTTCCGGTGGCTGTGGGCTATCTGGCGACCGTGGTGCTGGCCGCGCTGATCGTGGTGTTCTGCCTGGTTCGGATCCGTGGGCCGAAGCCGCTCTTCTACTTCAGCTACCGGCTCGGTCTGGTCTTCAACGAGATGCCGTTCGTCGTCATCTACGCGCTGGTGGCGTCGACGGCGCTGGCTTTCGTGGAGGGTGACATCGCCACGGTCGCCGACCGGGTGGCCGTCGGTCTGGCCGCGGCCTCGGTCGTCGGGCTCGTGGTGGTCGCCCGGCGCGGGATGCGGACGGCGTCCGTGGTCGGGCTCGCCCTGGACGAGGCGCTCGGCGTCGGTACGGGCGCGCGCCGCCGCCCGCCGCTGGCGCGCATTCTGCTCAGGCCCATGTTCCGCCGCCGTCGTGACGTCAGGCGGGTGGGCAACCTCAGCTACGGGGACGCGGGCCGCCGCAACCTCCTCGACGTGTACCACCACCGCTCGCGCCCCGAGGGCGGCCCCGTGCTGATCCACTTCCATGGCGGCCACTACGACCAAGGCCGGAAGAACACCCAGTCGCTGCCCCTGCTGTACCGCCTCGCGAGCCGCGGCTGGGTCTGCGTCAGCGCCAACTACCGTCTAAGCCCTGCCTTTTCGCACCCCGACCATCTGATCGACGCGAAGAAGGTCATCGCCTGGGTGCGCGAGCACGCCAAGGAGTACGGGGCGGACCCCGCGGCGGCCGTGTTCGTGTCGGGGAGCTCCGCCGGCGGCCACATGGCGGCGCTCGCCGCCCTCACCCCCAACGAACCCGCCCATCAGCCCGGGTTCGAGGAGGCGGACACCTCGGTGACCGCCGCCATCGTGCTCAACGGCTGGCTCGGGGCGTACTTCGACGAGGACCCGGCGACCTCCCCGGTGAACCTCGTCCGGGCGGACGCGCCACCGTTCCTCGTCGCGCACGGCGACCTGGACGAGCTGGTGGACACCGAGAACCCGAAGGCCCTCGTCACCGCCCTGAGCTCCGTCTCCACCTCGCCGGTCGTGTACGCCGAACTCCCGGGCGGACACCACGCCTTCGACCTCTTCCACTCCTTCCGTTTCGAGGCGGTCATCGACGGCATCGAGGAGTTCGCCGCGTGGGTGCGGGTGGGGAAGAGGGAGATCTAGGGGACAGCGTCACGGCCGTGACCATCAACTCTCGTACGAACACCGCGAACTCCGGCTCCGGCTTCGGCTCCGACGCGGGCTCCGGCTCCGACTCGGGCTCGGACTCGACCGAGGGCGCTGTCAGGGTCGAGTCCGGGCAGGGGCGCGTCGCTCGGCTCGTCAGCGACATCGTCGCCCTGATGACGCCCGTCCTGACGTTCGCGGTCCCGGTGGTACTCGTCCGGGCCGACGCGGTGGGCGAGGGGTTTCTCTTCCTCAACCTGTTCTCACCGTTTGTGAGCTGTCTCGTGGCGGCCTACGCCCCCATGGGGTGGCACGCGCGTTTGCACGAGGGTGACCTGCTCTCCGCCCGCACCCTCACTGGACGGCGCACCGTCGACCTCTCCCGGCTCACCAAGGTCGGTCGGCTCGAAGTGCCGGGCCAGACCCGGACCGACGACCGGCTGATCCTGACCGACGCGCACGGCGTGCGGCTCATCCTGAACAACCTGGCGGGCGGCAAGGACACCGTCGACGGGCTGGTCCGCCGCGCGCTGCTCGCGAGGCCGCAGGGCGCGGGAGTGGTGGTGTCGGACCGCGCCGCCGAACGTCTCGACCTGCAGGCGGAAGTGACCCGGCCGCATGGCCGCCTCAAGGCAGGCCGGAAGGTCCGCGAGGGATTCATCGGGTTCGTGCCGCTGCTGTCCCTGTTCGTGGTGGCGCCGGTCACCTTCGGCCTCTGCGTCCTGGCCTGGCTGCTCGCCGCCGCCAACTGAGCCGGATATTCGGTTGCTTGACGGCGGGGCGGCCGATGCAATGTCCGGCATGATCGGCCAGGTGCGCCCGGCATGGAATCGGTACACGGGAGACGCCCACGTATGAGTACGTCACCATCGGAAGCCGGCGCGGAGCGGCCTGGCGCGGCACCCGTCCGGATCGGCGCTCTCGTCCCGCTGAGCCGCCCCGGCTGGGTCGAGGCCGGTCAGCATCTGCTCGCCGGGCTCGAGTTGGCCGTTCGGGACGTCGACGACGGCGGCGGGATCGGCGGAAGGCCGCTCGAACTGGTCGTCCGGGACACCGCGGCCGACCCCGAGAAGGCCGCGGCGGCTGTGGGCGAACTGGCCGAGCTGGGTGTGGCTGCTGTGGTGGGGGAGTATCACAGCGTCGTCGCACGCGCCGCCGCCGCCAGGGCCGATGCCCTCGGGCTGCCGTACCTCTGCTCGTCGGCCGTTATCGACGCGCTCACCGCGCATCCGACGGAATGGGTCGCGCGCCTCGCCCCGGCTCAGTCCCGCGGCTGGCAGCTGTACGCGGACTTCCTCCTCGGCGCGGGGCACAACCGTGTCGCCGTGGCCGCACAGCCGAGCGTCTACTGGGCGACAGGGACCCGCATTCTGCGGGACTACCTCACTCCACGCGGCGGCACCGTCATCGAACTCGACATGGGTGCGTCCAGCGCCACGGCCGTGGCGGAAGAACTCGTCGCCCATCGCGCGACGGCCCTCCTGCTCCTGGTCGGCTTCCCGGATCCGGCCGTGCCGATCGTCCGGGCGGTCCGCCGTGACCAGCGCCTCGCCGACGTCCTGATCGGTGCTCCTGCCGGGCAACCGGAGTTCGCCGAGTGGGCGGCGTTGCTGGGGGACGACGGGGCGGGGGTCCCGTTCCTGCGCTATCGGCCCGAGCGCCTCACCCCGCTCGGGGCGCGAGTCGAGAAGGCCCTGCGCGAGCGGCTTGGCCAGGTGCCCTCCTTCGTCGGCTTCGAGGGGTACGACACCGTCGCCGTCCTCGCCGAAGCGCTGCGCGCCCACGGCACGGACCGGCCACGCATCGCCGAGTTCTGGCCGCGCGTCGCGGTCGAAGGCACCCGCGGGGAGATCCAGTTCTCGCGTACGCCGGGCATCGGCGTGTGGCAGTGGGCCTGGCCGCCCATCCAGGTCGTCGACCGGGATCCGGCGGAGCCTGATCGCTTCCGGGTTCTGCACGCGGGCTGAGCGCCCCGTACCCCGGTCTCACCAGAGGCGGGCGCCCCGCCGAGCCAGGTAGCGGACGGGATTGACGTCCGATCCGTAGTGGCGCCGGGCCCGTATCTCCAGGTGGAGATGGGGCCCGGTGGCACGTCCCGTGGCGCCGCTGCTGCCCAGCCAGGCCCCGGTGTGGACGCGGGCGCCCTTGCGGACGCCGATGCGGGAGAGGTGCGCGTACACCACGAAGTGTCCGTCCGGCATGCGGATGGTCACGGCGTTGCCGTACGCGCCCGACCAGCGGGCCAGCACCACGACTCCGCCGCCCACCGCGTACACGGCGGTGCCGCTGGGGACCGCGAGGTCGATGCCGGTGTGGTACCCGGCGAGCCAGTTGCCCCGTACGCCGTAGCGGGTGGTGACCCGATAGCGTCTGCGCAGCGGAAGGGCGCATCGTCCGGGAGGCCCGACCGGGGCGATGCCGCGGTCCGCGTCCTCGGGGATTTCCCCGTCGGCGTCGGCGAGCGCCGCCTCGAACTCGGGGTCGTAGGTGGCCGTGCAGGAGTCGTCGGACCCGCTGTCGGCCCGTGGCCCGGTCGCCCCCATGGAGAGGGCGCCGCCGGCCAGCAGCACCGCGGCCATGCCCAGTGCGTCACGTCGTGTGGTGCCCGCCTGGCGCGGGCTGTCTATGTCGTAACCCATCGCAGCCAGCAGACCGTTCGGCGCGAGTGAACGCACGCTGACTGCGCCATCCGGCGTACAAGGTCTCAGGGGCAGGCCACGACCTGCCCCGCCCAGGACAGGCCGCCGCCGAAGGCGAGCAGGAGGACCGGGGCGCCCGCGGGGACCTCTCGGCGTTCCGTCAGTTTGGAGAGGGCCAGGGGGACGGACGCGGCGGAGGTGTTGCCGGAGTCGACGACGTCCGTGGCGATCACCGTGTCCTCGGACAGGCCGAGTTGGCGGACGACCGCCTCGATGATGCGCAGGTTCGCCTGGTGGGTGACGACGCCCGCGAGGTCGGCGGGGGTGAGTCCGGCGCGGGCGCAGGCGTCGCGGGCGATCTCGGGCAGGTGGGCGGTGACCCAGCGGAAGACCGTCTGGCCTTCCTGGGCGAAGTGCGGGTGCCAGTCGCCCTGCAGGCGCACGGCGTTGCCTCGGGTGGGGTCCGAGCCCCAGGCCACCGGGCCGATGCCCGCCTGCTCGTCGGCGCTCACCACCGCGGCGCCCGCGCCGTCGCCGAGCAGGACGCAGGTGCTGCGGTCGGACCAGTCGGTGACGTCGGACATCTTCTCGGCGCCGATGACCAGCGCGTGCCGGGCGGCTCCGGCGCGTACGGCGTGGTCGGCGCCGGCGAGGGCGGTGGTGAAGCCCGCGCACCCGTTGTTGAGGTCGTAGGCGACCGCGGAGGGGATGCCGAGGCGGGCTGCGACCTGCGCGGCGGTGGACGGGCAGCGGTCCATCGCGGTGCAGGTCGCCACCGTGACCAGGCCGATGTCCGACGGCTGGAGTCCGGAGGCGGCCAGGGCCTTGCCCGCGGCGGCGGTGGCCAGGTCGGTCACCGACTCGTCCGGCGCGGCGATGCGGCGGGTGGCGATGCCGGTCCTGCGGCGGATCCACTCGTCGCTGGTGTCCACCAGGCCCGCCAGGTCGTCGTTGGTCAGGACGCGGGCGGGCTGGTAGTGGCCCAGGGCGGTGATGCGGGATCCGGACACGGCGATGCTCCTAGGTGAGAGGGACACGGCTGGGCTGAGCTGTCGCTGAGCCGTCCGGAATATAGCAACCGATCGGTCGGAAGCTAAATGGGTGGCGGTTGGTTACGATGACCGCATGAGCCCCCGTAAGTCCGTCGCCGAGGCCCGCAGGACGCGGGAGCGCATCGTGGACCGTGCCATCGCCCTCGCCTCCGTAGAAGGTCTTGAAGGGCTGACCATCGGCCGCCTCGCCACGGACCTCGGCATGAGCAAGGCCGGAATCCTCGGGCACTTCGGCACCAAGGAAACCCTCCAACTCGCCGCGCTCGACGGGGCGTCGGCGGTCTTCTCCCGGACCGTGTGGGAGCGGGCGCGGCACGAACAGCCGGGGCTGCCCCGGCTGCGGGCGGTGTGCGAGGCGTGGAGCTCGTATCTGGAGACCGAGCGGGAGATCTTTCCCGGCGGCTGCCTCTTCACCACCGCTGCCGTCGAGTTCGACGCGCGGCACGGCGCGCTGCGCGACGCGGTGGCCCGGCTGTTCAGGGTCTGGCGCCGACGTCTGGCCGGGGAGGTGCGCACCGCCGTCGAGGCCGGTGACCTGCCCGCCTCGACCGACCCCGACCAGGTCGCGTACGAACTGGGCGGCCTCTACCTCGCCCTGAATCAGGAGATCCAGCTCTTCGGCGACCCGGAAGCGGCGACCACGCGCACGCGAAAGGCCCTGGACAGGCTCCTGGCGAACACCGTCACGCCCACCGTGTGACGGTGAACAGCTGTGCGGCGGAGGCCAGTTGATGCCGCCCGAAAGAACACTGGATGTGCGGGTGCGCGGCCTCGGGGTCGTCGGGGTGGAGGGAGAGGGCGGATCGTGGATCAAGAGGCGGGTCGATGGGTGGGGCGACGGATGGACCAGGGCGTGGCGGTCGGCTTTCTGCGGATCGCCGCCGCCGAACGAGATCGCGTGGTCGGGCAGCGGCCCTCGGAGGCGCGACTCGTGCGGTTGGGGCTCGATGCCCTGCTGGCCGACGTCGAGTCGCCCTCGCTCGCGATGCTTGCCGGGCTCGGGCGCGACGAACTCGGTGAGGCGCGCGAGCTGTTCGACCTCGTCGTCGAGGAGCTGGGGCTCGTGCCGATCGCCGAAGGGGATCCGGCCGACGCCCGCTGGACCGTGGCGCGCTGGTGGGCGGGCCGCATCGTGGCGGGTGACCTCGATCCGGTCCGCGGAGCCGGGCTGATCCACGCGGAGGCCGCCGAACTCGGATACCCGGCCGCGCTGCAGACGATCGTCGACCTGGCCACGGAGATCATCGTCCAGGAAGAAGGCTTCGTCGTCCCGCAGCGGATGAGCGACGACATCGTCTCCGCCACACGGAACCATCTCCGCGATGGGGGTCACCGAACGGGCCGTGCTTGAATCGACCACGCCCCCTTGGTTCCGCGGCGGCGCACAACCCAAATATCCCTTATGGGGCAGCGGGTGCAGCCCAGTTGGCGCGGCGGGCGTGAGATGCGGATACGGTGCTGACGTGATGATCGAGAGGGAGGGGACCGGGACCATGCCTGGAACCGTGCTGCTCATCGCGGCCGCCCCGGTGGGCAAGGGGCGTCTCGTGGACGCGGCCTCCGTGCTTCCCGTCCTCGCGGCGGTGCCTCCGGAGACGCTCGCCGGGACGCCGACCGCCAGCATCGTGGAACTCGCGGACCCGCTGGACCCGCAGACCGTGCTCACCCGGCTGCGGGCCGCGGCCATGGCGCAGGGACCCCTGACCGTCTGCCTGATCGGACAGGTCCATCTCGACCGGCGCCAGCGGCAGTTGCACGTGGCGCTCGCCCGCACCACCACCGCGACGGTGCGGTACACCGGATTCCCCTGGCACTGGATCACGCAGGAGCTGCGGATCCGTCCCGCGGGCACCACCACGCTCCTCGTCGACCTGCACACCGACCAGGAGAGCTGGCAGCACCTCACCGAGCACCCCATCGACGCGGGCCCCGGCGTCGCGCTGTACGGCCGCATCGCCCCGCCGGCCCGGCGTCGTACGCCCGCGATCCCCTCGTACATGAAGGCGCTCGCGACGATACTTCGCAGCGGTCACAGACCGCCGCTGCTCCCACTCCACCAGCAGGCCGCCGCCCAGAGCGTCGAGGACGGCGCCCAGGACCTGCTGCCGGCCCGCGACCCCGGCGCGCCCTCGCCCGTCGTGCCCGGCCCGCACCACGCCCACCAACCGCAGCCCCCGGTCCAGGAATCGGCCCGGCAACCGGCCGAGCCGGCCGACCCGCACGCCGCGATCACCGCCGCCGTCGAAGCCGGGCGGCACGGTGAGGCCGCCGCCCTCGCGGCGTCGTGGGAACAGAACGCGCTGCGCACGCACGGCCCTGGCTCGAAGGAGGCCATCCACTGGATGGAGGTCCGCGCGGACCTGGCCAGGTTCGCCGGTGATCCGGCGCGCAGCTGCGAGACCTGGCTCGCGGTGGCCTCGGCCCGTCTCACCGCCGGTCAGGCCCCCGACTCCCCGGACGTGGAGGCCGCGGTGGACCGGGCCCATCACCTCTGGGACCGGGTCCGCGACCCCGACGCCGTGCGCGCCCTCGGCCCCGCCCTGGTCGCTCTGCGCCGCCAGGTCCCCGGCCGCCGCCGCGACACGCTGACGCTCGCGCAGCGGCGCCTGGAGCAGTTCCACAGCCAGCACGTCGGCTGATCGCGCGCCGCCCCGCCTCGGGGCGGCGGGGCCGCGGAGCCTCAGAGGGCGGTGCCGAACGCCTGCGTCCACCACGGGCCGCCCGACCCGTTGTGGATGCCCACGCCCATCTCCTTGAAGTCGCAGTTGAGGATGTTGGCGCGGTGCCCCGAGCTGTTCATCCACGAGTCCATCACCGAGGCCGGGGTCTGCTGCCCGCGCGCGATGTTCTCGCCGTACGTGCTCCAGCGGTAGCCCGCGGCCGTGATCCGGTCGCCGGGGTCCGTGCCGTCCGGGCTCGTGTGGTCGAAGTAGTCGCGGGCGGCCATGTCCTGGGAGTGCTTGGCGGCCGCGGTGGCGAGCTTGTCGTTGGAGCGGACCGGGCCGCACCCCGCCTTGGCGCGCTCGGCGTTGACCAGCGAGACGACCTGCTCGGCGGCGCCGCTCGGCTTCGGCGGCGCCGGGTCGGGCTTCTCGGGCTTCGGGGTCGGCTTCGGCTCGGGCTTCGCCTTGCTGGGGGTCGGGGAGGGCTTGGGCTTCTTCTTCTTGGTCTTGCTCGGGGTGGGCTTCGCGCTGGGGGACGCGGAGCGCGTGGGGGAGGGGGAGGCGCTCTTCGAGGCCGAGGGGCTGGTGGGGGAGGCCGGGGCCGCCGCGGTGGACGGTGCGCTCTCGTCCGTCTCCGGACCGGTGAGGAGATGGATCGCCGCGCCGCCCGTGACGAGGGCGACGACCGCTGCGGCCACCCCGGCCGTGCGGCGCTGACGCCGGGCGCGCTCGCGGCGGGCCTGCGCCCGTGCGGAGATCGGCGCCCCGCCGCCGTGACCGGAGGAGGGGAGGGAGGCGGCCGACCCGACGTTGACGAGGTCGGGCGGTGCGACCATGGCCGCGAGCGCGGCCCCCGCAGGCACCAGGCCAAGGCCCACGAGGAGACCCTCGGCGGGCACCAGGTTCGACCAGTGGCCCTCGCACGCCGAGCAGCCACGGGCATGCCGGGCCAGACGCTTGCGCCACAGCGCGGAGGGCACACCGTCCCAGCCCGCGGTGATCTGCCGCAAGCCCGCGCACGGCGGGTTGGCGGACAGGGCACGGACGACGACGCGGGCCGTCTCCAACTGAGCCTTCATCCGCTGCACCCGCACCGCCGCGTGCTGCGGGGACAGCTCGAGGGCGTCGGCGACCTCCGCCCGCGTCAGCTCGCCCGCGGACTCCAGCCACCACAGCGAAAGGAGCGCCCGGTCGTCCTCGTCCAGCCAGCGGGTGGCCTCGGCGGTCTCCCTGCGCTGCCCGGAGAGCCCGAGGCGGGCGATGGTCAGGTCCACGAAGTCCGCGCCCGGATCCACCACGTCGTACGCGTCCACGAGACCGCCACCGGCGGGTATCGCACCGGAGGTGCGCTCGCGCCAGTGGCCGCGTATCTGGTTCATGGTGATGGCGACCAGCCAGCTGCGGAACTTCTCCGGGCCGCGCAGCCCGTCCAGGCCGCCGAGCACGCGGAGCATGGTCTCCTGCACCACGTCGTCCACGTCGGCATGGCCGTTCATGGCCCGCCCGACGATGTTGTAGACCAGCGGCAGGTACTCCGCCACGAGCGCGTCCTGCGCCTGCTGGTTCCCGTCCTGCGCTGCCCTGATCATCGCGACTTGGCGTTCGCTGCTCACGCTGTGACCACTTTCTGTGTGGGGGGCTGTCTCCTGTGACAAAGAGGAGACGCGCGGCCAGGGCCCGGATAACAGAAACCGGCCGACTGCGTGCTGCCGCCTCCGGGAGTGCCCTCCCGCTGCCAGCGGCCGTCCACTATGCCGTGCCGTCCGTCCGGCCCTCACACGGGGTGGCGGGCGCAGCCATCGCGGTGAACCGCCGAGCGAGTCCGCGAGACATGGCCCTTCACCGGGAAGAGCCGTAGCACTCGGACCCCCTGAACAAGGAGTCGCACATGCCTCGTCGTCTCGCCGCCACCGCCCTGACGGGCCTCCTGGCGGCCGCCTTCCTGACCCCGGCCGCGGCAGCGACCGCGGCCACCGCCGCCCCCGACCCCTGCGCCGCCGTCGAGGACCAAAGAGAGGCCGGGCTCTGCTACTTCGAGCTCGCCCAGACCATGGAGGACTGCTCGCCCGAGTGGAAGCGCGCCATGGCCAAGGTCCTGGCTTCAGGGGCCATCCAGTTCTTCGTGAACCCCTTGGAGCACTGCGGTCCCTGCGGTGGAGAGCGCACCGTAGGCCACGGAATCCTCTCGGGAAGCCACGGAAACCTCCCGGGAACCCACGGAAACCTCCCGGGAAGCCACGGAAACCTCTCGGGAACCCACGGAAATCTCCTGGCGAACTCTTGACGCCGCCGACAACCCGTTCTTAACCTCGCCCTGTAGTTCTTGCCGCGGCGTCGACCGCGGTGCTTTGGCAGGCACAGACAAAGACCACCTGTCGGTGGTTTCGTCGTGCCTGCTTTTTGTTGTCGTCGTGCCACCGGCGGGTCTTTCCCGAAGGCGGATTCATGGCACAACGTACGAGCGTCAGAGGCGTCGCCGACGTCGTTGCGCTCATCGACGGGCTCGGTGCGATAACCGGCCGGGCGCGCGTGATCTGGTTCCTCGTGTTCGGCGGGCTTTTTCTCGACGCCTATTCCAACGCCGCACTGAGCGCCGGGCTCGGCCCCATGACGACGCAGATGTCGCTCAGCAGCACCCAGATATCGATCCTGACGGCCACCGCGCCCGCGCTCGCGATCGTCTTCAACCCCGTGGGCGGCTGGCTCGCCACGCGGGTCGGCCGGGTGCCCCCGCTGCTCGTCGCCAAGGTCTTCGCCGTCGCGGGTGCCCTGCTCGCCGCGTTCGCCGGTGACTTCACCACGGTCTGGCTCGGCCGGGTCATGGTGGGCATCGCGTACGGCATCGACTTCGCGGTGGCGATGGCGCTGCTCGCCGAGTACACCCCCGCCAAGCTGGGCGGCCGGCTCAACCTGTGGCAGGCCGTCTGGTACACCGCCACCACCAGCAACCTCGCGCTTGCCCTGGTCTTCTTCCACCTCGACGTCGGCGACGACATCTGGCGCTGGTCCGTGGGCTCGGCCGCCGTGGTCGCCGCCGTGCTGCTCGTCCTGCAGTGGCTGAAGCTCGTCGAGAGCCCCGCCTGGCTCGCAGGAAGGGGCCGCCTCGACGACGCGGTGCGGGGCCTGGACCGGATCTACGGCATCAAGGCGCAGGTCGGGAAGCCCGAGGGGGACGGGCGTGCCGAGGCCGTGGCGCCCGCGATCGGGATGCGGCAGGCCGGGCTGCTCTTCAAGGGCGAGTACCTGCCGCGCACCGTGCTCTCCTCGGTGATCTCCCTGGCCCAGTCCATGCAGTACTTCGCCGTCGGCTGGTACCTGCCGGTGATCAGCCTCGCCATCTTCGGCGAGAGCTTCGAGAAGGCCACCATCGGCTCGATGGTCTTCAACGCCTTCGGCATCATCGGCGGACTCGTCTCCGCCTACTTCGGCCGCAGACTCGGTCTCCGGCTCAGCTCGGCCGTCGGCTTCGCGGGTGTGTTCGTCGCCCTGATCGCCATGGGCCTGACCTTCGGCAGGATCCCCCTCGCCGTGGCGTTCCTGCTGCCCGTCGTGTTCATCCTCTGCCACTCCGCGGGGCCCGGCGCCAACGGCAAGTCCATCGCCGCACTCTCGTACCGGAGCGACGTACGCGCACTCGGCACCGGCGTCACCGGCATGGTCGGCAGCTTCGGCAGCGTCGCCGGGCTCTACCTCTTCCCGCAGATCAAGGACGCGCTCGGGCTCGGCCACACCTTCCTCGCGCTCTCCGTCGTCCCGCTGCTCGGCCTGATCACCTGCCTGGTCATCAAATGGGACCCCACCAAGGCCGCCTCGCCCGACGAGAGCGCGACCGCCGCCGCCCCGACACCCGACAGGGCCCCGGCCGCGCCCTGACCGACGAAGGCCCCCGCGCGCCCCACGATGGTCCCGCTCCCCGAGCCCTTACTGACCCGAGCCCTTACTGACCCGAGCCCGCACTGACCCGAGCCCGCACTGAAAGGCCTGCAATGACGCAGACGTCCCACGGCGCCGCACGACGGCGTGGTGTGCTCGCCATCGACGAAGGAACCACGGGCACCCGAGCCGGCGTCGTGCTCGACTCCGGCGCCGCCCACCAGGTCTTCTACCGGCCCATCAAGGTCGACCACCCGGACGAACTCTCCGTCGAACAGGACCCGATGGAGATCTGGACCGCCACCCTCGACGTCGCGAGGCACGCCATCGGGCGGGCACACGAGGAGGGCATCGAGATCACCTCCGTCGCCCTGTCCACCCAGCGGGCCACCGCGCTGCTCTGGGACCGCGTCACCGGACGCCCCCTGCTGCCCGCCGTCGTGTGGCAGGACCGGCGGTACGCGGACGAACTCGCCGCGTACGAAGACGAATGGGACGCCAGGCTGATCGCCCGGCAGGGCCGGCCCGTCGGCTCCCGCGCCCCCTTCCTGTGGGCCGCCCGGCAGATCGCCGAGCACCCGGACGTCGCCGCCGCGCACCGCGAGGGCAGGCTCTTCTTCGGCACCGTCGACACCTGGCTGATCTGGCGCCTCACCGGCGGCACCGTGCACGCCACGACGCCCACCAACGCGGCCTCCACCGGCGGCCATCTGCTCACCGAGCACGCCTGGGACGAGGAGTGGATCGCCGCCCTCGGCTTCCCCGTCGAGCTGCTGCCCGAGCTCCGCGCCGACGACGCCGGGTTCGGCCCGACCGACCCGGACGCCCTCGGCATCTCCGTCCCGCTGGCCGCGTCCATGGGCGACCAGCACGCGGCGCTGATCGCGCTCGGCGGTCTCGACGCGGGACAGGGCATGTGCATGTACGGGACCGGCGCCTTCGTGGACGCCGCGACCGGCCGGCGCGCCGCCCTGCCCCGGCCCGACATCACCGGAGTCGTCGCCCAGCCCGCCTTCCGGCAGGGCGGCACCACGCACTACAGCCTGGAGGCCTACACCTCCACCGTGGGCTCCGCGCTGCGCTGGCTCTGCGACGACCTCGGCCTGTTCGCCTCGCCGCAGGAACTGACCGAGCTGGCAGGGCAGGCGGGCCACCGGCCGGGCCGCACCCCCTGGTTCGTCCCGGCCCTCGCGGGGGTCCGCACGCCCGTCTGGCACCCGGAGGCCACCGCGGCCCTGACCGGCCTGACCCTCGCGACCACCCGCGCGGACGTGGCCCGCGCGGTCCTCGACGGAATCGCGCACTCCGTGTGCGACCTGATCGACGGCGTCGCCGACACCATGGGCGCCCCCTTCCAACGGATCGGCCTCGGCGGGGGAGTGTCCGGCAGCGACGCCCTCATGCAGGCCCAGGCCGACCTCACGGGCCTGCCCCTGGAGCGGGTCACCGACTCCGCCACGGCCAGCCTGCGCGGCACCGCCTACCTCGCCGGTGTCGCCCAGGGCCTGTGGTCCTCGCTCGACGAGGTCGTCGAGGCCCAGCCTCGCGGCCGGATCTTCACGCCCACCGTCCACCCCGACGAACGCACCGCCCGGCGCGCGCGATGGCGGCGGCTCCTCGGCAGTCATCTGTCGGACCCCGCACTCACCGCCCCGAAGGCACCGCCGACGGCCCCCGCGCCGTCACCCCGAACCACCAGGAGTTGATCGTGATCACCATGCCCGCCCGCAAACCGGGACGCAGCGCCGCGGCCACCCGCCGCACCCCCCTGCTGCTCGACCGCACGGGCATCAAGCGCCGCCTCGCCGACGACACGTACGACGTGCTCGTCATCGGCGGCGGCATCACCGGGGCGTACACCGTCCTGGACGCCGTCTCGCGCGGGCTGCGCGCGGCCCTCGTCGAGAAGGACGACTTCGCCTCCGGCACCTCGTCGAAGTCGTCGAAGATGGTCCACGGCGGCCTGCGCTACATCGAGCAGGGCAACGTCAATCTCGTACGCCACTCGCTCCTGGAGCGCCACCGTTTCCGCAAGAACGCACCCCACCTCGTGCACCGACTGCCGTTCCTCTTCCCGATCCTGGAGAAGGAGGGCGTATTCGACCCGCGCCTTGCCAAGGGGTTCGAGGGGCTCCTGTGGACGTACGACCTGGTGGGCGGCTGGCGGATAGGCAAGCTGCATCAGCGCCTGACCGTCCCCGAGGTCCTCTCGCACGCGCCGACGCTGCGGGCCGACCACCTCAAGGGCGGCCTCATGTACTTCGACGCGCGCACCGACGACGCCCGGCTCGTCCTCACCATCGTCCGCACCGCGGCCGCCCTCGGCGCCACCGTGCTCAACGGCGCGAGGGTGGAAGGGCTGCTCACCGCGGGCGGGAGGGTCGGCGGTGCCCGCGCCACCATCGACGGCGACGCCATCGACATACGTGCCCGCGCCGTCGTCAACGCCACCGGCGTGTGGACCGATCAGGTCGACGCCATGGCCGACGAGGGACACCGGCCCCAAGTGCGGCCCGCCAAGGGCGTGCACATCGTCGTGCCGTGGGACAAGGTCCGCATCGACTGCACCGTCACCGTCCCCATCCCCGGGCGTGCGCGCCGTGCCACCTGCACCCGCTGGGGCAACAGGGTCGTGCTCGGCACCACCGACGAGGACTACCAGGGCTCCGCCGACGACGTGCACTGCACCCGGCAGGAGATGGACTTCCTCCTGGAGGGCGCCAACACCGCCTTCGAGGGCAAGCTCACCCCCGACGACGTGGTCGGTTCCATCGGCGGCCTGCGCCCCCTGGTCGGCGGCAAGGAGGGCACGACCCTCGACATGCGCCGCGACCACCACATCACCGTCGGCGCCGGAGGCATGGTCACCGTCACCGGCGGCAAGCTCACCACCAGCCGGCACATGGGCGAACTCGTCGTCGACAAGGTGATGGCCGTCCTCGGCCACAAGGCCAGGAGCCGCACCGCCACGCTGCCGCTGCTCGGCGGCGCGGGCTACGACTCCGAGGCGGTCGCCGCGTCCGGCGGCATCGCCGCCCACCTCGGCGAACGCTTCGGCACCGAGGCCCGGTTCGTCGGCGACCTCATCGCCGATGACCCCTCCCTCGCCGAACCGGTCGTCGAAGGCCTGCCCTACACGCGGGCCGAGGTCGTCTACGCCGCCCGCGCCGAACTGGCCCGCTCCGTCGACGACGTCCTCTCCCGCCGCACCCGGGCCCGCCTGTTCGCCCGCGACGCGTCCGCCGATGCGGCTTCGGCCGTCGGCGCGCTGCTCGCCCGCGAACTGAACCTCACCGAGGCCGAGACGGAGCGCTCCGTCGCCGAGTACCTCGCGTCCGTCGCCCACGAAAAGTCCGTACTCCTCGAAGGAGCCGCAGCATGATCAGCCGTCAGACCATCACCCACCCCTTCAACCGGGGCAACTACACCGTCGGCGCCCCCAGCCAGGCCAAGTGGGCCCGCACCACGCCCATCGGAGACGGCGAGGCCGCTCTCCAGAGCGACCCGGTCGACGTCCCCGAGCAGGTCGTCGACGCCCTGCGCGCCGCAGCCCGCGCCGTGCACGTCGAGCGCGACGAGGTCGTCACCCGCACCCGCGACTGGTGGGCGGGCTCGATGATCGGCGAGACCGAGGGCCGCCCGGCGACCCCGCACGCCGTCGTCGTCGAGGCGGCCGACGCCGACCAGGTCGCCGCCGTGCTGCGGATCTGCCACGACGCGGGCATACCCGTCACCCCCTCCGCGGGGCGCTCCAACGTGACCGGCGCGGCGCTGCCCGTTTTCGGCGGCGTCGTCCTCGACGTCTGCGGCCTCGACCGGATCTCAGGGTTCGACGCCGAGTCGAACATCGTCGACGTCCAGGCCGGCATGTTCGGCGACCTCTTCGAGAAGCAGCTCCAGGAGGAGTACGGCGTCACCACCGGGCACTGGCCCTCCGCCTTCGCCGTCTCCACCGTCGGCGGCTGGATCGCCTGCCGCGGCGCCGGTCAACTCTCCACCCGCTACGGCAAGATCGAGGACATGGTCGTCGGCGTCGACGTCGTGCACGCCGACGGCACCCGTGCCACCTACGGCGACTACGCCCGCGCCGCCGTCGGCCCCGACCTGCGTCAGCTCTTCGTCGGCTCCGAGGGCACGCTCGGCGTCATCGTCTCCGCCCGCCTTCGCGTGCACCCGCTGCCCACCTACGCCGACGCCGTCGCGTACGGCTTCGCGACCTTCGCCGAAGGCCTCGACGCCTGTCGCGAGATCATGCAGCGCGGCGCGACACCGGCCGTCCTGCGCCTGTACGACGCCCTGGAGTCGGGCACCCACTTCGGGCACCCCGACACCAACCTCCTGCTGATCGCCGACGAGGGCGAACAGACCGTCGTCGACGCCTCGATCAAGGTCGCCGCCGAGGTGTGCGAGGCCCGCGCCACCGCGCTCGACGGCAAGGCCGTCTTCGAGCGCTGGCTGGACGAGCGGATGCTGGTCGGCAAGTCCTCCGACGGCTTCACGCCAGGCCCCGGATTCGTCGCCGACACCCTGGAGATGGCCGCATCCTGGAAGGACCTGCCCGCCATCTACGACGAGGTGGTCGCCGTCATCGAGTCGGTGCCGGGCACCCTGGCCGCCTCCGCCCATCAGTCGCACGCCTACACCGACGGCGCCTGCGTCTACTTCTCGCTGCGCGGCGACGTCGCGCCCGAGGCGCGCCGCGACTGGTACCGCTCCGTGTGGGACGCCGCCAACGCCGTCCTCATCGAGCACCGCGCCGCCCTCAGCCACCACCACGGCTGCGGACTGCTGCGCGGCCCCTACCTGGAGGAATCCCTCGGCGCCGCCTTCACGACCTTCGTCGCGGTGAAGAACGCCCTCGACCCCGCGGGCATCCTCAACCCTGGCAAGCTGGGCCTCCCCAGCCGCTTCGGCACCTCCCCGCTGAGCCACGCGGCCACGTCACGAGCCTAGGCAGCCCCATGAACCCGTCCCCCCGGTCCCGGCCGCTCGACGCCCGGCTGGCCACGGCCTTCGCCGAGGTGCCGGTCGTCGCGTCCATCGTCGGCGCCCAGCCGCTGCGGCAGTTCCTCACCGCACCGGCGAAGGTGTGCATCCTCGCCTCCTTCTCCGTCGGCCAACTGCCCCAGGTCGTCCCGGCGCTGCGCAAGGCGGGCAAGACCGTCTTCGTGAACGTCGACTCCAGCCCCGGCCTCGCGCAGGACCGGGGCGCCCTCGACTTCATCAAGGAGATGGGCGCGAGCGGGGTGGTGAGCACCCGGCTCGCCCTCATCGAGAAGGGACGGCCGCTCGGCCTGCTCACCGCGCAGAAGGTCTTCGTCACCGACCGCTCCAACCTGCGCAGGAGCATGGACGCCATCTCCCGCGGCATGCCCGACCTGGTCGAGGTCATGCCCGCACCGATCGTGGCGCGCATGACCCCCCAGGCGCGCCGCGCCATGTCGCCGACGGTCGCCGCCGGCTTCGTGGAAACCCCCGCGGACGTGGCCGCCGCACTGGCCCTCGGGTCGGTCGCGGTGGCCACGTCCGACCACCGCCTGTGGCGTGTGAGCCGCGAAGAACTGCCGCGTGCCACCGCCGACAGGCCCCTTGAACAAGCCGACAGGCCCCTTGGACAACAGGAGTAGAACCACCGTGAGTTACGTCGTCGTGGCCCGCTACCGCACCCTGCCGGACCAGGAACGAGCCGTCCTGGAGCTGCTCGACACCATGGCCGAGGCCTCACGCGCCGAGCCCGGATGCCGCCGCTACCGCGTCCACCAGGGCACCGAGGACCCGCGCGCCGTCCTTCTCTACGAGGAGTACGACTCCGCGGCCGACTTCACCGCGCACTGCGCATCCGCCCACTTCCAGGACATCGTGCTCGGCAAGGTCGTCCCCCTCCTGGAGAGCCGCGACGTCCTGCGCTGCGCACCCCGCGAGGAGGCCGGCGCATGAGGACGACCGCCGCCGTCCTGCGTGACGTCGTACACGAACGCCCCTACCAGGACAGCCGCCCCGTGACGGTCGAGGAACTGGAACTCGGCGCGCCCCGCGAGGGCGAGCTCCTGGTCCGCGTCGCCGCCGCGAGCCTCTGTCACTCCGACCTCTCCGTCGTCAACGGCGACCGGGTCCGGCCGCTGCCCATGGCGCTCGGCCACGAGGCCGTCGGTGTCGTGGAGGAGACCGGGCCCGGCGTCCACCGCGTGGCGCCCGGCGACCACGTGGTGCTGGTCTACGTGCCCAGCTGCGGTTTCTGCGCGCGCTGCGCCGAGGGCCGCCCGGCCCTGTGCGACCGCGCGGCCGCGGCCAACGGCTCGGGCGGCCTGCTGCACGGCCCTTCGCTGCTCACCGACGCCGCCGGGCGCACGGTCCACCACCAGCTCGGCGTCTCCGCCTTCTCCTCCCACACCGTCGTCGCCCAGGAGTCGGTGGTGCCGATCCCCGACGACGTGCCGTTCACGGTCGCCTCGATGTTCGGCTGCGCGGTGCTCACCGGGGCGGGCGCCGTCATCAACACCGCGGCCCTGCGGCCGGGGCAGTCCGTCGTCGTGCACGGCCTCGGGGGTGTCGGACTGTCCGCGGTGCTCGGGGCCCGCGCCGCCGGAGCGTACCCGATCGTCGCCGTCGACCCGGTCGCGGAGAAGCGGGCGCTCGCGCTGCGGCTCGGTGCCACGCACGCGTACGCACCGGGCGAGGCCCTGATCGCCACCCGTGATCTCACCGGCGGCGGCGCCGAGTTGGCCGTCGAGGCGGTCGGCAGCCCGGCGGTCATGGGTGCCTGCCTGCAGTCCGTGGCGCGCGGCGGCCGTGTCGTCTCGGTCGGCCTGCCCGCCCCGGACCGGGTCCTCGACGTGCCCGCCCTCGCCTTCGCCGGGGAGGGGAAGTCCCTGCTCGGCTCGTACATGGGCGACGCGGTGCCGCGCCGCGACATCCCCCGCTTCCTCGACCTGTGGCGCGCGGGCCTGATGCCGGTCGAGGAGATGCACACCGGCACGGTCGCCCTGTCCGGGATCAACGAAGCCATGGAGGAACTGGCGTCGGGGCGGGCGATCCGCCAGGTGGTCGACACCTCGGGGTTGTTGATCTCGGTGTGAGGTGTTCCTCGGGGGAGCGGTAGCGTCCCTGTCGTGGGAACGGACATTCACGGCGGAATCGAGTACCGCCATCCAGCGGCGGGCACCGACTTCTACGAAGGCGAGCCCTGGATCGTGGCCATGGACCTGTGGCCGTTGTACGACGAGGTCGACTACGCGGCCTTTGGGTGCCTCTTCGGCGTGCGCAACGACGCGGGCTACCGGCCCCTCGCCGCCGGGCGCGGCCTGCCCGACGACCTGTCGAGCGGGCTGCGCGAGGACTTGGAGCTCTGGGTGGCCAAGGGCCGGTTGCTGGATGCCACGTGGGTGAGCTGGGCGGACCTTGCGGGGCTCGATCCGCAGGCCGGTCCTGACCGCTATGTGGGCCGGCTGTCCTGGCAGCAGGCGTCGAGCCCGTACCTCCAGCACCGTCGGCTGCTGCCCGCGCGGTGGCCCGAGGAGGTGGTGGCGATGGCGGGGCCGCCACCACCCGGCCTCGACGCGGCGAACCGTCGACTGGAGTGGACCGTCAGGGACGTGGTGTTCCGGTACGAGCCGCTGACGGCCGGTTCGATCCTGGGCACCGGAACCCACTGGCCGCACGTCTTCGCCGTGATGAAGGCCTTGGCGGGCCGCTTCGGCGACGACGGGGTACGACTGGTGGTGGCCTTCGACTGACCTGCGATCAGAGTGAGCTCGGCACCACGAAGAGCCCCCACGTGACGAGCGGCCCCGCCACCGCGATCCCCAGCCCCCACGCCATGAGGCGCCGGAAGACGAAGTCCCTTTGGTTTTCTGGGGTGTTGGCGGTCACCAGGGCGCCGCTGGTGGAGAAGGGCGATGCGTCGACGATGGACGAGGAGATGGCCAGCGCGGTGATGAGCCCTACCGGCCCCACGTCGCCGTCGAGCAGGAACGGCACCGCCAGCGGGATCAGGGCGCCGAGCATGCCCGTGGTGGAGGCGAACGCGGACGCGATCGCGCCGATGAGGCAGATCAACAGCGCACCGAACAGCGGCGCCTGGATGGACGCGACCTGCTTGCCGAGATAGTCGATGGTGCCCATGCGCTCCATCTGGCTCACGTACGTGACGATGCCGCAGACCAGCAGCACGGTGGACCACGCGCACCGGTCGACCGCGCCCTTGGCCGACTTTGGCGAGGCCAGGGAGAGCACGACGGTGACGGTGAGCGCCATCAGCCCGACGTCCAGGTCGAAGAAGAGCGCTCCGACGACCAGGCCGAGCAGTCCGAGGAGGGTGAGGGCGCGCGGGCCGTCCAGACGGAGGGGCTCGGGTGGCGCCGTGGCGGTGACAGGCGCTGTGCCGGGTGCGGCGACGGGAACCGTGCCAGGCGCGCTGACGGGTGCCGTCCCGGGCGCGGTGACCGTCAGGGTCGGCCCGGTGCCGCCCGCCGTCTTGGCCCCGGTCGCGGGCGGGCCGCCGCTCGCCCCGGCGCCCTCCGTCCCCCGACCGCTCGTGCTGCCGCCGCCGTCGCCCTCGTACGACTGCGCCCGTTGCCCCAGCAACTGCCGTCCGCCGAAGGCGAAGAAGATGATGGCGCACAGGGCGGCGTTGAAGAGGAACGAGGCGGTGAACAGCAGGGCAGGGTTGCCCGGCAGGTCGTTGCGTTCGACGACGCCGTTGGTGATGCTGCCGAACACGCCGATGGGGGAGAAGCCCCCCGCGCTGGCGCCGTTGGCGATGAACAGGCCCATGAGTACGGGGTTGATGCCCTGGGCCACGGCGAAGCCGAGGCCGATGGGCGCGATGATCCCGACCGCCGCGGGGGTGACGGCGCCGACCGCGGTGAGCAGGGCGGTGACGAGGAACATCACCCAGGGGATCAGGGCGATCCGTCCCCGCACGGCCTTGACGGCCGCGTCGACGAGCCAGTCGACGGTGCCGTTGTTCTTCGCCATGGCGAACAGCAGCGTGACGCCGACGAGGACGACGAACAGGTCGCCGGGGAAGCCGGAGAAGATGTCGTCCGTGGACTCGCCCGCGACCGTGGAGCCGACGATGAACGCGGCCACGATGGCGAGCGCGCCCAGATGGACGGAGGTGAAGGTGGCGATGGTGAAGATCGCTAACAGGGCGACGACGGAGATGAGTTGATCTGACACGAGGGCTCCCTTGCGGTGGGCCGATGGCCGGGTCGCGGTGTGCCGTGGCGCGTGACGTGGGGGTGCGCGCGGCACCGGAGGGAGCGCGGTGCGAAGCGGCGCACGGCGTCCACCCCTGAGGCGCGGGGGCGCAGGGGTGGGGGAGTTATTCCGCCAGGCGGAAGACGGCTTTCGCAAGGGGAGTATTGGAGGGCTTCTCCGGGGTCGTCAAGAGCTGCGACGGATTCCGTCGGAGCGGGCCGAACCATCCGTGCGCGCCGCCGAGCCGCCGCCGATGTGCCTCGCCGCTCCGCCGCCGGGGCCGCCCGCTCCGTCCTGTCCCGAATGCCCCAACGCGGCGCTGACCTGCCGCGCCGTCTCGCTGACCAGTGCGCCGTGTGCCTCCCTCGCCTCCGAAGTCATCCGGCTGGTCGGCATGTTGACGCTGATGCTGGCGATCGGCAACCCCGCCCCGTCGAGGACCGGGGCCGCGACCGCCGACACGTCGGTGCGCCACTCGCCGCTGTTGGTCGCGTATCCCCGCTCGCGGATCAGGGTGAGCTCGTCGAGCAGTCGGTCCCGCTCCGTGATGGTCGAATCGGTGAACTCCTCCAGGCCGTCCGCCAGATGGCGCTCGATCACCTCCGTCGGACTCGACGCGAGCACGGCCTTGCCGTTCGCGGAGGCGTGGATGGGCAGATGGGTGCCGAGAGCCAGGATGATCCGCACCGGCTTGGACGTCTCCAGGCGCTCGATGAGCACCACCTTGTCGCCGTTCGGGACGGTCAGGTGCACCGTCTCGTCGATCCGTCGCCGCAGCTCTTCCATCAGCGGCACGGCCACGTCGCGCAGCCCCAACTCGCCGGTCGCACGCCGCCCGACCTGCAGCGCCTTGGTGGTCAGCGCCCAGCGGGTGACCTCGCCACCGGCGGGCCGGATCCAGCCCGCCGTGTGCAGGGTGCGCAGCGCGCGCTGGGCGGAACTCTTGGGCAGGTCCAGGGCGCGGGCCAGCTCGGCGACGCCGATCGGCTGCCGCGCCGAGACCTCTTCAAGCACCCGAAGTGCGTTGAGGACGCTCTGCATCCGTTGACTCCCCCTGCGCTCGGCTCCTATGCTCCGCGTGCCACCTTACGACACATCGTGCCACAATGCGGCACGCTTCTCAAGGGAGTTGGCCACAGTGACCTCTCGAACCGGGCGGCACTTCTTACAGATTCCAGGCCCCACCAACATCCCCGACCAGGTGCTCCGCGCCATCGCGGCGCCGACCATCGACCACCGCGGCCCCGAATTCGCCGCGCTCACCACCGAGTTGCTCGCCGCGCTGGGGCCCGTCTTCGGGACCTCGGGCCCCGTCGTGGTCTTCCCCGGGTCCGGCACGGGCGCCTGGGAGGCGGCCCTGGTCAACACGCTCAGCACGGGGGACCGGGTGCTGTGCGTCGAGACCGGCCACTTCGCCACGCTCTGGCAGCGCATGGCCGCCGACCTCGGGTTGTACGTCGACTTCATCCCCGGGGACTGGCGCCACGGAGCCGACCCGGAAGCCATCGCCGAACGCCTCGCCGCCGACACCGTCCACACCGTCAAGGCCGTCTGCGTGGTGCACAACGAAACGTCGACCGGCGTCACCAGCAGAGTGGCCGAGATCCGGCAGGCGATCGACGCGACGGGGCACCCCGCGCTGCTCCTCGTCGACACCATCTCCTCGCTCGGCTCCATCGACTACCGCCACGACGCATGGGGCGTCGACGTCACGGTGGCCGGATCCCAGAAGGGGCTGATGCTCCCGCCGGGCCTCGGCTTCAACGCCGTCAGCGACAAGGCCCTCGCCGCCTCCCGCACCGCACGGCTGCGCAGGTCCTACTGGGACTGGCGGCCGATCATCGAGGCGAACCGGCGCGGCTTCTTCCCCTACACCCCCAACACCAACCTCCTCTACGGGCTCGCCGAAGCGCTGCGCATGCTGGAGGCGGAGGGGCTCCCGGCGGTGTTCGCGCGCCACGACCGGCACGCCGAGGCCACCCGAAGTGCCGTACGCGGCTGGGGACTTGAGGTGCTCTGCGCGGACGAACGCGAGTACTCGTCCTCGCTCACCGCCGTCCTCCTGCCCGACGAGCAGGACGCCGACAAGGTGCGGGAGATCATCCTGGAGCGCTTCGACATGTCCCTGGGGGCGGGGCTCGGCAAGCTCGCGGGACGGATCTTCCGGATCGGTCACCTGGGCCACTTGAGCGACCTCGCGCTCGCGGGCACGCTGGCCGGCGTACAGATGGGCCTGCAGCTGGCCGGCGTACGCATCGACCCGAGCGGACTCGCCGCCGCCCTGGACATCCTGCGAGAGCCTCATGAGTGAGGCGCGCGCGGAGAGCCTCCGGCACAAGCTCACCCAGGACCTCGACGGTGAAGTCCAATTCGACGACTACACCCGGCACTTGTTCGCCCGGGACGCCAGCATGTACGCGATCACGCCCCTGGGCGTGGTCTTCCCGCGCGACGCCGACGACGTCGCCGCCGCGGTCGCCGCGGCCGCGTCCCACGACGTACCCGTGGTGCCGCGCGGAGCGGGCACGAGCCTGGCGGGCCAGACCGTCGGCCCCGGCCTCGTCCTCGACCTGTCACGCCATATGAACCGCATCGTGGAGCTCGACCCGAGCAGCGGAACAGCCCTGGTGGAGACCGGCGTCGTGCAGGACCAGCTCAACCGCGCCGCGGCCCCCTGGGGCCTGATGTTCGGCCCGGACACCTCGACCAGCAACCGCGCCACCATCGGCGGGATGATCGGCAACAACTCGGCCGGCAGCGGCTCCGTGCGCTACGGCATGACCATCGACCACGTCCGAGAGCTCGACGTCGTGCTCTCGGACGCGACCCGGACCCGCCTCGCCCCGGTCGACGAGGCCGAACGGGCGCGCAGGGCAGGGCGGGTCACCTTGGAAGGCGCCCTCTACCGCGAGCTCCCCGAGATCGTCAGGGTCAACGCGGCGGCGATCTCCGAGGGCTTCCCCGCCCACTGGCGGCGCGCCTGCGGCTACCGCCTGGACCGGCTCGCCCGCGAGGACACCTCCTTCGACCTGGCCAAGTTCGTCGTCGGCTCCGAGGGTACGCTGGCCGTGGCGACCACGGCGCTGGTCGACCTGGTGCGCAAGCCGAGCCGCACGGTGATCGCGGTGGGCCACTTCACGTCCGTGGCGCACGCCATCGCGGCGACGGAGGACGCCCTGGCCTGCGACCCGTCCGCCGTGGAGCTGATGGACCGCACGATCCTCGACCTCTCCCGCCGCAAGATCGAGTACGCGGCGCTCGGCCACCTCCTCAAGGGCGCACCCGAAGCCCTGCTCTTCGTCTCCTTCACCGGCGACGACGAGGCCGAACTCGTCGACCGCATGCGGCGGTTGACGGCGCTCTGGTCCCGGCACGGCCACGGCTACCACACCCTGCAGGCGGTCACCCCGGCCCAGCAGGGCTCGCTCCTGAAGGTCCGCAAGGCGGGCCTCGGCCTGCTGATGGCCGCAAGCGTCGGCACCAGGCGCCCGCTCGCCTTCGTCGAGGACACGGCGGTCGACCCCGCCCATCTCGCCGACTACACACGGCGGTTCAAGGACGTCCTGGACCGGCACGGCATGACGGCCGGCTTCTACGGCCACTGCTCGGTCGGCTGTCTGCACATCCGCCCCTACCTCGACCTCGCCGACCCGGCCGACGTCGGCAGGATGCGTGCCGTCGCCGAGGAGATCAAGGACCTCGTCGCCGAGTACGGCGGCGTGAACTCCAGCGAGCACGGCGACGGTCTGGCACGCAGCGAGTTCAACCGCGAGATCTTCGGCGACAAGCTGTACGAGGCGATGCGCCAGGTCAAGCACCTCTTCGACCCCCACGGCATCCTCAACCCCGGCAAGATCGTGGACGCGCAGCCCATGACGGACAACCTGCGCGACGCGACCCTGAAACCCGCCGAACCCCTGCGTACCCGCCTGGCCTTCGAGGTCGTGGGCGGCGGCGGGATGCGCGCTGCCGCCGACCGGTGCATGAACATCGGCCTGTGCCGCAAGACCGGCAGCGGCGCCATGTGCCCCTCCTACATGGCGACCCGCAAGGAAGAGGACTCCACCCGCGGCCGCGCGGGCGCCCTGGTCAAGGCCCTGTCCGAGCCCGACCCGCGCACGGCACTCGGCGACGAGCGGCTCCACGAGATCCTCGATCTCTGCCTGATGTGCAAGGCCTGCAAGAGCGAATGCCCCCTCGGCGTCGACATGGCCACCCTCAAGAGCGAGACCCTCTCCCACCACCACGACCTGCACGGCGTTCCCCTGCGCAGCCGCCTCTTCGGCGCGATCCGCGTCCTCAACCGCCTGGGCTCGGCGACCGCGCCCCTGTCCAACCTGCCGGGCCGCATCGCACCGCTGCGCCGCCTCATGGACCGCCTGATCGGCATCGCGCCGCAGCGCCCGCTACCGGTCTTCGTCCGGCAGAACCTGCTGCGCTGGTCACGCCGCCGCGCCCCGGCACCGCACACGCCCACCCAGGGCACGCTCACCTACCTCGCCGACTCCTTCACGACGTACACCGAGCCCGGCATCGGCCGCGCCGCCATCGAGCTCCTCGAACTGGCGGGCTGGGGCGTGCGGTTGGAGAGCGGCGGCTGCTGCGGACGCTCCAGTCTGTCCAAGGGCCTGGTCGACGACGCGAAGAACAAGGCACGCGGGCTCGTGCACCGACTGCACGAGTCGACCGACCCCGGCTCGCCGATCGTGGGCTGCGAGCCCTCCTGTCTGATGACCCTGCGCGACGAGCACAAGGCCCTGTTGCCCGACGACCCCGCGGTCACGGATGTCGCCGGGCGGGTGCGCCAGGTCGAGGAACTCCTGGTGGCGGCCATCGACGCGGGCCGCCTGCGGCTGCGCGAGGACTCCTGGCTCGCCGGCCGGGCGCTCCTCTACCACGGCCACTGCCACCAGAAGGCGGAGGTGGGCACGGCCGCGACCGTCGCCCTCCTGGAACGCATCCCCGGAGTGACGGTCACCGAACTGGACGCCGGCTGCTGCGGCATGGCGGGGTCCTTCGGCTTCGAGTCCGAGCACTACGAGACGTCGATGACGGTCGGCGAGGACCGACTGTTCCCGGCGATCGAGGCGGAACCCGCCGAGACGGTCGTGGTCGCCACGGGCGTCTCCTGCCGCCAGCAGATCTTCCACGGCACGGAACGCGACGCCTGGCATCCGGTGCAGCTGCTGCGGGAGGTGGTCGAGGCGCCGTGAGCGTCACCCGCGGGAGGGCGCCTCGGCCGTGAGGCCCGCGAGACCCTTGCGGGCCTCGGGCAGTCCTTGCCAGCGGCGGGCCGCGGGCGCCGCCAGACCGAACTGGTCCAGGACGCGGGCGACGATGTGGTCGACGATGTCGTCGATCGAGCGGGGGTGGTTGTAGAAGGCGGGCACGGGCGGGAGGATTGTCACCCCCTGACGCGCCAGCGCGAGCATGTTCTCCAGATGGATCTGGCTCAGCGGCATCTCGCGGGGGACCAGGACGAGGCGCCGCCCCTCCTTGAGGGTGACGTCGGCGGCCCGGCCGAGCAGGGTGTCGGCGTACCCGGTCCGGATCCCGGCCAGCGTCTTGACGCTGCAGGGGACGACGACCATGCCGTCGGTGCGGAACGACCCCGACGAGATGGTGGCGCCCTGGTCGTTCGGCTTGTGGTGCACGTCGGCGAGGTCTTGGACCTCACGGACCGTATAAGGAGTCTCCAACTCGACGGTGGAGCGGGCCCAGTTGCTCAGGACGAGGTGCGTCTCGACGTCCGGCAGGGCCCGCAGGCCTTCGAGGAGGCGGATCCCGAGGATCGCTCCGGTCGCCCCGGTCATCCCGACGACCAGACGCTTGGTGCGTGCGTACATGCTGTCTTCTCTCTCCGCGGGGCCGGGTGTCCCCGCGGGCCTCTCCACGGACCGGTTCACAGGGGCAGCAGCCCGCTCCACCGGTCACGGACCTGCGCGCGGTAGGGCTCGTCGAAGCGGTTGGACGGGGCGAACTGCTCCTTCCACGCATAGGGTTTGCACGCGTCGATCAGGACGATGCCCATGGTGCGGTCGCCGCTCTCGCGCTGGTGCGGGGACAGGCGCGGGTCGATGTCGCTCGTGGTGGAGCGGATGGTGTGCAGGGAGGTGGCCGGGTCGACACGCGTGCAGATCGCCCACATCACGTGGTTGAGGTCGGTGACGTCGATGTCCTCGTCGACGACGACGAAGTAGCGCTCCATGCCGCCGCTGCGACGCCGTCCGGCCGCGGCGACGAGCGCCGCCATGGCGTCCTGCGGGCCGGTCTGCTCGATCGATACGACGATCATCAACTGGCGGGCGAAGGCCCAGACACCACGGATGTTCCGCACACCGGAGGCCTGCAGATGGTCCCAGGTGAGGCTCGCCGAGTAGAGCGGCACGGCCTGGTCGCCCGCCGTGATGGTGGGGATCATCGGGGGAGCACCCAGGATGATGGGGTCGTCGCGGTGCATGATCCGCTGTACGCGTACGACGGTCTCGGGGCCGGAGTGCGTGTAGTACCCGGTCCATTCGCCGAACGGGCCTTCGTGGGCCGACTCCTCCTCCACGGGCGGCATCTCGCCCTGGATGACGATCTCGGCGTGGGCCGGGATCGGCAGATCGCTGCCCGGGGCCCGCACGACCTCGACGGGCGCCCCGCGCAACCCGCCGGCCAGGTCGTACTCCGAGATGCCGTAGGGAGCCGCCATGGCCGCGGCCGTGGTCAGCACCGGATCGCATCCGACCACCACGGCAATGGGACAACTCTCCCCGCGCGCCCAGTACTTGGCGGCGATCTCCCGGGCGTGCCGGTTGCCCAGCATCCACAGCGACAGACGGTCCCTGCCCTGCACACAGGCCCGGTAGGTGCCGACGTTCACCCAGCCGGTATCGGGATCACGCGTGATGACCATGCAGGCGGTGCCGATGTAGCGCCCGCCGTCGCCTTCGTGCCAGCGCGGGGTGGGAAACAGCGTGAGATCCACGTCCGCGCCTTCGAGGACGTTCTCGAAGACGGTCGCGTCCTCGACCTCCTGGGGCGGGACGGCATCCAGGTTCTTGATGCCGTCCTTCCAGGCCTGCACGATCTCCAGTTTCGAGGCATCTGCGTCGAGGCCCAGAGCCACCGCGCAACGCGCCGCCGTACCCATGTAGTTGGTGAACACCCGGAAACCTGAAGGGTGGCCGGGAATGTCGTCGAAGAGCAAGGCGGGGCCTTCCTTCTCCGCGGAAAGCTCGGTGACGCATCCGATTTCCAGATCCCACTGCGCGCCGGAAACGGTACGTACGTCGTCCTCGTGGATTTCCCGCTTCAAGTGGCCGATGTAATCGCGCAGATCGCGGAATCGAGACATGGAAATGCCTTGCCCTTCGGATGTTCGGTCGGTGCGTCTCAAGAATGCGCCCGAAGGGCGGGGCAAGTAAAAGTACTGAATCTACTCCGAGTTAGAATCCGAGGTTATGGAACTGCGGCAGTTGAAGTATCTGGTCACCGTGATCGAGGAAGCGAGCTTCACGCACGCCGCGTCCCGTCTGCACGTCACACAGCCCGGAGTGAGCGCGCAGATCAAGGAGTTGGAGAGGGAAGTGGGGGAGCGGCTGCTCGACCGGCAGGGGCGCACCGTGCGCCCCACCGCGGCCGGTGAGGCGCTGCTCCCCTATGCGCGGGCCGCCCTGGAGGCCGTCGAAGGGGCCCGCGCCGTCGTCGGTGAACTCACCGGCCTGATCCGCGGCCAGGCTCGGTTCGGCACCGTCACCTCGATGACACCGGTCGACCTGTCCGACCTCTTCGCGGCGTTCCACGCATGCCATCCGGGCGTCGCGCTCTCCCTCACGGAGGCCCCCGCCGACCACCTGCTCCAAGGACTGCGGGCCGGCCGCCTGGACGCGGTGATCGTCGGCTCCGTCCCGCTGCCCTCCGACACCGGGACGCAGGTGATCGCCGACGAAGCCCTGGTCGCCGCGGTCCCGCCCGGTGACCCGCTCGCCGAGCGCGCGGAGATCACGCCCGACGCCCTGCGCACCCGCCCGCTGATCTGCCTGCCGCGGGGCACGGGTCTGCGCACGTGCGCAGACGAGGTGTGCACGGCCGCGGGCTTCCGGCCGAACGTCGCCTTCGAGACCGGGGACCCGGACATGGCGGCCCGCTTCGCCCGCCACGGCCTGGGCGTCGCCCTGCTCGCGGAGGCCACCGCCCGCAGGCACGAACCCCATGTGCGGACGCTCACCTTCGCCCACGCGCCGCGCGCCCGCCTCCTGCTGGCCTGGCGGGGCGAAGGGCCGACGAGCCCGGCGGCCCGCGCCCTGATCCGGCACGCCCGCGCCGCGCTCCCCGACCTGTGACCCGCGTTCCCCGACCTGTGCCCCGGGTGGCCCGCCCGGCAGCGGGCGGCACTCGAACAGCGCGCGTCACTCAAATGCGGCGTAGAGCTGCCGTACGGGCGAAGGTGCGGATAAGTGGTGGGTGAGCTCTGTCGTCATTCCCCGGGCCCATGGGCCTCCGAGAGGGTGAGGTGCCCCATGCCGCACGGAGCCCCGCACGAAGGCCCGGTCGCCGGGGAGCCCCCGATGCCCAAGAGCGGGCGGTGGGCGATGCTCGCCGTCCTGTGCGCCAGCCTCCTGCTGGTCGCCATGGACGCCACGATCCTCAACGTCGCCCTGCCGTCCCTCATCGACGACATGCGCCCCAGCGCCCTGGCGCAGCTGTGGATCATCGACATCTACGGCCTGGTCCTCGGCGGTCTGCTCGTCGCCACCGGCGCCATCGGCGACCGCTACGGCCGCAAGCGCCTGTTCGTCATCGGCTTCGTCCTCTTCGGCGTCGCCTCCGTGGTGGCCGCGACCGCGACGACATCCGGTCAACTCATCGCCGGGCGCGTGCTGTTGGGCATCGGTGGAGCCATGGTGATGCCCAGCACACTCTCCCTGATCAGAAACATCTTCGAGGACCCGCGGGAACGCACCCTGGCCATCGGCATCTGGGCCGCCGTCGCCGGGGCGGGCGCGGCCGTCGGGCCCCTGATCGGCGGTGCGCTCGTCGGCGCGTACGGCTGGTCGGCGGCCTTCTGGGTCAACGTGCCCGTCGTCGTGATCACCGTGATCGCGGCCGTCCGTCTCCTGCCCGAGTTCAAGGCCGCCGGAAGCGGTCCGCCGGACTGGCCGAGCGCCGTCCTGTCCGTGCTCGGCGTCGTGTCGTTGGCCTGGGGCGTCAAGCACGTGGCCAAGGGCAGCCTGGCCGTCGGCGACATCCTCGTCCTCCTGCTGGGCATCGCCGTGCTCGCGCTGTTCGCACGCCGTCAACTGGGGCTCGCCGACCCGCTCCTGGACGTACGCCTCTTCGCGAACCGTGCCTTCACGGCCGCCGCCCTCGCCACGCTCATGGCCATGCTCGCCATCGGAGCGGCCCTGTTCCTGATCTCCCTGTGGCTCCAGTACGTCCACGGGTACTCGCCGTTCGCCGCGGGCCTGCGCACGCTCCCCGCGGCCCTCGCCACGCTCGCGGGCTCCCTGCTCGCGCCCCGCCTCATGGAGCGCGTCGGGGTCCGCGCGGTGATGGCGCTCGGTCTCACCGGGCTTTTCGTGGGGTTCCTCGTCCTCGCCCTGTCGCCCGAGCCCACCACCTATCCGTACGTCGCCGTCGTCCTCGTCGCCATCGGCCTGGGCGACGGCCTCGCCATCACCGCGTCCGCCGCGACGCTGGTCTCGGCGGTCCCCGCCGAGCGGGCCGGGCAGGCGGGCGCGGTCTCCGAGACCAACTACGAACTCGGCGTCGGCCTGGGCGTCGCGATGCTCGGCTCCCTGCACGGAGCGGTGTACGCCAACCGCATGGCCGGCGAACCCGCCGCCGCGCGCGACTCGATCGGCGGCGCCTACGAGAAGTCCCGGGCGCTCGGCGGCGCGGAGGGCGAGCGGTTGATGGAGACGGCCCGCGGAGCCTTCGACAGCGCGCTGACCACCACGGCGTACGTCTCGGTCGCCATTGTCGCGGCCGTCACGCTGCTCGTCGTACGGCTGGTGCCGCGGGGGTTCAGGGCGGGTTCGGCGCACTGAGGCCTCACCGCGCCCGGCCGCCCCGCTTTGCGGACGGAGTATGAAGATTCAACTGTCCTTGCCGGTGGGGGCATGGTACTCCGTCAGGTGGTGGCCGAATGTTGGCCCCTACAAGTACACGGCTCCTGAGTGGCATGTTTGCATGTGTCCATGATCATTAACGAACAGCAGACAACCGAGCCGCGGACGTACGTGGACCGCATCCTGGGGCAGTGGGACAAGGACGAGGACGTCGAGGCACTCGTCCAAGGCACACAGCGGCTGACCCGGGGAGAGGCTCGGCAGCGGCTGTTCCGTCTGGGCCACGCGCTGCGCCGCCAGGGACTCGCGCCCGGCGACGGAGTGGGACTCTTCCTGGCCAACCGCGTGGACTCCGTCCTGGTGCAGCTCGCGGTCCATCTCATCGGCTGCCGCGTCGTGTTCCTGCCGCCCGAACCGGGCCCCGGCGAGCTCGCCGCCCTGGTCGAGCAGTCCCGGGCACGCGCCGTGGTCACCGACCCGCTCTTCGCGCGGCGGGCCGCCGACGCCGCCGGGCGCAGCGTCCACGCCCCCGTGCTGCTCGGCCTCGGGCCCTGCGAGGAGGAGTGTGCCGACCTGCTGGCCCTGGCGGACGAGTGCCCGGCGGAGCGCCCCGACGGCGTGCCCGCCCCGGCGGCGGACGAAGCCGTCACCGTCCTCTACACCGGCGGCACCCTGGGCCGCCCCAAGCTGGCCGCACACACCCACCGGCTCTACAACGTGCTGGTGGACCTGATCGATGACGCCCCGCAGGACCCCGACTTCACGGGCTTCTTCCCGACCATGGACCCGGGCACGGACCGGGTGCTCGTCTCCACGCTGCTCACCCACGGCAGCGGCCACCTCACCTCGCTCCAGGCGCTGGTGACAGGGTCCGCCCTCGTCGTGCTGCCCGAGTTCGAGGCGGGCGCCGCGCTGGAGGCGCTGCGCGAGGAGCGGATCACCGCCACCATGTTCGTCCCCCCGATGCTGTACGCGCTCCTCGACCACCCGGAGTGCGTGCCGGGCGCCCTGCCCGCGCTGCGCCGGATCGTCGTCGGCGGCGCGGCCTCCTCGCCCAGCCGCCTGCAGCAGACGGTCGAGGTCTTCGGTCCGGTGCTCAGCCAGGGCTACGGACAGTCGGAGGCGCTCGGCATCGCCGCGTTCGACGCGGAGGAGCTCGTCGAGAAGGGAGCCGAGCGGCCCGAGCTCTGGCGCAGCTGCGGCCGCGCGATAGCCGACACCGAGATCGAGATACGTGGCGAGGGCAGCACGGCGGCGCTGCCGGTGCGGCAGGTCGGCGAGGTGTGCGTCCGGGGCGAGACGGTGATGCTCGGCTACTACGAGGACCCGGAGCGCACCGCGGAGGCACTGCGGGGCGGCTGGCTGCGCACCGGGGACATGGGCTACCTCGACGCCGAGGGCTACCTCTACCTCGTCGACCGGGCCAAGGACATCATCGTCACCGGCAGCACCAGCGACAACGTCTACTCCCGGGTCCTCGAGGACTTCCTGCTCACGCTCCCGGGAGTGCGCAACGCGGCGGCGCTCGGTGTCCCGGACGAGCAGTACGGGGAGGCCGTCCAGATCTTCCTGGCCACGGCCGAGGGCGCCGACGTCGACCCGGACGCGGTCGGCGCCGCGGTGACCGCCGAGCTGGGAGAGCTGTACACGCCCCGGAAGACGATCCTCCTCGACGCGCTGCCGACGACGAAGGTCGGCAAGGTGGACAAGAAGGCCCTGCGCGCCGCGTGGGTGCCCACGCCTGCCGCGAGCTGACCCCGCCGAGATGCCGCCAATCCGGCCGGGCGACCGCTACGAACCCCCTGCGACCAAGAGCCCATGGGCAGTAGGGAGTTACTCATGAAGCGGAACACCACCACCTCGGGTCGCAGGCGGGTCAAGAGGTTCGCCGCGGCACTCGCCGCCGTCGGCGCCCTCGTGGGCGGCGGGCTCGCCATGGCGGCCCCGGCGAGCGCGGACACCTTCTGCGGAGCGACGGGGGACGGCGGCTTCGGGTGTGTGATCGACCAGGGGGACGGAACGTTCAAGATGGTCAACAGCAACGGGGACATCGTCTACAACTGGTGACCTGACGACGGGCGGACCACGACCGGCTCCTGCCGGTGTGCGTCCGCCCGTCCGCGTACCGAAATCAGTCCGAACTCACCCGCGTACGTACGAGTTGATCGGCGAGAGCCCGGTCAGATCGACCTGCAGGCCGCGCAGCGCCGGTGAATACAGGTAGGTGCGCCGCGGCACGTACACCGGTACCGCCGCCGCCTGCTCCATCACCAGGCGGTTGACCTCGGACCACAGCTTGCCCGCCTCCTTGAGGTCCGCCGCGGCGTTCGCCGCGTCGATCGCCCGGTTCACCTTCTTGTCGTTGAGGCGGCTGTAATTGCTGGACGTCTCGGCGGAGTTGCGCCCGTCGAAGTAGTCGGGCAGGTAGGTGGAGGCGGTGGGCATGCCGCCGCCGACGGCCATGCGGAACATGTCGTACTTGCCGCGCGCCGCGTCGCTCCAGAAGGTGGTGGCCGGTACCTGCTTGACCGTCACCTTGAACCCGGCCTGCTCCAGGCCCGCCCGCACGGCTTCCGCGCGCTCCTTGTCCATTCTGGTCTCCGGGTGGGCGAGGGTGAGGCGGTAACCCATCTCGTCCGCCTCCTGGAGGAGCAGCCGGGCAGCCTGGGGGTCGCCGTTCTTGCCCGAGTGATGGACGTCGAAGTCGTGGGACCCGCGCACCCCCGGCGGCATCAGGTGAGAGATCGGACGGCCGTTCCCACCGCTCGCCTTGAGGACCTGGTCGCCGGGAAGCGCGGTGGCGATGGCCTTGCGTACGCCGAGGTTCTTCACCCTGGCCGTGTTGATGACGTACGACTGCGCGTACCAGGTGGGGAACTCGACGGACTTCGCGCTGCCCGCCGGACCTCCCATGATGCCGGCCGGATCGTCGGTGCCGGTGAAGGTCATGAACGCCTCGCCTGCGGGCGCCGAGCCGATGCGGTGCCGGATCTCCTGGAGCTGCAGGCCGGTCTGGATCCGGTAGCCGTCGGGGTACGCGCTGCGCACCGGGTCGGTTTCCTTGCGCCAGTTGGGGTTGCGGGTGAGGGTGAGGTTCCTGGCGTCGGTGGTGTCGCTGATCTGGTACGGACCGGTGGACGGCACGGGCTCGGAACGGTCGGACCCGCCGGTGGTCCCCTCCGGGAGCGGCGCTCCCGTCGGTCCCGCGAGGGCGACGTTGAAGTCCCGGTGGACGCCTGCGAGATGGAAGACGATCGTGCGGTCGTCCGGCGTCTCGATCGCGCCCTTCCTCGGGGACTTGGCGTCGGCACCCTTGGGGCCGTACAGGAACGTGCGCAGGGTCCGGTCGCCGGTGGCCAGCTCCGGCCTGAGGGTGCGCTCGATGGCGTACCGGAAATCCTTGGAGCGCACGGGCGTTCCGTCGTTGTACTTGAGCCCGCTCTTCAGCCTGAACGTCCAGTCGCGGCCGTTGGTCGTGCGCCCCGCGCCCTCGGAGAGGTCGCCGACGACCTTCACCGAACCGCCGGGTTCGGTCTTGAACGTGGTGAGTCCGCGGTGCACGAGGCGGGCGAGCTGGTGATCGGCGCTTGCGGGCCACATCAGGCCGGGGTCGAGCGAGGTGAACTCCTGCGGTTCGAGGACGGTGATCCTGCCTCCCTTGCGGGCGCCCTTGACGGCGGGGGCGGGGCCCTTGGACTCGGCCAGGGTGCCGAGGGTGAGGCCCTGCGTCATGGACTGGGTGACCCCGTCGCTCAGGACGTCGCCGCCGTCGTGAGAACTGCCGTTCCCCTGCCCCTTGGAGTCGTCCCGGCCGTCCTCCGACCCGTCGCCGAACGGATTGAAGATCGTGAGGGCGGTCACCAGCGCGCCCGCGGCCACCGCCACGACCGCACTCGTGCTCCAGACCTTCGCCCGTGACCTGTCGGCCGGGCCGGAGGGGCTCACGAAGGTGACGGGGGAGGGGACTTGGTCGTACGGGGACGGGCCGGTGGCCGGGGGCGTCGACGCTGCGGGGGCCGATGGTGCGGGGGCCGACGGCGTGGGAGCCGCGGTTGCGGCCGTCGGCGGGGCCTGCGGCATCGGGGGAAGCGGCGGCGCGAGGTTGTAGGAGGTGGGGGAGGCGGGCGTGGGCCGCGACGGGGCAGGGGCGCTCGGGTTGCGTGCGCCCAGGGCCTCCAGGGCGTCCCCAGCCTCCTTCGCGTCCGGCCGGTCGCCGGGCTGCTTGGCCAGCATCCGGCCGACCAGGTCGTCCCACTCGGGGGCGAGGTCCGGGCGGCGGGCCGACGGTCGGTCCGGGGTCTCGTACACATGGCCGTGCATCAGGGCGGCGGCGGAGTCCGCGTCGAACGGCGGTGTGCCCGTGAGGAGTTCGTGCACCATGCAGCCCAGCGAGTACACGTCGCAGCGGCCGTCGTGCGCGCCCCGCGTGAAGCGCTCCGGCGCCATGTAGTGCAGGGTGCCCACCGGAGCGTCGGCCGTGCCGGTCAGATATCCGGCCGTGGCGGTGGCGTCGAGGAACTTGGCGATGCCGAAGTCGAGGACCTTGACCGTGCCCTCGTCCGTCACCATCACGTTCGCCGGCTTGATGTCCCGGTGGACGATGCCCGCCCGGTGCGCGGTGGCCAGGGCCCGGCAGACCTGCGCGGAGATCACGGCGACCCGCTCGGGCGCCAGGGGCCCCGTCTCCAGGATCAACTCCCTTACGGTGCGCCCGGACAGCAGTGGCATCACCAGATACGGGACGCCGTCCGCGGACCCGTGGTCGAAGACCGGCACGATGTACGAGCTGTCGAGGGCCGCCGCGGCCCGTGCCTCGCGGACGAACATGGCGAGGAAGCGCTCCGCCTCGTCCGGTGTCGTTCCGCGCGGCGTGCTCAGGACCTTGACGGCGACGCGCCGCCGCAGCCGCGAGTCCTCGGCCCGCCACACCTCGCCCATGCCGCCCGCGCCGATGCGCTCCCCGAGCGTGTACCGGCCGTCCAGGACCGTGCCCTGCATCCTCGCCTCCCCCGTCGACAGGGCTTCCTCGCCTGTCGTTGATCCTCAACCTACCGTCGGGAGGCGGGGGTTGTTCGCGCAGGGGCTTGTGCGGGGGCTTGTGCGGGGTTCGCGCGGGGCCCGGCGGCCGAGCATGTGCGGGCGAACCCAGCGAGGTCCCGGCCGCGTACGGCATGGTGCACAGTGCTCCGGCGGTCCCGCGGCGGATGCTGATGCCTCCCTGTGGAGGAGAGGCCCGTGAGTGATCCCGACCCCTGAGTGCCGCCGAGGCCGACGTCTGTCTCGGTAGGTGCCGCAGGGACCGTTGGCGCCGCAGGCACCGTTGGCTCCGGAGGTGAGGCCGTTCCGGCCCCCGGGGTCATCGGCATCGGACTCGCCGCGGTGCTGATGTTCGCGCTCGCCCAGGGATCGTGGCAGTGGTTCGCCACGTTCATCGGGGTGACGCTCCTCGCGGTGATGAACGCCTTCCAGCGACGGGCGCGGTGGACTCCGGACATCCGCTCGGCATACCTGTGAGGCCTGGTCGCGTACGCACTGGTCATCGGCCTGTGCACGGCCATCGCACTCGCACCCCTGCTGCAGCGCGAGGCCTGGCTGCTCCCGATGCCGGACACACGCGACACGTGCGGGCGGATGGGCCGCTACGAGGCGCTTCGGGCGAAGGCCGAGCTGGGGAACCTGGGCGGCAGCGACGGCGCCGCCCTCGCGTACGCGCAGGAGGTCCGGGCCGACGAGGCCGTCGCCGATCGTCTGTCGGCCACGACGACTCTGTGGCTGCCGGTGTACGGGCTGGGGGTGGCGGTGCTGGTGGGGACGGCCGCGTGGTTCCGGGACCGGTTCCAGTCCCGGTCCCAGTCCCGGTCCCGGTCCCAGTCCCAGTCCCAGTCCCAGTCCCGGGACCGAGCCGGGGTCCGGCCGCTGGGCCGCTGAGGATATCGGGAGAAATCCCCATGATCCATACCATGAAGTTCACCCACCGTGATCGGCATTGAAGCCACGACATAGGCTGCTGCCGTGGTCGACCCGGGGGTTGACCAGGGGATCAGCGCATTCATGGGGACTCAGGGGATTTGGACAGCAGGGGGGAGCGGTCGATGACCGAGGCGAGCGCGGTGTTCCAGCCGCTGCAGGCGGACGATCCGTCCGTGGTGGCCGGCTACCGTCTGGCCGCCCGGCTGGGCGCGGGCGGCATGGGCCGGGTCTACCTGTCGCACACCCAGGGCGGCAGGGCGGTGGCGATCAAGGTCGTACGCCCCGAGCTGGCCGACGACCCCGCCTTCCGGCGCCGTTTCCGCCGGGAGATGGAGGCCGCGCGGCGGGTCAGGGGCGCGTACACCGCCGAGCTGATCGACGGCGACGCGGACGGCGCACCGCCCTGGCTGGCCACGCTGTACGTACCCGGTCCCTCCTTGGCGGAGGCCGTCGGCCTGCGCGGTCCCCTGCCGGTGCCCGCGGTGCTCTGGCTGGTGGCGGGGATCGCCGAGGCACTGCAGGCCATCCATGGCGCGGGGGTCGTCCACCGCGACCTGAAGCCGTCGAACGTCCTGCTCTCCTCCGACGGGCCGCGCGTCATCGACTTCGGCATCTCGCTGGCCTCCGGCGTCAGTTCGTACACCGCCACGGGGGCCGCCGTCGGCACGCCCCAGTTCATGGCTCCCGAGCAGGCGACCGGCGGTTCGGTCACGGAGGCGACCGACGTCTTCGCGCTGGGCCAGACCGCGGCGTTCGCGGTGCTCGGCGAGTCGCTGTACGGGGACGGCCCCGCGGTCAGCGTGCTGTACCGGATCGTCCACTCCGACCCCGACCTGTCCGTGCTGCCCGAGCAGCTGCGCCCCCTCATCGCGCGGTGCATGGCCGCCGACCCGGCGGAGCGGGCCACTCTGGCGGAGATCGTCGAGTGGTGCCGTCAGCGGCTGGGCGGCGCGGCGGACGCGGGAGCGGGGCCGGCCGTCTGGCGGGAGGCCATGGGCCCGGAGGTGACGGTCCCGCCCCCGGTCCCCGAGCCCACCCCGGCGTACCCGATGCCGGTGCCCACGCAGTTCCTGCCGACGGGTCAGCACCCGGTGGGCCAGCACCCTGCGGGAACGTATCCAGCGGGTCAGTATCCGGTGGGCCGGCACCCAGCAGGCCCGCATCCGGCAGGCCTGTTTCCCGCAGGCCTGCATCCGACGGCCCCGGACGGCTCGCCGTCGCGAAGACGCCGTACCAAGCTGGCCGTCGCCGCGGGAGCGACGGCGGGCGTACTGGTGCTCACGGCGCTGGCATGGACGGTGGCGGACGCGACGAGCCTCTTCCGAGGCCGAGGCAAGGACGAGGCATCGGGAACCCACCGGAGCGGGTCGACCGAGCCGTCGGCGCCGTCGGCGGGCTCCGACTCGGCGTCGGAGTCGAAGTCCGGTGGCAAGAAGTCGGACGAGTCATCCGCCGACGACTCTGCCTCCGACTCCGACTCCGACTCCGGCTCGGACTCCGACGAAGGATCAAAGAAAGGCTCGGGAAAGTCCGGTTCTCCTGCCGACGCCCTGAATTCGACGCAGGGTGAGCCCTACCCCGGCCAGTGGCTGGACGCGAAGAACTCGCTCAGCCTCAGGGAGCCGGCCCAGCGCGAGGACCGCAAGGGGGACATCCGTTTCACCTGCGCGCATGACGCGGGCTGCGCGTTGGAGAGCGACACCAGCGTGCTCCACCTGCGGTACGCCAAGCCGGGCGCCGACCTCGACACATGCCGCTTCGAACTCACCGGCGCGAAGGAACACCGCCTCCCGCTGGCCGCGGCGGCGGCAGGCAGCGAGATCTGCGTCAAGCACCGCAACGGAGACATAGCCCTGCTCTCGCTCCAGGTGAAGTCGACCGCGATGCCTGATATCGCCTTCCTGACCACGGACATGACGGTGTGGCGACGGGCGGACTAGGGATCCTCCGGGCGGACGTGTCCGGCGCCGTCGCCCAGGGCCTCCTCGGCGCCGGGTGAGCGTGCGGTTGATGCCGATGCGGTGACCGAGCACGGCACCTTCGCCGACAAACGCGTGCGTCACCTCGCAGTTGAACCCCACGGCGGCACCCGCGCCGATGACGTAGCCGTCACGGACCGTGGTGAATTCCCAGCCCCGAGCGCTCGGCCTGATGATGACGTCGTCACCGACCAGCGCGGTGGGGTGAATGTGGGCGCTGGGGTGGATGCGGTTGGGGGCAGGGGGGCGGCTAGAGGTAGTCGCCAAGGAGAAGCGGGCGGATGGCATCGAGTGCTCATTCGAACGGGACCTGGACGGTCAGAGGCCGAGCGGTGAACAGCTAGGCTCACTTTCTCCGTCGCCGTCGAGAGGGAGTCCGTGCTGTGGAGCTGCCGCGCCTTGGGGTCGTGATCGTGACCATGGGCAACCGGCCGCGCGAGGTCGACGAGCTGCTTGCGTCGGTGGCCAAGCAGGACGTGCCGCCCGCGCGCATCGTGATCGTCGGCAACGGGTCGCCGCTGCCGGACTTTCCGGGCCTGCCCGGCGAGGTGACGGTCATCGAGAACGAGGAGAACCTGGGTTGCCCCGGCGGCCGCAACACCGGCATCGCCAGGCTCCGGGAGTTCGGTGACATCGACGTCGTGGTCGAGCTGGACGACGACGGCCTCCTCGTCCAGGACGACGTCTTTCGACGGATCCGTGATCTTTTCACCGCCGACCCGGGCTTGGGCATCGTCGGCTTCCGGATCGCCGACGAACACGGTGAGACCGCCCGCCGTCACATCCCGCGCCTGCGCGCGAAGGACCCCATGCGGCGCGGCCTGGTGACCGCGTTCCTCGGCGGCGGACACGCCTTCGCGATGCCGATGCTGGACCGGATCGGCGACTGGCCAGCGGAGTTCTTCTTCACCCATGAGGAGACCGACCTGGCCTGGCGGGCCCTGGACGACGGATGGAAGATCCTCTACGAGCCGGAACTGCTGCTGCGGCACCCCAAGACCTCCCCGGCCCGGCACGCGGTCTACTACCGGATGACCGCCCGCAACCGGGTCTGGCTGGCCCGCCGTCATCTGCCTGCCCTCCTCGTGCCGGTGTACCTGGGGGTGTGGATCCTGCTCACGCTCGCCCGGACCCGCTCGGCGGCCGGACTGAAGGCGTGGGCCGGAGGATTCGCCGAGGGGCTGCGCACTCCGTGCGGAAGGCGTCGGCCGATGCGGTGGCGGACCGTGTTCCGTATGACGCGCCTCGGCCGTCCCCCGGTGATCTGAGGGCCTACGCGGCGGTCGGGGAGTCGCGGAGCCGGCCCAGGATCGCCTGCGGTGTGCGCGTCTCACCGATCCACCGTATGACCTCGGGATCGGCGTTCACGGCAGTCACGGGCATTCTGGTTCATCAACTGGCGTGCCTCCATCCTCATCAGTGCCGTGGCGAAATGCGTTCGCCGGGGCGGTAGTTGGAGCGGTTGGATGCGTGGGGCGACTCCGATCCGCCGAAGTGCCCAGAGGGCACACCCGTGAGCATCCGTACGACGCACCGCGCTCTGCTGAGCCGTCTGCTGCCCGACGACGAACCGGACGACCTCGCGGTACGGCAGGGGCAGTTCCGCATCGTGGTGATCGGCTCGGACCGTGTCGTGTGCCTGCCCCGCACTCGGGCCGCGGCCGCCCGGCTGCCCGCGCGGGCAGCCGTCCTGGACGCACTCGCCGGGCTCGGCCTCGGCCTCGGCCCTGCAGCAAGCCCTCTACGCCCCCTCCGTGACGGCGACGAAGAAGAGCTCGCGGACGGCCTGGCCGACTACCGCTGAGGTGCATTCAGAGGTGCATTCACAGGACTGGCGAGCTCCTACTGCGTCTCCGTAGGTCACAGGATGGTGTGCGTTCGAACATCTCTGTGTTAGAAATGAGCCATGGGTGTAGCCAATCGTTTGGACCTGACCCTGCGGCTGGTGCAGGGCTCCGACCGGATTTCCGTGTCGGAGCTCTCCCAGCGCCTGGGTGTCTCCGAGATGACCGTCCGCCGTGATCTCGACACGCTCGAGCGCCGAGGTCTCGTGCGGCGTGTGCACGGCGGTGCCGTGGCCGTCCGCCCGCCCGAAGGGGGCGAGGGCTTCGACGCCCGGGAGTCGTGGCAGGCCGCGACCAAGGACCGGCTCGGCGCGGCCGTCGCCGCGCTCGTGGAACCCGGTTCCCGCGTACTCCTTGACGCGGGGACCACCACCGCGCACGTGGCCGAACACCTGGCCGCCCGGGCTCCGTTGACCGTCGCCGTGCTGAGCCTGCAGGCGGCGGTACGGCTGGCCGACCGGCCCGACATCGAGCTGCTCGTCATCGGCGGGCGCTCACGTCAGGGCGAGCGTTCCCTGGTGGGGCCGCTGGCCCTGCGCGCCCTGGAGTCGCTGGCCTTCGACTGCTTCGTGATGTCCATCGGCGGTGTCCACGCCGAGCACGGCTGGTCGGAGTTCTCGCTGGACGACGCGGCCGTCAAACAGGTCGGCCTCGCCCAGGCCGCCCGCACCATCGCGGTCGCCGACGCCACCAAGCTCGGCGTCCGCGCCTTCAGCCAGGTCGCCCCGCTCGGCGCCGTCGATTGCTTCGTCACGGACGCGGCCGCCGACGACGAGGCCACCCACCCCAACGGCCCGCAGTCCCTGAGGGCCTTGCGGAAGGCGGGCGTCGAGACCCTCCTGGTCTGACTCGTCCAACTGGTTTGACGTCACGTCACCTTCGCTTCAAGGAAGTGCTCTTGTGGAAACCCCTGCCCCTGGCCGAACCACCGACCCGAACCAAACCCCCGCCCCCGACCACTCGTTGATGATCCTCGTCGCAGGCCCCTACCGCTCGGGCACAGGCGACGACCCCCGCAAGCTCGAAGCGAACGTCAGAGCAATGAACGACGTCGCGCTGCGGCTGTTCCGCGCCGGTCATCTCGGCGTCACGGGGGAGGCCCTGGCACTGCCCCTGCTGGAGGCGGCGGGAAGCGCCGGCCCCGGCGACACCGCGTACGAAGAGATCTTCCACCCCGTGGCCGAACAACTCCTCGCCCGTTGCGACGCGGTCCTGCGCATCGGTGGCCCCTCCGAAGGCGCGGACCTGATGGTCACCCGGGCCCGCGCACGCGGCAAGGCCGTCTACACGAGCCTCGACGACGTACCGGCCGCCGCCCGATGACCGCGGGCATCGACACCCCGGACCGCCGGGGGCGCACGCAACTCGACCAGCACGGCCGCGACGTGACCGGCAACCCGCGCGTACGCATCCATGACGTGGAGGTGCTGTCCTGCGACTGGTACGTCCTGCGCAAGACCACGTTCGACTACCAGCACTCCGACGGCCACTGGAGCCGTGAGCAGCGCGAGACGTACGACCGCGGTGACGGCGCCACGATCCTGCTCCACGACACGGACCGCCAAAGCGTCCTGCTGACACGGCAGTTCAGGCTGCCCGCCTACGTCAACCAACACCCCGACGGCATGCTCGTCGAAACCGCAGCGGGCCTGCTGGACGGCGACAGCCCCGAGGAGGCCATCCGCAGGGAGGCGGCCGAGGAGACGGGTCACACGGTCGGCACCCCGGAGCGCGTCTTCGACGTCTACATGAGCCCTGGCTCGGTCACCGAACGTCTCCACTTCTTCGCGGCCCCCTACGGGCCGGGCACCGCCACCTCCGCGCCCGGCGGCATCGCGGCGGAAGGCGAGGACATCGCCGCGGTGGAACTGCCCTTCCGTAAGGCACTCGCGATGATCCGCAGCGGCGAGATCGCCGACGCGAAGACCATCATGCTGCTCCAATGGGCGGCGCTGGACGGCCCGTTCAGGCACATCCGGGCCGACTGACGGCAGGCTGCGGCTCCCGGGCGCGGTGGTGATCCCGCTGTCCGGTCAGACGGCGGTGCCCTGGTCGAGACCGCCGCGCAGACAGCAGCGTACGAAGTCCTGGACGACCGGGTTGTCGTCGTCGCCCGGGGCCCAGGCGACCGCGAGCCGACTGGGACTGACGCCGCTGACCGGGCGGTAGGTGATGCCGGGGCGGGCGTAGAAGCGAGCGGACGACGCGGGGGCCAGCGCGATCCCGTAACCACTGGCGATGGCGCTGAGCCAGTCGTCGGGCTGGTCGGTGACGGCGCCGACGCGGACCGGGTGCCCGTCGCGCTCGTCGGCGGCCAGCCAGTAGTCGCGCCACGCGCCGGTCTCGGGCGGCGCCGCCACGAACGGCTCGCACAGCTCCCGGAAGACGATGGCATCGCGCGAGGCGAGCGGGTGGTCGGAGGGCAGGACGACCCACCGCGGCTCGGTGGACAGCACCTCGACGCGCAGCTGCTCCTCGCCGGGGAAGGGCGGGCGCAGCAGGGCCACGTCGACATTGACGTCGGCGAGCCCGGCCGTCGGGTCGGACCAGCTGGCCTGCCGCATGTCCGCCCGCCACCCGGGGCGAAGGCGGGTGAACTCGGCGACGATGCCGGGCGTCGCCTCGTTCGCGGCGCCGGCCAGGAACCCGACGCGCAGCACACGGTCGGCCCGGCTCGCCGCGCTCTTGGTCTCCCGCAGCGTCGCGTCCTACTCGGCCAGGAGCCCCGGCACGCGTTCCGCTCCGCCAGGTTAGAGAAGCTGGTATTGGACGCAAGGTGGGAGGAGGACGAGGCTGGGTGACAGGGGAGCCGACACTTTTCGGGCAAGGGAGGGGCGCGTGCACACCGCGTACCTGATCGTCACCGCCATCACGATCCTGGCCAACGCAGGGATCGTCGCCGCCGACGTGGCGAAGGCGAAGTTCGTCCTGGACAACTCGGCCGAGGTGAACCTGCCGAGTTCCTGGATCCCGTGGCTGGCCGCGCTCAAGGCGGCAGGGGCCCTGGGCCTGTTGCTCGGTCTCGTGGGGTACCGCCCGCTGGGCGTGGCCGCCGCGACGGGCCTGGTGCTGTTCTACGTGGGCGCCGTCGCGGCGCACGTCCGGGCCCGCGTCTTCTACAACATCGCTTTCCCCGGTGCCTTCTTGGCGCTGGCGGTGGCCTCGCTGGTCCTGGCCGCGGCTTGAGCGCGGATCTTGGCCTACGATCCCTGGCTGACGGCCGCCAAGAGGTTCGCGACCAGCGGGTCCGGATCGTTCGCTCGCCAGGCGACGGCGACCCGCGTGCGAGCGGTGTCGGGCCGGATCTCGCGGAAGGCGACGCCGTGGAGACGGATGCGCCGGATGCTGGCCGGGGCCAGCGAGACACCGAGCCCGGCGCCGACCAGCCCGCAGACGGTCTGCCACTCCACGGCATGCTGGGCGACCCGGAGGGTGAACCCCGCCGAGGAGCACAGCCCGGAGATCTGGTCGTACAGCCGAGGTCCCACCGCACGCGGCAGGAGCACGAATGACTCGTCCGCCAACTGCTCCACGCGTACGGTGCGTTGGGTGGTGAGGGGATGGGCGGACGGCAGGACGGCCACGAAGCGTTCCGTGAGCACGGTCTCGAAGCGAAGCTCCGAATCGTCGGCGGGCGGCTCGCGCACCAGCCCGACGTCGATGCTCTGTTCACGCAGGGCGGCGAGCTGCGGGGCGGTCGTCATCTCATGGATGTCCAGTTGTACGTCGGGGAATTGGTGCCGATACGTACGCAGCAGGCCGGGCAGCACGGTCAGGGCGAGCGAGGCGGCGAAGCCGATCCGCAGACGCCCCGCGCGCCCACTCCCGACGGCGCGAGCCGCGGTGAGCCCGTCCGCAAGGCCGGTCAGGACTCGCTGGGCGGCGGGCAACAGCTCACGCCCCGCCGCGGTGAGAGTGACGGTTCCTGGCGCACGGTGGAACAACAAGTGCCCCACTTTCTCTTCAAGCCGGCGGATCTGCTGACTCAGCGGGGGCTGCGCGATGCCCAGGCGGGCGGCGGCCCGGCCGAAGTGGAGTTCCTCGGCGAGCACGACGAAGGCGTGCAACTGGGGGAGGGGAAGTTCGGGACGCTCCATACGCACAGAGATATCACTCCATCCCATTCGGCGTATTAGACGTATCCCCCCTGCTCACATAGCGTGCGCCGCATGACAGAGCGACGTGTGATCCTCAGCGGTTCGACGTTCGAGGAGCGGATCGGCTATGCCCGTGCCGTGGTCGACGGCGACTGGGTGCATGTGTCCGGGACGACCGGCTTCGACTACACCGCCATGACGATCTCCGACGACGTGGTGGAACAGGCGGAGCAGTGCCTGCGCAACATCGAGGCCGCGTTGACCGAGGCGGACTGCACCTTCGACGACGTGGTGCGGGTGCGGTACATGCTGACGGACAGGGCGGACTTCGAGCCCTGCTGGCCGGCACTGCGCCAGGCCTTCGGCAAGGTCCGGCCGGCCGCCACGATGCTCGTGTGCGGCCTGGCCGACGCCCGCATGAAGATCGAGATCGAGGCGTACGCGCGACGGCCCGCCGACTGACCTGTTCGACCGCGATGCCGAGGACCGCCGTAGGCCGCCCTGGCTCCTCACTCCGAGGTCCAGCACGCCGAGCGCATGAAGCTGAGCGCATGAATGGGACTTCGGGTGCCGCCGAGGCGCGCGCGGCACGCAGAGAGCCGGAGGTGGTGGCATGAACGTCGTGCGCCGTCACGGCGGCGTCGTCCACCGGCCCGCATCCCCGGCGACTCCGGCAATCCACCGGCTGCTGCGGCACATCCACGACGAGGGCTTCCGCGGCGCGCCGGAGCCGCGGGGCTTCGATGCCGATGGCGATGAGATGCTCACCTTCCTCGACTTCCTCGGCTTCCTCGGCTTCCTCGACGTCCTCGACGGTGAGGTGCACACCGCGCTCACTCCGGAGCCGCGTACGCCCTAACTCCGCATCTCTGTCGCCGAGTTACTGAGGGCCCTGCGCGACGCCACCGTCAGGTTCAGGCCGCGTCCCGACGATGCCTGGCTGTTTCCGGTCCGGCGGCCGGCCGAGGTCATCGCGCCGTTCCCGGCCGGCTGCCGGCCCTCGTCGATCTCATGCGCGACCGGGCCGCGCAGGGCAACGCGGCATTCCAGCAGCACATCGCGGACGGCCACATCGACCCCTGTACGAGGCGGACATCCGCTGTGTGCTGCCCATCGCGACGACCTGCGCGCCGCCTTCGACCAGAGCGTTCCTCGGCCGGTCAGAGCCTCCCTCCAGTCGGTCAGAGCCTCCCTCAGTGGTGCCGGAACGTGATCTCCGGATTGCCCGGCGTCGGTCCGTCGAGCAGTGGCTGCGGGACGCCGCGCAGATGCTGCTCGTAGAACGCCGCGACGTACGAGCGAGTGATCTGCTCGGAGCGTTCGCCGGACAGGGGGGCCTCGGGGTCGGTGTAGCCGACCTGGTCCGCCAGGACGGGCAGGTCGGTGAAGGTGAAGTGGCCCGAGCCCTTGACCGTGAGCCAGCGCTTCCAGCCGTCCAGGCCCTGCCAGGTCTCGTCCCAGTTCACGCCGTCCTCGACGCCCGGCGTGTGCTGGACCTCGGTGCCCAGCATCAGGAAGGGGCGGCCCTTGAGGCCCGCCGGCTTCGTGTGGAAGCTGCCGTCCATGTTCAGTCCTGCCCGCACCCGCGGGTCCGTGGTCATCGTGGCGAGGGCGGCGGCGCCGCCGATGGAGTGGCCGCCCGCCCCGATCCGCTCGGCGTCGATCATGCCGGAGTGCCGCCAGGTGGCCTTGCGGCCGGTCAACTGGTCGAGTACGTAGGAGAGATCCTTGGCCCGGCCTTCGGTGACGACCTTGCCCATCCCGGGCTTCGAGGTGGCCTCGCAGGCCTCGCAGGCCTCGCAGGTGAGGATCCGGCCGCCGGGGAAGGCCGCGCCGGTGGACTCGTAGGCATGGTCGACCGTGGCGACGACGAAGCCGCGGCTCGCCAGGTCCTCGGCGAGGTGGGCCAGCGTGGAGCGGGGCGCGGTGAAGCCGGGGGAGAGCACGACCAGCGGGAACCGTCCGTGTGCGGGCTTGGCTCCGGCGCGGGCGAAGGCTCGGGTCTCGGCGTAGGTGGCCGCGGGGATCTCCTTGTCGAGATCCCACCGCTCCAGCAGGAGTTGGGCCTCCTTCTCGGAGGTGTACGCCGTCGGATGCCCGCTCCCCTTGCGCCCGGGGTAGTACATGGACACCATCAGCTCGCGCGCGCCCGCCGAGGGCACCCAGGGGTCCTTGCGGCTCTTGTCGACGAGGTGCAGCGTGTCGCGTCCGACGGTGAACGGGCCCGTGGGGCGAGGGAGTTGGAGACGAGCCGAAGCCTTCTCGCTCGCCGAAACGGCGTCCGTGCCGTTCGGGGTCGCGGCGGAAGCGGCCGCCGTCCCCGCGACCGGGAGGGACAGGGCGAGCGCCGCGACGGTGGCGAGGGCGGCGCGTCCACGCAGGGTGGGCAGGGGCTTTCGGGTGCTGTTCATGTCACGTCACGCTAGGTGAGGGGGAGTTGACGGCGCGTCGGACCACGGTCTGACGTGTACCAGACCGTAGGGGGACGGAACCGTCAGCTCACGGTAGGAGACGGGATACGGCCACAGCGGCGGATTCTCTCCGTAGAGGAGGACCTGGCGATCTCGGCCCCGCATCCGCTCCGTAGAGTCACCGCGTGAACGAACACCACGCGCCCGACCCGCACCTCCCGATGCTGACCTTTCCCCAGGCCGAACGCCTGCGGGGCCTGACAGTCGACCACTTCCTCGCCCGCCACGGGATACGCCCGCAGGTCGAGGGCGACGCCGTGCTGTGGAACGGCCATCGCAATCCGCTCCCGAACCTGGCGCACAAATGCCGCGCCGTCGCCGAGGAGTACTGGCCCCAGGTGGTCCAGCAGCACTTCACCACGCTGGAGAACGCTTCCCAGGGCGGGGAGAGCGTGCAGGAACTGCTCGACCGGTCCTTCCCTCGCCTCCTGCCCGACGACGCCTTCCCCGGCGAGATGGCGAACAGCTTCCGCTACGCGCGGCCCGTGGCCGAAGGGCTGCTCCTGGCCTTCGCACTCGACACCCCCTCCTCGGTCCGCATGCTCACCGACCGCGATGTGGAGAGCGTCGGCCTGGAACGGCTGTGGGCGGCGGCCCGGGAGAACCTCCTCCGCGAACCGGCCGAGCACGCCGAGGTGACGGGACCGCAGGGCGCGCGGCTGCACTCCGTCCACGGCGACTCGTACTTCGTGGCGAGCAAGGCGCTCGTACTGCCCGAACTGGTCCGTGCGACCACCGGCCGCGAACTGCCGGAAGCCGGTGCGCTCGTGGCCCTGCCGCGCAGGAACCTGCTGGCGTTCCACCCGATCGCCGACGGCACGGTGGTCGACGCGGTCAACGACCTGGGCGGATACGCTTTCGGCGGCTATGAGGACGGAGCGGGCGCGCTCTCGCCCCGTCTGTACTGGTGGCACCAGGGACGGCTGACCTCGCTCACCGTCATCGACCACGAGACCCGCTCCTTCTCGGTGGTCCCGCCGCCCGAGCTGATGGACATCATGAAGCGGCTGCACGGTGCGAGTGCCGTGCCAGGACCGGACGCCGGGCCCGCGCAGAGCCCCGCTGCCGCAGACGTGGCGGAACTGGCCCGCACCGCCACGGCCGAGGACATCGCCCGGCTCGTCAGGGAACCGGCCGGGCTCGGCCACGCCTTCGTGGTGACGAAGGAGCTGAGCCACGCCCGCTTCGCGAACGACCCCGACGGCGGCAGCCTGGAGACGTGGGAGGCGTGGGTGTGGGCGATGCAGACCGGCTCGGCACTGTTCGCCGCCGCGACCGCCCCGCAGGACACGGTCGAGTGCCGCGTCGCGGACCACGCACTGCACCTGCCCGCCACCGGCCCCGTGCCCGCGGCGGACGCCCGCGCCTGGCTCGACGCGTTCTACCTCGCGGTCGTCGGCCGCGAACAGGACCGGCTGATCCGGCTCTGCCACGTACCCATGGACGATCTGCGCAAGGCCGCACCCGTCGACGAGTACGTCTTCCACTGGATCGAGACGCTGCGCGGCTACTGGCTCAGGCGCCCCATGGACGACGTCGTCCAGCACCTCATCGCCACCATGGAGACCTCCCACCCCCACGTGGCGACCCGCACGCCCGGCGACTTCCTCAACCTCGTCGACTACCAGCCGATCGCGCTCTTCCACCGCCTGATCGCGGGCGACCGCGAGGCCTTCGCGCAGACGCTGGCGGAAGCCCTCGCCCACCACGAGCGCTACTGGAGCGACAAGACCGACGCCAACGGCGCCACACCGCCCCTGAGCCGCGTGGCCCTCGGCCCCCTCGCGATCGCGTCCATCGCGTACGACGCGGACTTCCCCATGGACACGACGTCGCCGTATCTGCCGAAGCATCTGCTCCACCGTGACTGGCTGGGGGAGTTCGACACGTAGGCCCGGTGGCGCGTGCGGGAACGGATCACGGAGCGATCGGACCGCTCTCGGTCAACTCCCGCACCGATCGGAGCAGCGACACGAAGTCACTCACGTGGTTCGCCAGCACCTCCCTGGTGTACAGCGCGACATTGCCGTCGAAGGCGATGTGCATTCCCTCGGCGGGCCCGCGGTTGTACACGTTGATCGCCATGTCCTCGACCGGCCCCGAGTTCAGGTTGTGGACCGTGGCGGGGGCACCTGCGTAGTCGCCCTGGTAGTCGAAGGACATGATGTTGACGTCCGGGCCGAACTGCCGACGCCCGTCTCGAAGCGTCGGCAGTTCCCGGGCCAGCCTCTCCATCGGGTAGCGCTGATGGCGCAGCGCCTCCGTCACTCCTTCCGCAGCCTGCCTGGCCAGGGCCACGAAGCCCGCGTCCGGTGTCAAGGAGAGCCGCAGAGGCACAGTGTTGGTCACCATCGAAGGGATCTCGCGGAGCGTGGGGTCCCTGCGGTTGCTCACCGGCAGGCCGAGCGCCAACTGCCGTACCCCGCTTGCCCGGTGCAGTTGTACAGCCACCGCCGCGATGACGAGCGCCGGCCAGGGGACGTCCAGGTGCCCGGCCATGGACCGGAGGTCTGCGGCATCCTCGGGTGCGAGCCGGCCGTTCTCTCGGAACGATTCGGCGCTCGGCGGGGGCCGCCACGTGGTGAGGCTCGCGAAGTCGGTCTGTCCCGCCAGCTTCTCCCGCCAGAACGCTCCGTCGTCGCGGAAGGCATCGGACTCCTGGTAGGCCGTGTCCGCCTCGACGACCCGTCGAAGGTCGGCCGGGAAGTGCGACCGATGCCGGGCCCCGGTCATCAGCTCCGTATAGACGGCTGCGACGCGTGACGCGAACAGCGCGTGGGTGAATCCGTCCACGACGATGTGATGCGCGGAGCGGTACCAGAGCCAGAGTTCAGGGGCGAGCTTGATCAGTGCACAGACCACGAGAGGGCCCTTGACCAGGTCGTACTCCTTCGCCAGGTCCCCGGCGATCCAGTTCTCCGCCGATGCCCGGGGGGCCGGGGTGCCGCTCACATCGAGTACGTGGACCGGAATCTCGACCGCCTCGTCGATGAACTGGCACAGCCCCTCGTCACCGATGTCGAACCGGGCCCGAAGCGCGGGGGTGGTGGCCACCACTTCGCGGATCGCCCGTTCGAAGAGGACGGGATCGATGGCTCCGGCGATCTCGCAGTACTCCGCGAACGCGAAGGACCTGTCGACGGAGTTGAGTTGCTGAGCGACCCACACACCGGTCTGCGCGGAGGTCAGGGCGAGCTGCTCGGTCACGGTCGGCCTCCGATCGGGTTCAGGTCCGCGCCTGCCGGGGAAGCCGTCATCGCGTCGCCGTAGGCCTCGTTGACCCACGACTCCTGATAGAGCGTTTCCAGATAGCGCTCACCGAGGTCCGGAGAGATCGCCACGGCAGTGGCCTCCGAGTCCGGGCGGTGCGCGGCGAGCCAGCGCTGCGCACCGGCAACGACCGTGCCGGTCGATCCACCGAAGAGGAATCCCGCCGAGGCGAGCCGATGGCACGTGCGCACCGTCTCGATCTCCGGCACCATCACCACGTCGTCGACGTAGGAGAGGTCCAGCAGCTCCGGCCGCACCCCCGCCCCCAGCCCGGGGATCATCCGGGTCCGAGCGGGACCGCCGAAGGTCACCGAACCGACCGTGTCGACGGCCACGACGGTCACCGGGCGTCCGGATTCCCTGAAGTACCGGGCGCACCCCATCAGGGTGCCCGTGGTACCCGCACCCACGAACAGGACGTCCAGGTCGGGGAATTGGCGGTCGATGGCCGGTGCGGTGGTGCGCTGGTGAGCGATCCAGTTGTACGCGTTCGTGTACTGGTTCAGCCACACGTAACGGGTGTCGGACTCGCACAGTCGGCGGACATGCTCAAGGCGCGCCGCGAGGAAACTCGCCTCGGCGTAGGGCTGTTCCACCGTGACGACCTCGGCGCCCAGCGCCTGCATCATCTGCCGGGTGGTGAGGTTGCACCGGCTGTCCGTCACACACAGGAACCGGTAGCCCTTGTTGGCGGCGATCATGCTCAAGGCGACACCGAGGTTTCCCGAGGAGGACTCCACGAGAATGGAGTCCGGGCCGAGGACGCCCGATTCCTCGGCCTGCTCGACCATGGCCGCCGCGGCCTTGAGCTTGATGGAACCGGCGAAGTTGAACCCCTCGCACTTCAGATGGAGCCGACTGCCGAGTACGGGACGCAGGTCGACGTAGAGGTCGTCCGTGTTGAACTCCTGGGGCGAAGTGATCACAGGCACGACTGCCCCCTCTCGTTACGCACGCTCGCCGCCCACGCTCTGCCGCCCGTAGCGGTCGGTGTCGTGGAAGAAGTCGGGCACGACCGTGAGTTCGCCGCGTTCCCGGAGCTGGTCGTGGATGTGCTTGCCCACCGCCAGGTCGAGGACGCCGAGCCCGAAGGGCGAGAAGACGACCGGGCGGTCCTCGGGGAGGGACAACCGGCCGGACATCACGTCGAAGAGGGTGCCGTCGATGAAGGACCGGTGCCCCACCGACTGCTCGGCCAGGTGCACCGAGGTGCTCGCCTTGAGACAGTGCTCCACGTCGTCCACGACGTTGGCGGAAGAGAGCACGACCTCGGGCGACAGGTCCCGCAGCGAGACGTGGAGCACGATCGGGTTGTGCGAGAACCATCCCGGCTCGGTGACGTGTGGTGCCCCGGCGACTGTGGCGAACACTGTCAGGTCGCTTGAGCGGATCAGCTGTTCGGCGGTGTCGTGCACGGTGACGCGGGCTTCGTCACCACTGCCCTCGACGTATGTGCGGAACGCCTCCGCGCTGTCCGGGTCCAGGTCGTGGACGCCCAGCTCGTCGAAGTCCCAGCCCGCGCCTCGCAGATAGGTGTGGATGTACCGCGCGATGAGCCCTGTGCCGAAGAATCCGACACGTCGCGGACGCCCTCTGCGCCGGTCTCGGGTGAGCCGGTCGGCCGCCAGCGCGGCGGAGGCCGCCGTGCGCGTGGCGCTGATGATGGAGCTCTCCATGCAGGCGATCGGGTAGCCGGTCCGGGGGTCGTTGAGGATCAGAACGGCGGAGGCGCGGGGGATGCCGGCCTGGACGTTCTCCGGGAAGCTGGAGATCCACTTCATGCCGTCGACCTGGGTCTGTCCGCCGATCGAGGCGGGCAGCGCGATGATTCTCGACGAGGGCCGGTCGGGAAAGCGAAGGAAGTACGAGGGCGGGTTGACCGAGTCGCCCTCACCGTGGACCCGGTAGGCGTCTTCGATCAGCGAGATGATCTGCCGTTCCCGCCCGGCCACGGCTCGGTGGACCTGGGCGCCGGTGACGACGGAGAAGGGGGGGATCTGCGCGTTCATGCCGAGGTGGCTCCGTTCAGAGAGTGGGCGAGCAGTCGGTCAGCCGGACCGGGGCGCCGAGGACCATGCCGATCTCACGTCGCCCGGAGTACGGCTCACGGCTGTGGGCCATGCGGATGTTGTCGACCAGCAGGACGTCGCCCGCCTGCCAGGGCTCGCGCAGCGTGGCCTTCTCGTACACCTCGTTGATGGCCTGCACGGTGTCGGCATCGATGGGGGACCCGTCGCCGTAGCGCGTGTTGAACGGCAGTCCGTCCGAGCCGAACTGCGCGACGAGGTAGTCACGGATCGCCGGTTCCATGGTCCATTCGTTGAGGAACGCGATCTGGTTGAACCAGACTTGGCGCCCCGTCAGGGGGTGCGTGATGACCGCGGAGCGGCGCTGGTCGGTCCTGAGCCCTCCGTCCTGCTGCCACGCGAACTCGGTCGCGTTGGCCCGGCAGTACGCCTCCGCCGCGGCACGGTCCGCGGCGCCCAGTGACTCCGACCACGGGACGCCCACCAGGTCGTTGTACGAGCGGGTGAGTGACCAGCCCAGTTCGGTGAAGCGTTCGGCGATGGGCCGGGGGAGGGCGGAGAGGACCGCCTGCGCGTCGGCGAGCCCGGTGATGCCGCCGCCGTCTGCCGGTGGGGTGAAGCAGCCGATCGTGAGGAGCCGGGGGAACTCCAGGGCGTAGCTCAGCTCGTGGTGCATGCACATCGCCTGGTCGGGCGGCCACTCCAGAGAGGACACCACCGGGCCACCGAGCCGACGCCGCCGGGCGAACGCCTCTGTCTCCGGCACGATCGCCCCGGACATCGGCTCGGCGACCTGGGCGAGGGCGGCCGCGTCACGCACTCCAAGGCCGCGTATCAGGACGGCTCCATGGGTCAGCAACGCTGCTTCCAGCCTGCCGCGATGTTCGGCGGTCCATGCCCGGAGCCGATCCCCTGCCACCGCTTCCGTGATGCGGAGAATCGGTGGCTTGCCCGGACTCAGCTCGAGGCCGAGCCCGTCGGACGCGGGGCGTTTCGCACCGTGTCCCGTCCCTGTGCCGGGCGCCGGTTCCGCGACGGCCCTCGACGTGTGGGACGGCGTCGTTTCCCCGTGCTCCTCACCCTGTCGGGGCATCTGGTCCATGGCCTTTGCCAGCTCGGCAAGCACCGGGTACCTGACGATCTCGGCGAGTGCCAGCGACCCGCCGGTGGCGGCCCCGAGGCGCACGGCCGACAGTGACGTGCCTCCGGAGTCGAAGAAGTGCCGACCCCTGGTTATCTCGCCGATGGGGATGCCGAGTACCTGAGCCCACAGCTCGGCGAGCCGCTTCTCCGTCGCCGTCCGCGGCATGTCACCGGCGGTCCCGGACGGGGCGGTGGGACTTGTGGCGACTGCGTCACCGGCGTCGCGGACCAGGGCCTTCTTGTCGATCTTTCCGTTGTCGGTCAGCGGCAGAGCGGGTCGGTGGTGGAAGACTCGCGGGACCATGTACGGGGGGAGCGCGTCGCCCAGGAACTCCCGTAGGACGGCCGCGTCCAACGCGGCTTCACCGGCATAGAACGCGACAAGGTGCTTCTCGCCGTCGGGGCCCTCCAGCACGACGACGGCGGAGTCCCGTACGCCGGAGAAGCGAAGCAGATGGTTCTCGATCTCACCGATCTCGATCCGGAACCCTCTGATCTTCGTCTGCGCGTCCCGCCTGCCCAGGAACTCAAGGGTGCCTTGCGGCAGCCACCGGCCGATGTCACCGGAGCGGTAGAGCCGCCGGCCGGGGCGGTGGGGGTCCGCCCCGAAGGCGGCAGCGGTCCGTTCCGGGTCGTTGATGTAGCCACGGCCCACGCACACCCCGGAGAAGACGATCTCTCCCGGAGCGCCGAGCGGGACCGGCTGAAGCTGCTCGTCGACCACGTAGACGTGGACGTTTCTGATGGCCGAGCCGAGGGGTACTCGCTCGGGCTCCGGCACTCGGTCCATCACCTCATGATTGGTGTCGTCCGAGGTCTCGGTCAGGCCATAGGCGTTCATCAGCTTGATGCCGGGGAATGCCGCGAACCAGCGTTCGACCAGTTCCTTCTTCAGCGCTTCGCCGGTTGCCGACACGACGCGGAGCTGCCCAAGGGTGCGTGGTTGCTCCTCGAGGTGAGTGAGGATCACCTCCAGATACGACGGGACGACCTGGAGCACCTCGACGCCCCCCTCGACGACCGTGTCGACGTAGCGGCGGGCGTCCAGGATCTCCTTCTGCCCGATGATCAGTGTCCGCGCGCCCACCAGTAGCCCGCTGACCAACTGCCAGAGCGAGATGTCGAAGCACTGGGGCGCGGTCTGGGCCACCGTCTGGCCGGGCCCCAGCTCCAAGTCCTCGATCTTGGCGAGCAGATGGTTGAGCATGCCCGCGTGCTCACACATCGCTCCCTTCGGTTCGCCCGTCGAACCGGAGGTGAAGTAGATGTAAGCGAGCTGCCCTGCACGCACGGGAACGCCGGGGTTGCTCTCCTCGTACGGCGATGTGCCATCGCCCTTCGCGAGTAGGTCCGCGATGAAGAGCTGGTGCAGCACGGGCGACGAAGGTGTCTCGGGCAACCGCGAGGCCGAACCGAGCTCGGTGAGCACGAAGCGGCAGTCGCTGCGGGTCAGCATGGCGGCGATGCGCTGGTCGGGGAAGTGCGGCTCCACCGGAAGGTAGACGCCACCGGCTTTGAAGACGGCGAGTGCCGCGGCCATCCATTCGAGGTTTCTCTCGGTGACCACGGCCACCACATCCTCGGCCTTCAGCCCGTGGGCGAGCAGCGCGTGGGCGATGCGGTTCGCACGCCGGTTCAGCTCGTCGTACGTCCACTCCGTACCGTCATGCACGGCGGCGGTCCGGTGGGGGTGTTCACGCACCCTCTCCTCGAACAGCTCGTGCATCCGGCGGTCCGGGAGCTCACGGAGCGGTCCGGCCATGTCGTCGAGTTGCCGGGACAGTTCCTCAGGGGCGAGGAGGCTTTGGTACTGGTGCTCGGCCGAGCCGTCGGCAGCCATGGACGTCAGGGAAGTGAGCAGATACCCGGCGATCCGCCGTGCGTACGCGGTGTCGAGAACGTCACCCCGGCCCCGCAGGAACAGCCGCATCCCGTCCGGCTCCGCCGCGAAGCCGATGCGCAGTACGACGGCTTCCGGGAGGGCCGGTTCGCAGGACTGCTCGGCGTCGGCCTGACGGGGAGAGGCGGGCGCGGCGTTCTCGGTCGAGCCGGAGAGGTCGAGGACGACCTCGTAAGCGGGCGTGGACGCAGGGTTGGTGGCCGTTGCCGCGGAAGGGGTTGCCCCCTCGGCCGCGCGCCGGGCATGCAGCGCCAGCGTCGACCAGGCTCCGTCACTGACCTGCAGAACACAGGGGGCAGGGCCGTCGCCGCTGCCGGGGGCGACGTATCCCGTCAGAACGGAGCGCTCGCCCGTGAGCGAGGCAAGCACCTTTGCGTGCGCAGCCAACAGCAAGGAGTCGACCGGTACGTCCAGGCGGTCGGCAAGGACACGAAGTTGCGCGGTCGTTTCGGTGGGGATTGAGCATGAGTAATCGGTCGTCGTATCCGCATCGGCGTGACGATTCTCGGAACGCCATCGCGGAATTCCGAAGACAACCCCGGATTCACTGGATGCGTGTGCGTGTACTGCTGTGGGTGTACCCATCTTCTCCGTGCCTTGAGCGAAGGGGCAACCGAGGGGCTCTCGGTGGAGAGCGCCCTCGGGATAGAAGTGTCCGACGGTGTGTGCGTCAGCCCTCCGAGCCGGCCATGGCCTTCACCAGGCCGGCCGGCCGCATGTCCGTCCAGTTCTCCTCCACGTACGCGAGGCAGGCGGCGCGGTCGTCCGCGGCCTTGACCACACGCCAACCGTTCGGCACTTCGATGAACTCGGGCCACAGCGAGTGCTGTTCCTCGTCGTTGACCAGTACGACGTAGGTGCCCTCGGGGTTCTCAAAAGGATTCGTCATGACTTCTCCTCATTCATTTTCGTGTGGGGACAACTGCCGGGCGGGCGCTACCCAGTTGGCGCTCTTGCCAGGATTCAGGGGGTCTTGCCGTTCGGACGCGCCATACGGCGCAGCGCCGGACGCTTTTGCTTCGGTTCCTTGGGCGCAGTGGCCAGATGTTCGGCAAGCCCCGCCACGGTCGGGAACTCGAACACCTTGCTGATGGGCACTTCCACCGCCAGCTCGCCGCGGATGCGACTGGTGAGCCGGGTGGCGAGGAGGGAGTGTCCGCCGAGGTGGAAGAAGTTGTCGTCGATGCTGATGTGGTCGGTGCCGAGGGTTTCTGCGAAGAGGGTGGTGAGGGTTTGTT
>NZ_JBEZCG010000013.1:0-349109 GCF_040647455.1 Streptomyces sp. NPDC041068
TCCTTGGTCGTCAACAGGATGCTCCGGTCGCCGAACCGCCCGACCATCGCCCGCTCGACCTCGCGCGGCACGGCGTCGCCGTCCTCGTATCCGCTGGGGCCCTGGGCGACGGAGACCGCGTGTGCGTGGGAGAGGCGCAGCCCGAAGCGTTCCGCCCGCTGGGCGAGCAGGCCCAGGTCGCTGCGGCCGTACAGCAGATCGTCGATGAACTCCCGCCGGGCCGCTTCCTCTTGGCGTACGGCGAGGCGCTGGGCGCGTTCATACCCCTCGGCGAAGGCGTCCACCGCCTGCTCCGCCGCGGCAAGCACACCGTCCGCCGACACGGACCGCACGGTGGGCCAGTGCGCTCGGGTCGCCGCCAGGTGCGCGCCCACCAGGGCCCGCAGCCCGTGGCCCGCCTCGGCCGCCCGCTCCCCCAGCGCGCGCCGCGAGTCCAGCTCGTCGCGAGTCAGCCGGCGCCCCGTCGACGCGGCGGCGGCCAGGATGCCCGCATATCCGTCGAGATACTCCACGGGTATGCCGTGCCCCGCCATGACCGCCCCCGATGTCGTGGTGGACCGCTGCCACCTGGATGAATCCTTGATGCCTTTCTAACGCATGGCAGGTGGACGACCGACGGCCGGGTCCGACATTTCCCTTCATACCCGGGTGCCACGGCGCGCTCGGCCCGGCCCGCCCGACCGAGTGAGAGCGGCGCCCCGGCGGCGTGCGGGGCGCACACGAGTGGATACGGATGACCCGGCGGCGACCGGCGCCGCTCCCCTCTCCCCCGTCAACCCCGCCGAGGAGCCGCCCATGCAGCCGTTGTCGTACCGCCCCGCCCTCGCACTGGGCGTGGCCACGGTCCTCGCGCTCGGAGTCGTGGCCGCACCCACGGCGCACGCGCGGATCTCGGGACCCGCCTCGTGCCTGGGGCCCGGCAAGGACTCCCGGGGCCGCTCGTCCGTCGACTCGGGCGAGATCGCGTGGGAGGACGAGTCGAAGTACGACGACGCGCGCCGCCATGCCCACCGGGTGTGGTCGGCGCGGGGACTCGACCGGGTGACGTTCCCCGCCGACGACGCCACGCGCATCGCGGATCTGGAATGGTCGGACGTCGACCGGACCGACGGGGCCTGGCACAAGACCCTGGGCTACTGGGACGGACGGGAAGGTACGGACGTGCTCCTGATGAACGACGCGCTGCTCGCCCGGGGCAAGTACTACGGCACGACCCGGTTCCGCCGGGCCATCGCGGCCCACGAGCTCGGTCACGCCCTGGGCTTCTGCCACAAACACCCTTCCTGGTACGCAACGTTGATGGCACCGAAGGTCGAGGACATGAACGACGGCAGGCCGAGCGCTCGGGACCGCAGGAACTACCACCGGCTGTGGGGCTGAGGCGACACCATGGGAATCCTCCGACCCTTCGCCGTGGGCGCCGCCGCGGCGGCCGTCCTGGCCGGCACGGCCTGGGGCGTGTACTCCACCGGGCGCCCCGCACCGGACGCCGGCGAGGCCTCCACCACGTACGACCCCTCCGACCCCCGCCAGCTCGCAGGATCGGCCCGTGACGTCTTCCACGGCACCGTGCTGCGGCACACCGGCCGCAGGACGATCGCCGACCTCCCCTGCGAGGTGTACGAGGTGCGCGTGGGCCGGGTCTTCAAGGGCGCGCTGCACGGCACGGTCACGCTCACCCGCACCGGCGGCGAGTCGCAGCCCGCCCCCGGTGCGTCGTACGTCTTCGCCACCTACCCCTGGGCGCGGGAGGCGGCCGGTGCGCACGCGGTGCTGTCCGGCGCGGGTGCCTCACCGGCCCGGGACCTCGGGGATCCGGTGCGGGGCACGAAGGACGAGGCTCTTCCCCGGGCGCGGGGCGCCGAGGGGCGGCGGCAGAGCGTCGCCGAGTACTGGACGTGGGCGGTGGCCCATCAGGTCGACACGCCGTGAGGAAGCCTTCCGGGCCCGCGCCGCCTGCCGGTGCTACTCACCGCTCCAGGGCGCCTGTCGGAACGTACCCCCGTACATGGGCAGCGTGACGCGGTCGCCGTACCGGGCGAGTTGGGCCCAGGGGCGGTTGAGTCCCGCCGAGCCGTAGGTGCGGACACGGGTGACCGTATCGAGGTCGAGGACGTCGACCAGGACCTCCTCGCCGCCGCCCGCCTGCTGGCGCACGATGCCCTCCGGGTCGACGATCGCGCTGGATCCGACCCCGGCCGGGTCGGCGGCGTTGACGTTGACGACGTACACCTGGTTGGTCCAGGCGTTGGCGCGGGCGCAGACGAGTTCCATCTCTCGGTCGCGGGTGGTGGTGAGCGTGGGCTGGATGATCACCTCGGCGCCCAGCCAGGCCAGTTGCCGTGCCGTCTCGGGGAAGGACCCGTCGTAGCAGATGGCGAGGCCCGCGCGGCCGATGCCGGGCAGGTCGAGGACCACGAACTCGTCACCGGGCTCGGCCTGTTCGTAGGGCTGCCACGGGAAGACCTTGCGGTAGCGGGCGGCGATCTCGCCGGACGGGGAGATCGCGAGGGCGGTGTTGTACACGCGTCCGTCGTCCGCCTTCTCGTACACGCTGCCGGGGACCAGCCACAGCCCGGTCTCGCGGGCGAGCGCGCACAGGCGGTCGGTGAGGGGCCCGGGGATCGTGACGGCCGCCCGGTCCATCCACCCTGCGTGGTCCGCGAGGAGCGGCGCCTCTGCGCTGAGCATCAGTTCGGGTACGACGACGAGCTGGACGTGCGGGAACGTCTCCCGCACCGCGCGCACCCGGCGGGCGAAGCGCTCGAAACTGGCCTGGAGGTCGTGCGGGACGGGCGTGGTCTGGACGGCGGCGATGGCCAGGGTGCGCATGGGGTTCAGTTCTCCGTGACGGTGAGGCGGGCGACGGCCGTGCGGCCGTGCCGGAAGAAGCCGATGTGGCGACTGCGGAGCGCGGCCATGACGACCGCGCCCAGGAGGATCGAGCCGACGCCGAGGAGGAAGACCCCTCCCACGCCGCCGAGCGAGGTGTTTCCGTACGCGGGGGCGAACATGTCGACGGCGCTGCGGGCGAAGGCCGCGAGCATCATCAGTCCGCCTAGGCAGGGCATGACGCCCTTGACGAGCAGGTCCCGCGGGGACCGGCGCAGTTGGCGCCGGAAGTACCAGGCGCAGGCGAGGCCGGTGGTGCCGTAGTAGAGGGCGATGAGCAGGCCGATGCACAGGATGGCGTCGCCGAGGAAGTCCGTGGAGACGGCGGTGAGCAGGACCAGGACGGTGGACGCCGCGGCGCCGAAGAACACCGCGCCGAAGGCGGGTGTGCGGTGGCGCGGGTGCATCCGGGCGAAGGGGCGGGGCAGCGCTCCGTGGGTCGCCATCGACAGGGCGGTGCGCGGGGCCGCCGCGGTGCAGGTCAGCAGCGCCCCGACGGCCGAGAGCCCGATCGCCAGCCGGACGAACCGGGCGAGGGGGTCGCCGAGCACGGCGGGTCCGAGGCCGGTGAGGATGTCACTCGCGACCGCGGGGTTGCCAAGGCCCAGGCCCGCACCGCCCGTACCCGCGAAGGAGAGGGCGGCGAACGCCGTGAACAGGTACGTCACGAGCAGCACCACGGTGGAGATCAGCGCCGCCCTGCCGGGGGTGCGCCCGCTGTCGGCGGTCTCTTCGTTGAAGGTGATCAGCGCGTCCCAGCCCCAGTAGATGTACAGGCACAGCAGGACGGCTTCCGCGAAGGACCCGAAGTCGGCGAAGCCCAGCGGGTTCAGCCACTGCGCCGAGGGCACCGCGGCGCCCTCGCGGGTGAGGGCCGCGACGCCGAACGCGAGCAGGGCGAGGAGTTGGAGCCCGAGCATCGCGTACTGCACGTGGGCCGCGAGCCGCACGCCCCGGTAGGCGACCAGGGTGGCGAGGGCGAGGAGCAGCACGGCGGTGGCCGTGACCGCGAGACTGCTGTCCGCCGCCGCGTCCAGGCCGACGAAGCCGAGGAGGGCGCCCGCGCCGACCCGCGCGAGCGCCGTCATGGCGAACACGGTGGCGACGAGCGGGATCCAGCCGCCCGCGAGCCAGCCCGCGGCCGGGCCGTAGACCCGGGTGTTCCACACGAAGGTCGTGCCGCAGTCCGGCATCTCGCGGTTGAGCGCCCGGAACGCGAACGCGGTGAGCAGGATCGGCACGAAGCCGAGCAGCAGGGCCGCCGGCGCGAGGTCACCGACGACGAGGGTCACCAGGCCGAGGGTGACGGCGATGCTGTAGGCGGGGGCGACGGAGGCGAGTCCGAGGGCGACGGTGGCGAGCAGGCCGACGGAGTCGCCCTTGAGGCCCTTGTCCGGTGGCGCCCCGGTGGCTTCGGCGGTCATGAGGGCCTCCCACGAGGAAAGTGCCGCAGCTGACAGCTGCGCCTGATTGCCGTATCTGATTCATTGAACAGAGATTTAAGAAAAGCGTGCTGGCCCGGTCAAGAGCTGGGCAGGTATCTTCTTGTTCTGGTTCAAAGAATGGGGCGGCCCGAGCAGGTCGGGCCAGGACGACATCGAACGGCGAGGGGACGCGGTGGCGCGGCGCAAGGACCAGGAAGCACGGCGGGCACAGCTGAGCGAGGCCGCCGAGCGGGCCCTGCTCAACCGCGGCCTGGAGGGTCTGCGCCTGAGGGACGTGGCCGAGGAGGCGGGCGTCACGCCGGCAGCGGTCCTCTACTACTACGAAGACCTCGACGCCCTGATGTACGAGACGTTCCAGCAGGGCATCGACCGGTTCTGCCAGGGCCGCGAACAGGCCGCCGCGCGGCACGACGACGCACGGGACCAGCTGCGCGACTGCATCGCCCACGGCGTGGCGACGGGACCCCAGGACCGGCTGCCCCGACTGCTCTTCGAGTACTGGCCGCGCACGCTGCGCGACCCCAAGGCGGCCGCCCTGGACAGCGCCTTGGCGGAGCGACAGATCTCCGTCTACCAGGGCATCCTCATCCTCGGTCGCGCGCAGGGCCACTTCACCCTGAGCGACCCGGCGCGCCTGGTGGCCGCCAACTTCCTGGCCCTGGAGGACGGTTACCAGATGGACGTGCTCTCGGGCCGCAGGTCACGGAGCGAGGTGATCGCCGCGTTGTACTCCTACGCGCGCGTGGCCATCGGTCATCGGCCCGACGGGTGAAGGGCGGGAAGAATCGCAGGGCGGAAGGAACAATCCCCTCCCGCACGCCGTTCACGTGGCATGCCTCTGACTGGTGAATACGAGCCCGGGACATGGGACTGGGCAAGCAAGCAGGCCGAGTTGTACGAGAGCTCCGGCGGCACCGAAGGGACGTCGATCCAGGGCAAGCCCGTCATCCTGCTCACGTCGGTCGGCGCCAAGAGCGGCAAGCTCCGCAAGAACCCCCTGATGCGCGTCGAGCACGACGGGGAGTACGCGGTGGTCGCGTCGAAGGGCGGTGACCCCGCCCACCCGTCCTGGTTCCACAACCTCGTCGCCCACCCGCACGTCGAACTGCAGGACGGCACGGTGAAGAGGGACTACCGCGCGCGCATCGCCTCCGGCGAGGAGCGGAAGGCCTGGTGGGAGCGGGCGGTGGCGGCCTGGCCCGACTACGCCGAGTACCAGAAGAAGACGGCCAGGGAGATCCCGGTGTTCATCCTGACGGCGTTCGAGCCCTCAGAGAACCCGGGGACCCCTGAGACCTCAGAGAACCGCAAGCCCTGAGAGCCCTCAGAGCCCGATCGTGCCGCCCGGTCGCACGGCCCGGTTCACACAGCCCGGTACGCACGACCCGGTTCGCACGACCCGGTCGCGCCGAGAGCCCTGATCGTCACCCCCGTGAGGGCCTACCGCTCCCGCTGCCGGGCGCGGTAGGCCCGGAGATTCGCCGCGTTCCCGCACTTCTTGACGTCGTGCCAGACGCCGCTGTTGTTGCGCGAGCGGTCGTAGAAGGCGACGCGGCACTCCGGATTGCGGCAGGCCTTCAGACGCCGCCCGGTGTCCGCCTGCTGACCTTCGTAGATCTCCGCGAGGACCAGTGCGACGACGCGGCGCCAGCCGTCGCCGCGCGGTTCGAGACGTACGACGCCGTCCTCGTCGAGCCGCAGCGCGGCGTCGGCCGTGCGCTCCGGGACCGGCGAGGGGTCGTCGTCCTCGCCCCGTGTGCTCCGCGCGGCGGCCTCCACCAGGCCGTCACGGAACGCCCGGAGCTCGGGCAGTCCTTCGGCGTCCAGGACCAGCCGCGGCGCGACCCGCCCGGTCGTGCCCGCCCACTCGGCGAGCGCCTCGTCGGCCCAGGCCTGGGCGTCCGCCGGTGCGGCGAGGAGGTCCGGGCGTCGGGGTGCGCCCGCGGCGACGGTGTTGAGCAGGTCCTGGACGAGTCCGAGGCCGCCGGGAGCGGGCTCCAGGCGATACCGCTCTGTCGCGGACCAGGTCATCGTGGATCACTCTCCGGGGTTCGTGCGGGACGCCCCCACTCTTTCACGCCGCTTCTTTCACTCCGTTCGGCACCGCCCCCGCTCAGACCAGGGCGTTCAGGAGCGAGGCGTCGTAGGGCACCGCCTCGTCGAGGCGGCCGGTGAGCGCCTTGTTCGACCACTCGGGGTCGGAGAGCAGCGCGCGGGCGACGGCGATGAGGTCGAACTCGTCACGCTCCATGCGGTCGAGGAGCGGGGTGATGTCGGCGCCGGCGGAACGCTGCGTACGATTCGGAGCGCCCACGAACTGCTGGTCGAGGCCGACCGAGCCCACCGAGACCGAGGGCTTGCCGGTGAGCTTCTTCGCCCAGCCCGCGAGGTTCAGGTCGCTGCCGTCGAACTCCGGCAGCCAGTAGCGCCGCGTGGAGGCGTCGAAGGCGTCCACGCCCGCGGCGGCCAGCGGGGCGAGCAGCGCCTCCAACTCCTGCGGGCTCTCGGCGATCCGGGCGTCGTAACGGTCGGTCTTCCACTGGGAGAAGCGCAGCAGGATCGGGAATCCGGGCGAGACCGCGGCGCGCACGGCGGCGACGATCTCCGCGGCGAACCGGGCGCGCGACGCGTGATCGCCGCCGTAGCCGTCGGTGCGCGCGTTGGTGTCGCCCCAGAGAAAGTTGTCGATCAAGTAGCCGTGGGCACCGTGCAGTTCGACGCCGTCGAAGCCGATGCGCTCGGCGGCGGCCGCGGCCTCGGCGAAGGACCGCACGACCGCGTCGATGTCGTCGAGGGTCATCGCCCTGCCGTGGGGGCGCCCGTCGAGGTCGATCCCCGACGGGCCTTCGGCGGGAACACCGAGCGGCGGCACGGACTCGCTCCGCACCACACCCGTGTGCCACAGCTGGGGCATGATCCGGGCGCCCGCCCCATGGACGCGCTCGACCACCCGCGCCCAGCCCGCCAGCGCCTGTTCGCCGTGGAAGTGCGGCACGCGGTCGTACGCGGGGGCCGCGTCCCGCGCCACGTACGTACCCTCGGTGATGATCAGTCCGGCGCCGCCTGCCGCGCGCCGGGCGTAGTAAGCGGCGACGTCCTCGCCGGGTACGCCGCCCGGCGAGAAACGCCGGGTCACCGCGGCCATCGCGATGCGGTTGCGCAGCGTCAGGTCGCCGAGGGCGAAGGACCGCCCCAACACGCTTGCGGCACGCGACGACCCCGCAGAAAGGGTCCGCTCCTCCAAAAGGGTCCGCTTCTCCGAAAGGGTCCGCACCGGCTTCACAGTCTCCATGACAGATTCCTCTGCTCTTGAGTACGAGAACTCGCGCACGAGCTCTCGATGCGAGAACTATGAAAGAAGCGTAACCCTTTTACCTCTGTCGCTCGGCGTGAGCCGGCTCACGCCACGTCACGCCACATCACGCCGGGTCCACCTCCCGCACGAGATCGATCGCGCGCCCCAGCGTGGTGAGCCGCGCCTCCAACGTGTCGCCCGCCGGATAGAGGCGGACGGTGTCGACGCCCGCCGCGCGCCAGACGCGGAGCCGTTCGCGCACCATCTCCTCGGTGCCGATCAGCGTGGTCCCGAGGACCATGTCGTCGGTGACGAGCCCGGCCGCGCCGTCGCGGTCGCCCGACTGCCAGCGCTCGCGGACCGCGGCCGCGACCTCGGCCCAGCCCTGCCTGCTGTAGGCGTCGTTGTAGAAGTTGGTCGTGGCGGATCCCATCCCGCCGAGACTGAAGGCGAGTTCCTTCTTGCGGCCCGCGACCATCGCGCGCAGGGCGTCCTCGTCGTCCGCGAACGCCACCTCCGCGCCCTGACAGATGTCCAGGTCGGCGCGGGTGCGCCCGGCCGCGGCGAGGCCCGCGTCCAGGTGATCGAAGTAGGCCTCCTCGGCACCTTCCGGCACGAAGCTGGTGCCGAGCCAGCCATCGGCGAGCTCGCCCGTCAGGCGCAGCATCTTCGGGGAGAGGGTGGCGAGGTGGATCGGCAGTTCGTGTTCGGGGCGCAGGGACAGGCGCATCGGTCTGGACTCGCCGCCGGGCAGCGGGATCGTGAACTCCCGCCCCTCGTAGGCGATCTTCTCGCCCGCCGCCGCCCGCCGGACGATCTCCACCGTCTCCCGCATCCGGGAGAGCGGTCGCGCGAAGGGCACGCCGTGCAGCCCCTCGATCACCTGCGGCCCCGAAGGCCCGAGGCCCAGCAGGAAACGCCCCTCGGAGATCTGCGCGAGCGTGAGGGCGGCACGGGCGATGGCGACCGGAGTGCGGGTGGCGAGCTGGATGATCCCGGAGCCGAGCAGCATCCGCTCGGTGCGGGCCGCCAAATAGCCGATCGGGGACGGCGCTTCGGCACCCCAGGCCTCCGCCACCCAGCAGATGTCCATGCCCAGCTTCTCGGCCTCGGTGACGAAGTCGACGGTCTCCCGCCAGTTCGCCCCGGACGCCTCGATCGTCGTCGACGTACGCATCACGCGCGCACCCCTTCCACGGTCGCCGTGCCCTCGGCCAGCTGCTTGATCGCGTCGATGGTGGCGGTCATGCTCCGCTCGAACTCCCGCAGGCGTACGAAGACGATCTTCTGCTCCTTGTCCGGCATCCTGTCGATCGCCAGGGAGAGCCCGGAGCGGCCGGGGCCCAGCCGCATCCACTGCGTGAGGTCGGTGCCGCCGTCGTCCCTCTCGGCGAGGCCGAACCGCCAGAGCGCGCCGGGCCGTTCGGGGTCGGACACCGCCCAGGCGAAGACGCGCGGCGCCTCGCACTCGACGACGTACGACGTGGTCTCCCACTCCCCCAGCGACGTGTGTCTGCTGCGGCCGGTGAACCGGGCGCCGAGCGCGGGCCCGCTCGCCCCCTCGACCCACGCGACCGACTGCAACTCCCCGCTCAGCGCGGGCATCAGGCCGATGTCGGAGACCAGCTCCCACACCCGCTCCGGGGACGCGGCGATCCGCCCCGACACCTCGACCGTCGGCCCGTCCGCATAGCGTGCGCCTGTCCACTCCATCGTCGACCGCCCTTCACGTCGCCTCTGAGCTCAAGCCGCTGCTGAGCTCACGTCTCCTCTGCGCTCACATCGCCTCTGAGCTTGAGAGTTGCGTAGGTGAACTCACTCGTCAAGAGTCGGGACACGACGCGACGCGCGTCGGCGGTCCGGCGGTCTCAGCGGCTGAACCGCGCCTGCACGTCCGGGCGTTCGGCGAGACGCGGCGGGTAGCCGGGGCCGAGACGAGGGGTCGTGTTCGCGGCCGTCATCGGCTCCTTGCACGCGGCGCACACGACCTCTGCCCGGCTTTCCTGCCCGCAGCGATCGTGGTGGAGGACCACGGGAGCGCCCTCATCGCCGCTCAGCCAGCGGTCGCCCCAGCTGTTCATGGCCGCGAGGACGCCGAAGAAGTCACGGCCCTTCTCCGTGAGGACGTAGTCGTGGCGCACCGGGTCGCTCTGGTAGGGCCGCTTCTCCAGGAGCCCCTCGTCGACGAGGCGGCGCAGCCGGTCGGTGAGGGTGTTGCGGGCGATGCCGAGTTCCTGCTGGAACGCGTCGAACCGCTTGATGCCGTAGAACGCCTCGCGCAGGACGAGGGGCGTCCACCAGTCGCCGAGCAGGTCCATCGTGCGAGCGATGGAGCACGGCCAGTTCGCAAAGGAAGTCCGCCTCATGACGCCAGCATACGAAGCGTGCGAAGGGTCTCAGCATGAGACCCAGCAGTCAGGAACCGCACTCCGGGGACGTGACGTTCGACGCAAACGGCGCCCGACCGTTGTGGTCGGCCCCCCGGAGCTGATCAGGTACGAGGACCGGGCCCCGGCGAGGCACCGGTCGAGCCGAGGAACCAGGAGAACTCCCCATGACGACCGGGTACTTCACGTCCGTCGACGACGTTGCGGCCCGTCTGGCCGAGACGGGTTATCTGGCCTCGCCCGCCGTCGCCACCACCGTCTTCCTGGCCGACCGGCTCGGCAAGCCCCTGCTGGTGGAGGGCCCTGCGGGCGTGGGCAAGACGGAGCTGGCGAAGGCCGTCGCCCAGGTCGCGGACGCACGCCTCGTGCGCCTGCAGTGCTACGAGGGCGTCGACGAGTCCCGCGCGCTGTACGAGTGGAACCACGCCAAGCAGCTCCTGCGCATCACCGCGGGCCGCGACGAGTCGTGGGACGAGACGCGCACCGACATCTTCAGCGAGGAGTTCCTGCTCTCGCGGCCGCTGCTCACCGCGATCCGCGGCGGCGACCCGAAGGTCCTGCTGATCGACGAGACGGACAAGGCCGACGTCGAGGTCGAGGGCCTGCTCCTGGAGGTCCTCAGCGACTTCCAGGTCACCGTTCCGGAGCTGGGCACGATCAGCGCCGAGCGCCGCCCCTTCGTCGTCCTGACCTCCAACGCGAGCCGTGAGCTGTCCGAGGCGCTGCGCCGCCGCTGTCTGTTCCTCCACATCGGCTTCCCCGAGGAGGAGTTGGAGCGCCGCATCGTCCGGATGAAGGTGCCGGGCCTGGACGAGGCGCTCACCGCTTCGCTGGTGCGGGTGGTCGGCGCGCTGCGGGCGATGGACCTGCGCAAGGTACCGTCGGTCGCCGAGACCATCGACTGGGCGCGCACACTCCTTGCGCTCGGCGCCGACACCCTGGACGAGACCGTCGTACGTGACAGCCTCGGCGTCGTCCTCAAACACCAGGACGACGTGCTCAAGGCCGCCGCCAAGCTCGACCTGGACGCCGTGTGACGGCGCTCCCCGAGGGCGGGCCCGCGTCCCCTGCCGAGGGAGCCGAGGGGCTCGCCGGCCGACTCGCCTCGCTGGTCGCGGCACTTCGCTCGCACGGGCTGCGCATCGGTCCGGGCGAGACCGTCGACGCCGCGGCCGCCCTGGAGGCGCTCGGCCTGGCCGACCGGGAGCGGGTGCGGGAGGGCCTTGCCGCGGCGCTGCTCCACCAGGAGAGCCAGCGGGCCGTCTTCGACCCGGTCTTCGACCTGTACTTCCCCCTGGGCATCGGGGCTCCGGACGGCGGGAGCGGCGAAGCTCGCAAAGACGGCGGCGACGCCGAGCGCAACGCGCTGCGCGAGCGCCTGGTCGCCGCGCTCGCCGCCAACGACCAGGCGCTTCTTGGTCAGTTGGCGGGCGAGGCCGTGGACGGCTTCGGCGGGTACGGCTCCTCCTCGGCGGGCTCCGACGGCTGGTCGTCGTACCAGACGCTGAGCCGGCTGCGTCCGGAGACGCTGCTCACCCGTGTCCTCGCCGCGCTGCGCGCGGGCTCCACCGGGCAGGACACCGGCGAGGCCGCCTTCACCGACCGCCTGGAGGCCGACGAGATCCGGCGCCGCATCGAGGGGTTCCGCGAGCGCGTACGCACGGAAGCGCGCCGCCGGGTCGCCGAGCGGCGCGGCACGGAGGAGATCGCCCGCCGCGCCGTGGCGACCACCGCCGACCGCGTCGACTTCCTCCTGGCGGGCCGCGCCCACCTGGACGAACTCCGCCGGGCGGTCCACCCGTTGGCACGCAAGTTGGCGACGCGGCTCGCCGCCCGCCGCAGGCGTGCCGCGCACGGCAGCATCGACCTGCGCCGCACCCTGCGCGGCTCGCTGTCGACCGGCGGTGTGCCGATGCGTCCGGTGCTGCGCCGGCGCCGTCCCGCCCGCCCCGAACTGGTGCTGCTCTGCGACGTCTCCGGTTCGGTCGCGGGCTTCGCGAACTTCACGATGCTGCTGGTGCAGGCGCTGCACGACCAGTTCAGCAAGGTGCGCGTGTTCGCCTTCGTCAACCGCGTCGACGAGGTGACGGACCTTCTCTCGCACGGCGCCGCCGACCCGGCGGGCCTCGGCGGCCGGATCCTCGGCGAGGCCACGGTCACCGGCTGGCACGGCAGCAGCGACTACGGCACGTCCCTCGGTGAGTTCGCCGAGCGGTACCTCGACGCGGTCGGCCCGCGCTCCACGGTCTTCGTCCTCGGTGACACCCGTACGAACATGAGCGACCCGAACCTGCCCGCGCTGCGGCACATCGCCGAGCGGGCCCGCCAGGTGTACTGGCTCAACCCGGAGCAGCGCTCGCAGTGGTCGACGGGCGACTCCGTCGCGTACGCGTACGCGGACCTCGTCGAGATGCACGAGTGCCGCAACGCGCGCCAGCTCAGCGGCTTGATCGCCCGACTGCTCCCCGTCTGAGTCGCTGCGACGTCCTTGCCACCAGCTGCCTCCGCACTCAACACCCTTTTCGGTGACAACTCTTGACGCCCCGTCACATCGACCGCACGATGACCCGTCGAGAAAGCGATTTCTATCGCTGCCGATGGGTTTCCCGAGAGGTGACGCCATGCGAGAAGACCGAGCCGTCGCACGCGTCCGGCGCCGCGCGGCCGCCGCCGGGCTGCTGCTCGGCGCCTGCGCCCTCGCGGCCGCCGTGCCGGCGCAGGCAGCCGGGGACGCCGCCCCGCTACCCGCGTCGCCGGTCGACCCCGCGACACCACGGGGAGCCCAGCCGCTCGGCACCGAAGGCCGTGCCACTGGTGCCCAAACCCTGGTGTTCAGCGACGAGTTCGACGGTTCCACGGTCAGCACGGCCCGCTGGACCGCCCGCGACCAGGAGCGTTCCGGTGCCGCGCCCGGCGACCGCTGGTGGTACAAGTCGGCCAACGTGCGCACCGACAACAAGGGCGCCCTCGCCATCGACGTACGACAGCTCGCGTCCAACCAGTTCTCCGGTGGACGCATCGACAGCCAGGGCAAGTTCACCTACACGCACGGCACGCTGGAGGCGCGCGTGCACACCCCGGCGAAGACCAACGGGCATCTCGCCGCGGTGTGGCTGCAGGCGGATGCCGGGCTCACGCCGGGCGGCGCGGTCGACGGGACGGCGCGCGACGGCGCCGAGATCGACATCACCGAGACCAACTACCAGGCCGACAAGTACTCGGCGACCCTGCACTGGGACGGTTACGGCGCCGACCACCAGTCCTCGTCCACAGTCGCGAACGCCCCCGGACTGCACGGCACTTGGTACCACACCTTCGGCCTCAGGTGGACGCCCGCGCAACTGCAGTTCCTCTACGACGGCACCGTCGTGCGCACGGTCACCGACCCCAAGCTCATCAGCCAGGTCAAGGAGTTCCCGATCCTGTCGCACGAGGTGCTCGACAACTGGGCCGACGGGTCCGTGCACGACGAGGTCTTCGACTGGAACTCCACGATGTACGTCGACTACATCCGGGTCTGGCAGTAACCGTCTCCGGCAGTAGGCGTCGCACCAGGGTCCGGCGGCAGCCGTCACCGCTCGCGCCGTACCGCGGACCGCACCGTCCCCACGAAGACGCACAGCCACACCGCCACCGCGACCCACAGCAGCACCCTGCCGGGCGGCTCCAGCCAGGAGAGGTCGGCGGCGGTGGCCACGGAGAGGGTGGCGACCGCCGTCATCCCCATCGGAAAGACGGTCGCCCAGCGGCGGACGTCGTAGCGCGGCCGGGGCCGGCGGAGTTCGGCGACGGAGAGGACGAGGTACCACGCGAGGTCCAGCGCCAGCAGGATCAACGTCACCGCGCGCAGGGCGTCGTGCCAGGCCCCGGTGAACAGCGGCGCGGCCACGAGCTTCGCCCCGGCGAGCGCCGAGATCGCCATGGCACCGCCCGCGACCCACTGGTCCCCGGCGCCCGTGCGGACGTTCCCGAGGTCGAACCGCGCGAAGGCCGGGGCGTACAGCACAAGGCCCAGGCAGAAGAACGCGAGCGCGACGCCGGAGAGCCACCCCTTGGCCAGGGTGACGGCCAGGGTGCCGGACAGCACGGCGATGCCCTGGGTGGCGACGCAGACGAGGAAGACGGCACCGGGCATGCGGCGCCCCCAGTGACGTACGACGGCGGGCAGCAGGACCAGCCACAGCACGGCCGCGATCACCAGCAGGGCCACCGCGAGCGGCTGCCGGCCCAGGAGCGCGATGCGGGTGCCGAGCACGCAGGTCGCGGCGACGGCGGTGAGCGCGGGCGGGGTGTCCGCCTCCGCCTCCCACCGGGAGCGTCGGAACAGCAGCCGGGCGGCGAAGTCCGCGGCGAGCCCGAGCCAGGCGGCACCGGCGAGCGCCAGCGCCGCCCGGGAGAGCGTCTCGTGGCCGAGGAGGTGCAGGCCGACGGAGATGATGCCGGTGGCCATCACGGCGGAACCGGCGGCGGGCGGCAGCCCCGCCCACCAGGCGACGAGATGCCCTTCGCGCCCGGCGGGTCGACCGCCCACGCCGTCGCCCCTGCCGGTGATGCTCCCCTGGCTCATGGGACCAGCCTCGGCCACACGGCGTGGGCGCGCCGGTGGAGAACGGCCGATCGACGTGCCGCGGCGGGGCCCGGACACGTCCTTCGCCGCACGGCGCGCTTCCTTGGGCGCGCCGCGATCCGACGCGCCCGACACCTGACGCGCGGCGTGAGCCCGTGCGGCGCGGGGCTCTCGGCGTGGGCGATCCGCGGCCCCGAGCCCGCGTCACCCGCCCCGTGTCACGGGCGGCCCCGCGTCACGGGCGGCCCCGCGTCACGGGCGCAAGAGGATCTTCACCGCGCCGTCCTCCTTCCGCTGGAAGATCTCGTACGCGTGCGGGGCCTCGGCCAGGGGCAGCCGGTGGGTGGCGAAGTCGTCGACGCCGAGCACGTCCTCGTCGTCGAGGAGCGGCAGGATCTGGTTCACCCAGCGCCGCACGTTCGCCTGACCCATCCTCAGCTGTATCTGCTTGTCGAACATCGTCAGGAGCGGCAGCGGGGACGCCATGCCGCCGTACACCCCGCTGAGCGACACCGTGCCGCCGCGGCGCACCAGGTCGAGGGCCGTGTAGAGGGCGGCGAGCCGGTCCGCGCCCGTCTTCTCGGCCAGGCGTACCGCCCAGGGGCGCGGCAGCAGCGTGGCCGCCTGCTGGGCGAGGCTGCCCGCCGGGCTGCCGTGCGCCTCGGTGCCCACCGCGTCGATGACCGCGTCCGGGCCGCGGCCGTCGGTGCGGTCCCTCAGGGCCTCGACCAGGTCCGCGCGCCCGTCGAAGTCACGCAGGTCGTACGTCTCCACGCCCCGGTCACGGGCCCGGCGCAGCCGCTCGGGCACCAGGTCCACGCCCAGGACGATCTCGGCGCCCTGCAGCCCGGCCACCCGGCAGGCCATGTCGCCGATGGGGCCGAGCCCGAGGACCGCGACGGAGCCGCCGGGCGGGACGTCGGCGTACCGGACGGCCTGCCAGGCGGTCGGCAGCACGTCCGAGAGGTAGAGATAGCGGTCGTCCGGGGCACCGTCGGGCACCTTGATCGGCCCGTACTGCGCCTGGGGCACGCGGAGATACTCGGCCTGGGCGCCGGGCACCCCTCCGTACAGGCGGGTGTATCCGAACAGCGCGGCGCCCATGCCCTCGTCGGTGACCTGGGTGGTCTCGCACTGCGTGGGCAGACCGGCGCCGCACATCCAGCAGTTGCCGCAGGCGATCTGGAAGGGCACCACCACACGGTCGCCGGGGCGCAGGTTCGGCACCTCGGCGCCGACCTCCTCCACCACGCCGATCGGCTCGTGCCCGAGGATGTCGCCGGGCGTCATGAACGACGTGAGCACCTCGTACAGATGGAGGTCGGAGCCGCACAGGCCGCTGGAGGTGATCCGTACGACCGCGTCCGTCGGCTGTTCGATCTTCGGGTCGGGAACGGTCTCCACCCGTACGTCGCGCCTGCCCTGCCATGTCACCGCACGCATCGCACTGCCTCTCACTGCCGTCGGGACTCCTGGTGCCGTCCCCTCGGGTCCCCCTGAGGTCCTCGGGTACACGGGCGACCTGTGTGGTTCCCCGCCCACACCACGGGAGTCCGGCCCGACCACGGGCTCGCCTCTTCGAGTTGTCCGGCGAGGCGGAAGAGCAGGCCCTCCTCCCCGTACCCGGCGGCGAACTGCATCCCGATCGGCAGCCCCGTCCCGGCGTCGGCCGCCAGCGGCACGGACATGGCGGGCGTGCCCGCGGCGTTGAACGCCATGGTGAACGGCGAGCGGTCGTTGAGGCGCTCGATCCAGCCGAGGCCGTCCAGCTCCCCCGCGCCCTCGCCGTAGGCGCCCAGCGGCATGGGGAGTTCGGGCAGGGCCGGGGTGAGCAGCACGTCGTACGCCTCGAAGGACCGCGCCAGGCTTCGGGCCACTTGGTTCCGCATGGCGAGCGCGGTCACGAACTGGGCACCGCTGACCCGCTGTCCGTAGCGATGGCCTTCGAGGGTCTCGGGTTCGAGCGTCGAGGAGTCGACGGGCCGGCCGAAGGCGGCGGCGAGTCCGTCGATCCAGGCCGTGAGATTCACCGTCATCAGACGGGCGCCCGCGAGGACGAACTCCTCCCAGTCGACCCCGAGGCCGACCTCGGCCTCCTCCACGCGGTGACCGAGGGATTCCAGCAGCCCCACGGTGCGGGCGAGGGCGTCGGCCACCGGCGCGGTGGTGCGGCGGCCGCCCCACGCCTGGGCGAGGACGCCGATCCTCAACGCACCTGGACGACGGGTGACTTCGTCCAGGTAGGGGCGGGACGGCTCCGGCGCGACGTACGGGTCACCCGGCTCCGCACCGCGCATCCGGTCCAGCAGTGCCGCGCTGTCGCGCACGGTGCGGCTGACGCCGCCCTGCACGGCGAGGCCGCTGAAGATCTCGTCGACGTCGGGACCCATCGAGACCCGGCCGCGGGTGGGCTTCAGCCCGAACAGGCCGTTGTGGGCGGCGGGTATGCGCAGCGAACCCGCGGCGTCGGTGGCATGCGCGAGCGGGACGATCCCGGCGGCGACGGCCGCGCCCGCTCCCCCGCTGGATCCGCCCGCACCGCGCTCCGGGTCCCAGGGGTTGCGGGTCGGGCCGTACGCCAAGGGCTCCGTCGTGATGCTGTAGGCCAGCTCCGGCGTCGCGGTGCGCCCGAACGTCACGAGGCCCGCGCGGCGGAAGCGCCGCATCAGGGAGGAGTCGGCGCCCGCGACGTTGCCCGCCGCCAGACGGCTGCCCAGCTCCGTGCGCCGCCCGGCCATGGCCACGCCGACGTCCTTGATCAGGAAGGGGACCCCGGCCAGCGGTGTGCTGCCGGGGACGGGCTCGCCGTCGGCCCGCCAGGTCTCCACGACGGCGTTGATCCGGGGATTCACCGCCTGCGCCGCCTCGTGTGCGGCCGCCTCCAGCTCGGCGGGGGTCACCTCGCCCCGGGCCACCAGCTCGGCGAGCCCCACCGCGTCGAAGGTCACGTACTCGGCAACTCTCACTGTCACTCCCGGCAGAAGGAACAAGACCGTTAAGTCCCTCACGATACCGATCGGTATCGCATGGAACGGACTGGTACCGTAGCAGGCGCCGAGAGCCCCACCACCGACCTGACGTCACGGAGCAGCCATGGCATCGACCGCGAGCAGACCGAGCAGGGTGGCGAAACTGCCGCCTCGCGAGCGCATCCTCGACGCGGCGGAGGAGCTCTTCCAGAGCGAGGGGATCCTGCGGGTCGGCGTCCAGGCGATCGCCGAGAAGGCCGAGACCACCAAGATGGCGATCTACCGGCACTTTGAGACCAAGGACGCCCTGGTCGCCGAGTGGCTGCGCATCGTCGCCGCCGACTACCGGGCCGCCTTCGACCGGGTCGAGGCCGAACACCCCGACCGCCCCAGGGAGCAGATCCTGGGCCTGGCCCGCTTCATCGCCGAGGGCTTGCCGACGATCTCGCACCGGGGCTGCCCGTTCATCAACTCCCTGGCCGAACTGCCCGACCGCTCCCATCCGGCACGGCAGGTGATCGAGGAGCACAAGGCCCGCCAGACCCGCAGGCTGGTCGCCATGTGCGCGGCGGCCGGTCTGCCGGACCCCGAACAGGCCGCGGCCGAGATCACCTTCGTACTGGAAGGCGCTCAGGTCAGCACGCAGAACGGAAGCATCGACCGGGCAGGGGACCGACTGATGAGGATCGTCGAGGGCGTCGTCGACCGGCACCGCTGATGGGGGCGACGCTCGGGCGGTGCCGTCCGCTGGAAGCCAGGGAACTGCCGGACCCGGCATCGCGGCCGGACCGGGCGGTCCGTCGCGAGCCCGAGCCGGACGGCAAGACGCCCACCGAGGTCAGACAGGTCTGACCAACCAGTCACCTGTGCCGTGGGCCGTTCTCGCGCCGGTTTCCCGTTCGGCCATGTAGCGCCGGGAAAGACGCAGGAGCACGTCACCGGCCTCCTTCCCGCGTCCCATGGCGGTGAGCGTGCGGGCCTGTACGTCGACGGCCTGGGCAAGCTCCTCCCGGTACCTGTCGGACGTCCGGCCGAGCGGCCGGAGAAGGTGCACGGCCTCCTGGATCACCGACAGGACCATGTCGAGGGCACGGCGCTGCGCAAGGCTCATCCAGGCGATCGTGCACAACAGCTTCGCGAGCGCGGCTCGTTCGGCGTCCCCGCCCTCCCCCGCGAGCTGCCGCCGCAGCTCGATTGCCTCTTCCCAGACGACCATCGACCGGCTCTGGCGCCCGGCGCGAAACAGCTGCAGACCGAGACTCTCCAGCGCGGCCGCAAGTCCCCTCCTGTGGCGCTCCGGACACCCTGCGGCGAGCCGGCGGCGGATGGCGGCCGAGTCCTCCAGAACGCAGTCATGTCGTCCGCGTTCCAGCCGTACAGGACGTCGAGACCGCGGACGTTCTCGTCGAAGAAGGCTCCCGGGGACGGGACGAGGCCGGTGTCCTCCGCCGGGACGAACGCGGGCTCCATCGGCCTGCCCGTGCGGCGCAGAGTGGCCAGGGCCGTCTCGCGCTGCGCCGCCAGGATCTCGGGGACCCCTGCCGTGCGGGGATCATCGCCGAGCGCGTCGGCGAAGGTGCGGCCCATCGCGAGGGACTCCTCACGGGGGCGCGCGGTGAACCCGAGCGGGGTGCTCTGCAGGACGGCACGGCGGAAGAGCCCACGTGCCGCGGGCAGTTCCATCAAGAGGCGGACGGAGATGCCGCCGGCGGACTGGCCGATCACCGTGACGTCGCCCGGGTCGCCGCCGTACTCGGCGATGTGCCCGTGCACCCAGCGCAGGGCCTCCAGCTGGTCGCACAGACCGAGGTTGCCCTCGCTCACCCCGTCGAGGCAGAGGTAACCGAGCGCGCCCAGGCGGTGGTTGATACCGACGACCACCACGTCGCCCTCGGCGGCGAGCACCCCGCCGTCGTACCAGTCCATGAGGCCCGCGCCGCTGCTGAACCCTCCGCCGTGGAACCACACGAGCACCGGCCTGGCCCCCGTGCCCCTGGCCGGTGCGGCGATGGTCAAGTTGAGGCAGTCCTCGCCCTGGGGGCGGGCGTCACGGGGCGGGCCCATGATCGCTTCGAGCCGTGAGGCAGTTGCGGCGCGATCTCGCCGCTCGCGGGGCGGGAATCCGGCTCCGGTACGGGGCGTGGCCGGGCGAAGCGTTCGGCGGTGGCATAGCGGATCGGGCCCGTGCGGTGGATCGTCTTCGGTTCCTTCATGCCGGGGCGCCCTCCGTCGCGAGTACGGCTCAACCCGACGAGTCTGCCAGGCCCGCGACGGCCCTCCTCCAGGTTGTTGACGCCTCTCCTACGAGTGGTTGAGGTAGGCGAGCACGGCCAGCACGCGGCGGTTGTTGTCGTCGTCATCGGTGATGCCGAGCTTGCCGAACATCGAGGTGGTGTACTTGCTGATCGCGCTCTCGCTGAGGAACAGCCGTCGTCCGATGGCCTGGTTGGACAGCCCCTCGGCCATGAGGGCGAGCACGGAGTGTTCGCGTTCGGTGAGCCCGCCGAGCCGTCGGTTCGAGGGGCCGCTGGAGAGCAGTTTGGAGATGACCGCCGGGTCCATGGCGGTCCCGCCGTCCGCGACGCGTTCCAGGGCGTCGATGAACTGGTCCGCGTCGAACACGCTCTCCTTGAGGAGATAGCCGACGCCGCCGGAACCGTCGGACAACAGCTCGCGGGCGTAGAGCTGTTCGACGTACTGGGACAGGATCAGGACCGGGAGGCCCGGCACCTCGGCGCGCGCCGCGAGCACCGCCCGCAGGCCCTCGTCCGACTGGGTCGGCGGCATGCGGACGTCGACGACGGCCACGTCCGGCCGCCACGTCAGCAGTGCGTCGAGCGTCTCCGGACCGGTGGTCGCCGTCGCCACCACCTCATGCCCGCACGCCTCGATGAGGCGGACGATCCCGTCGCGCATGAGGTAGAGGTCTTCGGCTACGACGATTCGCATGCCACCATCATCCTCGCCCTGGTCGGACCGCCTGCCGGGCTGCTGATCTCCAGGACACCGTCGAAGACCACGAGTCGGCGGCGCAGCCCTTCGAGGCCGCCGCCGGCCCGCGCGTCGGCGCCTCCGCGGCCGTCGTCCTCGACGTCGACGACGATGCCGGTCTCGTCCCGGGCGAGGGAGATCCGCACCCGGGTCGCTCGGGCGTGCTTGACCGCGTTGGTCAGGAGTTCGGCGATCCCGAAGTACAGGGCGGACTCGATGGGCGGGTCCAGGCGTGCGGGTTCGCCTGCGTCGACCGTGACGTCGAGAGGACTGTCCAGGGCGAGCGCGCGCACGGCATCGACGAGCCCCCGGTCGTTCAGGACGGGCGGGTTGATCCCCTTGACCAGTTCGCGGAGTTCGGTCAGCGAGGTGGCGGCGCCGACCCGCGCCTCCCGCATCAGCGCCTTGGCCTGCTCCGGGTCGGTCTCCATCAGCTTCTCCGCGGTCGCCAGGGAGAGCCCGAGGACGACCAGACGGGCCTGCGCCCCGTCGTGCAGGTCGCGCTCGATCCGGCGGATCTCCGCGGCCTGCGCGACCGTGGTGTCCGCGCGCTGGGCCGTCAGTTCGTCCACCCGGTCGGCAAGGGCCATCGCGGCCGAGGGGCGCAGGAAGCGGACGGCCACCGGCTCCAACACCCGCCATGCGTACGGGGAGCAGGCCACCGCCACGACGAGACCGAGCGCCGCGACCACGTACCCCGCGGTGCCCGAGCCGCTGAGCCCGATGAGCACCACGACCGCCCCGGCCGCCGGGAGGGCCGCCACCACGCCCGCGGTGAAGGGGAAGACGGCCGTGAACCACAGGTCGCGCCAGTTGGCGGGGTCCTTCCACCGCAACCGCCACTTCTGGTCGATCAGGGCGTCGCGGCGGGTGCGTTCATAGCCGAAGCCGTTCCACCAGAACCCGGTCGACAGCTGCGTGACCGGCACGGCCTGCCGGTATCCGTCCGGGACGACGGTGCCGGCCCACCGGGCGACGAGGAGGCGTACGGTCCGGCAGACAGGGCGGGACAGAGCGAGCGTGCCGACACCGACCAGCACGAACGGCGCCACCCATGACCAGGGGTTCGCCGCGCCCCACCACATCCCCAGCGCCACTGCGGCGGCCCACACCGCCGGCACCAGCAGGGCGACGACCGCCACGCCGCACGACCGCACGAACCCCACGCAGGCACTCGCCGCCCACACCCTCACCTGTCGCATGACCTCGCCGCTCCCTCACAACCCGTTCAGCGCACCCACGGACCCCGCGGCGCACCGACCCGGGCGGGACCGCCCGGTGTCACAACTGTGCACCCCACGCGTCCCGATTCGCTCCTGACCAGGCAAGGAGTGGGTCTGGCCCCACCCCTCCCGGGGGCCAGGCGCCGCCGCGGCGGCGCGGATCAGCGGCGGAAGTGCAGCCGCACGACCGCGCCCTTCGCGCCGAGCCGCTCGCTGACCAGGTCGCACAACTGCCGTACGACCCACAGGCCGTGGCCCGACGCGGCCCGCGGGGCGGGCGGCACGTGCCCCAGGTACCCGGAGTCCCGTACGGAGACGGCGGGCCGTCCGCCGCCGGTGTCGGCGACCTCGCAGACCACCCAGTCCGGGTCGTGCCACAGCCGCAGCACGCCGTGGCCACCGCCGAAGCGGACGGCGTTGACCACCGCTTCGTGCACGGCGGCTGCCATGTCGCGGGCGCGGTCGTCGGTGATCCTGCAGCGGCGGGCGAACTCCGCGACGGCGAGGCGGGCGGCCACCGACTCGCCCCGGGCGAACGGCACTTCGCGGGGCGGGTCGACCGGGACCGAAACGTCCGGGAGCGTGCGGGTGCGTTCGTCGCACTCGGCGTAGAAGTCCGTCGGGTCCGCGTACCCCCCGCTGACGGCAGGGCCGCCGGTGCCGAGGGCCACCTCGGGGTGGGTGGGCCGGACGTCGGCGAGGACGTCGTCGGGCAGGACCCGGGCGTCGTAGGGACACACGATCCAGTGACCCGAGCCGGCGAACGCCACATTGACGAGCGATTCGTAGCGCGTCCACTCCTGGGTCTCGAAGGCCGTGCGGCCCGCCCACACCGGCTCGCCGATGACGCGGACCCGGCGGGCGCCGCCCTCCTCGTGCTCCGTGCAGTAGTCGTTGTACTGGCGCAGTGTGCGGGAGGGGAAGTGGTACCAGTCCCGGGCGTCGACGAAGTCGACCTCCCGCGCGGCGTCGCCGAGGGCGTCCCGAAGGAGCGTGATGTTGTCCCGGTCGACGACGGCGAGCACCGCGTCGTCGGCGGTGAGTCCGTCGTGCACGAACCCGAGCGTGCCGGAGAGGAATTCCTCGTCCGAGGCGTAACAGAGCGCCTGATGGACGAAGCCCGCGCGCGTCATGACTCCTCGTGCCCCTTCCCCATGTCGAGGCCGGGGATGCGGTCCCAGCCGGTGACGCGCATGACGCGCCGCACGTGCGGAGCGACGCCGTCCAGGACCAGGCTGCCGCCCAGCGCGTACAGGCCGAGGCCCGTGAAGACCAGGAGCCGCAGCGCGCAGACGTCGATGAAGGTCAGGTCCCGCAGGTCGAGCCGGGTGCGGTGCGGGGCATCACGACGGTCGCCGGAACGCTCGGCCTCGGCGCGCAGGGCACGGGCCACCGCGGTGACGTTGCTGTCGTCCACCTCGCCGCACAGGGCGAGGCCGGGCGGCGTGAACGTCCTGGTGATGCGGAGCAGTTCGTCCTGCCAGACGTCGTCGGCGACCGCCCTGCCGTGGTGCAGGGCGTCGAGGGCGTCCAGTTCGCGCCGGGCGAAGACGCGGCGGTCGTACTGGCACAGGCCGAGCACGGGCAGCGCCTGGAAGACGGGATCCAGCAGCCGCTCGGCGTCGCAGAGCCCCTTCGGCGGCTCCGCGCCCTGGTCGGGCAGGACCTCCAGGGCGACCCGCAGCCCCAGGAACCCGTCGGCCACCGCGCCTTCGGCCTCGCGGCGCACCAGGTCGTCCAGGTCCCACAGCCCGCACGCCGTGCCGAGGCGGGAGTTGACCCGCAACCTGTCCGTCGCGAGCGCTTCCGCCACGTCGCAGCCCTGCCCGCGCAGGAACCGGAGCAGGGTGGGCGGTGGCGCGTCGACCGAGGTCAGGAGCAGTCCGCGCTGCCCGCTCGCCAGGCCGTCCAGGAGGAACGCGGCGAGCACCGCCTCGCGTTCCTCGTCCGTGTCGTAGCCGAGGAAGAGATGATCCCCAGGCCGCATCTGCCCCACGGCTCGCAAGGCAGGAGCGGTGTCCATCCTCACGTACCCCCTCCGTACGATGACCGCCGCACCGCTACCCGATGTGGCTGGACGATTACACGGTACGCATCCGGGGCGCCCTCCGGAACGGGCTATGGTGATCTGCGTCACGGCAGGTCGAGGGGGCATGGCGGCTTCAGTGCGCAAGGACAACGGCCGGAGCGGAAATCTGCCCACGGAGGCGAACGCCTTCATCGGACGGGGTGCTGAACTCGAACGCATCGCGCGGTTGTTGGACGCCTCGCGGCTTGTGACCCTGACGGGGCCCGGCGGGGTGGGCAAGTCCCGCCTCGCGCTGCGCGCCGCCCATGAGGCGCTGCACCGGTTCCCCGGCGGCACCTGGCTGGTCGAGCTCTCCCCGCTGACCGACGCGTCGTTGCTGCCGCACGCGGTCATGGACGCGCTGCGGCGCCCGGGACAGACCGTGCGCCCCCTTCTGGACGCCCTCGCCGACCGGTTGAGCGGTGAGCCGGTGCTGCTGGTCCTGGACACCTGCGAGCACATCCTGGTGCCGTGCGCCCAGCTGGTCTCCGAACTCCTCGCCCGCGTACCGCGGTTGCGGGTCCTGACGACCAGCAGACAGCCGCTCGCCGTGCCGGGCGAGCACGTCCTCGCCCTCGATCCGCTGCCGGTCGGCCCGGGGGCCGGGGAGGACGGGAGCGCCGTCGCGCTGTTCACCGTGCGGGCGACGGCCGCGGTGCCCTCCTTCCGGGTCACCGACGCCAACCGCCCGCAGATCGACGCGATCTGCGCGCGGCTCGACGGGATCCCGCTCGCCCTCGAGCTGGCGGCCGTGCGGCTGCGCGGCATGCCCCTCGACCGTTTACTGGAGGGCCTCGACTCGCGCTTCGACCTGCTCACCGCACGTACCGCGCCGCGGATCGCGCGGCACCGGACCCTGCGCACCGCGATCGGCTGGAGCCATGAGCTGTGCACGCCGCTGGAGCGGCTGCTGTGGGCCAGGCTGTCCGTTTTCGCGGGCGGCTGGGACCTGGAGGCCGCCGAATTCGTCTGCCACGGCGGGCCGTTGGAGACCGAGCGCGTCCTCGAACTGCTCTCCTGGCTCACCGAGAAGTCCATCGTGATCCAGGAGCCCGACGGCGCGGGCATGCGCTTTCGGATGCTGGACACGCTGCGGGCGTTCGGAGCGCAGTGGCTCGACGGGCTCGGTGAGAGCGGGGCGGTCCGGCGCCGCCACCGCGACTACTACCGGTGGCTGGCCCGGCGCGGCGAGGCCGAGTGGCTCGGCTCGGCACAGCGGGCGTGGGCGGAGCGGATGTGCGCGGAGCACGCCAATCTGCGGCTCGCCCTGGAGGAGTGCCTCGCCGATCCGGAGCCCGCGTGCGCCCTCGAACTGGCCGGCACGCTCTGGTTCTTCTGGTTCGCCTGCGGATACGCGGAGGAGGGCCGCACCTATCTCGAGCGTGCCCTGCGGCATGACGACGGCACGGGCCCCGAGCGGGTGCTCGCGCTGTGGGCCCAGCGGCTGATCACCCTGGACCCCGACGACCTGGACGCGGCCGAGCAGGTCGCCACGGCCTACACCCGCCTCGCGGCGGCGCGCGGACTGCCCGACGCCGCCCTCCATCTGCCGCTGAACGGCGCGAGTCTGGCCGTACGCGGGGAGTCCGCGCGCTCCGCGATACTGCATGCCCCTTCGGGGCAGGCCCCCACGGGCGGCGGGGGCGCCATGTTCTTCCGGCTCACCGCGCTGGCCGTGCAGGCCTATCTCCTGGCGGCGCAGGGCGCGTTCGAGCGGGTGGCGACCGTCGCGGGGAAGCTGCGCGCCGAGTGCGACAAGTGCGGGGAGCTGTGGATGCGGGCGTGGGGCGACTACTACCTCGCGCTCGCCCGGCTCGGCCAGGGGAACGCGACCTCTGCGGCCTACCACGCCCGCAGCGCGCTGTCCGCGAAGTGGCGCGTCCACGACCGCCTCGGCACGGCCGCGGCCGTGGACCTCCTCAGCGCGGTCGAGGCGGCCCTGGGCAGACCCGACCGAGCGGCACAACTCCTGGGGGTGAGCGGCAGATTGTGGTCAGACGCGGGCCTCCCGGAACTGGGCGACGCGGCCTCGACGAGCTTCCGCTCCCTCCACGAACAACGCCTGCGGAAGGCCCTGGGCGACGCACCGTGCGCCCGCCTCCTGGCGGAGGGAAAGGACCTCACGACGGACCAGGCGATCACACTGGCTCATGCGGACGAGCCCCCGGAGGGGTTGTGGTGACGGGCGCCGCAAGGCTGTGGCCCGTGGTGAACCGGGCGCCTGCGATCACGTCGCAAGCTCCCCGCGCCGCATCCCCCAGTGGTTCACAGCCCTCCCGGCCACGGGTCCCGCCTCGCGACCGCACCGACGCCGCACCGGAGGGCCTGCGCTCAACAAGCCCGCGCGAACCGCGCCTCACGGTGAACCAGCTCGCCATCACGCCGTGCGGCGAACCCGCGCCGGATGCCTACGGACGTCGGCAGTCCGGCCGACTCCTCGCTACGGGAAACCACTTCCCGCCCCCTCAAGCCATCACGCTCTCCCACTCCGACGCCGACCCGCCCGACGCGTCATGATGGATCGGCGTCCTCGATCCCCGCAGCGGCAAGCCCGTGCCGCCCTGGCGTGACGCGATGATTTCCGCCGCGATCGACAGGGCCGTTTCCTCCGGTGTTCTCGCGCCCAGGTCGAGGCCGATCGGGGAGTGGAGGCGGGCCAGTTCGGCTTCCGTCACGCCCACGTCGCGCAACCTGCGGTTGCGGTCGTCGTGGGTGCGGCGGGAGCCCATCGCGCCGACGAACGCGACCGGCAGCCGCAGCGCCGTCGCCAGCAGCGGTACGTCGAACTTGGCGTCGTGGGTCAGCACGCACAGGACGGTGCGGGCGTCCGTGGCGGTGCCCTGGAGATAGCGGTGCGGCCACTCGATCACGATGTCGTCCGCCTCCGGGAAGCGGGCCCTGGTGGCGAAGACGGGGCGGGCGTCGCACACCGTGACGTGGTAGCCGAGGAACTTGCCCGCGCGGACCAGCGCCGCCGCGAAGTCCACGGCCCCGAACACGATCATGCGGGGCGGCGGCACGCTCGACTCGACAAGGACCGTCACCGCGCTCCCGCACCGCGACCCGCTCTCCGAGACGACGAACTCGGCGGTGCGCCCCGCCGCCAGCAGGGCACGGCTCTCCCCCACCGCCGTGCGATCGAGGTCAGGGTGCCCGCCGAGGCCGCCCGAGTCGAGACCGTCCGGGCCCACCAGGAGGGGCCTGCCGAGCAGTTCGGCCGGGCCCTTGAACACGCGGGCCAGGGCGGCCGCCTCGCCACGCACCGCGGCCGACAGGGCGGCGGCGAACACCGCCCTGTCCGGAGCGTCCACGGCCACCGGCGTGACAAGGACCTCGATGACGCCCCCGCAGGTCAGGCCGACCGCGAAGGCGTCCTCGTCGCTGTAGCCGAAGCTCTCGACCGCGGACGTGCCGTCCTGGAGTGCCTGGACGCACAGGTCGTAGACCGCGCCTTCCACGCAGCCACCGGAGACGGAGCCGATGGCATTGCCCTCGCCGTCGACGGCGAGCGCGGCGCCCGGACCGCGCGGCGCGCTCCCGCCGACGGAGACGACGGTGGCGACGGCGAAGTCCCGGCCCTCCTGGACCCATCGGTTCAGGTCGTCGGCGATGTCAAGCACGGGATCCGTCCCCGGCCACGCCGTCGCCGGGCACGTCGGCCCGCAGCACCCGGTCCGGCCGGATCGGCAGGGCCCGGTGCCGGACGCCCGTCGCGTGCCAGACCGCGTTGGCGACGGCCGCCGCCGCGCCCACGATGCCGATCTCCCCGATGCCCTTGATGCCGACCGGGTCGTCCACGTCCGGATCGGCCACCCAGTCCACCTCGATGTGCGGCACGTCGGCGTGCGCGGCGACGTGGTAGCCCGCCAGGTCGGGGCCCACGAGCGAGCCCGACGTCCGGTCCCTGATCGCCTCCTCGTGCAGCGCCATGGACAGACCCCAGATCATGCCGCCGGTGAGCTGGCTGCGCGCGGTCAGCGGGTTGATGATCCGCCCCGCGGCGAAGATGCCGAGCATGCGCCGCACCCGCACCTCGCCGGTGGCGACGTCCACGGCGACCTCGGCGAACTGCGCGCCGAAGGAGTGCCGTTCCTTCTGCGTGAGCGCGCTGATGGCCGCAGTCGTGTCGGACCGCACCGTGATGCCCTCCGGCGGAATGTGCCCGCCGGGAACCAGCTTCTCCCGCAGCTCGCGCGCGGCCAGCGTGATGGCCCAGCCCCAGGACCGGGTGCCCATGGAGCCGCCCGCGATCATCGCGGGCCCGAAGTCGCTGTCGGCGATGCGGACATGGACGCGGTCCGTGGGCACGTCGAGGGCGTCCGCGGCGATCAGCGTCAGCGCGGTCCGCGCACCGGTGCCGACGTCCGCCGCGGTGATGCGCACGGTGAAGGTGTCGTCGGCCTCCGCCGTGACGGCCGCCGTGCTGGCGCCGACGAGCACGGGGAAGGTGGCCGACGCCGTGCCGGTGCCGAGCAGCCACCGCCCTTCGCGGCGCACGCCGGGCCGCGGGTCCCGGTCCGCCCAGCCGAACCTGCGGGCGCCCTCCTCGAAGCACGCGAGGAGGTTGCGGCTGCTGAACGGCAGCCCGGAGACGGGGCCCACCTCGGGTTCGTTGCGGACCCGCAGCGCGACGGGGTCGACGCCGCACTTCTCCGCGAGTTCGTCGAGGGCGGACTCCACGGCGAACGACCCCGGCGCCTCGCCCGGTGCCCGCACCCAGGTCGGCGTCGGCACGTCGAGGCGTACGAGACGGTTGACGGTGTGGTGCGCGTCGGCGGCGTACATCGCGCGCGCGTATCCGGCGCTGCCCTCCACGAATTCATGGACGGTCGACGACAGGCTCTGCGCCTGGTGGTCGAAGGCCCGCAGCCGCCCGTCCGGCTCGGCGCCGAGCCGGACGCGCTGGGTGGTGGGGCTGCGGTAGCCGACGAGCGAGAACATCTGACGGCGGGTCAGCACGACGCGGACGGGCCGGTCGAGAGCCGTCGCCGCCATCACGGCGGCGACCTGGTGGACCCGCAGGCCCTTGGACCCGAAGGCGCCGCCGACGTGCTCGGACACCACCCGGACCGAGGCCGGGTCGAGGGAGAACAGCTTCGACAGGTCGTCCGCGATCCAGGTGCTGCCCTGGTTGGAGTCGACCACTTCGAGGCGGCCGCCTTCCCAGCGGGCAGTCGCCGCGTGCGGCTCCATCGGGATGTGGTGCTCTTCGGGCGTGCTGTACTGCGCGTCCACGACATGGGCGGACGCGGCGAGTTCGGCTTCCAGGTCGCCCTTCTCCATACGCATGCCCTCGGTGTCCGGCGTGTACGTACCGGGGCGTTCGACGTAGAACTCGACGTCGTGCGGCTCCCTTTCGTAGGTGACCGCCAGTGCCTCGGCGGCCTCCCTGGCCTGCTCGGACGTCTCGGCGACGACCAGCGCCACCGGCCAGCCCACGAAGGGCACGCGGTCGTGCTGGAAGACCTCGATGATCGGGTCCGGCCGTCCCAGCATGCTCTCGTAACTGCCGTCGACGCGCGGGGCATTGCCGTGGTGAAGGACCGTCAGGACGCCGGGCATCGCGAGGACGGGCTCCGTGTCGACCGAGCGGACGCGGCCGCGGGCGATCGTGGACAGCACGAGCCAGCCGTGGGCGAGGTCGGCGAAGGGCAGCTCGCCCGCGTACCGTGCCGCGCCGGTGACCTTGTCGCGGCCCTCGACGCGCGTGTGCGCGGCACCGACGGCGCCCGTCACCGCGGCGGTTGCGGCGGTTGTGGTCATCGGGCGGCCTCCTCGGCGAGTTCGGTGAGCACGGCCACGACGAGGTTGCGCGTGAGCGTCACCTTGTAGCCGTTGTCGGGCAGGGCGCGGGCTGCCGCCAGTTCGGCGTCGGCCGCGGCGGCGAAGGCCTCGGCGCTCGCCGGGCCGCCCGTCAGCGCCCGCTCGGCCGCGTGCGCGCGCCACGGCCGTGACGCGACGGCGCCGAAGGCGATGCGCACCTCACGTACGACACCGTCCCGTACATCGAGAGCGGCGGCGATCGAGCCGATCGCGAACGCGTACGAGGCGCGCTCGCGCACCTTGCGGTAGCGGGAGACGGCGGCGACCGGGGCGGGCGGCAGGGTGATGGCGGTGATCAGCGCGCCGGAGGGCAGCGCCGTCTCCAGGTGCGGGGTGTCCCCCACGGGCAGATAGAACGCGGAGAGCGGCAACTCCCCCGGCCCGTCCGCCGATTCGTAGTGGACGACGGCGTCGAAGGCGGCGAGGGCCACGCCCATGTCCGAGGGGTGCACGGCCACGCAGTGCTCGGTGGCGCCGAGGATGGCGTGGTTGTGGTGCTCGCCCTCCAGGGCGGGGCAGCCGCTGCCGGGTTCGCGCTTGTTGCACGGCTTGCTCAGGTCGGTGAAGTAGCCGCAGCGGGTGCGCTGGAGGAGGTTTCCGCCGACGGTCGCCATGTTGCGCAGCTGGCCGGACGCGCCGGCGAGGACGGCCTGCGCCAACGCCGGGTAGCGGCGGCGCACTTCGGGGTGGGCGGCGAGGTCGCTGTTGGTGACGGTGGCGCCGATGCGCAGTCCGCCGTCCTCGGTGGCTTCGATCCGGTCCAGGGGCAGTTCGCGTACGTCGACGAGGAGCGCGGGCCGCTCGACGCCGGTCTTCATCAGGTCGACGAGGTTGGTGCCGCCGCCGAGGTAGCGGGCGTCGGGGTCGGCGCCGAGCACGGCGAGCGCGCCGGGCACGTCGTACGCCCGTCGGTAGTCGAAGTCCCTCATGCCGCCCCCTCCTCGGCGCGGGCCGCCTTCTCGACGGCCTGCACGATCGACACGTACGCGCCGCAGCGGCAGAGGTTGCCGCTCATCCGCTCGCGGATCTCCTCCGCGGTGAGCTCGGGCACGCCCGCCTCAGGCCGTACGTCGGTGGTGGCGGCGCTCGGCCAGCCCGCCGCGTGTTCCTCGAGCACGCCGAGGGCGGAACAGATCTGCCCCGGTGTGCAGTAGCCGCACTGGAAGCCGTCGAGGTCGAGGAACGCCTGCTGCACGGGGTGCAGCCGGTCGCCGTCCGCGACGCCCTCGATGGTGGTGATCACGCGCCCTTCGGCCGCGACCGCGAGCTGCAGGCAGGAGACGGCGCGGCGGCCGTCGATCAGCACCGTGCAGGCACCGCACTGGCCCTGGTCGCAGCCCTTCTTGGTGCCGGTCAGATCGAGCCGCTCGCGCAGTGCGTCGAGCAGGGTGGTGCGGTGGTCGACGGACAGTGTGTGCTTCTCGCCGTTGATGTTCAGGGTGACGGCACTGGACGTCGATGGAGCCATGAGCAGCCTTCTTTCGCGAATCGCGTCGAACGAGGCGGTCCCGGCGGGGAGTTCGGGAGGATATGGCGCTGTTCCGAGGAGGGACCGCGGCTCCGCTTCGGCCGCGGGCGGTTCCCCGCGGCTGGTCAGCCGCTATGGTGAACCCAGTTAAACGGACATCTGTCCGTTAGCTTGAGAACTTAGCGGACAGCTGTCCGCTTAGCAAGGAGCTATCGAGCCGCGATGCGCGGAGGGAGAGGCGGAGGGAGAGTCAGTGGGACAGCACAAGGGCTCACCGCTGCGCTCGGACGCACAGCGCAACCGCGAGCGCATCCTCCAAGTCGCCCTGGAGGAGCTGACGAAGTCGAGCGACGCGCCGCTCAGCGCGATCGCGAAGAAGGCGGGCGTCGGCCAGGGCACGTTCTACCGCAACTTTCCCAACCGCGAGGCGCTGGTCCTCGAGGTCTACCGCTTCGAGGTCCAGCAGGTCTGCGGCGCCGCCTGCCAGTTGCTGCGCACCCGGGAGCCCGACCAGGCCCTGCGGGAGTGGATGGACCGCCTCGTCCGGTACGCGATGGCCAAGGCCGGTCTTGCCGACGCGATCCGCAGCGCCACCAGCACGCTCGGCAGCCTGGCCGGGGTGGGGCACGGCCCCCTCACCGAAGCCGTCGGAGTACTCCTGAAGGCCAACGAGGACGCGGGCACCATCCGGCCCGGAGTGACCCCCGACGACTTCCTGCTCGCCATCGCCGGACTCTGGCAGATCGATCCGCACAGCGACTGGCAGGCGCGGGCCGGGCGCCTCATGGACCTCGTCATGGACGGACTGCGGGCCGGCGCTCCCGGCCGCTGAGCACGTCCAGGAGGTGGGCGGCCGCGTCGCGCAGCGGGGCGGGGACGTCCGCGCGAGCACGCAGCAGGGCCGTCGCCGTACTGCCCAGCGACTCCGTCGTACGGGCCGATCCGATGCCGGGGACGCGGGGCGCGAGGTCCACGATGAGGTCCTCGGCGTCGCGCCAGGCCCCGGCCCCGGCGAAGGCCGCGAGCAGCTCCGCGGAGAACAGGTCGCGGTAGGAGGGGCCGCCGGGCGTGGTGGCCGCACGGTGCAGCAGCGGCAGCGCGCGGTCCCAGCGGCGCAGCCGGGCGAGCACCCAGCCCTGGTGGCCGATCAGCTCCGTCTCGTCGATCCACCAGGCCCAGGCGGGGTCGTCCGGCGACATGCCGTCCAGGAAGCGGCCGTGGGCACGGGAGATGAGGTCCTCCGGCTCACGGCCCCCGTCCAGCATCGCGATCGCGTGGGCGCGGCGGATCAGGACGAGCGCGTCGACCCTGGCCGGGAGCGGGCGCGGTCCCCGCACGCGTGACGCCGTCTCCAGGGCGGCCCGGGGGCAGCCGGTGTGGGCCTGGAGCATGCTGTGGTTCAGGAGGACGAGCCGGGCCGTCCAGCGGTCGCCGCAGAGGTCGGCCAGGGCCAGGGCGCGCGCGTTCGCCCGGTGCGCGCGGCGGTGGAGCCCCGCGTCGAAGAGGATCCAGCCGATGACCTCGCACAACTCGGCCAGGGCCGCGAGCAGTTCACGGTCGCGGGCAACCGGACTCGCGGGCTCGGCCGCCAGTTCGGGCACCCGGCGCACCGCTTCGGGCAGGGCGGCCACCGCGGCCCGCGCGCCGTGCTCGGCGTCGAGGGACAGCAGGTGCCGGAGCGTACACAGCACGACGGGGACCGTCGAACCGCCCCGTTCGCCGCGCACCACGATCCCCCTCTGTCACCGTCGTCCACTACCTTCGAGCACATCGCCGCACTGGCGGTTCGAGCCCGCTGCGTGCGATCCCGATGTGTCAGATTCTCACCCTCGGAGAGCACCCATGTCGAAGATCCTTTTCGTTGTGACCGGCGTCGACCACTGGACGCTGGCCGACGGCACCCCGCACCCCACGGGCTTCTGGGCCGAGGAGGCCGTCGCCCCGTACGAGACGTTCAAGGCCGCGGGCCACGAGGTCGTCGTCGCCACCCCGGGCGGCGTCGTGCCCACGGTCGACCCCGCCTCCCTCACCCCGGAGTTCAACGGCGGCCAGGACGGCGCGACCCAGGTCGCCGCCTCGCTCGCCGCTTTCACCGAGCTCCAGCATCCCGTCAAGCTGACAGAGGTGGACCTCGACGACTACGCCGCCGTCTTCTACCCCGGCGGCCACGGCCCCATGGAGGACCTCTCCGCCGACGCCGCCTCCGGCAGGCTCCTGACGCGCGCCCTGGAGTCCGGCAGGCCGCTCGGCGTGGTGTGCCACGCCCCCGCCGCGCTGCTCGCCGCGGTGGGCGCCGACGGCACCAACACGTTCAAGGGCTACCGGGTGGCCGCGTTCACCAACGCCGAGGAGGCCCAGGCGGGCTTCGCCGACAAGGCGAAGTGGCTGCTCCAGGACCGGCTCACCGAGGCAGGCGTCGACGTCCAGGTGGGCGAGCCGTGGGCGCCGCACGTGGTCGTCGACCGCAACCTGATCACCGGCCAGAACCCGTCCTCCGCCGCGCCGCTGGCCGCCGAACTGCTCGACGGGCTCGGCCGCGCCTCGGCCTAGCCGCCGCGCCTCGGCCTAGCCGCCGGGCCCCGGCCTAGACCCCGAAGGCCACCGGCCCGTAGTGGGCGATCGGGGCTCGGGTCTCCAGGGCCCAGTAGCGGTCGCCGTAGGACCAGTGCCACCACTCCGTGGGGTAGTTGACCAGGCCCGCCGTGGCCAGGGCCGCAGTGAGGGTGCGGCGGTTGCGGCGGGCCGTGGTGGAGATGCGGTCGGTGTCGGTGTAGCAGGCCCCGTCGCTCTCCTCGGGGCTGGCGTTCACCGGGGTGCCTAGGTCGAGTTCGGCGCCCGCGGTCGTGCACAGGGTGACGTCGACGGCGGCGCCCGCGACGTGCGGACCGACCTCCGGCGGCGACAGGGAGCGGCTCGTCTGACGGTGCAGGTGGTCGTCCGACCAGTCGGGGTTGGCCCTCTTGAGTTCGGCCGCGTACTCCTGGAAGTACCTGATCTGCAGGTCGAGCGGCCGATACCCCTCGGTGATCAGCAGGCGAAGCCCCTCGGGCAGCAGCCGGGCGGCGCGGGCCAGGCGCCAGGCCACGCCCTCACGCAGTTGTGCGTAGGCGCCCGCCGGGTCGGCGAGGCGGTCGTCGACGTCCACGAACGGCAGGTTGCGCAGGTCGACAAGGGCCTCGCCGCAGTCGTGGACCGGTATGTCGACGACCCTGGGATCGTTCATGAGGATGATCGGCGGCATGGTCGGGGCCCCTTTTGGCTGGCGTCTTCGTGTGAGGAGTCGCGGACACAGCTCCGGGGGCGGGCTGCTGCCCGCCCCCGGAGTCCCCCGGCTTTGCAGTGGCTCCACGCGACGTACGGCCCATACGGCCGACTGCCTCGGTCGTATGGGCCGTGTGCGGCAACAGTGGCCTTTCCCCCGTTGGTTCCCCCGTTGCTGTCGGCCTCAGTGCGCCGCCGACTCCCAGAGCCTGACGCACCCCGCTGCAAGTTCTCTGCAAATCCGCCTCAAGTGAGGTTGGAGTGGGCTCCGTTGTGGGGTTGGAGTGGGCCCTTTGTGGGGTTACAGTGGGCCCGTCTCGGGTCAGACGCCCGGCTCGTGCCGCTCCCGTGCCTCGTACGCGCCGAAGACGTCCCGCGCCTCGGCGCGCAGCGCGAGCGCCTCTTCGCGCTCGCCCACGGCCTCCCGAGCCGCGGCGAGGTCCCGCAGGGTGCGGGCGCGGGCCAGCGGCAGGTCCAGGGCCGCCCAGAGGCCGGCCGCCGCGGTGAGCCGCCGCACGGCGGCGTCCGCGCGGCCCCGGGCGAGCTCGCACTCGCCGAGGGTGCGCAGGGCGAGCGCCTCGCCGAAGCGGTCGCGGTGCGCGCGGCAGGTGTCGAGGACGCCCCGCAGCTCGACCTCCGCCTCGGCCGAACGCCCCAGGCGCATGCGGCACTTGGCGCGGGCCTGCACGGCGTACGCCAGCATGAGCGGGTCCCCGATGGCGGTCAGGAGGACCACCGCCCGGCCCGCGAGCTCCTCGGCCTCCTCGTACGCGCCGAGTGCGCGGTGCACCAGGCTCAGCGAGCGCAGGGTGAGCGCCTCGCCGCGGCGGCTGCCGAGTCTGCGGTAGGCCCGCAGGGACTCGTCGAGGAGGGGGAACGCCGCCTCCGTCTCGCCCAGTTCGAGGTGCACGGTGCCCGCGAAGCGACAGGAGAGCCCGAGGCCCGGGTCGTCGCCGAGGCTCCGGAAGCCCTCGACGGCCCGGCCGAGGACGTCGAGCGCGGCGCGCAGCTTGCCCGCCTCCCGCAGGGAACTGCCGAGCCCGGCGAGGGCGGCGGCCCGGCCGCGCGCGTCGCCGAGGTCGGCGCAGATCCCGGCGGCCTGCCGGAAGTAGTCCTGCGACTCGGCGAACCTGTCCTGTTCGTACCGGAGTTGGCCGAGACCGATGAGCAGCAGGGCCTCGCCGGAGCGGTCCTCGGCACGGCGGGCCGCGGCGAGCGCCGCGTCATGACTGCGCCACCACGCCTCGAAGCGGTTGCCCACGGCGTACGCGGACGAGCACAGGGCGGCCGCCGCCTCGCAGGCCAGGGTGTGCAGGTCGTAGGCGGCGGCTCGTTCGACGGCTGCGGCGAACGCGTCGGCCTCGGCCTCGAACCAGGCGGCCGGGTCGGCGAGCGCCCGCCGGGTCGCCTCGGGTCCGACGGGTCGCACGAGAGCGCCCATGGTGCTGCCCACCGCGCCGACCGGGCCCGAGGAGTCGAGGAATCCGCGGTGCAGTTCGACCGCGCCGGACGGCGTGGTGGAGGCGACGCGGCCGGTGAGCCAGAGCCCGGCGCCCAGCGCCCTGCCGATGGCGGCCGAGCGCGCGGCGGGCGAGTCCTCCGCCTCGGCGCGCTCGGCGGCGTACACACGGACGAGGTCGTGCGGCCGGAAGCGGGGCTGCCCCGCGCGGTCCACGCCGGTGCAGTGCAGCAGTTGGGCGTCGATGAGCTGCTCCACGACGCGCTCCGCGGCGACCTCCGGCACGTCGAGCAGTGCGGCGACGACCCAGGAGGCGACGTCGGGCGCGGCCAGCAGGCCCAGGCGGCGCAGGGCGGTGCGGGCCGACTCGTCCAGGGCGCGGTAGCTCAGACCGAGGCCCGCCCGCACCTCCAGGTCGCCGACGGAGAGCTCGTCGAGGCGGTGGTGCTCGTCGGCGAGCCGCTCGGCGAGCATGCGGGCCGTCCAGTGGCTGCGGGTCGCAAGGCGCGCGCCCGCGATGCGCAGGGCGAGCGGGAGGCCGCCGCACAGCTCGACGATGCGGCGGGCGGAGTCGGGTTCGTCGCGCACGCGCCGCGCGCCCGCGACCCGGGCGAGCAGGTCGGTGCCCGGCTCCGTGTCGAGCACGTCGAGGTCGGTGCGGTGGGTGCAGGGCAGGGCGCCGAGGCGGGCGCGCGCGGTGATCAGCACCCCGCAGGTGGCGCTGCCCGGCAGGAGCGGGCGCACCTGGGCCTCGCTGCCCGCGTCGTCGAGGACGAGCAGGACGCGGCGGCCTGCGACCAGGCTGCGGAAGAGGTCCCTGCGTTCGGCGTCCCCTTCCGGAGGGTTGGCGCCCAGGGCGCGCAGCAGGCGGCCGAGCACCTCGCCGGGCGCCACGGGGTCGGTGGCGCCCCGCAGTTCGGCGTAGAGCTGTCCGTCGGGGTAGGCGTCGGCGGCCCGGTGCGCCGCGGTGACGCCGAGGACGGACTTGCCGACGCCGCCGGGCCCGGACACCACGACGACGGGCATGGCCTGGCGTGGCCCGGGACCTGTGAGCGCGGCCCGCACCTCGCTCAGCTGCGCGGCCCGTCCCGTGAAGTCACCGATGGCGGGCGGCAGGAGAGCGGGCGCGGGCGGCGGCAGCGTGACCGCGGGAGCGACGTCCTCGGGGAGCCCTTCGGCGGCGGAGGCACCGCCGGGTTCGCCCCCGCGGGCCGAGGCGGGGTCGGCGGCCGCCTCGATGCGCGGGGCGGGCAGCAGCGACGCGTCCGCCCGCAGGATCGCCTCGTGCATGGACCGCAGCCCGGGTCCGGGATCGATCCCCAGCTCCTCGGCGAGTACGTCGCGCCCCTCCGCGTACACCGAGAGGGCGTCGGCCTGGCGACCCAACCGGTAGAGGGCGAGCATCAGTTGGCCGCGCAGCCGCTCGCGCGTGGGGTGCGTGGCGACCAGGGCGGTGAGCTCGCCGACCAGCTCCGTCTCACGGCCGACCTGGGCGAGGTCCGCGGCGATCCGTTCCTCCAGGGCCGCCTGCCTCGCCTCCTCCAGCTGGTCGGCCATGGCCCGCAGTGTCTCGCCGATACCGCCGAGCGCGGGGCCGCGCCACAGTGCGAGTGCCTCGCTCAGGAGCCGGGCCGCGGCCGCGTGGTCACCGGCGGACGCCGCCTGCCGCCCTCGCGCGGTGAGCCGCTCGAAGGCGGCGCGGTCGACGAGCTCGGCGTCCGCGTGGATCAGATAGCCCGGCGGCTGTGTCTCGATGACGTCGGCGGACAGCGCCCTGCGCAGCGCGGAGACGTACGACTGGATCAGGGACCTCGCCGTGTCCGGCGGCCTGTCACCCCAGATCACGTCGATCAGCGCCTCCGCGGACACCACCCGCCCCGGTTCCAGGAGCAGCGCCGCGAGCAGCGCCCGGGGCTTGGGTCCGCCGAGTGTGAGGCGTCGGCCCTCGCGCCACGCCTCGACCGGTCCCAGCAAGCGGTAGTGCATGTCCGTGTCCACGCCCATCTCCATGGATCCTTGCCCCGCACCGCCCCCGCTCCCTGATCCCCACTCCCGCTCCTCGCGCCCCGCACGCGCCCCTGGATCGACTGGTCATGTTACGTGGGCAGAGGCTCAACACGCCTTCGTGCGCAGGCAATCAGGCCAGTTCGGAGCCGTGAATTCGGCGCATTCCGCTCCCTGGGCCGAAGCCTTCCGCAAGCGGACAGCAGCCCGGCGCCGCCCCGCCGTTCGACGGGGCGGCGCCGGGCTTCGGCCGGAACCGGTTGATGTACTTGCGCCGTGACTCCTCAATTCCCTTGCCAAGGACGCCCGGTGGGAGTCCGCGTCACCCCAACTGGCCGGGCCGGTAGTCGCCCGCGGGCTGCTGCACGATGACGTTCAGCCGGTTGAAGGCGTTGATGACGGCGATGATCGACACCAGGGCGACGAGCTCCTCCTCGTTGTAATGCTTGGCGGCATTGGCCCACGCCTCGTCCGTGACGCCGCCGGCCGCGTCGGCGATGCGGGTGCCCTGCTCCGCGAGTTCCAGGGCGGCGCGCTCGGCGTCGGTGAACACGGTGGCCTCGCGCCAGGCCGCGACCAGGTGGAGCCGCTGGGTGGTCTCGCCGGCGTGCGCGGCGTCCTTGGTGTGCATGTCGGTGCAGAAGCCGCAGCCGTTGATCTGGCTGGCGCGGAGCCGCACCAGCTCCTGGGTCGTGACCGGCACCGTCGACTCCCCCAGCGCCTTGCCCGCCGAGACGAGGTGCTTCAGGGACTTGTTCGCGAGCGGGCTGCCGAGAAGATTCAGACGGGCTTCCATGGTGCACTCCTTGCGGTCGTGTACGGATACACCTCTGGGACGGTTCGGCCCGCTCCGATGTGACATCGAAGAGGCATCCGGAGGAGAAGCACCGAGGACCGGAAGAACAGCACCACGAGAAAGGCATGCGCTGATGCGGAGCATTTTCGTCGTCGCCCACCCCGAGGCGACCCACCACGTCGAGAAGGTGGTCGGCGGCTGGCACGACTCGCACCTGACCCCCACGGGCAGACGCGCGGCGGCCTCCATCGCGCGGGCCCTGCGCGCCGAGATCCCCGACGGCGCGGACGTGGAGGTGATCTCGTCGGACCTGCAGAGGGCGAGCGGGACGGCCGACGAGGTCGCCGGGCTGTTCGGTGTGACTCCGCTCCTCGACCGCAGGCTGCGGGAGAAGTCCTACGGCGAGGCGGAGGGCAGGCCCCAGGAGTGGCTGGACCGGCGGTTCGTGCCGCCGCCCGCGGAGGGCGACCGCATGGGACACCACGAGGGCGTGCCGCGCGCCGAGACCCGCGGCTCGTGCGCGCGGCGCGTGTACGCGGCGATGGAGGAGATCCTGTCCCGCCCCGCAGGACACCAGATCGTCGTCACGCACGGCTTCGCGCTGACGTTCGTCGTGGCGGCCTGGATCAAGATGCCGTACGACTCGGTGGGCTCGGTCAGCTTCCGGGCGCCCTCGGGCAGCATCACCGTGCTGCGCGAGGACGACTTCTTCCACAACCGCCAGGTCGTGACCGTGGGAGACACCCGTCATCTCGCCACGCCGCCGACGCACTGAAACGGGGGCTGCCGCGCGGCTCACACCCGCGCGGCAGCCCCCGGACTCACCTACCGGCCGAAGCGCCTCAGGCGCCGCTCGCCCTGAGCATGTCCTCACGCTCGACGATCTTCACGCGCTCACGACCCTGCGGCTCGCCCAGCGCCTTCTCGGCCGCGTCCAGGCGGTACCAGCCGTCCCACGTGGTGAAACGGATGTTCCGCTCGTCGAGGAACGCCTCCACGGCCTCCGGGGCGGGCGCCTGCGGAGTGTGCAGCCGGCCGTTCTCGCGGTCGTCCAGGAGGCTGGCGACCGTCTCGTTGGCGTCGCCCTTGGTGTGGCCGATGAGGCCCACGGGGCCGCGCCGGATCCAGCCGGTGACGTACGTCGACTGCAGGTGCTCGCCGCTCTCCTGCATCACCCGGCCCGCCTCGTCGGGGACCGTGCCGGAGGCGACGTCCCAGGGCAGCTTGGGCAGTTCGTCGGAGAGGTAGCCCACGGCGCGGTAGACCGCCCCGAGGTCCCAGTCCTTGAACTCCCCGGTGCCCTTGACGTTGCCGGTGCCGTCGAGGGCGGTGCGCTCGGTGCGCAGGCCGACGACCTCGCCGTCCTCGCCGAGGATCTCCACCGGCGACTCGAAGAAGTGCAGGAAGAGCTTGTGCGGCCGGTCGCCGACGTCGCGGATGGCCCAGTTCTCCAGGGTCTTGGCGACCATGTCGGCCTGCTTGTTGCCACGCCGCGTCGCGATCGAGCCGTCGTCGTAGTCAATGTCCTCGGGGTCGACGATGACCTCGATGTTCGGCGAGTGGTCCAGCTCCCGCAGCTCCATGGGGCTGAACTTGGCCTGGGCCGGGCCGCGGCGCCCGAAGACGTGGACCTCGAGGGCCTTGTTGGCCTTCAGGCCGTCGTACACGTTCGCCGGGATCTCGGTCGGAAGGAGCTCGTCGGCGGTCTTGGCGAGGATGCGGGCCACGTCGAGGGCGACGTTGCCGACGCCGAGGACGGCGACCTTCTCCGCCTCCAGCGGCCAGGTCCGCGGCACGTCGGGGTGCCCGTCGTACCAGGACACGAAGTCCGCGGCGCCGTGCGAGCCCTGGAGGTCGATGCCGGGTATGTCGAGCGCCCGGTCGGCCGTCGCGCCGGTGGAGAAGATCACCGCGTCGTAGAACGTACGGAGGTCGTCCAGGCTGATGTCGCGCGGATAGTCGACGTTGCCGAAGAGGCGGATCTGGGGCTTGTCGAGCACCTGGTGCAGGGCGGTGATGATGCCCTTGATGCGCGGGTGGTCGGGGGCGACGCCGTAGCGGATCAGGCCGAACGGCGCCGGCATCCGCTCGAAGAGGTCGATCGACACACCGGGCTCGTCCGCCACTGCGGATTTCAGCAGCGCGTCGGCGGCATAGATGCCGGCCGGGCCGGCTCCGACAATGGCCACCCGCAGAGGGCGAGGCATGGTGAGGTTCCCTTCGAGCGGTGATGGAGTGACTCAAGGGAAGCCTAAGCTAAGGCAAGCCTAAGTAAGTAGGCGGGTCGGATTTATGACCTCATAAGTTGGGCTTATGAGGTCTCATAGGGTCGCTTAACGGCTCGCGCGCCCGGCCGGCCGCCGCCCGGGACCGGCGCACTCACGCCGAAAAGGCGCCTGACCGCTCAGGACGAGCAAGATTACGCTCGTCGCGATGATGACTCACTCCATTGACAGAACGGAGGTCCCGTCCGCGCAAGGTGAGTGCTGATGCTCACTCAGACCGCGCCGGGGACTTCCCGCCTCTCCTTCTGGCCGCGCGTGCGCGAGTTCGCCGTGCCGCCCACCATGATCGAGACCGCGACCGCCCGCCGTCATGTCGGCGACTGGGCGGGGGCGTGCGCCGCCGCCCACGTCGACGTCGATCTCCACCTCCGCGCCGTGGCCCGTACCCATGGCCAAGACCTCATGGCCCGACTCCGGGCCGATCTACGCCACTTGGCGCCCGACCTGCCGCGCTGGCACCTGCCCAGGGTCGCTCCCGACGGGCTGCTGCGCCCGGGACTGACCATCGCCCTGGCCCCGTACGAGGCCATGGGGCGGGACGCCGCGGGGCAGGGCACCGCACACGCCGTACAGCTCGCGGTCCGGACACCGCCCGCCTGGGCGGATGCCGGTCAGCGGATCAGCCTCGCGCTGTGGGACGGCTCCCCTGCCGAAGCGGAGGCCCGCCGCCATCCGCACGCCCGGCCCAGTCGGCGGTTCCGCCTCGATCTGCACCGCCACGTGTGGGACGCCCGCAGGAGCGACGAGCTGAGGTCCCGCTCGTCCGGGGCGGCGGATCAACTGCCTGCGCATGGGCATCCGTTGGCGGCTTCCGACTCACCAACCGATGCTCCGGACGCGCTGAGAACGGTGCCGCAATGGCAGCGCTGCGCGGTCGACCGATGGGCGGCCGAAGCCGACATGCTGCTGCGCGCCGCGGGCCGGCCCGCGGGCCCCGTCGCCGTGCGGCTCGGCGCCCGACACCGGCTGATCCTGGAGCCGGTCGCGGATGAACCCACGCGACCGCGCATCACCGCGGCACCCCGGGGCCGCGACTCCACCCTGCCGGTCCTGCCCGCCGCGGCGACCTGGGCACTCCCCGACCTGGAACTGCTCCGCGCCGGTGCCATCGAGGTCGACCAGCTGCATCCACTGGCCGCCTCGGCACTGGCGCCCGGCAGCGCACCGGCGGGGCCGCCGACGACGACTGGTGGGGCAGGACAACCGCGACTCGTTCAGTGCCGGGGAGCTCAGCACCGCATCGGCCTGGTCGACGGGGTGCTGACCCCCTTGGACCACGATCCCGCCGAGATCCGCCGCGAGGAACTGCTGGTCGCCCTGACCGGCACGCCGCTCCCCTGCCTGCGTACGCCATCTCCCCCGACGCCGGCCTGTCCGCCACCCTGCCCGCAGACACGACCGGACAGAATCAACTCGACGTGGCCGACGCCCTGTTGACGCTGCTGCGCGACACGGCCACCGAGCCGCGCACCGACACGCAGCTGGAGGCCCTGACCCTGGCCGTCGCCGCCGACCTGCCCGTCCTGCTGTGGGGCGAGCCGGGGATCGGCAAGACCGCGGCCCTGAACCAGCTCGCCACCGCCCTGGACCTGCCGCTGACCACGGTGATCGCGAGCGTGCACGAGCCGTCCGACTTCTCGGGACTGCCCGTCGTCGGGGAGGACCCCGCCGAGCACGGCGTCCCGATGGCCCCGCCGGACTGGGCGGTGCGCCTGGTGCGGGCCGGGCGCGGACTGCTGTTCCTCGACGAACTCTCCACCGCGCCCCCGGCCGTTCAAGCGGCCCTGCTCCGTCTCGTACTCGAACGACGGATCGGCGCCCTGCGGCTGCCGCCCGGCGTCCGGATCGTGGCCGCCGCCAACCCCCGCTCCTCCGCCGCCGACGGCTGGGAGCTGAGCCCGCCCCTGGCCAACCGGTTCGTCCATCTCCAGTGGACCCACGACCACGACGTCGTCGTACGCGGCCTCGGCGGGACCTGGCCCCGCGCGACCCTGCCCCCACTCGCCCCGGAGAAGCTGCCGGAAGCGGTGGACCTCGCCCGCCGTGCCGTGTGCGGGCTCCTTGCCGCCCGGCCGAGACTCGTACACCAACTGCCTTCGAACGAAGCGCGCCGCGGCGGTGCCTGGCCCTCTCCGCGCAGTTGGGAGATGGCCCTGCGCCTGACCGCCTTCGCGTCCGCCGCCGGGTCGTCACGCGAGGTGCTCTCCCTGCTGGTGCGGGGCACCGTGGGAGACGGTCCCGGCCTGGAACTCCTCGCCGCCCTGGACCGGATGGACCTTCCCGACCCCGAGGCGCTACTGGCCGACCCCGCATCCGCCGACCTGCCCCACCGCGGCGACCTGCGCCAGGCCGTGCTCGACGGCGTGGTGGGCGGCGGCGGCACGGATCTTCGGACGGGCTTCGCCAAGGCGCTGCGCACCCGGCCCCGACCCGATGTCGTCGTGGCCCTGACCGACGGCCAGACGCCATGGCCGGACACACGGCCGCCGTGCCGCACGGTGGTGGGCCTGTTCCCGCGCCGGCGGGCGGGCCGTTCATGGGACGAGGACGACCCCGACCACGCGCCGGACGCGCCGGACGCCTGGGCGCGCGTGGTCGACATCGGCTCGGCGTCCACCGCGAGGTGAACCCCGCGGAACGACGAACGTCCAGGCCGACCCGAACGAACGGGCCGACCTGGACGTCACATCACGTCAGGGCCGGGCAGGGCAGGTCAGGTCAGGTCGCACAGACCGACCAGAACACTCAGACCCGTCGGACCACTCAGACCAGGTCGAACCGGTCCAGGTCCATGACCTTGGCCCACGCCGCGACGAAGTCCTTCACGAACTTCTCCTTCGCGTCGTCGCTCGCGTACACCTCGGCGACGGCGCGCAGTTCGGAGTTCGAGCCGAAGACCAGGTCGGCGCGGGTGCCGGTCCACTTGACCGCACCGGAGGCGTCGCGGCCCTCGAACTGGTCCTGCGCCTCGGAGGTCGACTTCCACGTCGTGCCCAGGTCGAGCAGGTTGACGAAGAAGTCGTTGGTCAGCGTGCCCGGCCTGTCGGTGAGGACGCCCTGCTTGGACTGGGCGTGGTTGGCGCCCAGGACGCGCAGGCCGCCGACGAGGACGGTCAGCTCGGGCGCGCTCAGGGTCAGCAGGTTCGCCCTGTCGAGCAGGAGGTACTCGGCCGGGAGGCGGTTGCCCTTGCCGACGTAGTTGCGGAAGCCGTCGACGGTCGGCTCGAGCGCGGCGAACGACTCCACGTCCGTCTGCTCCTGCGTGGCGTCCACACGGCCCGGCGAGAAGGGCACCTCGACCTGGACGCCGCCGTCCTTGGCCGCCTGCTCGACGGCCGCGCTGCCGGCGAGCACGATCAGGTCGGCCAGCGAGACCTGCTTGCCGCCCGCGGAGTTGAAGGACTCCTGGATGCCTTCGAGCGTGCGCAGCACCTGCGCGAGCTCGTCCGGGTTGTTGACCTCCCAGCTGCGCTGCGGCTCCAGGCGGATGCGGGCGCCGTTGGCACCGCCGCGCTTGTCGCTGCCGCGGAAGGAGGAGGCCGAGGCCCAGGCGGCGGAGACGAGCTGCGAGACGGTGAGGTCGGAGCCGAGGACCTGCTCCTTGAGGGTGGCGATGTCCGCGGCGTCGATGACCTCACCCGTGCGCTGCGGCAGCGGGTCCTGCCACAGCAGCTCCTCGGAGGGGACCTCCGGGCCGAGGTAGCGGACGACCGGGCCCATGTCACGGTGCGTCAGCTTGTACCAGGCGCGGGCGAAGGCGTCCGCGAACTCCTCCGGGTTCTCGTAGAAGCGCCGGGAGATCGGCTCGTAGATCGGGTCGAAGCGCAGCGACAGGTCCGTGGTCAGCATCGTCGGGCGGTGCTTCTTCGACGAGTCGAAGGCGTCGGGGATGATCTCCGGGGCGTCCTTCGCCACCCACTGGTGGGCGCCGGCCGGGCTCTTGCCGAGTTCGTAGTCGTACTCGAAGAGGTTCTTGAAGAAGAGGTTGCTCCACCGGGTCGGCGTCTCGGTCCAGGTGACCTCGAGGCCGGACGTGATGGCGTCCTTGCCGACACCCGTGTTGTACGTGCTCTTCCAGCCGAGGCCCAGCTGTTCCATCGGGGCGGCCTCGGGGTCGTCGCCGACGTTGTCCGCGGGCCCCGCGCCGTGGGTCTTGCCGAAGGTGTGGCCACCGGCGATCAGCGCGACGGTCTCCTCGTCGTTCATCGCCATGCGGCGGAACGTCTCACGGATGTCGCGCGCCGCGGCGATCGGGTCCGGGTTGCCGTTGGGGCCCTCGGGGTTGACGTAGATCAGGCCCATCTGGACGGCGCCGAGCGGGTTCTCCAGCTCGCGGTCGCCCGTGTAGCGCGCGTCGCCGAGCCACTCGGTCTCGGGGCCCCAGTACACGTCCTCCTCGGGCTCCCACACGTCCTCGCGGCCGCCGGCGAAGCCGAACGTCTTGAAGCCCATGGTCTCCAGGGCGACGTTGCCGGTGAGGACCATCAGGTCGGCCCAGGAGATGTTCTTGCCGTACTTCTTCTTGACCGGCCACAGCAGACGGCGGGCCTTGTCCAGGCTCGCGTTGTCCGGCCAGCTGTTGAGCGGCGCGAAGCGCTGCTGCCCGGCGCCGGCGCCGCCGCGGCCGTCGCTGATGCGGTATGTGCCGGCGGAGTGCCAGGCCATGCGGATCATCAGCGGGCCGTAGTTGCCGAAGTCGGCGGGCCACCAGTCCTGCGAGGTCGTGAGGACCTCGGCGATGTCCCGTTTCACGGCCGGCAGGTCGAGGGAGTTGAACGCCTCGGCGTAGTCGAACTCCTCACCGAGCGGGTTGGCCACGGCGGGGTTCTTGGCGAGGATCTTCAGGTTGAGCCGCTCCGGCCACCACTGCCGGTTTCCGCCGCCCTGGGTGGGGTGGGGCGCGCGTCCGTGCGCGACCGGGCAGCCGCCTGTCTCCTCAGGCTTCGGGTCGGTGACGATCGCGTCGTGGTTCTCAGTCATGGGAATCCTTCCGGACGGGGCGGATCACGGTGCTCAGGAGCTGAGGACGGTGGAACAGCCGGAGCAAGGCCCACCGTACGACCGGCGCACCAGGTCGTGGTGGAGGACCGCACGCACGCGTGAAAGGGAGATTCAGCAGGTTTCCCTAACTCACGTGTGTTTCCCTGCTGTTGTCCTGCCCCTGTCCCTTGGCTGTCGGCCGGAACCGATCCTACGATGGACGAAATCCAAGTCAATACGACAGACAGGCCCGGACGGAATCATTCGTCGGACGATGCACAGTGAGGCTGGTGGGCATGAGTGACCTGCTGCAACGACTACGCGGACGCGGCTGGCGGATGACGGCTCAGCGCCGGGTGGTCGCCGAGGTGCTCGACGGCGACCACGTCCACCTCACCGCGGACGAGGTGCTCGCACAGGCCACGGCCCGGCTGCCGGAGATCTCCCGCGCGACCGTCTACAACACGCTCGGCGAGCTCGTCTCCCTGGGCGAGGTCATCGAGGTGGCCACCGACGGCCGGGCCAAACGCTACGACCCGAACGCCCACCGCCCCCACCAGCACCTGGTCTGCTCGTCCTGCGGCACGATCCGCGACGTGCACCCGACGGGCGACCCCCTCTCGGCCCTCCCCCCGACGGAGCGCTTCGGCTTCGCGGTCTCGGCGGCCGAGGTGACGTACCGGGGGGTGTGCCCCGACTGCCGATCACCGCAGTGACGGGCCGTCACAGCGGCCCGCCGCGGCGTGGCCCCGCGACGTATGCTTGCGCCGGTCAGGGGAGGAGGAGCCATGGGGCGGATGCCGTCGGCGCAGCGGCGCAGGCAGCTGGTCGAGGCTGCGATCCGGGTGATGGCCCGCGACGGCGTCGCGAAGACCACGACACGGTCCGTCGTGGCCGAGGCGGGTGTCTCGCTGAGCGTTTTCCACTACTGCTTCGACTCCAAGCAGGAGTTGCTCGAAGCGGTGATGGACACCATCTCCGAGCACTCCGAGTCGGACGTCCTCAGCACGCTCGTCCGCAGAGCCACCCTGCGCGAGACGATCCGTGCCGGGCTCCAGGCGTACTGGGACCATGTGCTGGCCAATCCCGGAGAGCACATGCTGACGTACGAGCTCACCCAGTACGCCCTTCGCGAACCCGGCTACGAGCATCTCGCCCGGCGGCAGTACGAGCGCTACGTCGCGGCCCACACCAAGGTGATCCGCCAGCTCCCCTCGGTCCTGGGCGTGGAGCTGGCCGTGCCCGAACCCGCGGCCGCCAGGTATCTGGCCGCGCTGACCGACGGGCTCACCCTCAACTTCCTCGTCCTTGGCGACGAGGAGAAGGCGGGCGACGTGCTGGACGTCGTCGCGGACCAGATCCTGACGTTGGTGCGGGAGTAGCTCAGCGGCCGTACACCGCCGCCTCGTTGATCGAGTAGCCGTACTTGGTCGCGCGCTTCACGCCGTGGACACGGACGTACCGAGCCTGCACCGGGCTGAACACCGCGTTGTCCAGCCCTCCGTTCCCGACGTCCGTGGACCACACGCTGCGCCACGTGGTCCCGTCCTGCGAGACCTCGATCCGGTAGCCCCGTGCGTAGGCCTTCTCCCAGTCGAGGGAGACCTTGCCGACCGTGCGGGAGCCGCCGAGATCGAGCCGCAGCCACTGGTCGTCCGACCAGCCGCTCGCCCATCGCGTACCGGTGTCGCCGTCCACCGCCTTCCCCGCGGCGTAGCTGGTGAACGGGTTCCACTCCGTCGAGCTGGCGTCCGCCGGGGCGCCGGCGGCGAGATCGGGTGCGGGCTTGTGGCGTTCGGTCGCCTTCCAGGTGCGCAGGTAGGACTCCGCACCGCCGAGCAGGTCCCGCACCGTGTCCTTGCCGCCGCTGAGCCGCATCTGCTCGATCCAGTCGGGCACCATGCCGACATGGGCCGCACCGTCGGTGTTGAAGTCCCAGGTGCGGTCGCCGGTGCGCTGCCGGTCGACGACGGAGCCGCCGTCGGCGCTGCGGAAGGGGTACTTGACCGCGTTGGGGGCATCGGGTCCTTCCGGTCCCGGCCAGCCGCCGACGCCGTTCATGTCGGTGCCGTAACCGAGTCCGACGCCGTACTTCTCGCGCAGCGGCTTGGTCCCTGCGGACTCCTTGGCGAAGCTGTCGGCGCTGGACATGTACGAGGACTTGAAGCCGCCGAGACGGTAGACCCGCTCCAGCCAGCCGTCGTCCATCCAGCTGTGGCTGGAGAGCACGCCGGGGTAGTCCGCCGACTCCAGCATGTCCAGGGCTCGGTCGGCCGCCTTGACGCTCATGTGGTCGACCTCGAGCATCATGTTGCGCTTCATCATCCCCTTGACCGCGTACTCGCCGAGGCGGGTAAGGCCACGGGTGTTGCACTGCGCGTCGCTGTCGTACGTGGGGACCTTGGTGCCGGCGGGGAGCAGTTTGCTCACCTCGGCAGGGGCAGCCGCGTTGCCGGAGGGGTTGTCGTGCTGCGGACCGCTGCACTTCTCCGTACGCCAGAAGGTGCCGGTGGAGAGGAACTGGCCGATGTTCACGGCCGTTCCGATGGTGCCCGAGTCCATGCGCACCCCGCAGAGCGCGTTGTCGAACTTGTGGCACAGGAACATGCTGCGCACACCCAGCTTGTACAGCTCGTCCAGACCGCGGTCGATGTCGTCCTTGCCGCACTGGGCGACGTCCAGGATCTGCTTGCAGCCGAAGGGTTCCGAGGTCTCGACGCCGAGCACCACGGCGAGCTTGCCCTCCGCGGCGACCTGGCGGGCCTGGCTGGAGTCGGTGACGATACGGAAGAAGCCCTTGCCCTTTCCGCCGTAGATCTTGTCGATGTAGTCCTGCATCTCGTAGGTCTTGCGGGCTTCGAGGCGGATGGCGTCCATCTCGTCGCAGCCGCGGTCCCTGACGTAGATCGAGCACAGCAGGCCGTTGGTCACCAGGTCGTTGACCAGGATCCGCTGACCGCCGCGCCAGGCGCGCTCCAGCCATGCGTAGTAATTCTGCTGGTGGCTCAGGGAGTTGTGGGCCGGCCAGTCCTTGAAGGTCGGCCAGCCCACCGGGTCGTGGTGGCCGTCCGCACCGCCGGTGACGTTCTCGAAGAGGGCGAGCGAGCCGTCGGGGTAGTGCTCGGGGCAGTCCTTGAGGGCGTCGGCGACGCCCTCGGTGGAGAACGCCTTGCCGCAGATGATGCGGCCGCCGAAGCCCTCGTTGGACATCAGGTGATTGTGGCCGTCGACGAAGCCGCGGACTCGGCCCTCACTGTCCGTGCCGTTGAAGGGTTCGCCGGTGACGTTGATCTGCGAATCGGCGGCGGGCCGCGCCGTGGGCTCCCACCAGGGGGTGTCAGCGCCCGCGGCCGGCGGGGAGCCGACGGTGAAAGCCAGCAGGAGGGTGATGACAGCGGCAAAGAGTCCGCGTCTGCGGAGGAGGGTCATCCGGGGCTACCTTCGCTGTCCGGGATGGGCACGCGCCAACTTACTCGCGCGTAGGTCCCGTCGAGGATGGCGCGCCCCTGACAACCAGTCAATAGTCCGGGACAGATGACCTATTTGACGGATCGTCATCTTCGACGGCGCGAGGAATGGGCCCTCTCCAACGCCCTGCCGTCGCGGCCGAGGCGGCCGCTTCACCCGAGGAACGACAGTCGAACCTGCCGATGGGGATTGTCCTTGTTGGTGTCGACCAGGCAGACCGACTGCCACGTCCCCAGCTCCAGGCTGCCGCCGACCACCGGCAGTGTCGCGTGCGGCGGGACCAGGGCAGGCAGGACGTGGTCGCGGCCGTGACCGGGGCTGCCGTGGCGGTGCTGCCAGCGGTCGTCCGCGGGAAGCAGGGTGTGCAGCGCGGCGAGGAGGTCGTCGTCGCTGCCCGCGCCCGTCTCCAGGACCGCGATGCCCGCCGTGGCGTGCGGCACGAAGACGTTGAGGAGGCCGTCGCGGCCGGCGGCCGCCTCGCGCAGGAAGGCCTCGCAGTCGTGGGTGAGGTCGACGACGGCTTCGGTGGAGCCGGTCGCGACATGCAGGACTTGGGTGGTGAATCCATCGGGCATACGCCCATCCTCCCCCACCCTCCCTTCCAATCGGCGATACGGAGCGTCCACCTTCCGAGACGCCATTGACCGTGTGTACGCCATCTGGCTACGTTCGGCGGCATGTTGCGTTCAGCTCTGCTCACCACGCGCGGTCACATCGACCTGCTGCGGGTGGCCTCCTCCGCGTGTCGCCGCGGCTGCTGACGCCCTTTCACTCGCTTCGCCCGTTCCTTTCCCCGGCCCCATTCGTGTCGGCCGAGTGGTCGTCCCTTCGTCACCTTCACGCGCCCTCGCGTACGGACGTCTGATCCGTAGGCCTGGGCACACCTGAGTCGCGTCGCCGCCTGCCGGGCTCCCTCCCCCTTTTTCTTCTTTCTCTCCTGTCGTGGAGCGCCTATGAGCATCAGCCATGCCCCGCCTCATCCATCTACCGACATCACCGGCATGTCAAGATCAGATCCTGAGCCCGCGCCCGAACTCGAAGCCCTCGTCCCCTCGTCCAGCCGTCGCGCCCGCGTCCCCCGCTGGCTGCGCCGCACCTCCGGGCCCCTCCTCCTGCTCGCGCTCTGGCAACTCCTCAGCGCCACCGGCGTGTTGACAAGCGATGTGCTCGCCTCTCCCGGGACGATCGCCCAGGTCGCCGGTGATCTGATCGGGGACGGTTCCCTGCCGTCCGCCATGGGCGTCTCGCTCCAGCGCGTCGCCGTCGGGCTGCTCTTCGGCACTGTGATCGGCACGGCGCTCGCCCTCGTCTCCGGGCTCTTCCGCATCGGCGAGGACCTCGTCGACGCCGGTGTGCAGATGCTGCGCACCGTGCCGTTCGTCGGGCTCATCCCGCTCTTCATCATCTGGTTCGGCATCGGTGAGGCGCCCAAGATCGCCATCATCGCGCTCGGCGTCTCCTTCCCCCTCTACCTCAACGTGTACGCCGGAATCCGGGGCGTCGACGCCCAGCTGATCGAGGCCGGGGAGTCGCTCGGCCTCTCGCGGTGGGGGCTCGTGCGGCACGTCGTGCTGCCCGGCGCGCTGCCGGGCGCCATGACCGGGCTGCGCTACTCGCTGGGCATCGCCTGGCTCGCCCTCGTCTTCGCCGAGCAGGTCAACGCCGACGCCGGCATCGGCTTCCTCATGGTCCAGGCCCGTGACTTCCTGCGCACCGACGTGATCGTGGTCTGCCTGATCGTCTACGCCTTCCTCGGCCTGATCGCCGACTTCATCGTCCGCACCCTCGAAAGGCTGCTGCTGCAATGGCGACCGACGTTCACCGGCCGGTGACCCCCACCCTCGGCGCGTCGCCCGCCGTCCGCGTGGACGGGCTGACCCGCTCCTTCGACGGCCGCGCCGTCATCGACGACCTCCGACTCGACGTGCGGCAGGGCGAGTTCGTGGCGCTCCTGGGGCGCAGCGGCTGCGGCAAGTCGACGCTGCTGCGCGTCCTCGCCGGGCTCGACCGCGACATCGAGGGCACCGTGCTCGTGCCGCGCCGCAAGGCCGTCGCGTTCCAGGCGCCCCGGCTCATGCCGTGGAAGCGGGTGTGGCGCAACGTCCTGCTCGGCCTGCCGGGCAAGCCCGACCGCGACGTCGCCGAGCAGGCACTGACCGAGGTGGGCCTGAAGCACCGCTCCACCGCCTGGCCCAAGACGCTCTCCGGCGGCGAGGCCCAACGCGCCTCGCTGGCCCGCGCGTTGGTGCGCGAGCCCGATCTGCTCCTGCTCGACGAGCCGTTCGGCGCGCTCGACGCCCTCACCCGCATCAAGGCGCAGCGGCTCGTCGACGAGCTGTGGCAGCGGCGCGGCTGCGCCGTGCTGCTCGTCACGCACGACGTGGAGGAAGCGGTGCTGCTCGCCGACCGGGTCCTCGTCATGGACGGCGGAGTCATCGCGTACGAGAAGGAGATCGATCTGGAGCGTCCGCGCGGAATCGCCGATCCGCGCTTCGCCGAGCTCCGCGCCGAGCTGCTCCAGCGGCTCGGCGTCGAGGCGCCCGCGGAAGCGCCCACCGCGGCCACCCCGCCCGCAGCCGAAGCCCCGGCGCCGTCACCCGCCTGACACCCCCGAACCAACCGCACCGAACGGAACCGCCATGCGACGACCACGTCCCCACCTCGCCCCCGCCGCCCTGCTCCTCCCCCTGGCCCTGCTGCTCGCCGCCTGCTCCGGTACCTCCTCCGCCGGCACGTCGGTCGGCGGCTCGGGCGGCGGCACCGACGGAAAGGGGTCGCTCACCCTCAACGTCGGTGACCAGAGGGGCGGTTCGGAAGCCGTGCTGCGCGCGGCCGGGGAGCTCGACGACCTCGACTACAAGATCCGCTGGTCGACCTTCACCTCCGGGCCTCCGCTCCTGGAGGCCGTCAACGCCAAGGCCGTCGACATCGGCGCCGTCGGCAACACTCCGCCGGTCTTCGCGGCGGGCGCGAACTCGAAGATCTCCGTGGTGGCCGCGACCCACGGCACGGCGGACGGCGAGACCATCCTCGTGCCGGACGACTCGCCCCTGAAGAAGACCGAGGACCTCAAGGGCAAGTCCGTCGCCGTGGCCCAGGGTTCGTCGGCGCACTTCCAGCTGATCGCCTCCCTCAAGGAGGCCGGTCTCGACTTCAAGGACGTCAAGGTCAAGTATCTGCAGCCGGCCGACGCGCTGGCCGCGTTCACCGGCGGCAAGGTCGACGCGTGGGCGGTCTGGGACCCGTACACCTCGCAGGTCCTGCGCGCGAAGAAGGGCCGCGTACTGACCGACGGCGACGGACTGGTGAACGGGCTCAGCTTCCAGGTGGCGGCGCCCGGCGCGCTCGACGACAAGAAGAAGTCCCAGGCGATCGACGACTACCTCAAGCGGCTGCGCCGGGCGCAGGACTGGGTCTTCAAGCACCCGGAGGCCTGGGCGAAGGTCTGGGCGAAGGACACCGGCCTGCCCTACGAGGTGGCGCTCGACGCGGTCAAGCGCACCAACGGCACCCGCATCCCGGTGGCCGTGGACAAGAACGCCGTCGCTTCCGAGCAGGAGATCGCGGACACCTTCACCGGCCTGAAGCTGATCCCGCGCCGCATCGACTTCGGCGACTTCGTCGACACCCGCTTCAACGACGACCTGCCGCCCTCCACCACCGAGCCGCGCTCGTACGGCAAGGCCGACAGCAACGCGGACAGCAAGGAGTCCTGACCCATGACCGTCCACCTCCACTGGTTCCTGCCGACCGGCGGCGACGGCCGCACCCTCGTCGACCGGCACGCCTACACCGACGGCGGCATCACGCGCTCCCGGGTCACTCCGGTGAGCGGCGTGCGCGCCCCCGACATCGAGTACCTGGCCCAGATCGCCAAGGCCGCCGAGCAGTTGGGCTTCGAGGCGGTGCTCACGCCGACCGGCACGTGGTGCGAGGACGCCTGGCTGACGACGGTCGCGCTCGCCCAGCACACGGAGCGGCTCAAGTTCCTGGTGGCATTCCGGCCCGGCGTCATCTCCCCCGTCCTCGCCGCGCAGATGGCGGCGACATATCAGCGCATCACGCGCGGGCGGCTGCTGCTCAACGTGGTCACCGGCGGCGACTCGACCGAACAGCGCCGCTTCGGCGACCACTTGGACCACGACCGCCGCTACGCCCGCACCGATGAGTTCCTCTCGGTCGTACGGGGCGTGTGGAGCGGTAAGCCGTACGACTTCGACGGCGAGCACTACCAGGTCGAGGGCGGACTCACCGCGCTGCCGCCTGACCCGCTGCCCGAGATCTTCTTCGGCGGTTCCTCGGCGGCGGCCGGGCCCGTGGCTGCGCGGCACACGGACGTCTATCTGACGTGGGGCGAGCCGCCGGAGCAGGTCAAGCAGAAGATCGACTGGATACGGGAGCTCGCCGAGAAGGAGGGGCGCACGGTCCGCTTCGGTATCCGTCTGCACACCATCTCCCGCGACTCGTCCGCCGAGGCCTGGGCGACCGCGAACCGGCTCCTCGACGACCTCGATCCGGACACCATCGCCGCCGCACAGGAGGCGCTCGGGCGCAGCGAGTCGGTGGGCCAGCAGCGGATGCTCGCGCTGCACGGCGGCTCCCGCGACAAGCTGGAGATCTCGCCCAACCTGTGGGCCGGCGTCGGCCTCGTCCGCGGCGGCGCGGGCACCGCCCTGGTCGGCAGCCACGCCGACGTCGCCGACCGCATCGAGGAGTACCACGCGCTCGGCGTCGAGCACTTCGTGCTGTCCGGCTATCCGCATCTGGAGGAGGCGTACTGGTTCGGCGAGGGCGTCATCCCCGACCTGGCCGCGCGCGGTCTGCTGCCGCGGATCCCGGCGTCACCGCTGACCGGCGTGCCCGCGGCGAACGGCCGTCCGGCCTCCGCTCCGGGCGGCGCTCCGCTGCTGGTGGCGGGCGGGCGCTGAGAAGCCCGTCACGGTCCTTTCGCGGCGGGAAGATCTCGGACCCCGATGGAGTTAGTAGAAGCGTGAACGACATCGGGGTACGAGACGCAGCCGCCACGACGGCGGTACAGGACGTGGACGTGGTCGTCATCGGCGCCGGACAGGCGGGCCTGTCCAGCGCCTACCACCTGCGACGGGTCGGCTTGGAGCCGGACCGGGACTTCGTGGTCCTCGACCACGCGCCCCGGCCCGGCGGCGCCTGGCAGTTCCGGTGGCCCTCACTGACGTACGCCAAGGTGCACGGCATGCACGCGCTCCCCGGCATGGAACTCACGGACGCGGACCCCGCGCGCCCGTCGTCGGAGGTCATCGGGGAGTACTTCGAGGAGTACGAGCGCCGCTTCGACCTGCGGGTGCGGCGCCCCGTCGACGTGCACAAGGTCCGCGAGGGGGACGAGGGACGGCTCCTCGTCGAGACCTCGGCGGGCACCTGGTCGACGCGCGCGCTGATCAACGCGACGGGCACCTGGGACCGGCCGTTCTGGCCGCGCTACCCGGGCCAGGACACCTTCCGCGGGCGGCAGTTGCACACGGCGATCTATCCCGGGCCCGAGGCGTTCGAGGGTCAGCGGGTGATCGTCGTGGGCGGCGGCGCCTCCGGTACGCAGCACCTCATGGAGATCGCCCCGTACGCGGCGGCTACCACCTGGGTCACCCGGAGCGAGCCGGTGTTCCGCGAGGGTCCCTTCGACGAGGACTGGGGGCGCTCGGCCGTCGCCATGGTCGAGGAGCGCGTACGCCAGGGCCTGCCGCCGCGGAGCGTGGTCTCGGTGACGGGATTGCCCGTGAACGACGCGATCCGGCAGGCGCGGGCCGACGGGGTGCTCGACCGGCTGCCGATGTTCGACCGGATCACACCGACCGGCGTCGAATGGGACGACGGCCGCCGCGTCGACGCCGACGTCATCCTCTGGGCGACGGGCTTCCGCGCCGCGATCGACCACCTGGCGCCGCTGCGCCTGCGCGAGACGGGCGGCGGCATCCGGATGGAGGGCACCCGCGCCGCCGCCGACCCTCGCATCCACCTGGTGGGGTACGGGCCCTCGGCCAGCACGATCGGCGCCAACCGCGCGGGCCGTGCGGCGGTACGTGACATTCAGGGGCTGCTCGCGGGGGCGCCGGTCACGGTGTGACGGCGCCCCCGGGGAGCTCTAGGGCAGGTACAACGTGTAGAGCAGTTTGTCGGGTGTGACCGGCGGGCTGCCCTGCAGCGCTCCCGTGGTGGCGTTGTCGACGAGCCCCTTCTTCACCTGCGCCGGAGTGTCCTTCGGCCGGAAAGCGAGGTGAAGCGCGGCCGCACCGGCCACGTGCGCCGTGGCCATGGACGTGCCGCTCAGCGTCGTGCTGGAGGTGTCGCTGTCCTTCCAGGCGGACGGGATCAGCACACCGGGCGCGAACAAGGAGACGCACGCACCGTAGTTGGACGACGAAGCCCGGCGGTCGCCGCTGTCACTGGCGCCGACACCGATCGTCTCCGGCACCCGCGAGGGCGAGGTGCCGCAGGCGCCGCCGGACTGACCGGCGCTGCCCGCCGACACGGTGTAGGTGACGCCGGAGCCGATCGAGTTGCGCACCGCCGTGTCGAGGACCTGGCTCGCCCCGCCGCCGAGGCTCATGTTCGCGACGGCGGGCCGCTTCGCGTTCTTCGTCACCCAGTCGACGCCGGCGACGACCCCCGAAGTGGTGCCCGAGCCCTGGCAGTCCAGGACGCGCACCGCCACCAGCTTGGCCTGCTTGGCCACTCCGTAGGTCTTGCCCGCGGCGACGCCGCCCACGTGGGTGCCGTGGCCGTGGCAGTCGTTGCCGTTCCGGCCGTCGCCCACGGTGTCGATCCCGACCGAGGCACGGCCGCCGAACTCCGCGTGCGTGGTGCGCAGTCCGGTGTCGATGACGTACACGCTCACGCCGGGAGCGGTGGTGCGGTACGTGTACGTGGTCGACAGCGGGAGGCGGCGCTGGTCGATGCGGTCGAGGCCCCAGGGCGCGTTGGGCTGCGTGGTGTCGGCCGCGGGCCGCACGGAGCGCGGGGCGTCGATCCTGACGCGGGTGTCCTGACGGACGTACGCGACACGGGGATCCGCGGCGAGGCGCTCGGCCTGCGCCCGGCCCATCCGGGCGGAGAAGCCGTACAGCGCCGCCCGGTACACGTGCCCGAGCCGCGCTCCTTCGGCCCGGCCGACGAGCTCGCGCGCCACGGAGGGCACGGCGTCGGCGGCCGCTGCCGAGCGCTCGCCCTTCAGTACGACGATCCAGCCGTCCGGCACGGCGGTCTCGGAGCCGCTCGCGAGCCGTACGTCCCCGGCGGAGCCGCCGGAAGCCGCGTGGGTGACGGAAGGGGCGACGCCGAGCTGGAGTCCGGCGGCCATGAGCGCGGCGGACAGCAGCACCGCTGCCGGCCGCCGACGGGAGGGCATTCTCATTCCCGGTGCACCTGAACCTTTCGTTGACCAGGGGTGGGGTCGGGTCATGTGCGGTGCTCGGTGCGGTCGTTGCCGGTGGTGCGGCGCGGAGCGCACGCCAGCCTCTCGCGCCGCCCGGCGCGGCACAAGAGGCCGGAACGCACCGACCGGCAGCCCCTTTTCACTCGTCGCGTACGCCGCTCAGGACGCGGCCACGTTCACCAGGCTCTTGTGCGGGAGGTAGCGGGGCTCGGCGAGCCTCGGGTGGGCCGGGGTGACGCCCTCCAACTGTGCGATGGCCGCCGCCAGTTCATCGGCACCGCCCTGCTCGGCGAAGCTCCGCCAGGCCGCCAGGTCCTCCCACTCCGCGTGGTCGAGCACCCTGCGGCCGTCCTTGCTGGCGTGGATGTGGGCCGCGAGCAGCCCGGCCGGGCGCAACCGTTCCAGCATCGCGATGACGGTGTCGCCGAGGGCGCGCTGGCTCTTGGGACCGTCGGTCTCGAACGCGGGGGTGACCAGGGCTTTGGGGGTGCGGCCCACGTTCTCCTCGGGGGCGTAGCTGCCGTGGAGCGCGTAGCGCAGCAGGCCGGGGCGTCGGATGCCGGGGACGATCCGGTCTACCTTGCTGACGCCCTGGGCGCGGCGGGCCCGTGCCCAGGCGAGGTGCGCGTCGTCGTCCGTCCACTGCGCGTAGTTGAGGACCTGGGTGCCGTCCTCGCCCAGGAACGTGGTGATCGAGAGCATCGCGTCCGGGCGCTCCTCGTCCTGCCACCCCTCGATGACGAGGTCCGCGGCCTGCCGCTGGACGTCCGGCGCGGGCACGATCCAGGAGCTGACGAGGATCGCCCCTGCGTCCGCGCGCCGGACGTCGGGGAAGGCTGCGGGGATCGGTGCGGGCATGGTCGGCTCCTCCTGGCACTGCGGTGACGCGGGCGGAGGAAAGCGTCATACCTGAACCGCGGTTGAGGTCAAGGCGGTGCCGGTCGGGGCGGAGCAGGTCGAGGTGGAACAGGTCTGGAGGGGCGCGGCAGGCGAACGGGGCTATTTCGCCTGGTTCTTGTTGAACTCCGCGACGTGCTTCTGGTGTTGCTCGAAGCTCGACGTGAAGCGCGTGTCCCCCGGCTTCACGGTCACGAAGTACAGCCAGTCCCCCGCGGTCGGACTGGTCGCCGCCCGCATCGCCTCCTCACCGGGGTTGCCGATGGGCGTGGGCGGCAGGCCCATGCGCGCGTAGGTGTTGTAGGGGCTGCTGATCTTCGTGTCGCGGTCGCTGGTGGCCAGCGTGGAGCGGTTGAGGGCGTAGTTGATGGTGGAGTCCATCTGCAGCGGCATGCCCTGGTCGAGCCGGTTGTAGATGACCCGGGCGACCTTGCCCATGTCCTCCTTCGAGCCCGCCTCGGCCTCGACCATGCTCGCGATGGTGACGGTCTGGTAGACGTTCACGGCGTTGCGGTCGGCCCCCGCCGTGACGTGTCCGCCGCTGAACTTCTTGTTCGCCGTGTTCACCATGTACGACAGCACGGACGCCGGCGTCGACTGGGAACTGATCGGGTACGTCGCCGGGAAGAGGTACCCCTCGGGGTTGCCCCCGGCGTCGCTGGGGAGTTCGAGGTCGGCCTCGGGAAGGGCCTTCTTCGTCGTGCCCGAGGGCACCTTGAGGGCCTTGTCCACGGCCTCGTACACCTGGCCCGAGCGCCAGCCCTCGGGAATGGTCAGCGACTCGGGCCGTGCGTTGTCGTCCGGGAGCAGCAGCGGCACCGCCACGGCGGTGGCCGCCGCGACGGCTCCGGTCGCGATCAGGGCGATCCTGCCCCGCCGCGTCAGTCGAATCGTGCCCCGTCGCGGAGTCTTGGTCTGCATGCGGGCACGGTAACCCGCAGGTGCGGGCATTCCCGGCATATCGTCATGCAGTCGGCTCCGCTCGTCATGCGGTCGGCTGCGCTCTCGTCACGCGGTCGGCCCCGGCCGTCATGCGGTCGGCTCCAGCTGGGCGTCCCTGCGGACGAGGGCGGCGTACCGGCCGTCGCGCTCCATGAGCTCCTCGTGGGTGCCACGCTCGGCGGTGCGGCCCGCGTCCAGCACCACGATCTGGTCGGCGCCGCGGACGGTGGAGAGCCGGTGGGCGATGGTGAGGGTGGTCCGGTCCGCGGACAGGGCGTCGATGGCCTCCTGCACGGCCCGCTCGGTGCGGGTGTCCAGGGCGCTGGTCGCCTCGTCGAGGATGAGGACCGGCGGGTCGCGCAGGATGGTGCGGGCGATGGCAAGGCGCTGCTTCTCGCCGCCGGAGAAGCGGTGGCCGCGCTCGCCGACGACCGTGTCGTACCCGTCGGGCAGGGACGCTATGTGGTCGTGGATCTGGGCGGCGCGGGCCGCGGCGACGAGCTCCTCGTCGGTGGCGTCGGGCTTGGCGAAGCGGAGGTTGTCCGCGACCGAGGCGTGGAAGAGGTAGGTCTCCTGGGAGACCACGCCGACGGCGCGGGCGAGGGTGTCGAAGTCGAGGTCGCGCACGTCGACGCCGTCGAGGGTGACGCGGCCGCCGGTGACGTCGTAGAGCCGGGGCACCAGGTGACTGAGGGTCGACTTGCCGGATCCCGTGGGGCCGACCACGGCGAGGCTGCCGCCGGCGGGTATCGCGAGGTCGATGCCCTGGAGCGTGGGTCCGGACTTCTCGTCGTAGCGGAACTCGACGCCCTCGAAGCGGACCTCGCCCTTGACCTTGTCCAGGCGCACCGGGTTCTCGGGCTCGGTGATGTCGACGGGCAGGTCGAGGTACTCGAAGATGCGCTGGAAGAGCGCGAGCGAGGTCTGGATCTGCACGCCGGTGGAGAGCAGGCTCACGGTCGGCCGGAACAGGCCCTGCTGGAGCGAGACGAAGGCGACGAGCGTGCCGACCGAGACGGTGGGGCCGCCCATCCGGAAGGCGATGCCCGCGGCCCAGTAGATGACGGCGGGCATGGCGGCCATGACGATCGTGATGACCGCCATGCGCCAGCGACCCGCCATGTTCGAGCGCACCTCCAGGTCGACGAGGCGCTCCGACTCGTCGGCGAAGGACCGGGTGAGGGAGTCGGCGCGGCCCATCGTGCGGCCGAGGACGATGCCGCTGACCGAGAGCGACTCGGTCACGGTCGCCGCCATGGCGGCCATCTGCTTCTGGCGCTGCGTGGCGATCTTCTTGCGCTCACGGCCCACGCGGCGGCTGATCCACACGAACACCGGCAGCAGGAGCAGCGAGACGACGGTCAGGCGCCAGTCCAGAGCGAGCATGGCGACGACCGTCGCGATCACGCTCGTGAGGTTGGAGACGAGGGACGTGGCGGTGGAGGTGACGGTCGCCTGCATGCCGCCGATGTCGTTGGCGATACGGGACTGGACCTCGCCCGTGCGGGTGCGGGTGAAGAAGGCCAGGGACATGCTCTGCAGCCGGCCGTAGACGGCGGTGCGCAGGTCGTGCATGACCCGCTGCCCCACGGAGGTGCTGATCAGCGTCTGCAGGACGCCGAAGACGCTCGTGACGACCGCGCCGAGGATCATGCCGAGCGCGAGCAGGCTCAGCAGGCCCGTGCGGCCCTGCGGCAGGGCGGTGTCGAGGATCTCCTTGAGGAGGAAGGGGGTGGTGACCGAGACGAGGGACGCGGCGCAGACCAGCAGGCCCACGATCGCGAGGCGGCCTCGGTAGGGACGGAAGAGGCGAAGGATGCGGCGCATCTGGCGCGGCGGCTCCTGGCCGGGGGCCTGGGGCGGCGGCGTCCAGGTCGGTTCGTCGTGACGCATGGGCTCCTACGGGATGCGGGGACATCGGGAACTGGGGGACATCGGGAACTGGGGAGATCGGGGACCCACGGAGAAAGACTTCATGGAGCATAGCTCACTGTTACCTACGCTCACAATGCACAAGGTCCTGATAATGTTCCCGTCATGAGCACCCCGGACACCGACGGCCCTCTCGCCGAACAGCTGCTGCGGCTCACCCGCAGGCTGCACCGCATCCAGAAGCGCCATCTGGAGCCGGTGGGAGTCACCCCTGCCCAGTCCCGGCTGCTGCGCACCCTCGCGCACTACGACGCGCCGCCGCGCATGGCCGACCTCGCGCAGCGCCTCGAAGTGGTCCCGCGCGCCGTGACGAGCCTGGTCGACGGCCTGGAGTCGGGCGGCCTGGTGCGCCGTGCGCCGGATCCGAGCAATCGCCGCGTCATCCGGATCGAACTGACGGATGCGGGGCAGGACGCCCTGAAGAAGCTGCGCAGCGCGCGCCGGGCCGCCGCAGAGGACATCCTGGCTCCACTGACCGCCGAACAGCGCGAGGTGCTCGGCGGCCTGCTGTCCGCCCTGGTCGACGACCCGGGCGACCGCTGCTGACACCGCCGAGGGAGAGCCCATGCCGTTGCTGGAGCCCGATCCGGACGCCCTGCGCCCCACGTCGCCCGACCGGGCTCCCGCGCCCGACCGTGTGCCCGACCGGCTGGCCACGGGCACCCCGGAGCCCCTGCGCTCCGAGCTGACCGCGCTCCTCGGTGCGGACAAGGTCCTGACGAAGGTCTCCGACCTGGTGCGGTACGCCTCCGACGCGAGCCCCTACCGCTTCGTGCCCCAGGTCGTGATCGTCGCCGAGGACATCGACGACGTCTCGACCGTCCTGTCGTACGCGCACGGCAAGGGCCGCGAGGTCGTCTTCCGCGCGGCGGGGACGTCCCTGAACGGCCAGGCCCAGGGCGAGGACATCCTCGTGGACGTGCGCAAGCACTGGTCGGGCATCGAGGTGCTCGGGGACGGCGAGCGGGCCCGCATCGGACCCGGGACGACGGTGCTGCGCGCCAACGCCACGCTCTCCCGCCACGGCCGGGTCCTCGGCCCCGACCCGGCGAGCGCCATCGCCTGCACCATCGGCGGTGTCGTCGCGAACAACGCGTCCGGCATGACGGCGGGCACCACCCGCAACTCCTACCGCACGGTCGCCTCGCTGACGTTCGTCCTGCCCTCGGGGACGGTCGTGGACACGGCCGAGCCGGACGCGGACGACCGGCTCGCGCACGCCGAACCCGCCCTGTGCCAGGGCCTCCTTGCCATCAAGCGGGAGATCGAGGCGGACCCCGAGCTGGTCGCCCGCATCCGCGCCAAGTACCAGATCAAGAACACCAACGGCTATCGCCTGGACGCCTTCCTCGACGGGGCGACACCCGTGGAGATCCTGCGCGGCCTGATGGTCGGCTCCGAGGGCACCTTCGGATTCATCTCCGAAGTCGTCTTCGACACCCTGCCGTTGGACCGGCACACCAGTACCGCCCTGCTCTTCTTCCCCTCGCTGCCCGCGGCGGCCGCGGCCGTGCCGGTGTTCAACGCGGCGGGCGCGCTCGCCGTCGAGCTGATGGACGGCAACACGCTGCGCGCCTCGGTCAGCGTCCAGGGGGTGCCCGCGGACTGGGCCGGGCTCCCGAAGTCGACGGCCGCGCTCCTGGTGGAGTTCCGCGCCCCGGACGAGGCCACGCAGGAGGCGTACGAAGCGGCCGCGGCCAAGGCGCTCGAAGGGCTCGAACTGGTCGCGCCCGTCGCCTCGGTGACCAATGCGTTCACGCGCGACGCGAAGACGATCGGCGGCTACTGGAAGGCGCGCAAGGCCTTCGTCACCGCCGTCGGCGGCTCCCGCCCCTCGGGGACGACGCTGATCACCGAGGACTTCGCGGTGCCTCCGGGAAAGCTCTCCGAGGCCTGCGAGGCCCTGCTCGACCTGCAGACGCGGCACGGCTTCGACGCCGCCGTCGCGGGCCACGCGGCCCACGGCAACCTGCACTTCCTGCTCGCCTTCGACGCGGCGGTCCCCGCCGACGTGGCGCGGTACGCCGCCTTCATGGACGACTTCTGCCGCCTGACCGTGGAGCGCTTCGACGGCTCCCTCAAGGCCGAGCACGCCACAGGCCGCAACATCGCACCCTTCCTGGAGCTCGAATGGGGGCCGCAGGCCACGGAGTTGATGTGGCGCACGAAGCAGGTCATCGACCCGGACGGAGTCCTCGCGCCGCGCATCGTCCTCGACCGCGACCCCAAGGCCCATCTGCGCGGCCTCAAGACCATCCCCAAGGTGGAGCTGATCGCGGACCCGTGCATCGAATGCGGCTTCTGCGAACCGACCTGCCCCAGCGAGGACTTGACCACGACCCCGCGCCAGCGCATCGTGCTGCGCCGCGAGATGATGCGCCAGCCCGCGGGTTCCCCCGTCGAGGACGGCCTCGTCGACGCGTACGGCTACGACGCCGTGGACACCTGCGCGGGCGACTCGACGTGCAAGCTGGCCTGCCCGGTCGGCATCGACACCGGCGCCCTGATGAAGGACTTCCGGCACGCCCGTCACTCGCCGCGCGAGGAGCGGATCGCCGCCCTCACGGCCAAGAACTTCAAGGCCGTCGAGGCGTCCGCGCGGCTCGCGGTGGCCGCTGCCGACAGGATCAGCGACCGGCTGCTCACCGCGGTGACCCGCACCGCGCGCAGGGCCGTCCGCCCCGACCTCGTACCGGAGTGGCTGCCCCGGATCCCCGGGGCCGCGGCGCGCCGACTGCCGCGCACCGCGCGCGTGGGCGCATCGGCCGTCTACTACCCGGCATGCGTCAACCGCATCTTCGGCGGGCCCGGTGACCGCTCCCTGGCCGAGGCCGTCGTCGCCGTCTCCACGCGCGCGGGGAAGCCCGTTTGGATTCCGGACGATGTCGCGGGGACGTGCTGCGCGACGATCTGGCACTCCAAGGGGTACGACGAGGGCAACAGGGTCATGGCCAATCGCATCGTCGAGGCGGCCTGGGGCTGGACCGCGGGCGGCCGCCTGCCGCTGGTCGTCGACGCCTCGTCGTGCACGCTCGGCATCGCGCACGAGGTGGTGCCCTATCTGACCGCCGACAACCGCGCGTTGCACCGGGAACTGACGATCGTCGACTCGATCGTCTGGGCCGCCGACGAGCTGCTCCCCCACCTCACCGTGCGCCGCACGATCGGCTCCGCCGTGCTGCACCCCACCTGCTCGATGCGGCACCTCGGCGACGAGGCGCAGCTGCGCACGGTGGCCGAGGCGTGCGCGGACGACGTGGTCGTCCCGGACGACGCCGGGTGCTGCGCCTTCGCGGGCGACCGCGGCATGCTCCACAAGGAGCTCACGGAGTCGGCCACCGCGAAGGAGGCGGTGGAGGTCACCGCCCGCCCCTTCGACGCGCATCTGTCGGCGAACCGCATGTGCGAGGTCGGCATGGACCACGCGACGGGCCGCGGCTACTACTCCGTGCTTCTGGAGCTGGAGCGCGCGACCCGCCCCTGACACGAGACGTCCGGCTCCCCGATAAGTCCAACTTCTCGATCACTACAGCCTCTTGCTTCTCGCCCGCACCGCCATCAAGGTGGCTTCCGCCCAGTGGTAGAGACCACGACGACGGAGGTCCGATGCACGACGAGAACGCGACACCGACCCCTGACGGCACCACCCCCGAGCACGACACCGAGGGCATGACAGGAGACGGCCACTCGCGTCGGGCGGTGCTCCGCACGGCGGGCATCGCGGGCGCGGGGCTCGGCCTCGGCGCCTTCGCGGGCGGCACGGCGCACGCCGACGCTCCGGCGGTCGGCGCCGCCTCGGGCACGGCCTCGGGCACGGCCGCGGACACGGCCAAGGACACGGCCAAGGCTCCCGCACGCAAGGGCGACACCATGATCGGCGTACCGTTCGACCGGCGCTCCACGGTGCGCGTCGGGATCATCGGGCTCGGCAACCGCGGTGGGTCCATGATCGACCTGTTCCTCGCGATACCCGGCGTGCGCGTGGTCGCGCTCTGCGACCCGGTCAAGGAGAAGACCGCGGCCGCCGCGAAGAAGGTCACGGCCGCGGGCCAGCCGGCCCCGGCGACGTACACCAAGGGCGAGCACGACTACGAGAACCTGTGCAAGCGCGGCGACATCGACTTCGTGTACGTGGCGACGCCCTGGGACTTCCACTTCGAGATGGCCAAGTCGGCGATGCTGAACGGCAAGCACGTCGGCGTGGAGTGTCCCATCGCGATGCGCCTGGACGAACTGTGGGAACTGGTCGACCTCTCGGAGCGGACCCGCAGACACTGCATGCAGCTGGAGAACTGCTGTTACGGCAAGAACGAGATGCGCGTGCTGCGGATGGCGCACGCGGGCAAGTTCGGCGACCTGCTGCACGCCGCCGGTGCCTACAACCACGATCTGCGCGGCCTGATGTTCGACCCCGACTACTACGAAGGGCCGTGGCGCCGCCTGTGGCACACGCGGCTGCGCGGCGACCTCTACCCCAACCACGGCTTCGGCCCGACGGCCAACTACATGGACGTCAACCGCGGTGACCGCGTCACGCACATCTCCAGCTTCGGCACGCCCGCGCTCGGCCTCGCCGAGTACCGCAAGGAGCACATGCCGCCGGGCGACCCGAGCTGGAAGGAGACGTACATCGAGAGCGACCGCACCATCAGCCTGGTCCAGACGGCGAAGGGGCGGGTCATCCGGCTGGAGCACGACGTCTCGACTCCGCACCCCTACAGCCGCATCAACAGCCTCGGCGGCACGAGGGGTGTCTTCGAGGACTACCCCGAGCGCATCTACATCGAGCCTGACCACACGAACGACGAATGGGGAGACTTCGGCAAGTACGCCGCCGAGTTCGACCACTGGCTGTGGAAGGAGCACTCCAACCCGCCGGGCGGGCACGGCGGCATGGACTACATCATGATCTTCCGTCTGATGCAGACCATGCAGCTCGGCCTCGTCCCGGACTTCGACGTGTACGACGCGGCGACGTGGACGGCGCCCGTGCCGCTGAGTCATCTGTCGATCAAGGCGAAGGGGGCGCCTCAAGCGATCCCGGACTTCACTCGCGGGCTGTGGAAGAAGGCGCGTCCGGGAATCGACTCGGAGAAGCCGAAGGCGTAGCCGGGTCAGCGGCCGGGGCAAGGGACTTGGGCCCGGCGGCGCTCATCTCCGCGCCGCCGGGCTCCTCCGCCTGTTCCGGCACGAACGCGATCTCGCCGCCGAGGACCTTCTTCGCCCGCGCCGTGTCCAGGGCACCCTCCCAGCGGGAGACCACGAAGACGGCCACGCAGTTGCCGAGCAGGTTCGTGGCGACGCGCATCGCGTCCATGATGCGGTCCACGCCGAGCAGCAGCGCGACCGCCCCGGCCGGGATGACACCGAGCGCGGAGGCCGTCGCGGACAGCGCGAGGAAGGCCGAACCCGGCACGCCCGCCATGCCCTTGCTGGTCAGCATGAGAACCAGGACGACGGTGATCTGCTGGCCGATGGTCAGGTCCACGCCGACGGCCTGCGCGATGAACAACGTACCGACGGAGAGATAGATCGAGGCGCCGTCGAGGTTGAAGGAGTACCCGGTCGGCAGGACGAGGCCGACGGCGTCGTCGCGGCAGCCGGCCTGGCGCAGCTTCTGCATCATGCGCGGCATCACGGTCTCACTGGACGCGGTGCCGAGCGCGAGCAGCATCTCCTCGCGGGTGTAGCGCACGAACTTCCACAGGCTCAGGCCGGTCAGCGCCTTGAGGGCGAGTCCGAGCAGGACGAGGAAGAGCAGCGCCACCGCGTAACAGATCCCGATGAGCTTGCCGTACGTCGACAGGGCACCCAGGCCGTACTCCCCCACCAGATGCGCGGTGGCCCCGAACACGGCGAGCGGCGCGAGCTTCATGATGAAGCCGACGACGGCGAAGACGACTTCCTGGGCCTGCTCGATGGCGGGCAGGATCGCGGGCACCTTGGTGTGGCCGAGGTGCAGCAGCGCGGCGCCCACCAGGCAGGACAGCACGAGGACTTGGAGGAGGGAGTTCTCGGCGAAGGCGCCGACCGCGCTGTCGGGCAGCGAATGCAGGATGAACTCGCTGGTCGAGGGGAGTTCGCCGCCGCCGGTCTTCTCGTCGACGGCGGAGGCGTCGAGTTTGTCGGGGTCGACGTTCATGCCGATGCCGGGGCCCCCGAGGTTGCCCGCGAGCAGGCCCACGACGAGCGCGACCGTCGTCGCGACCTCGAACCATATGAGGGCCTTGAGACCGATGCGGCCGAAGGCCTTGAGGTCTCCGGCCTTGGTGATTCCGGCGACGACCACGCAGAAGACGAGCGGCGCGATCATGGCCTTGATCAGGCGTACGAAGCCGTCGCCGAGCGGTTGGACGGCCGAGCCCGCGTGGGGCCACAGCCGTCCGACGACGACTCCGATCACCAGGGCGCAGGCGACCTGCGCGAAGAGGGAGGTACGCAATGTGCGTGCGACGCGTCGCGGCAGGGACGGTACGGACTGCGGCACGGGCACTCCTGTGGAGAGGCGTAAGCGACTTTTGGGATACGGAAGTTGACTTCCACCTTCCGCGAGCCGCCACTATTGCGGAGTGCCCGCCTCCGCAGAAGGCCCCGGTGTCACATCGGGGTAAATCTTGGATCTTGCTCCAAATGCCCCGGGGCGATCAGCAGCGCAGCCTGTCCTCCGTCAGGGTTCCCTGGGCCGTGGCCAGCGTGCGGTCGTGGCAACCCGCGTCACCGATCAGCCGGTAACGCTCGCGCGAGGTGCCGACGGCGTGCCGCTGGTCGCGCGGGACGTTCGCCGTGTACGTCGCGTCGCCGTCGTAACGGTCGTCGAGCACCGACCAGTTGGTGCGCCGGTCGCCGCGCTTCGTGACGCTCTCGGCACGGTCGCCGAGGGAGATCTCGGTACGCAGCCGGTCGCCGGCCCCGAGGGTCGTGGTGCCGTCCATCGTGTACGTCCGGTCGGTGCGCACGGAGCGGCCGCCCGTGGTGACCGTCTCGCGGTCGGTCCAGGCGGCCTTCAGCGCGTCCATCGCCTCACCCTCGGTCCAGCGGTGGACGGAGGTGTTCGTGAGGGCGCGGTCCACGGTCGTCGTGACGCGCCCGTGCGAGGTGTTCACGTAGCCGGAGACGCCGAGCCGGTGGCCACCCTCGGTGTCGAGACGGTGTTCGGTCGTGGGCGAACCGGGCGTGTACGTCGCCTTGTCGGCGAGGTCGCCCTCCTCGTGGCGGGTGAGCCTGCCCGTGACGCGGTCACTCTTCTCGTCCTGCCAGACCAGGACGTTGACCGGGGTGCTCCAGCCGGTCTGCGCCTTCGGCACGCCGACGACGGATACCTCCACCCGGTGCGGACGGCCGTCGTTGAGGGTGCCCGTGAACGGCGTCAGGTCGTACTCGATGGGCTTGATGTCGAAGGCTCGGGGGCCCGGGATCACGTACCAGAGGAAGGGGTTGGACCAGCCGCCGGTCCACACCGTCGGGAACGGCGCGGCGATGCCCGCCAGTTTGCCGTCGACCTTGACCTGCACCTCGCGGTAGGGGCCCTTGTCCGCCTTGCAGGAGTAGGGCGCGGCGTCGGGCACCGTCAGGTACCAGTACTCCTCGCAGCCGCCGCCGGAGCCGGTGGCGTAGACCTCGGCGACGATGCGTTCGCTGTTGCGGGGTGTGGAGAGGGTGGTTCCGGTGGAGCCGTCGCCGAGGGGGATGACGCGGTCAGGCGTGGTGTGCGTCTGCGGCTTCGGCTTCGGCTTCGGCTTCGGCTTCGGCTTCGACGCAGGGGCGCGCTGCTCCGGCTCGTAGAAGGTCAGCGTGACCCTGACGTCGATGATCCCGGTGTACGTGTCGTTGACGACGTTCCCGATGAGCATCTCGACCTGCTGGTCATGGCTCAGCGTTTCGCTGTAGCGGGTGACGTCCTTTTCGACGGACCAGGTGATGCCGTCCTCCGACGGCTCCGGAGTGGACGTACGGAATACTTCTACGCCGCCCATGCGGAGGTAGCCGAGCCGGTCGTACTGCCTGCCCTTCACCTTTCCGTCGAGGCGCAGGACCACCTTGCCCCAGTGGCCTCGGCCGCACTTCTCGGGCGGCGCGTAGTCACCTTTGTAGGGCGTGAAGTCCTTGAACTGCGCCTCGGCGACGGTCACTTCACAGGACTTGGTGTGCGGTTTCGGGACCGGGGGCGCGGCGGTGACCGGGTCGTGCCAGTCGGTGCCGAACTCCGGAGGGGGCGTGTCGGCCGCGGCCGGACCCGCACTGAAGAGGGTGCTCGCCGCGAGGGTGACCCCGGCGAGCATGGACATGACGCGTCTTCTCATGGGGGATTTCTATGGGCACTCGGCGATCACCGCAACGGTCACGCCCGGCGAGCACCGGCTCATGGCACCCGGCCGTTCACGCCTTGAGGTTCATCCTGTCCCCCATCACCACGACCGGGTGCTGCTTCGGATCGAGCGTACGAAGGAGGTACTCCATGCCCGACTTGGACAGACTCACACACCCCGACGTACCGCTGCCGTGGTCCATGTGCAGCCAGATACTGCCGCCCTTGGACTGGCCCTGCGGCCGCGTCGGATCGTTCGGCGGGGTGCCCTTGGCGCGGTTGTAGTCGATGGCGATGACGTAGTCGAAGTCGCGCCAATGCGTCTTGGGCCAGTAGTGCGGGGCCTGCATCGACGACGACTGCGTGTACGGCAACTTGGCGCCCGGGTCGGCGAGGACGCCGCCCGCGTCGGTGAGCGTGAACACGCCGACCGGGCTGCGCTTGTCGTTCTCGCGGTGGCCGGTGGTCCAGCCCTTCTTTCCGTTGTGCCCTGGCCAGCTGCGGACCTTCTCCCAGGTGTCGTCCGAGCTATCCGACTTCGTGTACAGGACGACGGTCGACTTCGCCCAGTTCACACCGTCGCCGTACACCGCCACGACCTGGCGTGAGTTCTTGGGGATCTTGGACTGCAGACGGTCGCCGACATCGGGGATGCGCCTGAGGTCGGCCGCGCGCGCGTTCGCCCCGCCCTCCGCGCTCCCGCCGTTCCCCGCGCCGCGGTCGTCCTTCTTCGACGCGTCCTCGCTCCCGCTCGCGCAGGACGTCACGGACGTCACAAGGACACCGCAGGCCGCTGCCGCGACCACCGCTCGCACCGCACCGGCTATTCGCATCGGTCCATGGTCGCACCCGGTCCCGACGCCCTCGGCCGGGACCGCGGCCCACCGGAAGAAGGGGACCGATTCTTTACCGCGGGGCGGAAAACCGTTTGCTTCGGACCACCGTACGAGGCGAACCTTTCACGGTTTGTTACCGCCGTCCGCTCCTCATGCGCTTCACCGGGGCCGACGGGCGCCGCACCGAGTTCTGGGACGTCATGCAGATTCGCGATCTTCCGTATACCGACCCCGGCGTGCCGGATGCCCGGTCGGGGCCGCGCTTCCTGCTGTGGCTGGGCCGCAACCAGCTCGGCGGGCAGCTCAAGTCCCTTGCCTGGGGCCTGCTGCACTTCACCTCCATCGCGGGCCTGCCCTACATGGTCGGCATCGCCGTCGAGGCCGTGCTCGACCGCTCCGGCGGGCGGCTCGCCCTCGCGGGCGCGCTGATCGGCCTCCTCGGCGTCGCCATCGCGGTGGGGGACACGATGCTGCACCGCACCGCCGTCACCAACTGGATCACGGCTGCGGCCCGCGTCCAGCAACTCCTCGCCCGCAAGACCGCCCTGCTCGGCTCCGCGCTCACCCGACGCGTCGCCGCCGGTGAGGTCGTCGCGGTCTCCACGGGCGACGTCGAGAAGATCGGCTGGTTCGTGGAGGCCCTGTCGCGGTTCGCGGCGGCCGCGCTCACAGTCGTGCTGGTCTGCGTCGGCCTCCTCGTGTACCAGCCCGCGCTCGGCGTCGTCGTCGCGGTGGGCATCCCCGTACTCGCCATCGCCGTGCTCCCGCTGCTGCCCCGCGCCACGCGCCGGGCGGACTTCCAGCGCGAGAAGGCGGGGCGCGCCACCGAACTGGCGTCGGACACCGTCGCCGGACTGCGCGTGCTGCGCGGCATCGGCGGCGAGGAACTCTTCCTCGACCGCTACCGCCGCGCCTCGCAGGAGGTCCGCACGGCCGCGGTGCGCAGCGCCCGCATGTGGGCGGTGATCTCGGCGATCCAGGTCCTGATGCCGGGGCTGCTGCTGATCGCGGTCGTCTGGCACGGCGTGCACCTCGCCCGTGAGGGCCGCATCACGGTGGGCGAACTCGTCACCGTCTACAGCGCCGTCATGATGCTGAACTATCCGCTGCGGCACTTCGAGGAGATCGCCATGGCGTACTCCTTCTCGCGCCCTTCCGCGAAGCGGGCGGCGCGGGTGCTGTCGTTGGAGCGGGCGGTGGAGGGGGCGGGGTCCGGAACGGCGGACGTGGCTTCGCACGCAGGTGCGGCTTCGGATACGGGCGCGGGTGCAGCTACGGATACGGGGGTGGCCACGGACACGAGGGCGGCCACGGACACGAGGGCGGCCACGGACACGAGGGCGGCCACGGACACGAGGGCGGCTTCGGGCGCGGGGGTGGCCACGGATACCGGGGTGGCCACGGACGCGAGGGCGGCTTCGGACGCGAGGGCGGCCACGGATACCGGGGTGGCCACGGACGCGGGGGTGGCTTCCCACGTACCGGCCGGTGACCTGTACGACCCCGCGACCGGGCTGCTCGCCCCGGCCGGACGGCTCACCGCGGTGGTGTGCGGCGACCCGGACGAGGCGGGCCGTCTCGCCGAACGACTCGGCGGGCACCCGGCGTTCGACGAGGCCGCGGACCTGCCGTCCGTACGCCTCGGGGACGTACCGCTCGACGATCTGCCGCTGTCCACAGCCCGCACCGCCGTCCTGGTCCAGGACAAGGATCCGATCCTGCTCTCGGGAACGCTCAGCGCGCTCCTCGACGTGCCCGCGTCGGGAGCCGTCAGCGCCGAGGAGGCGCTGGAGGCAGCGCAGTGCGCGGACGTCCTGGACGCGCTGGCGCAGACGTCGGTGGACGACGACCCGATGGCCGCCCACCTCACCGAACGCGGCCGCTCCCTTTCCGGAGGCCAGCGCCAACGCCTCGCCCTGGCCCGGTCGTTGGTCACCGACCCCGAGGCCCTGGTGCTCGACGAGCCGACGTCCGCCGTCGACTCGCACACCGAGGCCCGGGTCGCCGACGGCATCCGGCGACTGCGCCACAACCGCACCACGGTGGTCCTCACCTCCTCGCCGCTGCTCCTGGACCGCGCCGAACGTGTCGTCTTCCTGGCCGACGGCGAGGTCGCGGCAGTGGGCGCGCACCGCGAACTGGTGCACACCGAACCGCGGTACCGCGCGGTCGTGACCCGCGAGACCGAGGCGGAGCTGGTCGCCGCGGAAGCCAAGAGGGATGTCGGCACGGACTTCGACACCAACTTCGACACGGACTTCAACATCGAGGAGACGGCATGATCGGCCTGGCGCCACCGGAGTACGACCCGGCGGCCCCCACCACGGCGGAGACCCTGCCCATCGGCTCGGCAGCGACCGTACGGACCTATGTGCGCGAGCTGTTCCAACGCCACCGGGGGGCCTTCCTGCTGCTGATCGGCGTGAACACCGTCGCGGTGGTCGCCTCGATGGTCGGTCCCTATCTGCTCGGCGACCTGGTCGAGAAGGTCTCGGACGGTGCCGGTGACCTCCATCTGGAGCTCACCATCGGCCTGTTCGCGCTCGCGCTCCTCGTACAGGCCCTCTTCGTACGTGAAGTGCGACTGCGCGGCGCGATGCTCGGCGAGCGGATGCTGGCGGACCTGCGCGAGGACTTCCTCGTGCGCTCCGTCGGGCTGCCGCCCGGCGTCCTGGAGCGAGCCGGCACCGGTGATCTGCTCTCGCGGATCACCACGGACATCGACCGCCTCGCCAATGCCATGCGCGAGGCCGTTCCGCAGCTCGCCATCGGTGTGGTGTGGGTGGCGCTGCTGCTCGGCGGACTCGTCGTGACCGCACCGCCGCTGGCGCCCGCCGTGCTCGTCGCGGTGCCGCTGCTCGTGGTGGGCTGCCGGTGGTACTTCAAGCGGGCGCCCGCCGCGTACCGTTCCGAGGCCGCCGGGTACGCCGCCGTGGCCGGCGCCCTCGCCGAGACCGTGGACGCGGGGCGCACCGTGGAGGCCCATCGCCTCGGCGAGCGCCGCATCGAACTGTCGGAACGCCGCATCAAGGAGTGGACCGCCTGGGAGCGCTACACCCTCTACCTGCGGTCGGTCCTCTTCCCGGTGATCAACTTCACCCACACGACCGTGCTCTGCTCGACGCTGATGATCGGCGGCGTCTTCGTCCTCCAGGGCTGGATCGACGTGGGCCAGCTGACCACGGGCGTACTCATCGCGCAGATGCTCGTCGACCCGCTGGGGATCATCCTGCGCTGGTACGACGAACTGCAGGTCGCCCAGGTGTCGCTGGCCCGTCTCGTCGGCGTCCGCGACATCGAACCGGATGCGGGCGACGCCTCCGTGACTCCGGACGGCCGCCATGTGCTCGCCGACGACGTGCACTTCGGCTACCGTCCGGGCGTCGACGTGCTCCGCGAGGTGTCCCTCGCCGTCGAACCCGGCTCGCGCGTCGCCCTCGTCGGCCCGTCCGGCGCGGGCAAGTCGACCCTGGGCAGGCTGCTTGCCGGGATCTACGGCCCGCGCACAGGCCAGGTGACCTTGGGCAACGCGGAGTTGTCGGCGATGCCCGCGGAGGAGGTACGCGCCCATGTGGCCCTCGTCAACCAGGAGCACCACGTCTTCGTGGGGTCCCTGCGTGACAACCTCCTCCTCGCCAGGACGGGGGCGCAGGACGCCGAACTGTGGGCGGCGCTCGGCGCGGTCGACGCGGCCGACTGGGCCCGCGCCCTCGACGAAGGACTGGACACCGAGGTCGGCTCGGGCGGCTTCGCGCTGACTCCCGCCCAGGCGCAGCAGATCGCACTCGCACGTCTGGTCCTCGCCGACCCGCACACCCTGGTCCTGGACGAGGCGACATCGCTCCTCGACCCGCGCGCGGCACGGCACTTGGAGCGCTCGCTCGCCCGCGTCCTCGACGGCCGCACGGTGGTGGCGATCGCCCACCGCCTCCACACCGCGCACGACGCGGACGTCATCGCGGTGGTCGAGAGCGGCCGCATCAGCGAACTGGGCAGCCACGACCAACTGGTGGCGGCGGACGGAGCGTACGCGGCGCTGTGGCGGTCCTGGCACGGGTAGGGGACGTTTCGGGAGCGGAGGCTGCCCGGGGTCCACAGGGCACTCGGAGGCGGGACGGCGCACGGTGGCCGGGCCGGGCCCAGAGACCGGGTCCCGCTCGGCCGACGCCGCCTGCCGCCCTCCGTTTGCCCAGGCAGGTGTGGTTAAGGTACGCAGATGGCTGCGATATCCACGGACCCCGGCATCCCCGATCGGCGCGGCCCTGCCCGCTACCTCTGGTGGGTGACTGCCAGCCAACGGCAACGGATCGCTCTCGGAGCCTTGTTGGGCAGCGCGTGGATGATCTGCCTGACCCTCCCTCCCTACATCCTGTCGCGCGCCATCGACGACGGACTGCGCCCGGGAGATCGCGCCACACTGCTCGGTTGGGCCGCGGCGCTGTTCGGCATCGGCGTCCTCCAGGCCTGGCTGGCGATCATGCGGCACCGGACGATGACCCGCATCCGGCTCGACGCCTACTTCCGCACGGTCCGCGTCGTGGTCGACCACACGACCCGGCTCGGCGCCGCGCTGCCCCGCCGGGTCTCGGCCGGCGAGGTCGTCACGATCGGCCATTCCGACGTGGGCGTGATCGGCCAGACCCTCACCGTCACGGGCCCGGGTGTGGGCGCGGTGCTGGCCTACATCGTGGTGGCCGCCCTGCTGCTGTCCGTCTCCGTGCTGCTCGCCCTGGTCGTACTGATCGGCGTACCCGTGCTCGCCCTGCTGATCGGTCCGCTCCTCAGCAGGCTCCACGGCGCCGAGACCGCCTACCGGGAACGGCAGGGCACGCTCGCCGCGCTGCTCGACGACCTCGCGGGCGGCCTCCGCGTCCTCAACGGCCTGGGCGGCAAGGGGGTGTTCGCGGCCCGCTACCGCGAAGGCTCGCGCAAGCTTCGGGACGAGGGCCACCGGGTCGGCTCGACGATGAGCTGGATCCAGGCTTTCGGCCTCGGCCTGCCCACCCTGTTCCTGGCCGCCGTGACATGGCTCGCCGCGCGCATGGCCGCGCAGGGCACCATCACCGTGGGCGAGTTGGTGGCCGTCTACGGCTACGTCGCCGTCCTCGTCGTGCCGGTCGGTTCCTTCATCGAGAGCGGCTACGACATCGGCCGCGGCCTCGTCGCGGCACGGAGGGTCGTGAACTTCTTGAGCCTGGAGCCCGAGGACGCTCAGGCGGAGCGCAGGCGCGAGGCAGGCCACGCCGCCGCGGAGCCGGTCGACGGCCCCGAGGGCCCCTGCGTGCTGCGTGATCCGCTGTCCGGTGTGGAGGTCGCACCCGGCGTCCTCACCGCACTCGCCGCAGCCGACGTGTCGGACGGCACGGATGTCGTCGACCGCCTCGGCCGCTTCGCTCCTTCCCCGGCCACCTGGGGTCCGGTCCGCCTCGACGCCGTCGCGCCGGATCAGGTCCGTGCGCGGATCCTCGTCGCGGACAACGAAGCCGACCTCTTCGCGGGTACGTTGCGCACGGCGATCTCCGGCCGGCACACGCCGGACGAAGACGCTCTCGACCGTGCCGTCGACGCCGCCGCGGCCCGGGACATCGTGCAGGGCCTGCCCGACGGACTCGACGCCCCCCTCGACGCCTACGGCCGCAATCTCTCCGGTGGCCAGCGTCAGCGCATACGCCTGGCCCGAGCCCTGCTCGCCGATCCCGAGGTCCTCCTCGCGGTCGACCCCACCTCGGCGGTCGACGCCCATACCGAGGCCAGGATGGCGGCCCGGCTCCGCGCCGCCCGCAAGGACCGCACGACGCTCGTCACCACCACATCCCCTCTCGTCCTCGACCAGGCGGACACCGTGTACTACCTGGTCGACGGCCGTGTGGCCGCCATCGGCCGCCACGCCGACCTGCTGGCCGGGCACCCTGGATACCGGCGCCTGGTGTCGCGCGGCACCGATGAAGAAATCGAGGACGAAGTGCAGGAAACCGGTACACCAACAGGCCGCGTGAGCTCGCGCCCGGCCACCGGGTCCGCGCAGTCCCCCACATCCACCGAGCCCACTCATGAGGCCCTCCGGTGACGCCGCCCCGTAGCGGCGAGACGCCCGCCGCCGAGCCCGGTCACCTTCCGGTGGCCGACCCCCGCCAGGTCCGCCGCGCCGCCCTCCACCTGATCCGGCTGGACACCCGCCTGTTCACCGCCATGATCGTGTTCAACGCGCTCGCCGCGGCCGCGGGCCTCGTCGGTCCCTGGCTCCTCGGGCACATCATCAACACCGTCAAGGACGGCGGGGACGTCGCCGCGGTGGACCGTCTCGCCCTGGGCATCCTCGCCGGCGCCGTCGCCCAGCTCCTCCTGGCCCGCCACGCCCGCCACCTCGGGCATCGTTTCGGCGAACGCACCCTGGCCCGCATCCGCGAACAGTTCGTCGACCGTGCGCTCGCCCTGCCCGCATCGGTCGTGGAGCGCGCGGGTGCCGGCGATCTCACGGCGCGCGGCACCACCGATGTCGCGACGGCCGGGCAGACGCTGCGCGACACCGGCCCCGACATCTTCGTCGCGGTCGTCCAGGCGCTGTTCATCCTCGGTGCGGTCTTCCTGCTCGATCCGCTGCTCGGCGCCTGCGGCGTGCTCGGCCTCACCGGCATCTGGTTCGCCACCCGCTGGTACCTGCGCCGGGCCCGCTCCGCCTACCTCGACCAGGGAGCGGCCCACTCCGCGCTGGCCGAGGAACTCGCCGCCACCGCCACCGGGGCGCGCACCATCGAGGCCTTCGGGCTGCGCGAGCGTCGCATCGCGGACAGCGAGGAGGAGATCGCGCGGTGCGTCGTCGCCCGCGACCGGACGCTGTTCCTGCGCACCGTCCTGTTCCCGTCCGTCGACATCTCGTACTTCGTTCCGGTCGTCGCCGTGCTGCTCATCGGCAGCGCCTTGCACGAGCAGGGCACGGTGAGCCTGGGAACGGTGGTCGCGTCGGCCCTGTACCTGCGCCAGCTCTCCCAGCCGCTGGACACGATCCTGCAGCAGATCGAACAGGTGCAGAGCAGTGGCGCCTCCTTCGCCCGGGTCGAGGGCCTGGCCACTGCCCCGTCGGACCCGACCGGCCTCCCGGCCGCGGCGGCGGACCCCGCCTCTGCCGACCGCGTCCCCGAGGACGACCGCATCGACGTCCAGGGCGTGCGCTTCGCCTACGGCAACGGCGACGACGTTTTGCGCGGCGTCGACCTGTCCGTACGCCCCGGCGAGCGCCTCGCGATCGTCGGCCCCTCCGGAGCGGGCAAGACCACCTTGAGCAAGCTCCTCGCGGGTATGGACGCACCGGGCGAGGGCACGGTCACCGTCGGCGGGGTCCCGATCTCCGACCTCGACCCCGACCGGCTGCGCCGTCAGGTCGTCCTGGTCACGCAGGAACACCACATATTCCTCGGCAGCCTCCGGGACAACCTGCTCATCGCGGCGGAGTCCGCGACGGACACCGAGCTGCGCGCCGCTCTCGCCGCGGTCGGTGCCGACTGGGCGGACGACCTGCCGGACGGTCTGGACACCGAGCTGGGCGCAGGAGGCCACCGCCTGCACGGGGCGCAGGCCCAGCAGCTGTCGCTGGCCCGCGTCGTCCTCGCCGATCCGCACACGCTGATCCTCGACGAGGCCACCGCGCTCCTGGATCCGACCACGGCACGCCACACGGAACGCGCCCTGGCCGCCGTCCTCCGAGGGCGCACCGTCATCGCCATCGCCCACCGTCTGCAGACGGCACACGACGCGGACCGTGTCGCCGTCATGGAGGACGGGCTGCTGACCGAGCTCGGTACCCACGACGAGCTCGTGACGGCCGACGGGGCCTACGCCGCGCTCTGGCACTCCTGGCACGGCGAGCACCCGCCCGCCCCCTGAGCGAGGGCAGGCGTGTCGGCGGGCCTCCCTCAGATGAAGTTGAGCGCGGCCGCGCCGCCCACTCCCCCGAGCAGCATGAACACCGGCATCAGCACCTTGAGCTCGATCCAGCTGCCGGCCCGGAACCGCAGTGCCTTCGGCGGCCCGATCGGATACCAGCGCTTGCGGCCGATGGGAATGGGCCACAGGATCGGGCACCCGGAGACGGTGAGGGCGTCCCCGAAGTCGTGCACCAGCGCGCCGAGCACGATCGGCAGCCCCAGCCACAGGTACTCCTGGCCCGGCGCGGTGAACAGCCAGTCCGAGCCGTTGCCGGGCTTGTCGAGGACACCGGCCAGGATCCAGGCGCTCGTCGCGGCGAGCAGCCACACCAGCACGTCGCTGCTCGATCCGCGGGCGGCACGCCACAGCAGGCCTTCGATGGCGAGCACCATGTGGACGAAGAGGATCGCGAGCACCGCCCAGCGCCCACCGAAGATCGCGAGCGCCGAGGTGCCCGCTCCTATCAGCACCGCCCACAGCCAGGTGTGCGTGAGCGTGCGGTGACCGCCGGAACGGCGCGGGTCCCCCTGCTTGCGGGTCGCCTTGTAGACGGCGTAGGAGAGCTTGTCGACGATCTCGCACAGGCCCCGCGAGAGCGGGCCGAAGGCGCGCGAGATGGTCGCCGACTTGTGGTCGAGGTCGGGCGCGAGGGCCGCTCCGGCGCAGATCAGCGCTCCTACGAGGAGGACCGGCCAGGGCATCGTGTGCCCCGCGGCCGCCGCGGCCGCACCGACCCCGAGCCAGGCCGCCGCCCCCGAGAGTGAGTGTGCCGGTCCCATCATTGCTGTTGCCCGCCCCATTTCCATTGTTCTGACGCCCCGTTGGCGACACAGCGTAGCGTTCGTGATCTTCGTAAGAACCTCCGGTTCCCTGATCTGGTGAGAAGGAAGGCAAGATGGGGGTGTGACCCTTATTGATCAGCTGCCGCCGGACGCCGACCCCGATGCCCTCTTCGAAGCCTTCTCGTCGTGGGCCGAGGACCAGGGCATCACTCTCTACCCGGCCCAGGAGGAGGCGCTGATCGAGGTGGTCTCCGGGGCGAACGTGATCTTGTCCACGCCGACCGGCTCCGGCAAGAGCCTGGTCGCGGCGGGGGCGCACTTCACGGCGCTGGCCCAGGACAAGGTCACCTTCTACACGGCGCCCATCAAGGCCCTGGTGTCGGAGAAGTTCTTCGACCTGTGCAAGCTCTTCGGCACCGAGAACGTCGGCATGCTGACCGGCGACGCGTCGGTGAACGCCGACGCCCCCGTCATCTGCTGCACGGCCGAGGTCCTCGCCTCGATCGCGTTGCGGGACGGCAAGGACGCCGACATCGGCCAGGTCGTGATGGACGAGTTCCACTTCTACGCCGAGCCGGACCGCGGCTGGGCCTGGCAGATCCCGCTGCTCGAACTGCCCCAAGCCCAGTTCATCCTCATGTCGGCGACGCTCGGCGACGTCAGCATGTTCGAGAAGGACCTGACGCGCCGCACGGGCCGCCCCACCTCGGTCGTCCGCTCCGCGACGCGACCGGTCCCCCTGTCGTACGAGTACCGCCTGACGCCCATCACCGAGACGCTCACCGAGCTCCTGGAGACCAAGCAGGCGCCGGTCTACATCGTGCACTTCACACAGGCCCAGGCCGTCGAGCGTGCGCAGTCGTTGATGAGCATCAACATGTGCACGCGCGAGGAGAAGGACAAGATCGCCGACCTGATCGGCAACTTCCGCTTCACCACCAAGTTCGGCCGCAACCTCTCGCGCTACGTGCGCCACGGCATCGGCGTCCACCACGCCGGCATGCTGCCCAAGTACCGCCGCCTGGTGGAGAAGCTCGCACAGGCCGGCCTCCTCAAGGTCATCTGCGGCACGGACACCCTGGGCGTCGGCGTCAACGTCCCGATCCGCACGGTGCTGTTCACCGCCCTCACCAAGTACGACGGCAACCGCGTCCGCACGCTGCGCGCGCGGGAGTTCCACCAGATCGCCGGGCGCGCCGGGCGCGCGGGCTTCGACACGGCGGGCTTCGTGGTCGCGCAGGCACCCGAGCACGTCATCGAGAACGAGAAGGCACTCGCCAAGGCCGGCGACGACGCGAAGAAGCGCCGCAAGGTGGTCCGCAAGAAGGCTCCCGAGGGCTTCGTCGCCTGGAGCGAGACGACCTTCGAGAAACTCATCGCCTCCGAGCCCGAGCCGCTGACCTCCCGCTTCCGCGTCACGCACACCATGCTGCTGTCCGTGATCGCCCGTCCCGGCAACGCCTTCGAGGCGATGCGCCGCCTCCTCGAGGACAACCACGAGCCGCGCAAGCAGCAGCTGCGGCACATCCGCCGGGCCATCGCGATCTACCGCTCCCTGCTCGACGGCGGCGTCGTGGAGAAGCTCGACGCGCCGGACGCCACGGGCCGCATCGTGCGCCTGACGGTCGACCTGCAACAGGACTTCGCCCTCAACCAGCCGCTGTCGACGTTCGCCCTCGCCGCCTTCGAGGTGCTCGACCCCGAATCGCCCTCGTACGCCCTCGACATGGTGTCCGTCGTCGAGTCCACCCTCGACGACCCGCGCCAGATCCTCGCCGCCCAGCAGAACAAGGCGCGCGGCGAGGCCGTGGCCCTCATGAAGGCCGACGGGGTCGAGTACGAGGACCGGATGGAGCGGCTGCAGGACATCACGTACCCCAAGCCCCTGGAAGAGCTGCTCTTCCACGCCTACAACACGTACCGCACCAGCCACCCGTGGGTCGGCGACCACCCGCTGTCCCCGAAGTCCGTCATCCGCGACATGTACGAACGGGCGCTGTCCTTCACCGAGTTCACCTCCTTCTACGAACTCGCCCGTACCGAGGGGATCGTGCTGCGCTACCTCGCGAGCGCGTACAAGGCCCTGGAGCACACCATCCCGGACGACCTGAAGTCCGAGGACCTCGAAGACCTGATCGCCTGGCTCGGCGAGATGGTCCGCCAGGTCGACTCCAGCCTCCTCGACGAGTGGGAGCAGCTGGCCAACCCCGAGGTCATGACGGCGGAGGAGGCCCAGGAGAAGGCCGACCAGGTCAAGCCGGTCACGGCCAACGCCCGCGCCTTCCGCGTCCTGGTGCGCAACGCGCTCTTCCGCAGGGTCGAGCTGGCCGCCCTCGACCACGTCGAGGAGCTGGGCGAGCTCGACGCCGAGTCCGGCTGGGACGCGGACGCGTGGGGCGAGGCCATGGACAAGTACTGGGACGAGTACGAAGATCTCGGCACCGGTCCCGACGCGCGCGGTCCCAAGCTGTTGCTCATCGAGGAGGATCCCGAGCACGGTCTGTGGCGCGTCCGGCAGACGTTCGCCGACCCGAACGGCGACCATGACTGGGGCATCAGCGCGGAGGTCGATCTCGCGGCCTCCGACGAGGAGGGCCGCGCCGTCGTCCGGGTCACGGACGTCGGCCAGCTCTGAGCGTCCCGAGCATCCGCGTGTCCCGGACAGGAGTCGAGGAACTGTCATGAACAATCCCGCCGACCGGCTGGTCGATCTGCTGGACCTGGAGCAGATCGAGGTCAACATCTTCCGGGGCCGCAGCCCGCAGGAGTCCCTGCAGCGCGTGTTCGGCGGGCAGGTCGCCGGGCAGGCGCTGGTGGCGGCGGGGCGCACCACCGAGGGCGACCGCCCGGTGCACTCGCTGCACGCGTACTTCCTGCGCCCGGGTCGGCCCGGGGTGCCCATCGTGTACCAGGTCGAACGGGTCAGGGACGGGCGCTCCTTCACCACGCGCCGTGTCACCGCCGTCCAGCAGGGCCGCACCATCTTCAACCTCACCGCCTCCTTCCATCAGCCCGAGCAGGGCGCGTTCGAACATCAGCTGCCGCCGCGCATCGCGGCTCCCGACCCGGAGTCACTGCCGACGGTCGCCGAAGAGATCAAGGAGCACCTCGGCGCGCTCCCCGAGCAGTTGGAGCGCATGGCCCGGCGTCAGCCCTTCGACATCCGCTATGTGGACCGGCTGCGCTGGACCGCCGAGGAGGTCAAGGACGCCGAGCCGCGCAGCGCGGTGTGGATGCGCGCCGTCGGCCCGCTGGGCGACGATCCGCTCGTGCACACCTGCGCGCTGACCTACGCCAGCGACATGACGCTCCTCGACGCCGTCCGCATCCCGGTCGAGCCGCTCTGGGGCCCCCGCGGCTTCGACATGGCATCCCTCGACCACGCCATGTGGTTCCACCGCCCCTTCCGCGCGGACGAGTGGTTCCTGTACGACCAGGAGTCCCCCATCGCCGTGGGGGGCCGCGGCCTCGCCCGTGGTCGTATCTACGACACCGAGGGCCGACTTCTGGTGTCGGTGGTGCAGGAGGGGCTGTTCCGGCCGTACGGGGAACGCCACATGGACGGTCCGACAGCAGGCGCGTGAGCAACGGAAGACCCCTACGGGAGGCATGGTGCGACGGATCGACGCAGCGGAACGGCGGGCGCGCCTGGCCCTGCGCCACCGCCTGACGACGGACACCCGGACCGACGACCCCGTCGAGGTGGCACGGTCGTTGCTGGCCCTGCACGGCACCGACCCGTCGTCGGTCTACGTCGGCGCCTGGGCCCGCATGCGCGACGGCCGGGTGGCGGACGTGGAGCGTGCCCTGTACGAGGACCGGTCGCTGATCCGGTTCATGGGGATGCGCCGCACCGTCTTCGTCTCGCCCCTGGACGTGGCTCCCGTGCTGCAGGCCGCCTGCTCGCGGGCGGTCGCCGCGCGGGAGCGCCGCCTCGTCCTGAAGATGCTGACGGAAGCCGGGGTCGCCGACGATACGGCCGGAGTGGCGGCGTGGCTGGCGAAGACCGAGGAAGTGGCGCTGCGGTCCCTCAAGGAGCGGGGCGAGGCGACGGCGGCGGACATCGCGAGCGACGATCCTCGCCTCAGCACCGAACTGGTCATGTCGCGCGGCAAGAGCTACGAGGGCCGCCAGAAGCTGGCCAGTCGGCTTCTGCTGCTGCTCGCTGCCGAGGGACACGTGGTGCGGGGACGTCCGCGGGGCACATGGACCTCCCACCAGTACCGCTGGGCACCGCTGGCGGAGTGGTTCCCCGGCGGCCTCGCCGACTGGGACACCCAGGAGGCCGAGACGGAACTCGCGCGGCGATGGCTGCGGACGTTCGGCCCGGCCACGGCGGACGATCTGCGGTGGTGGGCCGGGTGGACCAAGACGCAGACGACACGGGCCCTGACTCAACTGCGCCCTGTCGAAGTCGACTTGGACGGAACGACCGGGCTGCTGCTCCCCGACGACCTGGAGGAGACCGCCCACCCCGAGCCATGGGCCGCCCTGCTGCCGGCCCTCGACTCCACGCCGATGGGCTGGCAGAACCGCGGCTGGTTCCTCGCAGAGCACGGCCCGCGCGTCTTCGACAGGAACGGCAACATCGGCCCGTCCGTGTGGTGGAACGGCCGCATCGTCGGAGGCTGGGCCCAGGACGGCAGCGGAGAGATCGTCTGCAAGTTCCTCGAAGACGTCGGCGCGGACGCACGCAGCGCGGTCCAGGCCGAGGCCGAGCGCCTCGCCCCGCGCCTGGACGGCGTACGACTCACCGCTCGCGCGCGGGGCCGCACCTGGCTCGAGGAGGAACTGGCCGGTTGAGGAACGCAACGCGGACCGGCGGGGCACGACAGGCATCTTTGCCTCCGTTCGGGAGGGATTTCGGCGTGGGCAAAGCGGACGGCTCGATGAGCAACACAACGAAGGGGATGGGGAATTGAGCGGGAATCCGGGCGAGGACAGGGACCGGCGACTCGCGGAGGCGGTACGGCTCCGCGAGGAAGAGCGACGCGAGGAGGCAAGGGAGATCCTCGTCTCCCTGGCCGCCGAGCTTCCGCACGACGTTCAGGTGGCGTACCAGACGGCATGGGTCCACGACACGCTCGGCCTGGAGGCCGAAGCGGTGCCGTACTACGAGCGCGCGCTCGACGGCACGGGCCTGTCGAGGGATGATCGCCGCGGCGCCCTCCTGGGTCTGGGCAGCACCTATCGGATCCTGGGGCGCTACGAGGAGGCCGCCGCCACCCTCGGTGAGGCGGCGGCAGAATTCCCCGACGACGGCGGGCTCAAGACGTTCCTGGCCATGGCGCTGTACAACACCGGCCGAACCCATGACGCCATGGAGATCCTCCTGACGCTGCTCGTCACCACGACCAACGACCCGGAGATCGCCGGCTACCGCCCCGCCATCGAGGAGTACGCCAAGGACCTGGACGCGACCATGTAGTGGCGCCTACCCCGCACCCCTTGCCCGCTAGGTCCGCCTGCGGCGCAGCCACTTCATCAGGCCGCGCGATTCCTCCATCGAAGGCTCGACCGCGACATCGCTCAGCGGCTCCGATTCCGGGGCGTGGACGGCCGGTTCGGGGACGTTCCCCGGTGTGGGCCGGGGCACCGGGCGAGGCGCCGGGCGCTGCGCGCGGGCCTGGACGAGGCCGATCAACAGGCTGGAGCGCAGCCAGCGGATTTCGTCCGGGTCGTCCGCAGTCGTGATTCTCTCGACGATCCGAGCCACGGGCGAGTCCGGGGCTCCATGGGTGCGGGGCACCGGCTTGAGCCGGTTGAGATAGGCGCGTTCATACGGATCCCTGACGATCTCCGCGATCTGCACGGGGTCGAGCAAGGAGGCCACGGCGGCAGCACGCTCCCAGGGATCCACGGACTGCTGCAGCAGGCATCCCGCGTATCGACCCCGCCAATTCCGCGCCCGCAGGTCCTGGCCTTCGTCGAGCCGCTCACGCATCGACCCCGGCATGCGGCCTGTGAGCAGTTCGCCATTGGCCTCGGCCTCGGCGAACTGCCGTAGCTCTTGGGCAAGATAGAGCCAGACCACGGCTCGGTACCGATTGAGGTAGAACTTCACGGGCGTCAGGACGCCTGCGCGGGCGAGGCGGGTGAAGCGGGCCGTGGTGATCTCCATGAGCCCCGCGCCCTCCGTGGTGCCCACCGCTCTGATGCTCTCGCGAAGCGCCTCCGGGAAGCCTTCGCTACCGCGCACGCGATCGATCTCCGCGCGGCTGATGCGGCGCTGGCCGCCCGCCATGTCTCCGACGGTACGGATACGCCCGAGCATCACGGCCAAGTCGAACTCGCCGCGTTTCAGGTCGAGTTCCTTCGCGGCACGGCTCGGTGCGACCGTCGGCTGGACGATTGCGGCGGCGGTGGGCTGCGTGATGGTGTCACCGGTCATGGTGGTTCTCCCCCGTGAGATCTGATTGCTCTCGGGAAAAACCGTAGCCCGATCCCGGCGATCCTCGCTGAGCCTGTGGATAACTCTTGACGTGGCAACGTCAGCGCAGGTCAGAGGTCCACGACAGGGGTGCGTTCCGGGTGCCGGGCGCCCACGCCCAGGTGCTCGCCTACGCGGTTCACGAGCAGTGTCATCTCGTACGCGACCTGTCCGATGTCGGCCTCCGCCGCGCTCAGGACGCAGAGGCAACTTCCTTCGCCCGCCGCCGTGACGAAGAGGACCGCGTCGTCGAACTCGATCATCGTCTGGCGCACGTTGCCCGCGTGGAAATGGCGTCCCGATCCCTTGGCGAGGCTGTGCAGTCCCGACGACACCGCGGCCAGGTGCTCCGCGTCCTCGCGCTTCAGATCGGAACTCGCGCCGGTCACCAGCCCGTCGTTGGACAGCACCAGTGCGTGTCGTACGTGCTCCATCCGCTGGGTCAGGTCGTCAAGCAGCCAGCCGAGTCCCGTGCTCTGCCCCATGTTCCCGTCTCCCCGAATCCGCTCCCCCTGGCTGGAGGATCTGATCTGCCAGCCTTCCCCACGACCGGCGCCCCGGCAAGCATGATGAGGACATGGCACAGAAGATGACCGATGACCAATGGCGGGCCTTCGTCTCGCACGGCACCCGAACCGGAAAGCTCTCGACCGTCAGGGCGGACGGCAGCCCGCACATCGCACCGATCTGGTTCCTGATCGACGGTGACGACCTGGTGTTCAACACCGGAAAGGAGTCCGTCAAGGGGCGGAACCTCGCCCGCGACGGGCGCGTGGCCCTGTGCGTCGACGACGATCAGCCGCCGTTCGCCTTCGTGGTCCTGCAGGGCCGGGCAGAACTCATCGAGGACATCGAGCAGCTCCAGCACTGGGCGGCCCGTATCGGCGCACGCTACATGGGCGAGGACCGGGCCGAGGAGTTCGGCAAGCGCAACGGCGTCCCGGGGGAACTCCTGGTCCGCGTGAGGATCGACAAGGTGCTCGCGGTCGCCGGGGTCTCCGACTGAGGGGTCAGCCCACCGAGTCGAGCAGCCGGGCGGTGTGCATTCGCCCGGCGTACTCGACCAGCCGTATCAGCACCTCCTTCCCTGAATCGCGGTCCCGTGCGTCGCACAGCACCACGGGGGTCCCGCGATCGAGGTCCAGGGCTCGTGACACTTCGTGCGCCCCGTACGTACGCGCGTTCGCGAAGCAGTTCACCGCCACGACGAACGGGATGCGTCGGTGCTCGAAGTAGTCCACGGCGGGGAAGCAGTCCTCGAGCCGTCGGGTGTCCGCGAGGACGACGGCACCGAGGGCGCCCTGGGAGAGCTCGTCCCACAGGAACCAGAACCGGTCCTGGCCCGGAGTACCGAACAGGTACAGCGACAGGCCCGACCGGATGGTGATGCGGCCGAAGTCCATGGCCACGGTCGTCGTGGTCTTCCGGTCGACGCCCTCGGTGTCGTCCACCGACTCGCCCGCTTCGCTGAGCAGTTCTTCGGTGCGCAGCGGGCGGATCTCGCTGACCGCGCCGACCAGGGTGGTCTTGCCCACCCCGAATCCGCCGGCGACCAGAATCTTCAGTGCCATGGCAGCGGTCTCGCCGCCGGTGGCGTCAGAGTGCTCGGAGCCCATCGATCACCTCTCGGAGGATCTTTTCGTCGGGAAGCTGTGCGGGCGGCACCGGTCGGCTGACCTTGACGCAGCCCATTTCCAGCAGGTCACCGAGGAGCACTCGGACCACGCCCACGGGCAGATCGGCGTCGGCGGCGAGCTCCGCCACCGACTGCGTCTCGACACGGCAGAGCTCGATCAGCGTCCGGTGCTCGGGGCCAAGAGCCGTGTCCTCCCCCGGCCTTGGGGCGCCGTCGGCGAGCGTGACCAGTGCGATCAGGTCGAAGCGGACGCCGCTCGGCCCTGGCCTGGTGCGCCCGCCCGTCATCGCGTAGGGCCTGACCAGGGGCCCGGCTTCGTTGTCGTACCACTGGCTGCCCGGTCGGCCCGGGCAGCCGCTCGTCTCCTCGGTCATGACCGGCGACCGCCCTCGGTCATCCGGCAGCGGGTGGTCGCGCGGCGAAGCGCGCCGGGGTGTGCAGATGCTCGCCCACCCGCTTGACCAGCCGCGCCATCTCGTACGCGACAAGGCCGATGTCGGCTGTCACGGAGCTGAGGACGGTGAGGCAGGACCCGTCGCCCGCGGCCGCCACAAACAGGAAGGCGTCGTCCATCTCGACCATGGTCTGGCGCACTCCCCCGGCTCCGAAGTGCCGGCCCGCTCCCTTGGCGAGGCTGTGGAAGCCCGAGGCCACGGCAGCCAGGTGCTCGGCGTCCTCACGGGTCAGAGCGGTCGACGCGCCGACCGGCAGCCCGTCGTTGGACAGGACCACCGCGTGCCGTACCTCGCCGACCCGCAGCACCAAGTCGTCCAGCAGCCAGTCCAGTTCGCCGGTCCGCCCGGCGGGTATGCGCTGATCCTGGATCATCTGAGATCTCCTTCGCTGCTGTCACTGCCCGGTACGGGCCCTGAAGTGCCGGGGACCGAGCCGACGACGCCGGGGAGCGGGCCGCCGCCGCGTACCCAACCGTCGCGGTAAGCGGTCATGCGGTCGCGCACCTGCTCGGGGCTGCGCTCGTCCTCTCCCTCGGTGACCATCGCGCCCGCGCCGTCTGCGGGGTGGCGTTCGCGCAGTTGGGGCGCGAGGCTCGCCTGCCGTACCCGGCGCGGCAGTTCACCCGCCACGTCCTGGGCGTCGGCGCTCGCGACGTCCAGCGGTCCCTTGCCAGTGGTGGGGGCCCGGTCCGGGGTGTCGTGTGTGTCGCGGTCCCTGTGCGGCCGCAGCGTGGTGACGCCGGGCGGCGAGGGCGCATCCACGGCAGCGGCCAGAGCAGGGCGAGCCTCCGCGGCAGGCACGGAAGTGCCGTTCACGTGCTGTTGCGGTGTTCCCTGCACGCGCGCGTGCTCTTTGTCCATGATGGTTCCACGCTCCACTGAGTGGGCCTCCGCGCTCTCCGCCGTACCGCTGTGCAGGAGTGCGGTGGGGAGCAGCACGACCGCGGTGGTCCCGCCGTAGGGGGATGTGCACAGGTGCACTTTGACGCTGTGCCGTGCGGCGAGCCTGCTGACCACGAAGAGTCCGAGTTGATCGCTGTCGAACAGGTCGAGGGCCTCGGACTGTTCGATGCGCCGGTTGGCCTCGGCCAGTACCTCGGCGCCCATGCCGAGCCCGCGGTCCTCGATCTCCAGGGCGTAGCCGTTGCCGACCGGTTCGCCGCTGACCCGCACCTTGGTGTGCGGCGGCGAGAACTGGGCGGCGTTCTCGACGAGTTCGGCCAGCAGGTGGGTGAGGTCGGCGACGGCCGTGCCGAGGACCGAGGCCGCGGGGAGTTGGCGCACCTCCACGCGCGCGTAGTCCTCGACTTCGGACACTGCCGCGCGGACCACGTTCGTCAGGGAGACGGGCATCCGCCAGGCTCGGCCCGGTGCTGCTCCGGAGAGGATGATCAGGCTCTCCGCATGGCGCCGCATCCGGGTCGTCAGATGGTCGAGCCGGAAGAGGTCGCTGAGTTCGTTGGGGTCGTCGGCCCTTCGCTCCATGGTGTCGAGGAGGCCGAGCTGACGGTGGACGAGGACTTGGCTCCTGCGGGCCAGATTGACGAACACTCCGGAGATACCGCTGGCGAGCTCCGCGCGTTCGATGGCCGCGTGCAGGGCCGCCCTGTGGACGGTGCCGAGCGCTTCGGAGACCTGCCCCGTCTCGTCCTCCGCGGGCGGTCCGGTGGGGGCCTCGACGTGGATGTCGATCTCCTCCCCCGCGCGCAGTCGCCGCATGGCGTGCGGGAGTTTGCGCCGGGCGATCTCCAGGGCGCTGTTGCGCAGACTGACCAGTTCGACGACAAGGCCTCGCCCGATGCGTACGGAGATCACGAGCGAGGCGGCGACGGCGGCGAGCCCGAAGAGGACTGCGGCACCGGCCGGGGTGAGCACGCCGTGGGTGAACGGGTCGGCGCGGTCGGCGGCACTGCGGTCCGCGCCGTCCTCGATGGCGTGGAGCTCGTCCCGCACGGTCGCGTAGGCGTTGTCCCAGGTCTTCGCCGGGGCCGCGGCGAGCGCCTTCGTGCCGGGCTCGGACACGAGCACCTTGTCCTCGGCGGCGCGGACGTCCCCGTACGCGCGTCCCTTCTCCAGCTCGTGCCAGGCTGCCCGTTGGGGCCCGCGCAGATCGGCGACAGCCGTGTCGGTCAGGGTCCGGCGGGTGTCGACGGCACCGGTGAACAGCCGCAGCCGCTCCCCGCCCAGAGAGCCGTCGAGCCGGGCACTTGCGAGGACGGCCTCCTCGCGGGCCAGCATTTCGCCCGACCTGGAGAATTCGAGCAGCACGCGCGCGTCGGAACCCGGTGCGGTGTCCTGCATGCCGGTGAGCGCACCGCCCACCCCGAAGGCCTGCGAGATCGTCTTTGTGTACTGGCCGTACGTCGCGTCCCAGCCCGTGCTGCGGTCCAGCACGTCGCTGCGCAGGGAGCGCAGCGCCTCCGCACCGGTGACGAACGCTTCCAGCCGGTCCGCCACTCCGTCGGGCAGGCCCGCTCCGTCGGCGACGGTCCGGTGCTCGCCCAGGCGCAGTTCGGCCACGGCCCGGTCGGTCGTGGCGGCCTGCCTCTCCAGTGCGGCGCCGCGGTCGGCGCCGGGTTCGGTCGCGTAGCGCACGGCGGCGACCCGTTCTGCCTGGAGCGAGGTGATGGCCGCCTCGATGGGGTCGTGCACGGCGCTCTGCACGGACCGCAACTGCCGCAGACGCGCCACGTCTTGTGCGGTCGTGACGGTCGCGTACCCCCAGAGGGCGAGCAGCGAGACCACGGGCACCATCAGCAGGCACACGATCTTGGCGCGCACGGTGCGCGGCCGCAGTCGCCACCGTCCCGCGCGCGTGGGTACCCGTTCCGACGGGGTTTCGGTGAACTGGTCCTCCGGGTCCTGGCGTTCATCGGCGGGCGGGCCGGCGTGGGCACGGCGCCCGCGCGCAGGGGGCACCGGATGTGACGGCGCGGCACTTGCGGCCGGATCAGGCGTGCTACGGGGTGTACGCATGGCCTCCTCGCTCGGATGGGTTCGGGGCGTGTCCCTCGGCCGTCACCGGCCCAAGGACTGCCTCTACAGGGCCGCGCTCCCGACCGGCCGCTGGGCCGACACGGAGGCCTCGCGCTCGCCCGCGGTCGGGGACAGCGCGACGAACGCCGAGGTCAGGAAGAGATAGGAGCCGAGTCCTACGGCCAGGGGGAAGATGAACTGCATCGTCGTGGCGCCGGGCAGTGCGGCTTCGGAGGGAGCGACGCGCACGCTCACCGCGAGCATTCCGGTGTAGTGCATGCTGCTCACCGCCCCGCCCATCACCAGCGATGCCACCGCGACGGCGAGCGGCGACTTGATGTTCAGCCCGGCCCAGAGCGCAGCGGTCGCCGCGACGACAGCGATCGCTACGGAGAGGCCGACCAGCACAGGGTCGTACCGCACGTCACCGTGCAGACGCAGGGCCGCCATGCCCAGGTAGTGCATGCTCGCGACGCCCAGGCCCGTGGTGAGGCCGCCGAGCACGAGCGCGCGCCCGCGGTCGCGGCCGTACCCCACGGCGAAGACGCCGGCGCCCACGACGGCCATCGCGACCAGGAGGCTGAGGATGGTCAGCGGGACGTTGTAGTGGATCTCGGTGCCGGTGACTCCGAAGCCGAGCATGGCGACGAAGTGCATCGTCCAGATGCCGGTGCCGAGGGCGGAGGCGGCGGTGATGAGCCAGTTCCGGCGCGAGCGGCCCGAGGCGCCCAGCGCGCGGACGGTGCAGCGCAGTCCGAGGGCGGCGCCGATGCAGGCCATCGCGTACGACAGCACGGGGGTCAGCCAGCCGAAGGTGGCGTGGTCCAGGTGTCCCATGGCCCAGGGACGCTAGTCCGGCCCGGGGCGCACAACGGGGGCGCATTTCGAAAGCTGATGGAATGTGACAGAGAGAGGGTCCTGAACGATCGCGTCACGCTCGAACGAGTGCACCCAACGCGCGTGCGACTCCATGCGGGATCATGGCGCGTATGAGCGACGACCCCACACAGGTCCAGGATTTCTTCACGGCCCGCGCGGCCGACTGGGACACCCGCTTCCCCGATGACGGTCCGGCCTACCGGGCCGCTGTCGCCGAGCTCGGGCTCCGCCCCGGCTCTCGTGTGCTAGACGCCGGCTGCGGGACGGGACGAGCGCTTCCCGCCCTCAGGGAGGCCGTAGGGCCGTCGGGCGTGGTGCTGGGCGCCGATCTGACGCCGGCCATGCTGGAGGCCGCGACACGTGCGGGCAGGGCCCGTGACGGGCAGCTCCTGCTCGCCGACGTCACGGGCCTGCCGCTGCGCACGGAGTCACTCGACGCCGTATTCGGTGCCGGCCTGATCTCACACCTGCCCGATCCCGCCGAGAACTTGCGGGAGTTGCGGCGGGTGACACGGCCCGGCGGCCTCCTCGCCCTGTTCCACCCCATCGGCAGGGCGGCTCTCGCGGCCCGGCAGGGACGCCGGATCACTCCGGGCGATCTGCGCGCCGAGGGCAACCTGGGGCCGCTCCTCGCCGCCTCCGGCTGGCGCATGACGTCGTACGTCGACGAGGACGCCCGGTTCCTGGCTCTGGCGGAGCGCGAAGACTGAGTGGCCCCGGCTTCGAGAGCGGGGGCGGTCAGGGGCGCCCGGCGACCGCGGCGACGAACGCGTCCGCGTTGTCGAACATGACGTTGTGCCCCGCTTCCGGCACCACGACCACTTGCACGCCGGACGCCACCAGCTCGTCCTGCCCCGCGAGTTCGCCGCTCGACGCGCCCTGAACGTAGACGCGGTCCACGGCCAGCGCCATGAGCATCCGGCGCATCGTGGGCCGCGTACCTGCGACCAATCCGGTCGCGCTGCGGTGCAGCGCCCGGGGATCGGCCAGGCGCATGGTGGCCGACCAAGAGGGGCCGACCGTCTCCAGCACGCGCGCGTGGCCACCGCCGTCGACGAAGTCCTCCTCCGTGTACGTGGCGATGCCGCTGCTGCCCGCCGTCGCGGGAGGATTCGGGTCGAGGTTGGCCTCCGTGAGGACCAGCCTCGACACCAGGTCGGGCCGTCGGTGCGCGAGCACGATCGCGACGGCTCCGCCCATGCTGTGCGCGACGATCTCCGCGCCGGCAACGCGGGCCTCGTCCAATGCCGCGGCCAGTGCGTCGGCGTGGTCCTCCAGGGTGTAGCCGAAGTCAGCGGGACGGTCGCTGATCCCGTGCCCCGGCAGATCCACGAACAGGGAACGTCGACCCGCCAGTTCGGGCCTGGCGGCCACGTGCGCGTGGTAGACGGTCGATGCCGCGCCGAGGCCGTGGACGTACACCCGCGCCGGTTCGGCCCCAGCGGCTTCCGTCCACCGCACCCTGCTGCCCTGTGCGTCGAACCGTGCCTCACGCATGGTCGTGCCCCGTTCTCGTGTGCCCCTGCCTCGCCCTTCACGAGCGCCCGAAGGGACCATACATCGGCACCGATGTATTACGCACCAGATGTACTCCGTGCGCAGACACCGCGTGCGGCAGAATGCGGGCCATGCTCGAACTGGCCATCCTCGGATTCCTCTACGACACCTCCCTTCACGGCTATGAGCTGCGCAAGCGCATCACGGCACTGACCGGGCACGTACGGCCCGTCGCGGAGAGCACGCTGTACCCCGCCATCAAGCGGCTGGAGAAGGCGGGGCTGCTCGCCCGCGAGACGCGGCCCGGAGCCGTGGCGGCACCTCGCCACGTCCTGAGCCTCACTTCGCAGGGCAGGCAGGAACTGCGCAGGCGGCTCGCGGAGCCGGCGCGAGGGGACATCACCGACGAGAACCGCTGGTTCACGCTCCTCGCCTTCCTCCGTCATCTGGACGACGACGCGGCGCAGGCGGTGGTGCTGCGGCAGCGCCTGGCCTTCCTCGAGGAACCCGCCAGCTTCTTCTACGAGGGCGAAAGGCCCCTGCGCGCGGAGGAGCTCGACGACCCCTTCCGGCGCGGCATTCTCACGATCGCCCGCGCGACGAGCCGCGCTGAACTCGCCTGGCTGCGCACCACCTTGACATCACTCGACGGCAGCACCCGCTGACCCACCCTTGTGCGGCACCGGGCACCCTCGGACGCCCGGCACGGGGAACGAACCGAGCTCGGCGACCTCGTATCCGTCGGGGTAGCCCTTGATCTCCCAGTTCTGCCGCGCATAGTGCGGCGCCTTGCGCGGCGGCATGAGACGTACCGCGCGCCCCCGCAGCCGTACCACACTCCGGACCAGCGAGCGGGTCACCGCACCGGGCCGCTCGTAACGGAAGGCCCTCAGCAAGGAGTCATCGAGCAGTGCGCGCGTCGCGTTGCGCACCAAGGGCGCCAGGGGACGCGGGTACCACGACGCCATCAGGTCGAGTGTCGCGTCCGACACCTCGCACGCCCCTTGGTCCCAGCCGAAGTTGGCCTCTTCGTAGTCGTCGAGGCACTTCTCGAACTCTTCGTAAGAGTCCGGGATCCCCTTGATGCCCATGTGCTGCCCGAGGGTGCGGTAGTACACGGCGGCGGCCGTGGTCTCGTGGCGCGAGAGCCTGCGCCAGCCGTAGGCGTCGATCCACCGCTTCGGCACCACCACGAACGTGCACAGTACGTAGCGCATGTCTTCGTTGCTGATGTCGTAGCTGCGGTGCATCTGGTTGATGCGGCGGATGGCCGTGCGGCCTTCGTCACTGCCGAAGCCGTGCTCCACGACAGTGTCGAGCAGCAGGGCCGTGTCGTCGTACCTCTTCTGCGTACGGTCCGTCAGTTCGGCTGTCTGCGCGAGGAGTCGGCCGATGCTGGGGACCGCATAGGTGCGATAGAGCGCGAGTTCGAGTGCGCGCGTATAGTCCCACGGGAACTCGAATGTCGCGGTGAGCCGGTAGATCTGGAGGAAGTCCCGCTCCGGGTCGAGGCGCCTGATCTGCTCGAGCCGCTCGAATCGCTTCACCGCGCGGTCCCCCTTCTGTCACCGGAACACTAACTCTACGTTGGTGAACGGCAGATGAGCGATCAGCGGTGACAATCGCACCCCGGGGGAAGGCAGCCGACATGTTCGACGGACTCCGCAAGTTCTGGCGCACCAACAAGCCGTCGCGCGACGAGGACGAGCGTGCGCACGACCCCGCCCCGCAGAAGCGCACGCACAACCTCTTCGAAGCTGCCGCCGTCTATGTCGCGGCGTGCGCCGAGGACGACCAGGAAGAGATGGACGAGGCCACGGAATGGGTCTCCCCGGAGGCACTGTCGTTCGGCGTCAGCGAGCTCGCGTGCCGGGCTGTGATCGCCCTCGCGCGAGAGCGCGACGAGTCGCCGCGGGACGTGGCCCGTTCACTCCTGGGCCTGCCCGCAGCCTGAGCCGCGCCCCACCGCAGCGGTCCAACCAGGCGGTCCGTCGGTGAATTTCCTGGTCATCCACCCTCGACGATCTCCGGGGCGAGTGGTTAGGGTGCGCCGACGGACAAGCGATGGGGAGGCTGGCATGGCCGGGACGGACGACGCTGTCGCCGCCGAGGACGACGCGCTGTACGTGCTCACGGCGGTGCTGCTGACACCCGCGAAGTTCCCCAGCGTGCTGGGCGACGACTACCCCGAGGCGTGCGCGGCACTCGGTCTCGCGCCGCTCGCCGCAGGATACGGCCTGGTACTCGGCCAGGACGGCGAGGGTGCACGCTGGACCGTGGTCGTCGACGATGTGTCACTGGTGGCCGTGGCGATCGCCTCCTGGGACTGCGGCATGGAGTACGACCTGTCGCCCGAGGAGCACACGGTGGTCACAGCGCTGCCAGGCTGGCCGCTCGCGGTCGCCGTCGCGGCTCCCGGCGTGCCGGCTCCGCACGACCCCGAGCCGGGCCCTGACGACGCGGACCGACTGCCGCTCGTGCCGCCGCAGTCCGACACCTGGGGCCCTGCGCAACGACGCCTGGGCGCCGATGAGATAGCGCTCCAGTGGGCGTCCTGGCGGGAACAGATCGACGACGCCGACTTCACGACGGACGGCTCCGCGGAGGGCACCTCAGCGGAGGGCACCTCTGCGGAGGACTCCTCGAAGAAGTCCGAGGACGTGCCGCTGACCGGTGTCCAGCGTGTCCTCGCCGAAGCCCGTGCGTACGTGGACACGCCTCCGCCCCTGGGCAGGGTGCGGTCCTCCTTCGCCTCGGGGGACGCCCGCACCCTGCGTGCCGACGGTCCCGGCTGGTCCTTGGTCGCGAGGACCGACGACATCGCGTTCGTGCTCCTGGACGAGGAGCCCGGAGAAGTGCTGCCCGTCGGGCGCGGGCCCGAACTCCCCGCGCTCCTGGAGGCCCTCGACAAGATGGCGGTCCGCCCCGCCTGAACGTGCTCCGCGCTTCGCCCGGGAGACCCGTCAGTTGCCCGCTAGTTGCCCGCTTCGGGGTCGACGAGGAGCGCGGCCATGGCCGTGTCGTGGTCCTCATGGTCGCGCAGCGCCGCCAGTTCGCTGCGCCAGACCTCGTCCCAGGAGCTTCCCCGGCCGCCGATCACCACCAGTGCCAGCGCCGTCTCCCCCGATGTCGGGGTGCCGCGTTCACGGAGCAGGCGGACCGCTGCGAGCAATGCTGCACGCGCACGTGGCGCGCGTGCGTCCATGTACGGCTCCCTTCCGCCCGCGGAACCGCATCGGCAGGCCGCGAAGCGGACGGTCTCTCCGGGGCGCCGCGCCGGGGCCTCAGCGGCCGAGCTCCTTGCGGCTGACGCGACGCAGCCTGTGCCGCTGACCGGAGTCCAGCGCCAGGTAAGCGGCCGCGGGGACTCCGAGCACGATCAGAAGTGCCGCCCACCACGGCAGCCAGATCAACAGGATGATGCCGGCCGCCACACCTCCTGCGGCGATCTTCGCGTTCTTCGACATGTGCGTCGCCTCCTTCGCGGCCTCTGCCGCTCTCTGTCCTGGAAAACGGGGTGGGGCCTCCCACGGTTCCTCACCGCGACCCTGAGAGATCCCTGAGCCGCGCCCCTTAGTGGTCTCCTTCCATCCTCCCGGTGGTCTCCTTCCATCCTCCCGCTACTCGACCCGCAGGGGCTCACCGACTTCGTACATGTGGCGCAGCACCTGACGGTACGAGTCCACGAATCCGGCCTCGGTGTAAGGCATGCCCACGGCGGCGCAGTGGGCGCGCACGACGGGCTGGGCCAGTCGCAGGTGAGGGCGGGGCATGCTGGGGAACAGATGGTGCTCGATCTGGTAGTTGAGGCCGCCGAGGAACCAGTCGGTCACGACGCCGCCGCGGATGTTGCGGGACGTGACCACCTGGCGGCGCAGATGGCCCCAGCGCTCACCGTTCGAGTCGGGCATTTCCATGCCCTTGTGGTTGGGCGCGAAGGCCAGTCCGAGGTGCAGGCCGAAGAGTGCCTGGTGCAGGGCGGCGAAGGCGATCGCGTGGCCGAGGGGCATGGCGGCGAGCAGCAGTGTCACGTAGCCGATGAGGTGAGCGACCAGCAGGGGCCCTTCCACCAGGCGCTCGCGCGGAGACTGCCGACGCAGGTCCTGGAAGCCGTAGACCTTCATGGCGATGCCCTGGAGGAGCGTCAGCGGGAAGAAGAGCCAGGCCTGGTTGCGGGTGAGCCAACGCCGGAAGCCCACACGGACCTTGGCCTGCTTGCTGGTCCACACAAGGACGTCCGGAGCGACGTCGGGATCCTTCTCGAGGTGGTTGGGGTTGGCGTGGTGCCGGTTGTGCTTGTCGTTCCACCAGGACGAGCTCATCCCGAGCAGGAGGTTGGCGTGCACGAGGCCGATGGCATGGGCGGCGGACCGGTTGTTGGTTATCTGGGAATGGCCCGCGTCATGGCCGATGAATGCCGTGCGGGCGCAGAGGATCGACAGGACGGGAGCGAGCAACAGCACCCACCACGAGCCCCCGAGGGCGAACATCCCGACGCCCACAGCCACCAGCGCGAGGGTGTTGATCACGATGGTGCGCGTGTACCAGCCGACGCGACGCTCCAGGAGTCCCTGCCCCTTGACGGTACGCAGGAGTGGTGCGAAATCACTTCCGGCGGCTTGCCTGCCGGCGTCGGCTGAGGGACGATCCGCGACTGCCGAGGCGGCCTGGGACATGGTGGGTCTCCGGTCTTCATGACAACGGGTTGACCTGATAGAACGTACGGATCAGTGACCATGGGCAACCATGGCGCCACCACCCGTGTCCACTCGGGGGCCAGCACCGCCGGATGGTGGTGCTGGCTACACCCCACGACGCGAGGTGACCGGGATCACCGCGCGATCATTCCCGTGAATCCCGCGACGTGAGGTACTCTCGGCCGCTCCGGTCTCAGTAGTCAAATTTGAGGAATGCGCCATCGCTGTGCACAGGCTCCCTGTCGTGTCACCCTCCGAGATCTCCGAACTGTCACGCTGTTCGGTCCTGTTCATGCCTGCCGACCCCGCGCGTGGGGGTCAGGTCGCCTTCTGGCGCCCCGACGGCGCCGAGCCTCCTTCCAGCGCTGCGGGCGTCCGCGAAGTCATGACCGTCGTGGTTCCGGCCGAGGACGGGGTCGAGCTCGTCCGCGTGCCCGCCACGCTGTTCCCTGTCCGCGCCGCGCTGCCGATCCTCACGCGCGCGCGTGCCGTGTCAGGGACCCATCCGACGGCCGCCTTCTGGGGGACGGCCGGCGTGCTCGCCCTGCAACTGGCCGCCCGTGGGCTGCTGCTGCCCGGACTGACCCTCAACGACCACGACGCCTGGCGTGCCGGACCGCTGGGCTCCGACGACCTGCAACGGCTGCGTGAGCTGTCCGCCGCGATGCCGCCCGAAGCCCACGCACTGCCCCTGGACGAGGGCGAACCGCTGCGGCTGCCCGAACCCGAGCGTCTGCTGCGCCAGTTCCTCGACGCCGTGGCCGACACCCTGCCGCGCTCCCCCGCCGCGGCGTCGGCCGCGGGCGGGCCCGTCTTCGCCGCGCCCGAGCCCCAGCACGTACCCGATCAGCGCGCCTGGGCCCTGGACGTGGCTTCCGGGCACGACGCGGGCGTACGGATCTCGCTGCGCGTGGAGATCCCCGGCCTGGCCACGGTGACCGAGGACGGCACCCGACTGCCCTTCCGCACCGTCCTGCAGCTGCACAGCGTCAGCGATCCCACGCTCGTCGCGGACGCCGCGGAGGTGTGGGCCGGGTCCGGGGCTGCGGCGCAGGCCTTCGGACCGCGCGCACGGATGGACGCCCTCCTCGCGCTGCGTCGTGCCACGCGCGCGTGGCCGCCCCTCGCACCGCTCCTCTCGGCCTCCGTGCCCGACGCCATCGAGCTGGCGGACGAGGACGTCGCCGAACTCCTGGGCGAGGGCGCCCGGATGCTGGCGGTCGCAGGTGTCGATGTGCACTGGCCCAAGGAGCTGGCGCGCAGCCTCACCGCGCGTGCGGTCATCGGCCCGCCGGACGACGAGCGGGACGACCAGGAGCGGGGGCCCGAAAAGCTCTCCGCGGACATGCCGTCCTTCCTCTCCGCCGACGCACTGCTGGCCTTCAACTGGCGCTTCGCGCTGGGCGATCAGCAGCTGACCCGTGAAGAACTGGACCGGCTCGCCGAGGCGAACCGCCCCGTCGTCCGTCTGCGCGACCAGTGGGTGCTCGTCGACCCCGAGGAGGCACGGCGCGCCCGCGACAGGCACGACCGCAAGGTCACCCCGATCGATGCCCTCAGCGCCGCCCTGACCGGTACCGCCGAAGTCGAGGGTCAGCGTGTCGACGTACAGCCCACGGGGTGGCTCGCCACCCTGCGCGAGCGACTCGCCGACCCGGAGGGCATGGAGCCCGTCGGGCAGCCCGAGGCGCTCGCGGCCGAGTTGCGCGACTACCAGCTGCGCGGCCTGAACTGGCTGGCCCGGATGACGTCGCTCGGTCTCGGCGGCTGTCTCGCCGACGACATGGGCCTCGGCAAGACGATCACACTGATCTCCCTGCATCTGCACCGCCAGACCGACGAGGAGTCCGCGGGGCCCACGCTGGTGGTCTGTCCGACGTCGCTGATGGGCAACTGGCAGCGCGAGATCGAGAAGTTCGCGCCCGGCACGCGCGTACGCCGCTTCCACAGCGCTCAGCGCGGCCTGGAGGATCTGGCGGACGGCGAGTTCGTCCTCACCACCTACGGCACCATGCGACTCGACGCGGACAAGCTCGGGCAGGTCTCCTGGGGAATGGTCGTCGCCGACGAGGCACAGCACGTCAAGAACCCGTACTCGGCGACGGCCAAGCGGCTGCGCGCCATCGGGGCACGCGCGCGCGTGGCGCTCACCGGTACTCCCGTGGAGAACAACCTCTCCGAGCTGTGGGCCATCCTCGACTGGACGACGCCCGGTCTGCTCGGCAAGCTCGGCACCTTCCGTACGCGCTACGCCAAGGCCGTGGAAGGCGGCACGGACCCGGCAGCCGCCGAGCGGCTCGGGCAGCTCGTGCGTCCGTTCCTGCTGCGCCGTCGCAAGTCGGATCCAGGCATCGCGCCCGAGCTGCCGCCGAAGACGGAGACAGATCGCGCCGTCTCACTCAGCGCGGAACAAGCGGGCCTCTACGAAGCAGTGGTGCGGGAGACCCTCGCGGAGATCTCCGGGGCCGACGGCTTCGAACGCCGAGGGCTGATCGTCAAGCTCCTCACCGGCCTCAAGCAGATCTGCAACCACCCGGCGCAGTACCTCAAGGAGGACAAGCCCCGCATCCCGGGCCGCTCCGGAAAGCTGGAGCTGCTCGACGAGTTGCTCGACACGATCCTCGCCGAGGACGCGAGCGTGCTCGTCTTCACGCAGTACGTGCAGATGGCGCGGCTCATCGAGCGGCATCTGGCGGCCCGTGGTGTCCCCTCGCAGTTCCTGCACGGCGGCACGCCCGTCGCGGAGCGAGAGGCGATGGTGCAGCGCTTCCAGGACGGCGAGGTCCCGGTGTTCCTGCTGTCCCTCAAGGCGGCGGGCACCGGGCTGAACCTGACGCGTGCCGAGCACGTCGTGCACTACGACCGCTGGTGGAACCCCGCCGTCGAGGCACAGGCCACCGACCGTGCGTACCGCATCGGGCAGACGCAGCCGGTGCAGGTGCACCGGCTGATCGCGGAGGGGACGATCGAGGACCGCATCGCCGACATGCTGCTGCGCAAGCGGGAGTTGGCGGATTCCGTCCTCGGCTCCGGCGAGGTCGCTCTCACCGAGCTGACCGATGCCGAACTGTCCGATCTGGTCGAGCTGCGAGGGGGCACGCGATGAGTGACATCCATGACGAGACATACGGTGCGGCCGACGAGGACCCGCGCGCGGGTGTGCCGTCGGGCGAGCGCACATTTGCGGCGCTGCCGCCCGCGCACGGCCGGGGCTTCGCACAGACCTGGTGGGGCCAGGCCTGGCTCAAGGCGCTGGAGGACACGGCGCTGGACACCCAGCAGCTGAAGACGGGGCGCAGACTCGCACGCGCGGGTGCGGTGGGCGCGGTCTCCGTACGGCCCGGCAGGATCACCGCGGTCGTGCGGGACCGCGACGGCGCGACACACCGTTCCGACGTGCTCCTGCAGGAGATGAGCACTGAGGAGTGGGATCGCTTCCTGGAGATGGCCATCGAGCGGGCCGGCCACATCGCGGCCCTCCTCGACCGTGAGATGCCGCCCCACCTGGTGGAGGACTCCGCGGCGGCGGGCGTCGAACTCCTGCCGGGCATCGGCGACCTGGAACCGGAGTGCGACTGCGACGCCTGGGACCACTGCGGCCACACGGCCGCGCTCTGCTACCAGATGGCGCGGCTGCTCGACCAGGACCCCTTCGTGCTCCTGCTGATGCGGGGACGCGGGGAGCGGGAGCTGCTGAACGAGTTGCAGGTGCGCAGCATCGCGCGAGCCGACGCGGAGGAACCCTCCGAGGAGGGTGAGGAGGCCGCCCAGGAGGGCGTGGGCGCCGCGGAGGCGTACGCGGACGGCGCCATCCTGCCGCCGCTGCCCGACCTGCCTCCGCTGCCCGAGACGCCGGGTCTGCCGCCGGCGCTGGACACGGAGGCGGAGCCCGCGCCGGGGCTCGATGTGGCAGCGGTCGAGTTCCTCGCCGCGCAGGCGGCCGTCGAGGCGTACCGGTTGCTGGCCGAGGCTCTCGCTCCTGAGCACGAACGTCTTCCGGTGGAAGGCGGGTTGACCGCCAGCGAGGATGCCGTACGCCTGGCTGCCGCGGGCCCCGGCGGGGCGATGGAGGGACGTCTCGCGGAGGTGTCGGACCGCGGCCGGGACGGTCTCGCGCTCGCTGTGCGGGCCTGGCGGTTCGGCGGCCGGGCCGCGCTCCACGTGCTCGAGGAGGAGTGGACGCCGAAGGAGGAGGCCCTGGCACGCGCGCGTGCCGCGCTGGACGCGGCCTGGGACGAGGGCGAGCGCCCGCAGCTGCGGGAGACCCGCAACCGCTGGACCGTCGTCGGCGCGGACGCTCAGCTGCGTCATGGGCGTGACGGTCGCTGGTGGCCCTACCGCAAGGAGCGCGGCCGTTGGACCCCCGCGGGGCCTGTGGCCCAGGACCCGGCGACGGCGCTGGCCGTGGCCGGCGGGGGCGACTGACTCAGCCGTGGGACGCCGGCCCCGGAGCGTGGCGCGCGGCCCACGAGCCCGGCGTGAGAGCGCGCAGGCGCGAGACATGGCGCATGGCCGAAAGGCACACGGCGCCCACCGGCGCGTCCCCGCGGGGCGCCCGTGCGCCGGGAACACCGGCGCACGCACTCCCCCTGCCCAGCGATTGAGCGCGGCCATGACATCGGCGAGCGTGGATCACGTCGGTTCAGGGAGGTCTGACCGCAAGAGCCGCCCAAGGCTCAACAGCGGGGGCACCGGGCTCGTCAGCTCTGTCGGCGTGGCCTATCCGAAGGGGGGACGACCAGGGCATTCCGCCCCACGGCTACTGATCGGACCGGTGGTTGACGACGGCGCCTCCTGCCCCTCGCGGGAGGCGCCGTCGGCGCGTCCCCCGATGTTCACCCGGAAGCTTCCTCGTGTTCGTGACGGCGGCGAAGTCTGGCCGCTGTCGCCGAACCCGTGCCCCAGGAGGCCCCGATGTCCCCGCACGCCGCCCGCAAGGGCCGTGTCCGCCGTTCCGTAGCCGTAGGCGTGCCGCTCGCCGTCGCCTCCGCACTCGTGGTGGCCGGCACCGCGACCGGTCACCAGGCGGGCGGGGGCCGGCAGGAGGCACGCGTCACCGGCACGGCGACGCTCGGGGACATTCCTCTCGGCACGTTCAGCAATGCGCTGCTTCCGGGCACCGTGGACGACGACCGCGGTGTGGATCTCGGCGGCATCGGGAGCGACCTCTATCCGGCGGGCCGCAAGGGCGAGTTCTGGACGGTGACCGATCGGGGCCCCAACGGCCAGATCAAGGTGGCCGGCAAGAAGCGCCGCACGTTCCCGGTTCCCGGATTCGATCCGGCGATCGTGAAGATCCGCGTCTTTGGGGAGAAGGTGGAGGTGGTGTCCGCGCTGCCGCTCACCACCTCCTCCGGGAGGCCCGTCACCGGGCTGCCCAACCAGGAAGGCCGTGACGAGGCCCCGTACACGTACGACGCGAAGAGGCCCGTCTCCTACGACCCGAACGGCCTGGACACGGAGGGCATCGTGCGCGCCGCCGACGGCACCTTCTGGCTGGTCGACGAGTACGGTCCCTCGCTGATCCACGTCTCCGCGCGCGGGAAGGTGCTCAAGCGTTACGTTCCCCGTGGGCTGAAGCTGCGTGGCGCCGACTACCCCGTGGTCGAAGCTCTGCCGGACATTCTGCTGCACCGCAAGACGAACCGCGGCTTCGAAGGGCTCGCCCAACTGCCCGGTGGCGACCTGGTGATGGCGTTGCAGAGCCCCCTGTCACTTCCGAACGCGGACGCGGGGGACGGCTCGCGCACGACACGGCTGGTGCGCTTTTCGCCGAAGAAGCAGGCCGTCACCGGCGAGTACGCCTACCGATTCGATCCCGTGGGCGTCGTCGACCCCGGCGAGGACGACACGTCCGAACTCAAGATCTCCTCCGTGGTCGCCGTCGGTCGGGACCGGCTCCTGGTCCAGGAGCGCACCGACAAGGCGGCGCGGCTCCAGACGGTCACGCTCACCCGCAAGGCGAACATCCTCGGCGGCAAGTGGGACAAGGGCACCACGCGGCCCGCCCTGGAGGAGCTCGACGATCCCGCATCCTCCGGAGTGCCCGTCCTCGGCAAGCGACTGGTCGTCGACCTGGGCACCGTGGACGGCGTCCCGGGCAAGATCGAGGGCGCCGCCAGGGTCGACAGCCGCACGCTCGCCGTCATCAACGACAACGACTTCGGGATGACGGACGGGACGGAGGCCTTCGACAAGGACGGGCGGTTGGTCGACAGCGGCGTGGAGACCACGGTCACCTATGTACGGCTTCCTCGGAAGTACTGAGTTCAGCAGCCGCTTCGCCCCCCCCAAGGGGCCGTCTTCGGAGACACCGCTTCGTCAAGACAGCGGCTTGGTGAGCTTGTGCCTCCCCGAGCCGCTGTCCCCGGCCAGGCTGCACGCGACGTCGTCGATGCCGTACTTGTATCCGGAGGCGTCCGGGTACTGCACCAGAGTGCCGCGCACCGTGCCCGAGGGCTGACTTCGCGCCTTGCGCTCCAGTGGCCGTTCGCACAAAGCGGCCGCCGCCTTCTTGAGGGCGGCGTCCGTCGTGAAGGAGCCCTTCAGTTCGGCGAGTTCGACGACTTCGGCGTCGTGCGGTTCGTTGCAGGACCTCTTCGCCGCCCGGCCCGGCCTGCTGTCGTCGATGTCGAAGCAGTCGCCGGTCCCCAGCAGGTAGTACGGGACCGCGTCACCCGCAACCGTAGGCAGCAACGAGTCGAGGTCGCTCGGGAAACCGGTGGGCACGGACGGGAGTCCGCTCGGCAATCCGGTGGGCAGGTCGGTGGGCAGCTCGCTCGGGATCTGCGACGCGATGCTCAGTGACGGAGTGGGCTCGGACGCGGTTGCAGTACTGGACTCCGCGGGCCCCTTCTTGCCCTCGCCGTCGTCTCCGGTGACCAGCAACACCACCGCGGCGACGGCGCCCACGGCCACGATCACCGCGAGCAGGACCAGCAGCCCCGTGCGCCTCCCCGGGGGCCCGCCAGGAGGCGGCCCGGGTGGCCACCCGCCGTCTGCGGGAGGTGGCCCGTACCCGCCCCCTGGGGGTGGGCCGAACCCGCCACCGCCCGGGGGCGGCGGACCACTGGGCGGCGGCGGAGGTGGTTGCGGCGGTACGGGCGGCATGGCCATACCATCCAGAGTCGCCTCGAATCGGTCATGAGGCGACCCCTGTGCGGAAGTTGATGGCGCGTGGCGCTCGGTCGGGGATCAGCCCCGGGCTCCCAGAAGGTGGTCCATCGCCAGTTGGTCGAGCCGCTCGAAGGCCATCCCGCGCGCGGCGGCCGCCTCCACGTCGAACGCCTCGTACGCGCCCCTGTCGGCGAGCAGTCCCGCCAGCCCGTCATCGGCGGTGGGAAGCGCCAGTTCGTCCAGGCGCGCGGCACGCAGCGCCTCGTGGACCTCCGGGTCGGAGCGGAAGGCCCGCGCACGTTCCCGGAGGATCAGGTAGTTGCGCATGCAGCCCGCGGCCGAATCCCACACGCCCTCGGCATCCTCCGTACGCGGCGGCTTGAAGTCGAAGTGCCGGGGCCCCTCGTAACCGCCCCTCTCCAGGAGGTCCACCAGCCAGAAGGCGCTGCGCAGGTCGCCCGCGCCGAAGCGCAGATCCTGGTCGTACTTGATGCCGGTCTGGCCATTGAGGTCGATGTGGAAGAGCTTGCCCGCCCACAGTGCCTGGGCGATGGAGTGCGGGAAGTTGAGCCCCGCCATCTGCTCGTGGCCCACTTCGGGGTTGACGCCGAACAGTTCGGGGCGCTCCAGGCGGTCGATGAACGCGAGTGCGTGGCCGACGGTGGGCAGCAGGATGTCGCCGCGCGGCTCGTTCGGCTTCGGCTCGATCGCGAAGCGCAGGTCGTAGCCCTGCGCCGTCACGTACTCGCCGAGCAGGTCGAAGGCCTCCTTCATGCGGTCGAGTGCGTCGCGCACGTCCTTCGCGGCACCGGACTCCGCGCCTTCCCTGCCGCCCCAGGCGACGTAGGTACGCGCACCCAGCTCCACCGCCAGGTCGATGTTGCGGATCGTCTTGCGCAGCGCGTAACGGCGTACGTCACGGTCGTTGGCGGTGAAGGCGCCGTCCTTGAAGACGGGATGGGTGAAGAGGTTCGTGGTGGCCATCGGCACGACGAGACCGGTCGCGTCCAGCGCCTGCCGGAAGCGCTTGATGTGCCCCTCCCGTTCCGTGTCGGACGACCCGAACGGGATCAGGTCGTCGTCATGGAACGTCACTCCGTAGGCACCCAGTTCGGCGAGGTGCCGCACCGAGTCGGCCGGGTCGATTGCGGCCCTGGTCGCGTCCCCGAACGGGTCTCTGCCCTGCCAGCCGACGGTCCACAGGCCGAAGCTGAACTTGTCCGCAGGAGTGGGCTTGTAGTTCATGTGCGGCTCCCTCGCCTATTTCGTCATGGCGCTTTACAAATTAGTATCCGAGGACCCTTCTGGGAAGGTCGGGGAGGAAACTCCGGAGCATCCCCCAGGGCGAGCCGCAGAAACGGAGACCGCCATGTCATCAGCGCCCACAGCGCAGGGCCCCCTCGTCGTCGGCGTGGACAGTTCCACGCAGTCCACCAAGGCCCTGGTCGTCGACGTCGCCACCGGCCAGGTCGTGGCCGACGGGCAAGCTCCCCATCGCGTCAGCACGGGCGAGTACCGCGAGAGCGATCCCCAGGAGTGGTGGGACGCCCTGTGCGCGGCCCTCCAGCAGTGCGGCGGAGCCGCACGCGAAGCGACGGCGATCTCCATCGGAGGCCAACAGCACGGCCTCGTCGCGCTCGACAAGGAAGGCCGCCCGGTGCGACCGGCCTTGCTCTGGAACGACGTGCGGTCGGCCCCGCAGGCCCGCGGCCTCGTCGACCGGCTCGGCGGCCCCAAGGCGTGGGCCGACCGTGTCGGCAGCGTGCCGGGGCCCTCCTTCACCGTGACGAAGTGGGCCTGGTTCGCCGAGCACGAGCCCGGAGCCGCCCGCACCACGGCGGCCGTGCGCCTGCCCCACGACTACCTCACGGAGCGCCTCACCGGGCTCGGCACCACCGACCGCGGCGACGTCTCCGGTACGGGATGGTGGGCGTCGGCCTCGGAGACGTACGACGAGGAAATCCTCGGCATGGTGGGCCTCGACCCGGCACTGCTTCCCCGAGTGGCACGCCCCGGAGAGGTTGTCGGCACGGTCCGCCACAGCGGTGAACTGCCCTTCTCCAAGGGGACCCTGGTCGCTCCGGGCACCGGCGACAACGCGGCGGCCGCCCTGGGACTCGGCCTGCACCCCGGCACGCCAGTGCTGAGCCTCGGCACATCGGGCACGGTGTACGCGGTCTCGCGGCACCGCCCCGCAGACCCCACCGGCACCGTCGCGGGCTTCGCCGACGCGCACGGCGCGTGGCTGCCGTTGGCGTGCACCCTCAACTGCACGCTGGCCGTGGACCGGGTGGCCGCGCTACTGGGCCTGGAGCGCGAGGCGGTGGAACCGGGCGGCTCCGTCGCCTTCCTGCCCTACCTGGACGGCGAGCGCACCCCGAACCTGCCGCACTCCTCGGGGCTGTTGCACGGTCTGCGGCACGACACGACACCCGGGCAGTTGCTGCAGGCCGCGTACGACGGGGCCGTGCACTCGCTGCTCGGCGCGCTCGACTTGGTCCTGGACGCGGACGCCGACCCCTCGTCTCCCCTTCTGCTCATCGGCGGCGGAGCACGCGGTGCGGCCTGGCAGCACACCGTACGTCGCCTCTCCGGACGCCCCGTTCAGATCCCGCAGGTGCAGGAGTTGGTCGCACTCGGCGCCGCCGCTCAGGCAGCGGGCGTCCTGACCGGCGACGATCCGAGCGCGATCGCACGGCGGTGGGGCACGGCCCAGGGGCCCGTGCTCGACCCCGTGGAGCGGGACGAGGCGACGTTGTCGCGGATCTCCGGGGTACTCTCCGACGCGGCGCCGCTCCTGGACAGGGCGCCCCATGGGGAGTGAGGGCTGACCGAGGCATGACCGCACCGCTGCACGAAGCGCGCCGGGCGACGTCCGACGCGCGACTGCCCGACACCCAGCAGGGCATGCGCCGCCGCAACCTCTCCCGGGTGATGCACACCGTGGCCGCGCACGGTCCGCTGTCCCGTGCCGCCGTGGCCTCCCGCATCGGGCTGACGCGGGCCGCCGTCTCCACGCTGGTCGACGAGTTGATCCGGTCCGGGCTCCTGGACGAACTGGGGCCGGAGCGCCCCGGACGCGTGGGCCGTCCCGGCTCCGCCCTCGCGGTCAGCGCGCGGGGCCCCGTCGGCATCGGCGCCGAAGTGGGCGTCGACCACCTGGCGGTGTGCGCGGTCGATCTGCGCGGCGAGACACGTGCGCGCATCGTGCGACCGGCCCGCAACCGCGGCCGCTCCCCCGTGCCCGTCCTGGAGGAACTCGCCGTCCTGGTGGAGCGGGTGAGCGACGAGGTCCGCCGGTCGGGTCTGCCCCCCGCCGGTCTCGCCGTGGCCGTGCCCGGCCTTGTCGCCCGCAACACGCACACGGTCGTCCGGGCGCCCAACCTCGGCTGGCACGACGTCGATCTCGGCCCGCTTCTGCGTACGGCGCTGCCGCTCACCGTGGACAACGAAGCCAACTTCGGCGCGCTCGCAGAGCTGTGGCTCGAGGGGGAGTCGCCCGAGGACTTCCTCCATGTCTCGGCGGAGATCGGTATCGGTGCGGCTCTCGTCGTCGACGGACGGCTGCTGCGCGGGACGCACGGATTCGCGGGCGAGTTGGGGCACGTGCCGGTACGCCCGGAAGGGCCTGCCTGCCCGTGCGGCGGCCGCGGCTGCCTGGAGCAGTACGCGGGCGAGGAGGCGGTGCTGCGAGCGGCGGGCCTGGATCCCGGCGAGGACCGGGTGGCGCTTCTCGCCGAGCGGGCCGCCGCGGGCGACAAGGAGGTACGGAAGGCGCTGCGGGGCGCCGGGACGGCATTGGGCATCGCGCTCACCGGCGCCGTCAATCTGCTGGACCCACGGGCCGTGGTGCTCGGCGGGGCCCTGTCGCGTCTTGCTCCGTGGCTGTTGCCTGCCCTGGAAGGCGAGTTGACGCAGCGCACGGCGGGCCGGTCCTGCAAGGTGACAGTCTCTGGCCTGGGCCCGGACGGGCCGCTGCTGGGCGCAGCGCACTCGGTTGCGCGGGCGGTGCTGGATGATCCGGTGGGAGCCGGCGGAGCGGAGCGGGCGGGGTAGGCGAAGCCCTCTCCGCGGGTCCTTCGGGCGCCGCCCCATCCCTCGATCGGGCGGCCGAGATATCCACAGTCACGCCGCTGTGCACAGATGCGAGCCGCGCCCTTCCACCTCAGCCAGCAAGCGCCGTACCGTAATTCACGCGAGGCGCCGCTGCCCAGGTGACGGTGGCGGTCCCGCGAGTCGGGGGTTCAGTGGATCGGGGGATTCAGGTGTCGGGGGAAACCATTTCAGGGCTGCGCCGCGGTGCATCGGCCTCCTCAATGTCCTTTTCCATGTCGGCGCCTGCCATCCCAGCGCTGCTTCCCGCCCTGAGCGACACGAGCAACACAGGCAACACGAGCAATACAAGCAACAAGCAACAAGCAACAAGCAACACGAGCAATACGAGCAACCGAAGAATGCAAAGTGATCGGATCGGCCCCGACGGCCGGATCGACGGCCCGTTCGGCCAGAGTGGAGCGGTACAGCAATGAGTGACCCCCGGATCCTGACCGTGCGGCCCGAAGCAGGCGAGTACGCCTGGACGTTCGGCGGAGCCGCGCCCGTGGCACGCATCGCGCCGGGCACGGTGCTGGATCTGTTCACGGAGGACTGCTTCGCCGGAAACGTACGTTCGGAGAAGGATCTTGTCTCCGAGGTCTGCGAATTCCCGTTCCTCAATCCGCAGACAGGCCCCTTCTATGTGGAGGGCGCGGAGCCGGGTGACACGGTCGCCGTGCACTTCGTGTCGATCGAACCGGCCCGCGACTGGGCGGCCTCCACCACGGTCCCCCTGTTCGGCGCCCTCACGTCGACGCATTCCACCGCCTCGCTCCAGCCGCCGCTGCCCGAAGCCGTGTGGATCTGGCAGCTCGACCGGGCCCGTCGCACCGCGCAGTTCAGCGCGCGGGACAGCGAATTCACGGTCGAACTGCCCATGGACCCCATGCACGGCACCATCGGTGTGGCGCCGTCGAATCTGGAGGTGCGCTCGGCCCTCGTCCCCGACGCCCACGGCGGCAACATGGATACGCCCGAGATGCGGGCCGGGGTCACCTGCTATCTCGGGGTGAACGTCGAAGGCGCCCTGTTGAGCCTGGGCGACGGACACGCGCGACAGGGCGAGGGCGAGACATGCGGCGTGGCCGTCGAGTGCGCCATGAACACCGTGGTGATCGTCGAGCTCCTCAAGGGGGTGACCACTCCCTGGCCGCGCCTGGAGTCCGATACGCACATCATCTCGACCGGGTCGGCACGACCGCTCGAGGACGCCTTCCGAATATCCCAACTCGACCTGGTGCAATGGCTGGTGCGTGACTATGGCTTCAGCGAGCTGGACGCCTATCAGTTCGCGACGCAGACCGTCGAGTCGCCGCTCGCCAATGTCTGTGACACCAACTACACGTGCGTGGCCAAGATCCGAAAGGAATGGCTGCCGACGCGCGAGACGCACCGCGGACTGCACGCGCGGCTGCGCGAGACAGCTGCCTCACTCCCCCGCTGACACAACCCGTTCCTGACACAACCCATTACGACAGAACCCGTTACTGACAGAACGTGGTGCGCAGCGACCTTCCGAGGTGAATCCCTCAAGTACAGCGCCAGTCCGGACGATCCCCCCACCGAGAGGCAGGTCAGTCATGGATCGAGCAGGACTCTTCCCTAGCAGGCGCCTACTGCTGCAGGGCGCAGTCGCCGCCGCGCTGCCCACCGCCCTCCTGCCCGCCACCCACGCGAGCGCCCGAGCCCAGGCGGTCGACTACCCCCTGGCCGAGTGGGTCCCGGCCAGCACCTCCAACTACACGGCCTCCAACCGCCCCAGCACGTATCCCGTCGACTACGTGATCATCCACGTCACGCAGGAGACGTACGCGGACACGCTCGCCATCTTCCAGAACCCCGCGAAGAAGGTCTCGGCCCACTACGTGGTGCGCTCCAAGGACGGTCACATCGCCCAGTGCGTCCGCGAGCGCAACGTCGGCTGGCACGCGGGCAATTGGACCTACAACACGCGCAGCATCGGCATCGAGCACGAAGGGTGGGTCGACAAACCCGAGTACTTCACCGACGCGATGTACGAGCAGTCGGCCGCGCTGACCGCTGCCATCTGTACGAAGTACGGCATCCCCAAGGACCGTGAACACATCATCGGTCACCACCAGGTTCCCGGCTCGGACCACACGGATCCCGGTCCGTACTGGGACTGGTCGCGTTACATACGCATGGTCAACTTCGTCTGAGGACGACCGCGGTGGCGTCGTGCCCGCGGCATGACGTACCGGACCGTTCCGCGTTCTTGTCGGCTTCCGTTCCCGGGGTGACGATGGCACCACCGCACCGCCGTCCCGGGAGGCCGAGTTGACCGATCCATGGGTGGCCCTGGAGCCGGGTGCCGATCCTGCCGAGCGGGCGCGACAGTTGCGGCAGGCCCACGAGAGGTTCACCGCCGGCGGGACGGTGGCCCGTCCCGTGCGTTCGGTGGTGGCCGAGTCATGGCGCAGGTCGGCCAGGGCGAGGGTCAGTCCGGAGGGCACCGGAGCGGCGGTGGAGCTGACGGACGGGGACCTCGGCGCCTACCGGGCGGAGCACCCGCTGGCACGCGTGATGCCGCTGTTCCGCGAGTTGATGGGCTCCTTCGCGACGGACGGGGAGCATCTTCTCGCGGTGTGCGACGCGCAGGGCAGGCTGCTGTGGGTAGAGGGCCACCCGGTGACGCGGCAGCGGGCGGGGCGAATGAACTTCGTGCCGGGTGCCCGGTGGGCGGAGTCCGCCATGGGGACGAACGCCCCGGGGACGGCGGTCGCCGTGGACCGGCCGGTGCAGGTCTTCGCCACCGAGCACTTCATGCGACGCGTCCAGCCGTGGACGTGCGCGGCGGCTCCCGTGCACGATCCGCGAACGGGTCGGCTGATAGGCGCGGTCGACATCACCGGCGGGGACGGTCTCGCACACCCGCACAGCCTCGCCTTCGTGCAGGCGGTCGCGCGGGCGGCGGAGTCGCAACTGGCGTTGCTCGCCCCGCCGATGGGTGCCGGGACCTCGGTCGAGCTGTCGGCGTTGGGGCGTGACGAGGCGTTGCTGCTCGTAGGCGGGCGCAAGGTGCGGCTCAGCCGTCGGCACAGCGAGATCGTCCTGCTGCTGGCCCGCCATCCGGAGGGGCTGACCGGGGACGAGCTGTTGTACGCGCTGTACGAGGACGAGTCGGTGCCGCAGGTGACCCTGCGGGCCGAGATGGCGCGGCTGCGGCGGGTGCTCGGGGTGGGGCTGCTGCGGTCGCGGCCGTACCGCCTGGCGGCCCCCGTCGAGTGCGACGTCGACACGGTCGAGCGCCGGTTGGGAGCCGGGGCCGTGATGGCGGCGGCCGCCGCGTATGCCGGTCCGCTGCTTCCGCAGTCGCAGGCGCCCGCGGTGGTCCGGCTCCGCCGCAGACTGGCCGACCAGCTTCGAGCGGCGCTCGTCGACCGCAACGACCCCGATCTGCTGGCGGACTGGGCGCACGCTCCCTGGGGCGAGGACGACCTTGTGGCCTGGCGGGCACTGGCCGCGCTGCGCCCGACGGCTCCCGTCCTCGCCCGCCTGCGCCGGCTCGATGCCGAACTGGCCTTGACCGGGCAGGGGGACGGGCACACGTAGGCAGGGGCGCGGGCACACGCAGACAGGAACATGAGCGCACGTAGGAAGGGAGCAGAAGCGAGGGTACGCGCGACGCAAGGCCGCAACGTTCATGCAACGTCCGCGCTTCTAGCCTCCCGGCGAGAGCTGCCCAGCGCGGGCAGCCGTCCACGGGAGGCCAGTCAAAGATGACCCGTTACGCAGCGCCCGGCACCGAGGGCGCGATCGTCTCCTACCAGTCGCGATACGACCACTTCATCGGCGGCGAGTACGTGGCTCCCGCCCGTGGCCAGTACTTCGAGAACCCGAGCCCGGTCAACGGCCGGCCCTTCACCGAGATCGCCCGGGGCACGGCCGAGGACGTCGAGCGCGCGCTCGACGCGGCGCACTCGGCAGCGCCCGCGTGGGGGCGTACCTCCATCACGGAGCGCGCGGACGTGCTGCGGAAGATCGCCGACCGGATGGAGGCCAATCTCGAACAGCTCGCGGTCGCCGAGAGCTGGGAGAACGGCAAGCCGGTCCGCGAGACGCTGGCCGCCGACATCCCGCTCGCCATCGACCACTTCCGGTACTTCTCGGGCGTCGTCCGCGCGCAGGAGGGGTCGCTGAGCGAGGTCGACGAGGACACCATCGCGTACCACTTCCATGAGCCGCTCGGCGTCGTCGCGCAGATCATTCCGTGGAACTTCCCGGTCCTCATGGCCGCGTGGAAGCTGGCGCCGGCGCTCGCCGCCGGGAACGCCGTCGTCCTCAAGCCCGCCGAGCAGACCCCTGCCTCCATCCACTACTGGATGAGTCTGGTCGCCGACCTGCTTCCGCCGGGGGTCGTCAACATCGTCAACGGCTTCGGGGTCGAGGCGGGCAAGCCGCTGGCCTCGAGTCCGCGCGTCGCCAAGGTCGCGTTCACCGGTGAGACCACCACGGGGCGGCTGATCATGCAGTACGCCTCCGAGAACATCAAGCCGGTGACGTTGGAGCTGGGCGGCAAGTCGCCGAACATCTTCTTCGACGACGTGTGGTCGGCCGACGACGACTTCCGGGACAAGGCCCTCGAGGGTTTCACGATGTTCGCCCTCAACCAGGGTGAGGTCTGCACCTGTCCGTCGCGGGCGCTGGTGCAGCGCGGTCACTACAGCGAGTTTCTCGAGGCGGCCATCGCCCGCACCGAACAGATCAAGGCCGGGCACCCCCTGGACACCGAGACCATGATCGGCGCACAGGCCTCCAACGACCAGCTGGAGAAGATCCTCTCCTACGTGGACATCGGCCAGCAGGAGGGCGCCAAGGTCCTCACCGGCGGTCAGCGCATCGAGTACGACGGGGAGTTGGCTGGCGGCTACTACGTCCAACCGACGATCTTCGAGGGCGACAACCGCATGCGGATCTTCCAGGAGGAGATCTTCGGCCCGGTCGTCTCGGTCGCGTCGTTCAACGACTTCGACGACGCCATCAAGATCGCCAACGACAGCCTGTACGGGCTGGGCGCGGGCGTGTGGACCCGGGACATCAACACCGCCTACCGCGCGGGCCGTTCGATCCAGGCGGGCCGCGTCTGGACGAACTGCTACCACGCCTACCCGGCGCACGCGGCGTTCGGCGGCTACAAGCAGTCCGGGATCGGCCGCGAGACCCACAAGATGATGCTGGAGCACTACCAGCAGACGAAGAACCTTCTCGTGTCGTACTCGCCGAAGAAGCTCGGCTTCTTCTAGAGGCTCGTGCTGGTCGCGGGCGGCTGCCTGTGCTCAAGATCGTCTGTCGGGTGAAGACCGGGTCGGTGCTGGCTCCGGTCGCGTCAGCGGATGATCTGGCTGAGGCTAGGAGAAATGGCGTGGCCCCGGTACGGGCCGGAGCCCTGCCGTCCCCCGACCGGCACACACAGGAGGCCGTCATGGCCAGCACCCCGGACAAGACGCTCAACGGCAAGGTTGCCTTCGTCGGAGGCGCGTCCCGCAACCTCGGCGGACTCATCAGCACCACCCTCGGCGCGGAGGGCGCACGTGTGGCCGTGCACTACAACAGCGACGCCTCCAAGGCGAAGGCCGAAGAGGTCGTCGCGCAGATCAACGCCGGTCCCGGTGAGGCGTTCGCGATCCAGGCCGACCTGACGAAGGTCGCCGAAGTGGAGCGGATCTTCGACGAGACCGTGAGCCGGTTCGGGAAGCTGGACTACAGCGTCAACACCGCTGGCATGGTGCTGAAGAAGCCGCTCACCGAGATCAGCGAGGAGGAGTACGACCGCATGTTCGCGGTCAACTCCAAGGCCGCGTTCTTCGTGATGCGCGAGGCCGCCCGCCGCGTCGAGGACGGCGGGAAGATCATCACCATCGTCACGTCGCTGCTGGCCGCCTACACCGGCCTGTACTCCACCTACGCGGGAAGCAAGGCTCCCGTCGAACACTTCACCAGAGCCCTGTCCAAGGAACTGTTCGGCCGGAACATCTCGGTCAACAACATCGCCCCGGGCCCGATGGACACCGGGTTCTTCTACCCGGCCGAGGACGACGACTCCATCGCCTACCACAAGTCCTCCGCCATGAACGGCGACCTCACCAAGATCGAGGACATCGTGCCGTGGGTGCGGCATCTGCTCACCGACGGCTGGTGGGCCAACGGCCAGACCCTCTTCCTCAACGGCGGCTACACCACCCGCTGAGCCCCGCACGACACCCGCGCCGCGGGGCACCACCACAGACCGTCCCGCAGCACCACCTTCTCTTCCCACCCTGCGACAGGCCCCTGAAAGGGGCAATGGACTTCGCATCCCTCTTGTTGCGCCTACAACTGAGTCCCCGCCACGTAGCCAGGAGTCTCAGGGTGCCTCTCGCCACAAGCGCACGGCCGTGGCTGTGCACAGCCACGGCCGCCGCCGTCACTGTCGGGCTCTGGGTGGCCGCCCCTGCCACCGCCTGCGACGGCCCGCCCCCGGTCATCATCGCGGACCACGTCAACGTCTACTACATCAGCGGAGACGGCAACCTGACGGGCGATCACATCATCGTAGGCAACAGCAACAACGTACACAGCCACAACCACAGCCCCGGCGGCGTCAACGCCGCCAACGGCAACAACAGCAGCGGAAACGCGGCACCAGCCGCCCCCTCCCTCCTGGCCACAAAGGACGACCGATACGGCGCTCCTGACCACACCCGGCCCTACAGGCCCGGTGCCGCCGAAGACCACGTGAGCCTGTCGATCTTTCTGGACGACCCCGTTCGGCCCTGCTTCGCTGGCCGCCCCCGCAGGTGAAGACAGACGATGGCGGCGTGCCCCCGAACGACGATCCGGCCGAGCTCCAGCAGTGGAATGCCGCCATCTCCTCCCCGTGGCGCGCCAGCCCTTCAGGATGGCCATGGCTTGCTCGCCGATGCAGCGGATCTTTGCGTGGGTGGTGTTGTGGCGTCGCCTCCACCGCTTGAGCCGGCGGCCTCGGAACGGTACGCAGACGCGATGTCCAGCGCCTTGGTACGCCTTGTCTTCCCAGCACTTGAGCCCCTCGGCCGCGAGCGCGTCGACGATTCCGTGGCGTCGGGCTGCCGTCAGGTCGTGGATCGAGCCGGGCAGGGCGGGCGAGGCCCACAGCAGACGGCCGAAAGGATCGGTCAGGACCTGGACGTTCATGCCGTGGCGTTTAATGTTTCCCGGAGTAGTACGGAGTGTCGGCGGCGATCCGGTCGATCGGCAGGAGGGTGCCGTCCAGGATCACGAATGCCTTCTTCCTGGCCGTGTCCATGGCCTCAGCCAGGGTGGGAGCGCGGGCGGACAGGAGGTCGACGGCCTCGCGTATGTAGCGGTAGACCGTCGCGATACCGATCCCGAACCCGGCGGCGAGCCGGGCGTAAGTGTCACCGCACCGCAGATGAGCCAGGACGAGCAGGGCCTGGCGCCCGGCTGCCAGACGTCGCCATCGAGTGCCGATCTCGCGCCGCCGCGCGGCCAGTTGCCCTGTCAGGTAGCGCAAGGTACGGCTGGACAGGTCGATCGTCGACGGGTACACAAGCACTCGAAGCTCCTGGCAGCACGGTGGATCTTGGTTGTGACACCGTCTACCAGGAGCTTCCTCGTTCAGTCAGCCCGTCCAACACGTGGTCAACGTCGCCAACTGGAAAAGGGCTCAATGTGCTTCGTGTGCGCTATGTGCACCTCTGACGCACGCCTAAAGCAGGGCACCGGACCTCCGGCGGGGGGATCGCCATATGGCATCCGCGCCGCCTCACTCTCCCACGGCGCACAGGGACAGCGAGCTGGCGCCAGCCGGGCCATCACGTGGATGAATGCGTCCGCCCACAAGCGGATCGCCCGCATCCGCGCCCAATGCCCTCCTGCCGTCTACGCCGATCTATTTCCGAACCGGTCGATACTGCCCCGGGGCGTGACGCACGCAATGTCACTCCCGACGGAGGGAGCGGCGATCACGCTGATCACCCTGAGGAACCCTGGGTCTTGAAAGGGAGTTGCGTGAGCGGCGCGCTCATCCCGGACGGCGAAGGCCTGGCCAAGGCGGTGCTCTGCTCGCCGGCGCCCGGCGTCAGCTGTTGCGCTTGTGCCCGTTGAGCTGGATGTACCCCAGGTTCGCGATGAGCGCCGCGACCGTCGGGTAGTACCTGCTGTAGCCCGGGGCGCCGACGGTGAAACCCTCCCCGGCGGGGTTGCGGAGTTGCGCGTACACCCAGGTGGAGAGGTGAGTCCAGGTGGTCTCGAGGTCCGCACCGAACCGACCGATCGGGGTCGACGTGCGGTTCCTGATGTTCTGCCGTACCACGTCGAAGATGTACCCGAAACGGGCCGCCTCGGCGGTCGCGCCGATGATGTCCACGAGGTAGGAACCGACGGTCCGCTGGCCGGCTTGCGTACCGAGGAGCTGCTCCGTGTTGCGCAGCGTCAGCAGCGCGTTCTGGAGGTTCTGCGGGGTGAGCTGCCGCTCCCCGCGGGAACTGCCGCTGGGCAGGTTGGCGTAGCTTCCGTTCCAGGGGAGGCGATCGGCCCGTACACCCAGGACACGGTTGAACGCGTCGGGATAGCCGTCGGGGAACACGTAGTGCTGGTTGCCGGTGCCGTTGGGCTGCCCGGGCTGGTAGAACCCTGCGAGATAGAGGGTGTTGGCCCAGTAGTACAGGGAGACCGCATGCTGCCCGGAGTAACTCACCCTGATCTGGATCAGCCGGTTAAGAGTGGTCGTGGTCTCGTCCAGCACCTGGTAGAAGTCGTGACCGCTGATCCGGTGCACCTGGTCGATCATGTTCCAGTACCGGTCGTGCTGGCCCTGGCCGCCGTGCTCGAGACCGCTGATGTCCCAGTCGACGACCGTGAGCGGCCGGTCCGGATCGGCATGGGCGGCGGGCGCCGCTACGCCCAGCACACCTACCGACATGGCGAGCGCCACGAGGAGGCCGGCAACACGCCGGGCACTTCGTTGGTACAGATTCGCGTTGAGCACGCGGAGCTCCTTGTCGTTCCACTGATTGCCCCGCCGTGACTCCGGTTGAGGGGCGTTCGACGACGGCACCCTGTGGCATGGCCATGGAGTGTCGTGGGTGGTGCTAGGCGGCGGGGTCGACGAACCGCCGGATGAAGGTGAGGGCGGTGTCGGCGACTTCGCGCCAGCCGTGGTCGATGATGAGGGCGTGGCCGCGGCCGGGGATCTCGGTGATCTCGGTGATCGCGTGCGCGTTGTGGGCCTGCTTCTTGTAGGAGGCGTTGGCGATGGCCCAGGGGACGGTGTGGTCCTTCTCCCCGGAGATGATCAGGAGGGGGCCGCGATCTGCGGCGGTGGTGTCGACCTTGACCTCGGTCCAGGGATTGACGTTGGCGGCGGCAGCTTGGAACAGGGGCCCGCCGGAGGCTGGGACGGCGAAAGTGTCGTACAGCTCACGGGCCTCCTCCTCGCTGACGGCGTTGGCGAAGGAGTAGCGGAACTGCTCGTAGGTCAGAGGGACGGCCCGGTGGTAGTTGGCCGGGTTGCCGAGGACGGCGCTCGCGGCGCGCAGCGAGGACAGGGGCAGCGGCAGTACGCCGCGGAAGGGAGCCGGGTCGATGGCGACCGAAGCCTGGGACAGACCTCGTCCGGCGGCGATCTGGGTGATGAGGCCGCCGAAGGAGTGGCCGACGACGACAGGGGGCCGTTCCAGCTTCCCGATCAGGTCGCAGAAGTGGTCGGCGACCTGTCCGACGCTCTTGCCGGCGAACACCTCGGGGTGTGCGTTGGCCTCGCCGACCGTCTCCGGGTCGTCCGGCCAGCCAGGCAGGAGGGGCGCGAAGCCGGCCTCCTCGAAGACGGCAGCCCACCGCTCCCAGCTGGTGGGCAGCAACCACAGCCCGTGGATGAACACCACCGGGATGCGGCCGGTGGTGTTGGCCCGTTCGATCTCGGCGAGATCGCGGGCGTAGGACGGCCTGGACGACGACGTGCTCATGATGGCTCCTCTGCGTGGCGGATCGGTGTCAGATGGTGTGGGCGGCGGCCCGGATCAACGAGACGACGGCATCGGGCCGGCTGTACATCGGCAGGTGGGAGGCGGAGACCTCGGTCGTACGCGAACCCGCCCGCCGGGCCTGGAAGCGCTGGAGTTCCGGCACGATCCCCCGGTCCTGGCCGGAGATCAGGGCCCAGGAGGGCAGGGTGCGCCAGGCGGCAGCGGTGCAGCGGTCGGTGAACACGGTCGCGTTGAGCGGGCGTTGACCTGCGCCCAGGAGGCGGGCGACGGAGCGCGGTACGTCCTGGGCGAAGACGTCGTGGAAGCGGTCGGGCCGAATGTACAGGTCGGCTGCCGGGCTGCCGTCGGGGGCGGGGACCGAGGTCAGGGCCGGTTCCAGCTGGGAGCCGGGGAACCGGCTGGCGAGCTCGCCCAGGACTTCCCCGGCGTCGGGCATGAACGCCGCAATGTAGACCAGGGCTTTGACGTTGGCTGCCGTCGCCGCGGCCTGGGTGACGACCGCCCCGCCGTACGAGTGTCCGGCCAGGACGACCGGTCCGGCGACGGCGGCGAGCCGGGCGGCAACCCGGGCGGCGTCGTGTGCCAGGCCGCGCAGCGGGTTGGACGCGGCGATCACCTGGTGGCCGCCGCGCTGGAGGCGCTCGGTGACCGGGTTCCAGGTGGAGGCGTCGGCGAAGGCACCGTGTACGAGGACAATCGTCGGCTGCAAACCCCTCTGCTCGGAGGTACGCGCGGTCTCCGCGTACGCCGAGGGGGCGGCCGTGCCCACGGCCAGCCCGGCGGCACCTGCGGCCGCGGCGGCCAGGGCGGTACGCCGGGAGAGGACGGAGCGTGTGGTCATCGGGAACGGTCTCCTTCGGAGGGGATCGCGGGGGCGAGCTGGGCGGGGCGGTGCAGCAGGGCCCGGGTGGCCAGTCCGCTGGCCACCCCTGCGGCCGCGGCGGTCACGGACCACCAAGCCGGCCAGGACAGCAGTCCCAGGGCCTGGTCGACGGAGTGGCGGCCGGGGCCGGTGAGGGCAAGGGCGGCGGCGGTGACGATGAGGACCAGCGGGTACTCATAGCCGTCCTTCTGCGCCCAGAGGCCGTTGGGCCATTTCACGGTGGGGGCGACGGTCGTCACGCCGATCGCGCCGGCGGAGGCCAGCGGGGTGAGGGCTCCAGCGGCCATCAGGAGGCCGGAGCCGACCTGGCCGACGCCCGCGGCGAGGGCGGTGAGCGCCCCGCCGCGGAAGCCGTCGTGCCGGAACTCCTCGATCCCGCCGGCCAGCCCGCTGCCACCGAGACGGAAGCTGATCTTCTGGACGCCGTCCGGCGATCAGTAGTCCCGCCACCAGGCGCAGGATGAGCAGTCCCGTGTCCATGGGTTCTCGTTCCCGTCGCTCAGCCGGCGGCGTGCGGGTCGATCATGGCGTGGGCGTAGACGACGCCCAGGCCGTAGGCGCCGCCGTGTTCCTTGACCACGTCGGTGGTCGCGGCGTACGTCTCGGTGCGGGCCCAGTCGCGCTGGAGCTCCAGCAGCACCTGGAGCCAGGTGACGGGCACGGCGCCGGCGGCCGTCATCCGCTGCATGGCGTGCTCGTGGGCGGCCGGCGTGACGCCCGCCGAGGCGTCGGCGACGACGTAGACCTCGTACCCCTGGTTCAGCGCCGACAGGGCGGGCAGGACCAGGCAGACCTCGGTCCACAACCCGGACAGGATGATCTTGCTGCGGCCGGTGGCCTTGACGGCCTCGACGAGAGCCGGGTCCTCCCAGGCGTTCATGGAGGTCCGGTCGACTATCTCGTGCTTGGGGAAGACCTCGCGCAGCTGGGGCAGGATCGGGCCGGAGAAGGACTCGGCCGCGACGGTGGACAGCACGACGGGGACGTCGAAGGACTTCGCGGCCTTGGCCAGTCCGACGGTGGCGTTGATGACGGAGACCCGATCGCTGCTCCCGGCCCCGAAGAACATTTGCGGCTGGTGGTCGACGAACAGCATCATCGCGTTGTCGGGGGTGATCAGGTCCGGGCTCGGGCCGGCCTGGACGGAAGCGAGGTCGAGGGCGAAGTCGGTCATGAGGGATTCCTTTCGATGGTGATCGACAAAGGCGGAGGGAAGATCTCGGGTCAGAGCACGAAGCAGGGGTCGAAGGCCCGCGACGGCTCCTCGGGAGCGAACCCGCGTACGACCCGCCACTGGCGGTGCCGCTCCGATTCGGCGGCGGCCTCGGCCAGCAGGTCTGCCTGGCGGGCCCCTGTGGCCGACGGTGGGAGCGTCCCCTGGTAGCCGCCGTAGTGGGCGACCGGGCTCCAGGCCGGGCTGACGGGCGGCAGCGCTTCGTCCAGGCCCTCGTAGGTATCCGCGGCGTAGACGATCCGCCCGCCGGTCACCGTCAGGACGGACTCGATGTGCGGGATGCCCTCGGCCGGGACGGTGAGGTAGTCGTGCGAGAGGACCGCGAAGTCCGCGAACCGGCCCTCTGCGAGGCCCCCCTTGTCCGCCTCCTCCCCGGTGAGCCGCGCCCCGCCGGCTGTGTACAGCTCCAGGGCCTGTTCACGGGAGACGAGCTGCTCGGCGGGACGAAGGGCCAGGTTGCCGACGGTGCGGCCGGTGACCAACCAGTGCAGTGCCACCCAGGGGTTGTACGAGGAGACGCGGGTGGCGTCGGTGCCGGCGGCGAGGGGGATCCCGGAGCGCAGCATGTCCGCGATCGGCGGGGCAGTACCGGCGGCCTGCGTCCCGTACCGTTCGGCGAAGGCTCGGCCCTGGAAGGACATCCGGTTCTGGACCGAGATGCCGCCGCCGAGGGCGGAGATCCGTTCCAGGCTGTGCGGCGAGACGGTCTCGGCATGGTCGAACAGCCAACGCCTGCCCGCCGGGAACAGCCCTTCGGCGGCGAGCTTCTCGAAGACGGCCAGGTCCCGGCGGATGGTGTCGTCGTAGGTGGCGTGCAGCCTGAAGCCCCAGCCGTGCTCGGTCAGCAGCCGAACCGCCTGCTCGAACTCGCCCTCGTAGCCGTCCGTGAGTTCCGGCCGCGGTTCGGAGAAGTTCTCGAAGTCGGCGGCCGCCCAGGTCAGGTTCTCCCCCGCGCCGTTGAGGCGCAGCCACTCGTCGCCGTCGCCGGGGCGGACGGTCTCGGTCCAGCGGCGCAGGTCGGCCAGCTCCTGACCGGCGGTCTGCGGGAAGAGGTGGTATCCGATGCGGACGCTGAGCTCGCCGGCCCGGGCCAGTTCGGTGACCGTGGCGTAGTTCTCCGGGAAGTTCTGGAACCCGCCGGCGGCGTCGACGGCCGAGGTCAGGCCGAAGCGGTTCAGCTCACGCAGGAAGTGCCGGGTCGAGGTCCGCTTGTCGGTCTCGTCGAGGGCGGGTGCCTTGGCCAGCGTGGAGTAGAGGATGAGTGCGCTGGGCGCGGCCAGCAGCAGGCCGTTTGGCTCTCCGGCCCGGTCCCGGACGATCTGACCGCCCTTGGGGTCGGGGGTGTCCCGGGTGAACCCGGCGGCCCGGACGGCGGCGCGGTTGAGGATCGCGGACTGGTAGAGGTGCAGCACGAACACGGGTGTGTCCGGTGCGGCAGCGGTCAGTTCGGTCGGGGTCGGCATCCGCCGTTCGGCGAACTGGTCCGCGGTCCAGCCGCCCACGACCCGGATCCACTGGCCCCGCGGAGTACGGCCGGCCTGCTCACGGAGCATGGCAAGGGCCTGCCCCAGCGACGGTACGCCGTCCCAGCGCAGCTCCAGTACGTAGTTCAGGCCGCCGCGGATGACGTGCAGGTGGGAGTCGTTGAGCCCGGGGACGACCCGGCGGCCGAGCGCGTCCACGACCCGGGTGCCCGGTCCGACCAGACCGGCGATGTCCCCGTCGTCGCCCAGGGCGGTGATCCGGCCGTCGCGGACGGCGAGCGCCGTCGCGGACGGCCGGGCGGGGTCTTGGGTGTGTATCTTTCCGTTGCGCAGGACGAGGTCGGCGTGTCCCCCGTCGGGTGATCCGTGGGCGGGGGTGATCCCGCCGACGGGCATGCTGGTCATGGTGCTCACTTTCGATGCGTGGCGACGTCAGGGGCCGGAGTGCGGGCGTACGGGGCGGGATGTGAGCGGCCGGACGTCCACCGGTCAGAGGGTGCGCCGGACACCGGCCTGGCGTTCGAGGTCGCGCAGCTGTACGGACAGGTCGCCCTCGACGGCGTGGTGGGCCGGGCCGCTGCGGCCGATCGGCAGGACCTGCTCGCCGCGCATGTCCTCGAGCATCAGCGCGAACGCCGTGTACAGGGCGACAACCGCGAGCAGTAGCCCGAGCAGTCCGGAGAGGACACCGGCCCAGTCGGCGCCGGTGAGGTTGGCGACTGCCGCGACGGCGAACCTGGGCACGGCCGTGCCCAGGACGAGCCACAGAGCCCGCTTGCGGCCCGCCACTGACGCCATCAGCAGGGCGAACACAGCGAAGACGGCGTTGAGGACGCCCAGCACCCGGATTCCGTCCGGCGGATCCGTCACCAGGGTCAGCGAGGTCGCCAGCCACAGGCCGGAGAAGCAGGCCATCAGGGTTGCCGCCACCACGTCACGGGCGCCGAAGGCCAAGACGGCCACGAGCAGTTGGAGTACGAAGGCGGGCAGAATCGTCAGGCCCACGGCCCGGCGGGCGCCGTCCTCGAAGACGCCCAGCTGGAAGCAGCCGACGATCACCGACCCGATGGCCACGGTGTAGAAGCCGAGCGGCATCGGGGAGGCGATCGGCCGCAGGTTGATCCGCGTCATCCCGCGCAGATCGGGCTCGAAGCGCCGAGCGGCACCGGGCGGATCACCCTCGCCGGCCGCCCCCGTCGTCGGCTCAGGCATCGGCCAGTGTTCGCCGGAGCGTGCCGACGGCGAGGTCGATGGCCGCCTGGGCGGCGTGAGTGCCGCGCAGGGGGTTGAGCATCACGAAGTCGTGGATGATTCCTTGGTAGCGGACGGCGGTGACGGGTACCCCGGCGGCGCGCAGCTTGTTGGCGTACGCCTCGCCCTCGTCACGCAGCACGTCGGCCTCGGCTGTGACGACCAGGGCCGGGGGCAGGCCGGCCAGCTGCCCGGTGGTGGCCCGCAGCGGGGAGGCGGTGACCTGGGTGCGTTCGTTCTCGTCGGTCGTGTACTGGTCCCAGAACCACTGCATGCCGTCGCGGCGCAGGAAGTACCCCTCGGCGAACTGCCGGTACGAGCCGGTGTCGAAGGAGGCGTCGGTGACCGGGTAGAAGAGCACCTGCTGGACCAGCGGCAGACCGCCGCGCTCCTTCGCCATCAGGGTCAGTGCGGCGCTCATGTTCCCGCCGACCGAGTCGCCGGCCACCGCGATACGGGAGGCGTCCAGGCCGTGGTCGGCGCCGTCGGTGACGATCCAGCGGGCGACCGTCCAGTTCTGCTCGATGGCCACCGGGTAGCGGTGTTCGGGGGCCAGGTCGTACTCGGGGAAGACCACGGCCGCGCCGGTCCCGACGGCGAGTTCGCGCACGAGGCGGTCATGGGTGTGGGCATTGCCGAACACCCAGCCCGCACCGTGAATGTAGACGACGACCGGGAGCCGCCCGGCGGCGCCGGCGGGGCGGACGATGCGGGCCCGGACCTCTCCGGTGGGCCCGCCGGGTACGGTCACCCACTCCTCGTCCACCGCGGGCAGGTCGACCGGGCCGGACTGCACCTCGTCGACGGCTTTGCGGCCCTCGGCCGGCGGGATCTGGAACAGGAACGGCGGCTTGGCGGTGGCCTGGGCGAACTCGGCCGCGGCGGGCTCCAGGACCGGGGGGACGGGGGTGTACGGGAACTGGTCGGTCATGATCCGGCCTCTCACTCGGGACGGGCGTGTCTGCGGCGAGTACGCCGCCTGACACGGCTTCCGCACCGGAACTGCGGCAGCCGTTCCGAAAGCTAGACGCGATCGAACGGGGCAGGTCGCCCCTGGGTGCACGGATCTGGCCTCTGCGTGCAGAGTCTGCCGCAGGCGGTCGCCGCCTGCCCGACAATGGCCTGTGGGACGAGCAACGGATGTGGGAGGGACGGGATTTCGTGCTGCTGCTGGACTTGGACGCCTTCGCGCCTAAGGACCGGGTGGACGCGTTCCACCACGCGATGAACGACACGTCGGTACCGAACGATGTTGTGCACGAATCACCTGGAACGGGGATCCTCGCCCGGTTCGAAACGTGGCGGGTGGGCTCTCTGGACCTCTTCGACGTCCGGAGCACGGGGTTCGAGGTCCGGCGGACAGCACGGCACGTGCACCGGCACCGCGAGCGTCCCGTGGTCTCGGTCTCGCTCCAGACCATGGGCGTCCACCGGGCCGAGAACGCGGGCGAGCGGTACGTCCTGGGCCCGGACGACATCGGCATCTTCCACGAGCTCGCTCCTCGCCGGTACGGGTGGTCCGGCGAGGCGGCCTCCTGGGCCGTCACCATCGACGTGGAGGACCTCGGGGTGCCGGTGGACACGGTCGCGAGGGCCTCCGTACGGCTGCGGAGCAGCCCGGTCCACGGCCTGGTCCTGGCACATCTGCGCGCCCTGAGGCGAGACCCCGGTGGCCTGGAGAAGGACCCGGGCGCCGCCGCCCTCGGCACCGCCACGACCGACCTGGTCCGGGCCCTGCTGACCTCGGCGGCGCACGACGCGGAGGACCGGCGTGTCCTCGCGGTCATGGACGACTCCCTGACCCACCGGATCATGGCCTACGCACGCCGCCACCTCACCGACCCCGAACTTTCTCCGGACCGCATAGCGCACGCACACGCCATCTCCAGACGCCAGCTCTACGCGGTCCTCGGCCGGGCCGGCATCAGGCTGGAGCAGTGGGTGATCTCCGAGCGACTCGAAGCGGCATGCCGCCTGCTGACCTACCCGCGGCACGCCGGCCTCCCCGTGTCGGCCGTGGCGGCCCGCTGCGGATTCACCAGCCCCAGTCATTTCACCCGCCGGTTCCGCGCCGCCTACGGCGTCACACCACGCGAATGGCGGCGCCACCGGATCCAGGACTCGTCACGCACCCCACCGGACGCGCCCCCGGACACGATCCCGCCCACGGCCTGATGACCACTCGGCCGGCCGACTGCTATTCGGAGGCATAGCGCACCCACGCGCCTGTGAGGCTCTGCAGCGTCGCCCGAGTGACACCGCTGCCCTCCAAGTAATCCGTGAAGGTCTGCAGCCGGTCGGGCCCTTCGGGCCAGTCCGGATCAGCAGCAGCCAGCCTGGCGAGTTCCCCGACCCCGTCCTGGTCCGTCACGTGCCCCAACAGCCACGCCGTGAACTCACCCACAGGCCCATCCCCGCATCCGAAATCGCCGGAACAGGCCCACGCCGCAGTGCATCGACGGGGTGCGCGATCATCTCGCGCAGGTAGCGGCCGAGCACCGAATGCCGCGACGCGCGGTACGCGATCACCACCAACCGCCGGAACGAGTACGACAGGTTCCGGCCTGCCATGGACATAGTCCGGCTCCGCATGGCGACGGAAGATCGACTTCCCGACCGAGCCCCCCCCGAAACTGAAGAGACATACCCCCGAACGAAGGACGAGGTGTCGGATGCCGGAATCCAAGGAGGATGCCCAGACCATTCGCGCCGTAGCCGAGCGGCTGGCGAAGGCGCACGCTCACCTGGACGTCGACCTGGTGCGGGGATCGGTGCAGACAGCGTACGAAGAACTCAGGTATGCACGCGTGCGTACCTACCTGCCAGTCCGCATGGAACGCCGGGCCAAGGACTTGCTGTCTTCCGAAGAACAGGGCGAACACCGCACCTGACGCACGGCACGTATCTGACGGGCGACTCCCCCCGGCAACGGCCCCGGCAAAGGCCTCTCCGTCCCCTGACCGCCGGCATCCGCAGCCGGTCGGCGAGCGGGTCGGCAAGCGTTATCTGTCCGCCTGTCCGAGACCACGCCGCTGTAGCGACAGGGGCAAGGAAGAGTTTCACCGTGGACCTGGCGTTCGCGCAGGACGGCGGGCCATGAGATCTGGCCCACGGACGATCGGCCCGCGTCTCGCCGTCAGCCAAGGACGGCCGCATGATGACCCGTCAGGAACCGTGCCGTTCGTGCGTCACGTGCGTCAGACATGCGTCAAGATACGCACGTAACGCACACTCGGACGGCGCAGCACGTCAGGCTCGCAGGCTCGCGGAACTCAATGCCTGGGCCCTTGCTGACTGGCCTCAACACTGTCCGAAATCGCCTTACCCTCGTGGCCCTCAAGTGAATCCGGCGGGCCGCAAGGGCGTTCAACGACTCAGTGGTCAGCCGGCTTTCCGCCTCCTCCGCGACCGCGCCAGATTCCGCTCCTCGGCCGTACGACGGAGACGCGCCACGGTGTTGTGACGGCCCCGCCAGAAGATGCGTCTGGCTTGCTTCATACGTGCGTCACGTGCGTCGCTCGTACGTCAAATATCGCAGGTCAGCGACATGTCGGGAGCAAGCCGAACCAGAGGCACTGTGCATTGCGTGCACTGTGGGCGCTATGTGCGATCTCTTGACGCACGTTCCCGACCGGCGCAGAAGGCCCTCCGCCTCGACCGACACGGAAGCCGTCCAGACGCTCACCACCGACCACCCACACGCGATCGCAGAGAAGGTCTGACACGCCTCAGCGCCCAGCTTCACGAGGTCAGCCCCGTGGTCACACCGAGAGCGACAGTAGCCGGGCACAGCTGGCGAAGTCCCAGCACGAGAAGCCGGAGCCGCGCGTAATCCTCCCGCATCATCCATGAGTAGGCACTGCGCACGCGTGATCAGTGTTGAGTGGCGAACTCGTCGAGGATCGGCGTAGCCACCGGAATCGCCTGTGGTTCGCCGTTCATCGGCAGGAGAAGACGGATGCTGGCATTCGTGGCGGCCGTGTTCTTCGTCATCGCCTTCGTCATCCACGCAACTGAGACGTCGGCCGAGGCGGTCTTCAGCCCGACGAGTCTCATGCTCGTCGGGCTTGCTCTCCTCGCCGTGCACTCGGGCGGCGTGGGGTCCGGGTGGTCTCCCCGGGGACGAGGTCGTCGGCGCTGAGCGTTCTCAGGCCCCGACTGACCTGTCGAACGCGTAGCAAGGCCCCGCATCGCCCGTCGTCGTCCGGCACGCGCGCGGCGCGTCCGCTGAAACCGGTGAATCCGGGCCACCGCACACGCCTGCTGGAGCGTGGCGCTACTGCACCCGGCCCTCGCTGGTCTCTGGTGTGTCCTCTTCGGGCAGGTGCACGTCGTTGACGGAGATATTGACTTCGACGACTTCGAGCCCTGCCATCCGTTCCACGGCCGCGATCACGTTTTCGCGTACGTCCGCGGCGACCTCGGTAATGCTGACGCCGTATTCCACGACCACCTCCAGGTCGATGGCGGTCTGCTTCTCGCCGACCTCGGCCTTGACGCCGCGTCCCGCACTGGAACGCGCGCCAGGGACGCGGTCGCGCACCGCGCCCATGGTGCGGCTGAATCCGCCTCCCAGCGCGTGGATGCCGGGCACCTCGCGTGTGGCGATCCCGGCGATCTTCTCCACGACTCCGTCCGCGATGGCCGTCTTGCCGCGGGTCGCCACCTGCTCCCTCGCTCCGGTCTGCGGCTTCGCGCCGCCGGTGGCGTGGGGCTCATCGGGTTGGGACTTCCGCTGCGTCCGGCTGATCGGCTCCGTCACGCGAAGCCACCTACTTGGGGGTTCACGGACTTCCCTACGCAGGCGACCGTCGGTCGCCGCATGTCGTACCAGTCTCCAAGTGCCTTGTGGCACAACGGATATGAAATCCAGGTACCGCTGAACCCGGCCGCCGTCCAGCCCTTGAGGACGGATGGCTTCCGGCCGCCTGCTGGTGCGGGATGGGGGCTATCCTGAGGTACGGACGTCCTGGACCCCGGCGGACCTGTTGTTGCTCGACACAGATGGCTGCGGGGAACGGACCCCTTCGTCCGATCACCTGGCGCATCCCCTGGAGGGAACGGGGCGGGCTCTCTGTCCCCCTGGACAGATGGCCGGACCGTCCGTTCGTGGCCTCCGCCGAATGCATTCCCTTGCCGGGAGCACCCGTGGAGGAGCCGGTGGTCCGGCCACATCCCATGGCTCTGCCGGCAAGTCTCTGGAACGAGACGTCATGCCCCTGCCCCCGTTGAACATCTACCGGCACGACAGAAGGACCCGGGCTCTGATCACCCTCGCGGGCGAGATCGACCTGGGGACGGTGCCGCTGATGCGTACGACCCTTGAGCGGTGTCTGCGCGACGGCGTGCGCACCATCGACGTCGACCTCACCCCTGTCACCTTCTGCGACTGCAGCGGTCTCAACGCCTTCATCGAGATGTTCGTGCACACCACCGTGGCCGGTGGGACGCTGTGTCTGCACCACCCGCCGCCCATGCTGGCCAGGATGATCGAGCTCGCCGGTGCCGGCTTCTTGCTCCAGGGTCCTTCGGCCGTGCCAGGCCCGGTTTCTCGCCCTGCTGCCCCCTTCGCCACCGCACCGGTCCCGCTTGCCGTAGCGGGCTTCGAGACGTCGCGTCGGCTGGTTCCGGCCGTCCCCGCTGTTTCGGGAGGTGTGCTGTGATGGCCTGGCCCCGGCGGGATCCTTCACGGGCGCCCGTTGGCGACGAGTCGTCCGACATGGCCGGGGTGCGACTGCGGCGGGTGAACCGCTGGCTGACAGAGGACATGCGCCAGGATCTGGCGGATCTGTACACGGCTTCCTGCGAGACCGAGCCCGAGGAGGAGTACCGCAGTCGCGGCCGGGAAGAGTTCCTGAGCCGCCTCACCGGTGACATCCGTCGGCCGGGGTTCGCCATGGTGATCGCGGAGACGGACGGCCTGGTGGGCTGTGCCTTCGGATTCCCGGTCCGCGGTGACGGCTCCTGGTGGCACGGCTTCGACGGTGCGTTGCCTCACAGTAGCGAGCAACTCACAGAGTCCGATGGAGTTTTCGCGGTCACCAACATCCTGGTCCGCCCGCATCCGCAGGAAGATGACCTGGCACGCCGTCTGCAGGAGCGGCTGCTGGCCGGCCATCAGGCGTCGCTCGGGACGACCTTGGTGGATCCGGCCGATCACCCAACCCTGAATGCCTTCCGGTCCTGGGGATGGCAGGACATCGGAGAGATCTGGCGGCCGGGCCTGCCCACGATGTTCCGCGTGCTGGTGCTTCCCCTCGGAGAGCGAACCGTGGAGCGGCTGGAGGGACTGGGCCATCACGCCTGGACCCGGTGGCCGGGTTGACACCCAACCGCCGGTCGTCCCGGATCCGCGTACTGGTCGCCGAACAGGCAGCCCGACGCGGTGCCCGGGTCGGCGTGATGGATGTGTGCACCGCGGCGGTGACCTCGCTGCCGGTCGGCGGGGCCGGGATGCCGGCGATGTCCCGGATTACGGCAAGCCATCCGCTGTGCGGTACCGACGACATCAGCGAACGGCTGGAGGAGCTGCAGCTCACCCTGGGCAAGGGGCCGTGCGTGGACGCGTTCACACACGGCGAAGCCGTCCTGACGCCCGACCTGCGGACCGGTGAACTGCAGGACAGCTGGCCCGTGTTCGCCGAGGCGGCTCTGGAAGCCGGAGCACGTGCGGTCTTCGCGCTCCCTCTGCAGATAGGAGCGATCAGTTCCGGCGTCCTGGATCTCTACGCACAGGTCCCGGTCCGGCTGAACGCGGAGGAACTGGCCGACGCACTGGCCTTCGCCGAGTTCGCGACGCTGGTCCTGCTCGACGCCCGGATCGACGCGACGGGCGCACCACCCGACGACGCAACCAATAGGCACATCGAGGACCTGGGCGGCTACCGGGCGGAGATCTCCCAGGCCACCGGCATGCTCACCGTCCAGCTCGGCGTCGGCATGGACGAAGCCTTCGTCCGACTGCGCGCCTACGCCTATGCCCGGGGGCACCGGCTCACCGACGTGGCCGCCGACGTGGTGGCCCGCCGGCTCCGCTTCCCCGCGGGCGCGGAGCCGACCCGGACCGGGCGAGGACACCTGATGCCCTCGCCCGGTCCGGGGAGCGCATGACGCGCCGCACTTCCCGCCCCATTCCGGCAGGACCAGTTTCCGGAAAGGGTGTTGACGATGAATGAACGGCTCCTGGCCAGGACCTTCGTCGAGTTGGCGGACAATCTGGTCGCCGACTTCGACCTGGTCGACTTCCTGCGCCTGCTGACCGACCGCTGCGTGGGGATACTCGGTGCGAGCGCCGCCGGAGTGCTGCTCGCGGACCGGGACGGCGAATTGCGCGTGATGGCCGCCTCCGACGAACAGGTGCGCCTCCTTGAACTCTTCCAGCTGCAGAACGACGAGGGCCCCTGCCTGGACTGCTTCCGCACGGGCGCCCCGGTGTCCGCCCCGATCTACGGAGGGAGGCCGCCCGCTGGCCTCGCTTCGCCGCCCAGGCCCAGCTCCGCGGTTTCGGCGCGGTCCAGGCCCTGCCCATGCGGTTGCGCGACGAGGTCGTCGGCGCACTGAATCTCTTCCGGTCCGCTCCCGGCCCCTTCGACCCGGTCGGCACGTCCATCGCCCAGGCCCTGGCCGATGTCGCCACCATCAGCCTGCTGCAACAACGGTCCACCCAGCGCAGCACGGTCCTCAACGAGCAGTTGCAGACCGCGCTGAACAGCCGCGTACTGATCGAGCAGGCCAAGGGCAAACTTGCCGAACGTCAGGGCGTCGACATGGAACAGGCATTCACCGCTCTACGCCGCTACGCCCGCGCCCACAACCGCCGTCTGTCCGACGTTGCCCGCGCCCTCATAGACGACAGCGAGCCCCTGGCTGGGCTGGTGTCCTGACCCATGCCACGAAGAGCTTCGCTGCCGCGGGCATTCTCTGTGCCGGGAGCACGGGATCCGGGTCCGGCCCTCCCGAAGGAGCCAGGGCGGGCTGCTCCTTGCCGCCGGTGACGGGCGTGGATGGATCTGTCTCCCGGCCCCGGTGCGGCCTTCTGCAGCGAACGCCGCACCGGCCCATCTCGGGACAGAGGGCTCCCATGGGTGCCGATGTACTCTCGCGTCACCGGCGTCCATGGTCGAGGTGAGCCCGACCGCGAGCGCCGGAGGAGGGCGGCCGTGGCCGGGCTCGCTCACATCCAGCGTCCACCCCGCACAGGAGAATGACGCCTGGCTCGATGAGACTGGGCAGCCGCATCGGTTGCGGTCCCGAGCCGCGCCCTGAGTTCGACGGTCAGGTCCAGCAACGCTCGTCGTAGAGCGGGGGGCCGTGGTGGTCCTTGCTCACAGGCGGCGCCAGCGGGCCGAGGCGAAGGAGAAGGCTCCGAAGAGGACCAGCCCGATCGCCACGGCGACCAGGAGCCAGGGCCCCGCCGGGGTCTGCGTGAAACTGCGCAGCGTGGCGTCCACCCCCTTGGCCTCGTCCGCGTCGAACTGGACGGCCGCGATCAGGATGAAGATGCCGGCCGCCGCGAGCACCGTGCCGCGGGCCACGCCCCCGCCCACCCCCAGGCCGGTCACGATCTGCCGCGTACGGTGACTCATCGCGCCCACGTCCAGCTGTCGCAGGAACTTGCGCATCGCCGCCCGTACCGCAAGCACGACACCGATGCCGATCAGGAGGCAGCCGGCGGCCCCCACAAAGACTTGACCGTACGACAGCTTCAGCACCGACGCGGTCCAGTCCTTCGACTTCGCATTGCCGCTGGAACCCTGGCCACCACCGGCGGCGAACACCGCGGTCGCCCAGCAGACCGACGCGTGGAAGACTGCCCGCCCGCCGTCCAGAGGCCGCGAGGCGGCCTTCCGCTCGGGCCCCCTGCTGAGCACCGCGCGGGATCCCCGCCACAGCGCCATGCAGCCGAAGCCCACGGCCAGCAGCCACAGCATCACCTTCCCGAAGGGCTGCTCCGCGACCTGGTCCAGCGCTCCTTGGCGATGCGCCGACTCCCCGCCGCTCCCCAGCCAGCCGGATCGCCAGGGCACCGATGAGGACGTACACGACACCACGCGCCATAGAACCCGCCCGGCCCGCGGCGGTCAGTGTCTCCTCCTTGGCGGCGTGGGCGGCAGAACCTGCGCCCCCACCTCTGTCCTGTGCTTGAGACGACGTCACGAGGTCCTCCCCACAGCCACGGGCGCGCGAGGCGCGTCCTGGCCCTTGAGCCCCCCCGGAAGGCGACGTGATGCCGTACTCGCAGCAGCCTGTTCACCGTTGGCAGGGGTACTCGGCCGGTATGCGAACCCATGAACCGCGTCCCGGTGAACGCGGGAAGCTCGCCTCCTTGGCCGCGAAGGGCCTGACCGGCAACCGCAGCGCGCGCCGGGCCGCCCTGCGCGGCACCGGCTCGCTGGCCCTGGCCTGCGCCGCCATCCAGGCCGCCACCAAGGTGCTCGACAAGCGCCGACCGCTGCGGCATCCGCCGAGCGGGGCGGCGTCCTCCCGCCGAACGGCCGGTGCCGCCGCCTTCGCGACGGCCGCCGCCTTGGAGACACCCCGGCTGGGGGCCGCCCTCCTTCCCGTCGCCGTGGGCATCGCCGTCTCCCGCCTTCGCGCGGGAGCGCACGCTCCCGGCCGCGTTCTGGTGGACGTCGCGTTCGGCGTGAGCATTGCCGTGGCGACCTGCCGCTGGTGGCCGCTGCACCGCGACGAGCCCGCAGACAGCGCCCGGCCCAAGCTCCCGGTTCCCGCTCTACCGTCCGGCGAGGGTCTTGTCGTCGTCGTCAACAGCGACGCCGGCGGCGAGGTCCCGGCCGAAGTCGAACTGCGCACCCTGCTGCCCAAAGCGGACCTGCGGGTCTGTGCGGCCGGCGAGGACCTGCACACCGTGCTGCGGCAGGCCGCCGCGCAGGTACAGGCGCGCGGCGGCGCGCTCGGCGTGGTCGGGGGCGACGGTACGGTCAACGCGGCGGCTGTACTGGCCGTCGACAACCGGCTGCCGCTCGCGGTGTTCCCCGGCGGCACCCTCAATCACTTCGCCGCCGACCTCGGACTGCCGACCTTGCAAGAGGCCGCCGACGCCGTGGAGGAGGGCCGCGGCGGAACCGTCGACCTCGGACGGATCACCGGCGACGGCACCTGCACCTATTTCCTCAACACCTTCAGCATCGGCGTCTACCCCGAACTCGTCCGGGCCCGCGAAGCCCGCGAGACGGCCCTCGGCAAATGGCCCGCCCTCGCCATCGGCCTGCTCCGCGTCCTGGCCGACGGCACCCCCATCGACATCACCCTCGACGGACAGCCCCGACGGCTGTGGCTGCTGTTCGCCGGCAACAGCCGCTACGACCCACCCGGCTTCGCCCCCTCCTACCGCCCCACCCTGGACGACGGACTCCTCGACCTGCGCATCGTCGACGCAAAGCACCCCTTGGCCCGCACCCGCCTCGTCGCGGCCTTCCTCACCGGCACCCTCGCCCGCTCCCGCGTCTACCGGGAAACCACCGCCACCTGCCTGCGCATCGACGGTGTGAGCAAGGCAGGCGACTACACCCGGGACGGCGAAGTGAGCCCCGCCACCGACACCCTCGTCCTCGACAAGAGGAGCCGCGCCCTCACCGTCTACTTGCCCGCTCCCCGGTGATCCCGTGTCATCGGCGCACGGCAACGCGGCGCCGTCCGGGGCTATGCTGCACAGCAGACGCCCCAGACCCCGGCCACGCACTGCCAGTTGGGCACGATGCCTGTCCCGCACGTCTTCCGGTCTCCTGAACCGAGGCGCCCCATGCACACGCCGCAGCACTCACACGAACCCGACGGCTCAGAGCCGTCCGCCATGGACGCCGTGCGTCTGCGCCGGCTGAACCGCTGGCAGGCCGAGGACCTGGGTGAGGATCTGGCGGACCTCTTCGTCGAGTCCTCCGTAGCCGCGCCGGGCGAGGAGTTCCGCGGGCGCGAGGAGTTCCTGCGCCGCCTGGCCGACGACGTACGCCTGCCGGGGTTCGACATGCTGATCGCGGAAACAGAAGCCCTGGCCGGGTGTGCCTACGGATTCCCCGTGCCGCGAGACGGCTCCTGGTGGCAGGGGTTCGACGGGCCGTTGCCGCAGAACATCGAGCAACTCACCGCGTCCGGACATCTCTTCGCGATCGCCGAAACCCTCGTACATCCCCACGAGCAGACCCGCGGACTCGCGCGCCACCTGCAGGAACGCCTGCTCGCCGACCACGAATCGTCCCTCGGCGTCACTTTGGTGGATCCGTCCCACGGCGCGGCCCGCGCGGCCTTCGAGGCGTGGGGCTGGCAAGAGGTCGGGCAGGTCCGTCGCAGCTTGCCCGGCCCAACAGTGCTACGCGCTCTGGTCCTTCCGCTCGGGCAGCGCACAGCGGAGCATCCGGACGGCCTCGCCCACAATGCCCGGACCCAACGCTCCGAATAGTCGGCAGCGTTGGCGGTCAGAGCTCGTGGAGGCGGGGAGGATCGTGTGGAGCCGGCTCCGGAGCAGGAGGCACTACGGATCGCGGCGGTGCGCCGTTACGACGTACTGGACACCCCGCCCGACGGAGCATTCGACAGAATTGCCGCCCTTGCCGCTCGCCTCTTCGACGCCCCGGCCGCGACAGTGGCGATCGTGGACACCGACCGGGTCTGGTTCAAGGCCGCGTACGGCCTGACGGGGGTCACCCAAGTCGGCCGGGACCCGGGCCTGTGCACCTCGGCCATCCTCACCGACGGCCCTCTGGTCATCCCCGACACGCTCCAGGATCCGCTCGCCCGCACCCACGAACTGGTCACGGGGCCGACGCGGGCACGCTTCTACGCAGCCGCCCCGATCGTCACCCACGACGGTCACCGCCTGGGCACCGTCGACGTGCTGGACACCGTGCCACGCCGGATCACGTCTGAGCAGGCCGACGCCCTGGCCGACCTGGCCGCGCTGGTGATGGACGCACTGGAACTGCGACTGTCCGCGCTGCGGATGCTCCGAGTGGAGCGGGAGCTGATGGTGGCCGAACACGCGGCGCGCGAGCGGGCCGAGCGGGACCGGTCGGAGATCGCCGCCTATGCCTCCACCCTGCAGCGCACCCTGCTGCCGCCCGCGCTGCCGGAGGTGCCGGGCCTGGAAGCGGCCTGCCACTACACCACCGCATCGGTCCACGACGTCGGCGGCGACTTCTACGACGTCTTTCCGCTCAGCGCCGGGCGGTGGGCGTTCTTCCTCGGCGACGTCAGCGGCCGGGGCGCCCCCGCCGCCGCTCTGACCTCACTGATCCGCTACACGCTGCGCACCACCGCCCTGCTGGAGCCGGACCCGTGTGCCGTACTTCGGGTGCTGAACTCCACCCTGCTGTCCGCCCATGCGGACGGCAGCCGCTTCTGCACGCTGGTCTTCGGCACCCTCGCCCCCGACTCCGCGGGCGGCTTCGCCGTCACCCTGGCCGGTGGCGGCCACCTTCCGGCCTACTCGCTGTATCCGGCCCGCCGCAACGGGCCCGACCGAGCCGTCGCCCGAGCCGAGCCCGTGAGCCTGCCCGGAGGCATGCTCGTCGGCGCCCTGCACCAGGCCGACTTCGCCTCCCGGACCGTACAACTCCTGCCCGGCGAGGCACTTTTCCTCTACAGCGACGGAATCATCGAGGCCCTCACCTCCAGGGGCGCCCGGTTCGGTGAAGCCGGACTTGCCGCCCACCTCACCCACCACGCCGCCACCAACCGGGCTCTCGGCGCCTCCGCGATCATCGACGACCTCACCGGGCTCCTCGCCACCTTCCCCACCGGTCCCGCCGACGACGTCGCGCTCCTCGCCCTGAGCGCGAGCTCGACGACACCGGCCAGGGCGCCCTCCGGCGCATCGGGCACCGCCCACACCAGCGTGCCTCTCCCCGCAAAGGTTTGGGATCCATGCGCAGGGCCACCCGATGAGGGCGTCCGCCGATCGGCCGGGACGAAGGCACCGGAGAGTTGAGGTCACAGCTCCCGGTGCCGCCCGCTGAACACCCGAGCCGTCACCTGCGGTCATGGCGGCGCCTGAGCGCACGGCGCAGTTCCCGCCGCATCTGCTCGGGGAGCTCCTCCTCTCGCGTCGTGGCAACCAGAGCCGCCGCCACGTCACGGAGCTTGACGTTGCAGTGCTGCGACACGTCCACCAGCAGGCTCCAGGCCCGCTCACTGGAACACGGAGCCAGGGCCATCAGCATGCCGCGCGCCTGGTCGATCACCGCACGGCTCGACAGCGCCCTGGCCAACTGATCGTTCTCCGCGCGCAGTTTGATGACCTCGGCCACCAGAGACGCATCCGCTGCCGAAGCCGCAGCCGTCACCTGCTGTGCGGCACGGGGCATGGTCGCTCGACGCATGGTGCCTACCTCACAACGCAGTGACCGGAGCCATGGCCTATGCATGCCTTCCTGGGGCTACACAAACGGTCAGCGGCGGGCGAGTTGCCGCTCACCGGCCGCACCGGGCTCGTAGGGCAGCCCGTAGTGCTTGAAGATCCCCGCCTCGTCCTCGGCGGGCAGAACGTCATCGGTGCCGATCGAGGGGGCCGTCTTCACCAGTGCTTTGGCATAGGCGACCTTGAGGTAGCCCGGTCCGGTGATCGCGTCGTCGAGGGGGACGAAGATCAGCTGGTGCCGGGTGGGCAGCCCGGTCCTCACGGTGGCCATGGCCGGTTCGTCGGTGGTGGTGTCCACATAGATCGATTCGAGGACACCGATCTTGCGCGAGTCCGCGTCCACCACGTCGAGGCCGCGCCACTCACGGACATCGGCTGACTGGATCATGGTCTTCTCCCGTCTGGGTTCATCCGCTGGGTGACGTGTGCTCGGCGCGGGTCGTCATGTCCGGTCTGCCGCGTGCAGGCGCCGCAGCGCGCCGCGTAGCGCCTGGTCCAGGTGCTTGGGGAACGGGCTTCCCTCAGAGGTGGCGACGAGAGCGGCGGCCACCTCTCGACGTGAGAGATCGCAGTGCCGCGCGACGTCCGTCAACAGGGTGCCGGCCTCCCTGCGGGGGCACGGAACCAAGGCCATCATCATCCCGAGGGCCTGGTCGATCACCGCCCGGCCGCCCAGGGCCCGGTGCAACCGGGCGACCTCGGCGCGCAGTTCGACGACGGCCGAGTCCAGGGCCGCATCGCCCCAGGCCATCTCGGCTGCCATCATCCACCGGTCTTCCTGGATCCTGAGTTTCTGCTCCATGACACCTGCCTCACCACGCACTGAATGCGCCCGCCCGACAGAGTCGGCGCGGGACGCGTGGGCACCGGAATCCGCATCGGTCACCGATGGTGCTGCTCGTCCCGACGGTCCTGGCGCCTCCAGAGTCCCTGGCGCTGTCGCCGGTAGCGGCGGTCCCATCGGTTCTCGCGGTCTCTGTGGTCCCGGTAGTCGCGGTACTCGAAACTTCCGCTCTGTCCCCGGCTGCCCGCACGCCCCCGGCCGTGGCGCACGGCCACGAAGATCAGCACGGCCGCGAGGGCCCACCAGAGGGGATTGAGGAAGCCGAGGCCGAACAGGGCCACGATCAGGATGGCGAACAAGACGATCACCGTGGGCCTCCCCAGGCGGAACGGATCGCTGCCGGGGACTGGGGCCTCGCTTCGCAGCGTAGTCCTGTCAAGAGGCAGTGGATACGCCCGGCCCGACGGATCCCGGTGGGCTGTTCCCGCGCGTCGGTCTACTCGTGGGGATCCGGCCCCACGCGGTCCACCCCATGTGGCGTCCGCCGGGTCGGGCGGGCCTCGGTTCTGGCGGCATGTTGCCTGACGAGCTGTGGCAGCAGCCCCCACAGCCCCATACACACGAGCAGCGTCGCACTGCCCGCGAGGGCGCCCTCCAAGCGGCCGAGCACCACGTCGACGACGAGCAGGACGGAACCGGTGAGAGCCAGCATCAGAACGCTCAGACCCGTCCCCGCCACCCGCGACGAGGCCGACACGATCTCGGGCTCGGCCCCACGCTGGAACAGCGTGCGATGCAGCGCGGCCGGGGTGGCGAACAGGGCCGCGGTCAGCACCGCGAGCATCAGCGTGGTGAGGTACATCGCGCGCTGGGCCGTATCCAGTTCGGGAAAGCGGGGGGGAAGGCCAGCGTCAGCAGGAACGCGAACAGGATCTGGACCCCGGTTTGAATGATCCTCAGTTCCTGCAGCAGCTCGCCGTAGTTCCGGTCGGCCCGCTCCAGCGCCGTCTCATCGCGGGGTGTGCGGACGTTGTCCTCGGCGTCCTCGGTCATGTCCCGGCAAGCTGCTCGCCGCCCGCCGTCCAGTCCTCCTGCGGTTGTAACCGCCCGGCTCGCCCCGTCGGCGGGAACCGAGCCGCGGGGTGCGCCAGCCCACGTCCTTCCTCTGCTGCCTTCCTGCACCGCCTATAGGGCTGGCTGCTGGCGACCTGTTCAGGGTATGTGGCGGGGGCTAGCGTGCGCGGTGCCGCCCCGGTCCCCGGCAGCATCCCTTGGTTGTCGCGCCCCAGGGCGCCCCCGCGTATCGGAGCAGGCGTCCACCGCGGCACGATCACGCGCGCCGCCGCCTCCGCCCTCCGCCGCCCCCACAGGGATTGCGGCTCAGGCCCGATGCGCCTCGCGCGGGCAGCCCCGCCGGTGTCCGTCCCGCCGCACGCGGTACCGCCTGCTGAAGCATGTACAAGCTCCGCGGTCGCGCTCCAGGAGGTCCCCGATGTCCAGCCCGCAGGCTCCACGTACCTGGGCATGCGCGGCGGCGCCCGCGTCTACCGGAGGCAGCCGTCCGGCCGCGACCCGGTGCGCTACCTGCACGTCCTGGACCAGCAGTCCCAGAACCTGGGGATCATCACGTCCTGGTGGCCCGACGACGTCCTTGAGGTACCTGGTGTCTACCGGTCCGCCCTAGCGGTGGGCACCGATACCGACGGCGTGCTCTTCGCCTCCGTCCACGCCTCCGCCAACGGCGGCTCCGACGCCGCGTCCTTGGTACGACGGGTCGCGCAGGCCGCGTACAACGAGGTGTATCCCAGCTGGGCTGTCCTCGGCGACTTCAACCGCTCCCCGGGCGGGCTGAGCATCTCCGGCATACCGGCGGGCTCGTACATCTACAACCCGGGCCAGGCCACTCAGCACAGCGGCAACGAACTCGACTACATGGTCGCCAACGTGCGGACGGACAACTGGCAGGGCACCGTCGGTGCCAACGCGGGCAGTGACCACTGGCCCGTCCGCTTCGGCTCGATGCGCGGCGCCGCCGAGCCGCGGGAGTTGACCATCCACCCGGAAAACACTGACACCCGCGTCCTAACGTCTACGAGGGGCAGGGCAACAACGGCAGCCACGTGACGATGCTCCGCAACGACGCCACCGGGCTGTACGCCAACATCGACGGCGGCCGCACCGGCGACGGCACCTGGGTCATCCAATGGCCCGACCAGAGCGGCCAGTACCCCGTGGCCGACGAAACCTTCTACCTCCACCCGACCATCTGAGCCACCCGCCCACTGGCTCCCGGGCTCATGGGCACCGACAGCCTGTGCCGGGGGCGCAGGCAGCACCTCGTGAAGTGCATACCTGCTGTCCGGGGACGCAGGTGTCACAGCACCCTTGCTGGGCCCGGTGGTCGGCAGATGACCGGCGATCGACACGGTCAATGCAGAGAGCGGATCACTGGGCTCGCAGCGACCAGGCCGGCGCACGCCAAGACGGCGCTGCCACAGACCAGAAACAGCGTCGTCGTGCCGTACGGGAGCAGGACGCCGGCGACCACGTAGGAGAACGGGTCGAACGCCACAGTGGCCAGAACGACGAGGCTCATCACTCGGCCCAGGAGTTGCTCAGGCACTCGCTCTTGCAGAGTGGCCACGATGACCACTCCGAGGAACGCGGACCCGATGCCGACGAGTGCGACGACCGCCGTTGCGGCGACGACATGGGTGACGGCGGCGAGTCCGGACGTGCCTGCGCCGATCGCCGCGACCCCGCCGACCACGGTCCAGCCGCGCCGGCCGGGCGGCCGCCACCCGGCCATCAGTGCGCCGGCCAGTGAGCCGGCACCGAAACCGGAGAGCACGACGCCCAGAGATCCCGCGCCACCGAGGCGTTGATCGGCGAGCACCGCACCGCCCACGAGCACGGGGCCCACGACGGCAATGTTGATCAGGGCGATCGCCGCCAGCATTCCTCGCACCAACGGCTCGTGCCAGGCGTATCTCAAGCCCGCGCCGAGGGCATGTGCACTGCTGAACTGCCCACCGTCGATGACGTCCGGACCGGCGTCGTCCCCGACGCCTTCGCCACGTCGTACCACGCGGACGAGCGTGCTGAGGGCGACGGCGGCCAACGCGGCCATCGCCACGATCACCCCGAGCGCGGCATCGAAGCCGACTGCGGCGATGACTCCGGCAGCCACCGCCGGGCCGACCAGATCGCCCCCCGACTCCGCGCCCTGCACCAGCGCGTTGACCCGGGAGAGCTTCTCGGTCGGTGCGACGGCGGGCAGCAACGCCAGGGCCGCCGGGAAGTATGCGGCGTCGGCGACGCCGAGGAGCCCGGCGAGCAGCGCCACCGTCGTCACCGATGGCGACGTGAATGTGACCAAGGCGCCGAGGGCGAGCAGGACGGCGACCCGGAGCCAGGAGGCGCTGGCCACGACACGGGCGGGACCGAGGCGGTCGACCAGTACTCCCGCAGGAAGCAGGAGTACCGCTCGCGGCAGCGCTACGGCCACAAGAACCAACCCCGTGGCGATTCCGGGTTCCGACAGTTCGAGCACGAAGAGCGTGAGCCATATGAGGAACAGCGCATCGACCACGGCAGCCAATCCTTCGCCCACGACCAGGCGGCGCAGGTGCGGATCGCCGAGCGGTTCGCGCGGAAGAGAACGGGCAGTCGGCTCCGTCGTCATTGCCGGCTCCCCGGGACGCCGAGTGGATCGGTCCCACGTGGAAGGCTCGCCGGATTCAACTCCGAACCATGTAGCGGGCTTGACCTTCCGATGTGCCTGCGGCCGCCGCCCAAGTCCGCAACGGCAGCGTGGCGGTGGTAGGCGACACGCTCACTTCGCCGATGTCCGGCGTCGCTCGGTGACCGCGCCCGCCATGTCGGCGCGCTGTTGAGGACACCAACCTCACCTGCAACGTCACCGCCATCGTGGTCCCGCCTGGTCGCGCCGAGACGGTCATGACCGCATCGCTCACTGATCAACAACATGAATACGTCCGCTCGCAGGTTCCGGTGGGGCGCGCTGCTCAGGAGCTGTGGTGCCGGTCCGCGCTGCGTGTCACTACGCGATGTGCGTGCCCCCGTCGACCGTCAGCGTGGTGCCGGTGATGTAGGACGACGCGTCGGAGACGAGGAAGACCAGAGCCGCAGCGAGCTCCTCGGGCTGCCCGATGCGGCCCGAGAGCACCCGCGGCATCATTGCCTCTACGTAGCCCTCGGCGTAGCCGTCGGTCATCGCGGAGGTGAAGAGGCCCGGTGCGAGGGCGTTCACGCGGATGCCCTTGCTGGGGGTCCACTGCTGGGCGAGGTCTCGGGTGAGCCCGAGGATCCCGGCCTTCGACGCCGAGTAGGCGGCCTGCGGCAGACCGCCCGTCACCAGCGCGAGGATGCTCGAGACGTTGACGATGGCACTGCCGGGGAGCATCACCGCGCCTGCGGCCTGGGCCATCCAGTAGGAGCCGTTGAGATTGATGTCGATGACCTCGCGGAACTGCTCCGGTGTCTCTTCCGTCGCGGGTTGTTCACTGCTGATCCCGGCGTTGTTGACGAGGATGTCCACACGTCCGAATGCGTGCACGGCTGCGTCGATCAGCGCGTGGCAGTCCTCGGGCCTGGCAACGTCGGTACGCACAGCGACGGCCCGGCGGCCGAGCTTCTCGACGGCCGTGCGCACCGCCTCCAGCCTCTCGGTGCGCCGCGCTCCGAGCACGACATCGGCGCCGGCTTCGGCTACCGCGGTGGCGAAGGCGATACCCAGCCCGGAGGAGGCGCCGGTGACCACGGCGACACGATCGTCGAGCCGGAAGCGATCGAGGACGCTCATGGCCGCCTGACCCCATGGGGAACCATTCTGTGCACGGCACGTCTCCCGAAGTGAGTCTTGTTCGGTTGGCCAGGACAGGTGACCGGCCGACGACGGCCGGGACAAGCCGAACGGTGCCAAGTCCAGGCCGTACGGCAGCAGTCACTGGTGCTTGGCGATGTAGCTCACCGCGTCGCCGACGGTCCTCAGCTCCGCGACCTGGTCGTCGGGGATCTTCACCCCGAACCTGTCCTCGACCACCACGGTGATCTCCACCATCGACAGGGAGTCGATGTCGAGATCGTCGGTGAAAGACTTCTCGGTGGTGACCTCGGAAGGCTCGACGCCGACGACCTCTTCGACAATCTTGGCAATGGTGTTGAGAATGTCGGTGTTGTTCAGCATGGGTTCCTCCTTCTGGGCACGTCAGAGCCCGAGGCGCCGTCGGTAGGTGAGGAGGGTGCGCAGGAAGCCGTCCATCTGCTCCTCGGTGTGGCCCGCGTGCGGGAACAGGCGCAGGAGCGCCTGGTTGCGTGAGACGGCCGGGTAGGAGAAGACGGGTACGAGGTAGCCGTCCTCGACGAACCACTCCCGCATCTGCAGAGCGGCGGCGTCGTTCCCGATCGGCACCGAGAGCATGTACGAATCGGTCGGCGTCGTCAGTGTGCCGGCCTCGTGCATCTGTCGGCGAAGGCGGGCGGCATGGCCCAAGTAGTCGTCGACGATCCCCGGATTGCCGGCGAGGACGTCGATCGTGTGCTTGGCGGTGTGGGCGGTGGGTGGCTGGATGGCGGCCGTGAACATCGAGGTGCCGGAGAGCAGTTCGAAGGCGTCGATGGCCTCTGCCGGCCCGGCGATCGCACCGCCTTCCAGACCGATGGCTTTCGACAGTGACACCATGACGAAGTCGGCGCGTTCCCGGATCGCGGCCGCTTCCCGGGCGTACGGACGGTTCTCGGGCCCGTAGACCATGAAGCCGTTCGCATCGTCGATCATGCTGATGGCGCCGTGCCGGTCACACTCATCGAGGATCTCCACGATCGGTCCCATGGTGCCGTCGGCCGAGTAGATGCTCTCGGCGATCACCACGGTCTTGCCGGGCCGGACCCGGTCCAGGATGCGTGCCAGGTCGGAGGCGTCGTTGTGCCGGAACGCGTGGACGTTGCGGCCGTAGCCGAGTCCCTCGAGTCCCTTCCAGATGCTCCAGTGGACGTCACGGTCGACGACGAAAACGGTGTCGTGGTTACGGACCTCGATCCCGGCGTCGAAGTGCGCGGAACTGCTCATGGCGTGGACGAACCCGATGTTGGCCAAGAGCCCCGTGGCGAAGCTGATGGCTCGTTCCTTGCCGGTATGGTGGGCGATCGTCTCCTCAAGCACTTGGTGCGGGCGGCAAATCCCCTGGGTCATCCGGGATCCACTGGTGCTCAAGCCGTGGGCGAGGGCCCCCTCTGCGAAGAGAAGTCGTACCGGGACGTGGCGCTCCAGATCGAGGAAGCTGATACTGGCGAAGTTCACCAGTTCGCGGCCGTTGCGGACGATGGTCGGCCCGACGGGACCGTCCACCACCGGCGGGCGGTATGCCGTTTCGTGAGTGTTTGCCTCGACGAAAGCGGCGAAGGCCCACGGGGCCAGGCGGTCCGCGGACGGTGCGCGAGGGTGGGACGCGGTCATGGTGAGGTTTCTCCTCCATGATGGGCGCGGGGCGGTAAGGGCTCCAGGGCTGCGGCAAGGTGGCCGAGCGACGCTGTTCCGGCCAGCTCGTCCGACGCGATCCCGGTAAAGCCGGACTGCTGGAGCAACGCCAGTAGGCGAGGGACGGCGACCAGGGTGACTCCGTGGTCGGCGAGGCAATGGTTCATGCTCACGGCATCAGGCGTGTCGAACGGACCGGCCGACCGGCCGTCGGGTCGGACAGCGGCCACGGCGGCGGCCAGAGCCCGTTCGGCGTGCGTCGCGGGCGGGCGCGGCGAGGACCGCAGGGTTCCCGTGTCGCCGGTGGCGATGGCGGCCCCGTCGGACAGACGGCCGGATTCGAGGCAGGCCGGGGACAGGACGTAGCGGCCCGGGGCCACTATGCCGGGCACTTCGTCGAGGTGGTCCAGGACATGGCGGTGCAAGTCGTCAGGGGTGACAGCAGGGTCGGTGCGGGCGTTCGCGACGAGGTACGGTTCGTCGCCTTCCGCCGCCGCGTCCCCGCTGGGGGCCACCGTCACGTCGAGCACTCCGGGATGGCCGCGTAACACGTCTTCGACCTTGGCCAAGCACGCCCACCCCTGCGGGGCGCGCCACCATCCGGGGGCGGCCGGTGTGAGCGAGCGTGCCGGAACCGGGCACACGGCACCCTCGGCGAGCTCGCGCAGGAGACCACACAACCGGACGGGCAACGCCATGGCCTGCCCGGCGTCGAGCAGGTGATCCCCGACGGTGACATCGAGGGTGACGATGCCCTCGTCACGGGCGAGGTCGACGTAGAGCGTGTCGCAGGGTTCGTCGGGCGCGCTGCTGATCCAGGTGGCGGCCCCGTCCGGCGGGGTGTTCTGGACGGGGACCAGATAGTCGCGTGGCCACGAGTAGCAGTTGTACTCGATGGTGGGCACGGTCACGGCACCGCGGTGACGGTCCATGCGGGCCTGGGCGGCGACCAGCTCCGCGGGGCGCCACTGGCCGTGCCGGTAGGCCGCGGCGGAGGCAGCGGCGACGGAGGCGACCACCTCGCCGAACGCCGCGCCCGGGCGGAGAGCGATCTGTACCGGAACCGTCAGGGCCCGGACGCCGATGCTGTTCCGCAGAGCTGCCCGGGCTCGGTTGGAGACCACCACTGACGCGAGGAATCGGTGTTCGCCGGTGCGGGCGGCGACGTCGTGAGCCAGCGCCGCGAGCACAACGACCTCCGGGCTGGTCCGATATCGCCGGGCGACGCGCTCCAGGTCGTCGTACGCACGCACCGAGCGGTGCTGGAGGCGGTGGCGCCCTTCGCCGTTGTCGGTCCCGCCGAACGGGGCCAGCACGCCGGTCGGGTTGCTCTCCAGGCGCATGAGCCACTCACGCTCCGCCGCGCGAGAGCGATCCAGGTGCTGTGTGTCGATCGCGTCGAGCGGGTGCATGACTGCCTCCGCCGACGCGTCGTCGCCACGCAGTTGATCGTGCAGCTGGTTGAGCAGTACCGCCAACCCCCACCCGTCGATCACTACATGATGGACGGCCATCAAGACCGCACGCGGCTTCCCTGCCTCGAGCAGCACCCTGGCGAGCCAGGGTGGAGTTCGCTCGGGATCGATCGGGCGGGCAGCCAGCGCTGCTGTGGCAGCCTCCAGAGCGCCGGCATCAGCGGCGGGGACGTCGACGCAATCGACCGGCAGCGCGGCCCAGTCCGCACGGTGGACGTGTTGTACCGGGCGAAGCGGGTCGACAGTGGTGCGCAGCGCCTCGTGACGGTCGGTCAAGGATGCGAGCGCCACGAGCACGTCGGCGACGGTTGCCGGGGCCGGTACGTGGCAGTAGTCGGCGAGCGGCGTCGGGTTCACCCGCCGTGGTGCGGGAATGGTGCGCTCGAACCAGTGCCACTCCTGCACCCAGGTCAGCGGCCCGCTGCGGATGACAGTGGCGGGACTCGGGGTCAGTTCCGGAAGGTGATTCACGGGCCGGGACCTCATACCGCTCGGACCACGAGAGCGGCATTGTGGCCACCGAAGCCGAACGAGTTGCTCAGAGCGATCCGCATGCCCTCGTGGTGCTGCGTCCGGTGCGCCACGAAGTTGATGTCCGGGTCGATCGGCTCGTCGCAGTTGATCGTCGGCGGGACGTCACCCGTGCGGAGGGCCTGAATCGAGGCCACGAGCTCGACCACTCCGGCGGCACCGATCATGTGCCCGGTCATCGACTTGGTGGAGCTGACCGGGATCCGGGTGACACGATGGCCAAGAACCTTGCGCAGGACGGCCGTCTCGGTGGCGTCGTTCAGCAGCGTTCCGGTGCCGTGCGCGTTGACGTAGTCCACGTCTGCCCCCGATATCCCCGCGTCGCGCAGCGCTGCCGCGACGGCAAGACACGCACCCCGTCCCTCCGGATGCGGGGCGGTCCAGTGATGAGCGTCGGAACTCGCTCCGTAACCCGTGAGTTCGGCCAAGGCCGTCGCCCCTCGCCTGTCGGCCACCTCGGCTGCCTCCAACACCACAACAGCGGCTCCCTCACTCATCACGAACCCGTCGCGATGCACATCGAACGGCCGGCATGCCGCAGTCGGGTCGTCGTTGCGTCTGGAGAGCGCGCGGGCGTTGCCGCTGCCCGCGAGGTCGACGGCGGTGACGCAGGCGTCGGCGCCGCCGACGAGGACGATGTCGGCCTCCCCATTGCTGATCATGCGCATCCCCGCGCCCACCGCGTCGGCGCCGCTGGCACACGCCGTGCTCTGGGCACGGCTGGGCCCCTGTGTCCCCAGACGCATGCTGATCTCGCCGACAGCGCTGTCCATGGCGGTCGTGACCTGGGTGAAGGGGCCGATGGCCCGTGGCCCTTTGTCGCGCAGCGTGTTCGCCGCCCGGTAGATCGACCCCACTGGGCCGTAGCCACTGCCGATGATCACGGCGACCCGCGGCGCCAGGCCGTCGTCGACGACGAGTCCGGCGTGCTCGCAAGCCTCCAGTGCCGCGGCGAGGGCGTACTGCGCGTACGGGTCGGCGCGACGGCTGATCATCGGGGGCATGTAGCGGCTGGGGGTGAATCCGCGGACCTGGCCGCCGATCCGGACTTCGAGACCGGTCACGTCGATCGCGTCCACGGTGGCGATGCCGCTGCGCCCGGCCAGCATCGCCGCCCATGTCTCGTCGACACTGTGGCCCAGCGGCGTCACTGCCCCGTACCCGGTGACCATCACCTGGCGCCGGGCCCGGCTGTGCCTGGCGTCACCTGGTTCTCTCGCGTCTGTCACTGGGGAACCACCCCGGCGTCGCGGAGGGGCGGAGGGATGTCGTCGGGAGCGACCTGCACCATGAGTACGGCTGTGCCTCCCCGTGAGCAGACCCGTCGCGCGGCAAGAATCTCGTCGGTCAGCGCGGTCTTGTCGCGCAGCACGCGATAGTGGATGTCCGACCCGTCCACCACGGGCGGCGCCGCTCCCGGGCGGGTGAAGGGGTAGCGTTCGGCGTCGAGGCCGAGGCGGGCGCGTTGGGCGTCCAGCCAGCCGTAGCCGCCGTTGCACAAGACCACGTACAGAACGCCGCCGTGGGCCGGAGCGGTGACGGCGATGTCCGCGCGGGCCGCGAGGAACGCTCCGTCCCCGATGAACGCGGTGACCTCATGGTCCGGGGCGGCCCGCTTGACGCCGATGGCCGCGGCCGCTCCGAAGCCCAAGGGGGTTTGCTCCGACGGCACGACGGACCCGCCGCCGACGTGGAAAGGGAAGCAGTAGGACCACATGTCCTGCAGGCCGTTCTCCTGGACCAGGACGCGGGGCTCGCCGGCGGTGGCGTCGAGCGCGGCGAGCAGCTCAGCGATGCGGATCCCCGGCAACGTCGCCGCGCGGACCAATTCCGCTTCCACCTCGAGAGACATGGCCTTACGGGCGACGGCGATCTTGTTCGCCCACACCCCGGTCGCGTCCGCGTGCTCGGCCTTACGGTCTCCGTCCAGCGCCCGCGACCAGCCGAGCACGGCATGCCGGGCGTCTCCGAGCACGCGCGGGCCCGCGAACTCGGCCGAAAGCCCGGCCGGATCAACGTTGACCTGCACCACCGCGACCGAGGGCCACGGCGTTCCGCCGTCGACGACTGTCTCCTCGAGTCGCCCGGCGAGCGACACCACCAGGTCACAGGATGACCACAGCTCACGGGTGGGGGCCGCGGCGTAGAGCCCGGCCACACCGCAGAACAACGGGTGGTGCTCGTCGACGGCACCGCGTCCGGACGCGGTGGCGAAGAGAGCCGCGCCGAGGCGTTCGACGAAGCGCTCGATCACACCGTCGTCGTTGCGGTGCCGCATTCCGCCGCCCACAAGGACCACCGGACGCCGGCTCGCGCGGAGCGCTGCCAGTGCCGGTCCCGCCACCACGGGAACAGACTCAAGCACCAGTGGTTCGGGCAGCGTTGGCTGCGGTCCGGTGACGAGGATCTCCGCCGTACGGACGTCATCGGGTACCTCCAGGTACACGGGTCCGGGCGGCGGCCCCACAGCTCGGGTCAGCGCCGTCACCGTCGCGGGGACGACCCGGTCGGGATGGCCCACCCGGTGCGCCCACCGTATGAGGGGCGCTGTCGCGGCGACCTGGTCGAGTTCCTGGAATCCGCCGCTGCCCCGGCGCCGTTCGGGCACGCCGGCGGCCAGCACGAGGACAGGTGCGCCGGACTCCCGCGCCTCGAGCAGCCCCGTTGCCGCATGCGTGACAGCTGGCCCTTTGCCCAGTGCGCAGACGGCGAGCCGGCCGGACTGCAGCGCGTAGCCGGTCGCCATGTACATCGCGTTGCGCTGGTCACGGCACGGCACGAGGTCCAGGCCGGCAGCGTCGAGGGCGCGAAGCAACTCCAGATCATCGCCGGGCAACCCGAAGCAGGTGTCCACCTCGTTCGCCACCAGCAAGTCGACGATCGCGGACCACGCGTCGGCGTACCGCTTGCGCACCTGGGTCACTTCCCACCCACCGTGACGGGGGCAGCCGCCGGGAGATTCTGCGCCACGGCCTGCGACATGAGCAGGGGTTCGGCGTGCCGCTCGCCGCCGTAGGAGATGTAGTTCGCCCTCATCCCGAAGCCGCCGAAGGGGCGGTTGCCGTCGTCGACGTCGAGCAGTGTCTGATTGACACAGGTGTGGTGGCGCTTGGACAGAACTTTCACCGTCTCCGGATCGTTTCCGTAGACCATCGCTCCCAGCGCACGTTCGCTGAAGTAGGGGGTCGACAACCGTTCACGCAACCGCCTCGCGCTGGGATAGGCCACGATGTTGAACACCGGGGCGAACATCTCGTCAAGGGGGATCTTGTCGTCGAAGCCCCACAGCAGCACGGTCGGCTCGATCCTGCGGGACGGCAGATCGATGTGCCCGCCGTGCCGGATGCGACTCACGTGCCGCACCAGGTAGTCCGAGCAATCCACCAGCGCCGAGTCGTAATAGATCGGACCGTAGTCGACGGCAGGGTCGCTGTTCTGCCCGAAACGCAGCGAAGCAAGTTCGGCGGACAAGAGCTCGACGAATTCCTCAGTGCGGCCTTTCGGCGCGAACACGACGTCGGGACCGAAACAGTCTTGGCCCGAGTTGTAGAGCCGGATATTCGTGACATCGTGTACGGCGCGCGAAAGATCGGCGTCGGGTGCGATCACGAAGGGGTTGATGCCGCGACCGAAGAAGAGGAAGAGTTGGTCTTCCGCCAAACCTTCGCGGACAGTCTCAGCATTGGAGTAACTGCCGGTGAATACGATGAGGTCCGCCTGGCGTACCGGTCCCGTCACGAACTTGCGCTGGCTGAGTTCGAAGAGCTGGATGGGTAATCCGTGAACCGGCGCCAGCAGGGCGTGCAAGCGCTGCATCTGGCTTTTGTTCTGAGAGGACGGCCGAAAGGTGATGCTGTCGCTGTAAAGGGACGCCACGAGCATGTGAAGCGCGTAGGAATAGAGCGGGATGTTGGAGGGCATGAAGACCGCGGCGTGAGGCACGCTGCCGGGCCGGACCCGGCGAATCTCTTCCTCGGCTCCATCGAGGGTGGCGAGGAACGAACGAACCTCCGCGCTGGCGGTGTGGTGGGGCGAGATTTCGGTGAGAATCCTCAGCACCGCGTCTACGTTGCCGGCCACGTACCGGCGCACTGCGCGCAGCGCGTCGACACGGTTCGCGAAGGGGATTTGATAGTCGGTCGCACCGACGGGCGAGTCGGACACGGTTGCGCCGATGGTCGTGTGGCGCGACGCGGACAGCGAGGTCATGGCGATCTTCTCCAGAACGGCCAGGTCGGGCTTCCCTGTGCTCGTCAGAGGCAGCACGGGAAGCACGACGATGTGGTCGGGCTGCTCGTAGCGGGCGAGCACGGAGCGCAGCACGCGTTTCCAGTGCGCAGGCTCGTGATCGTCCGGGTCCGCGATCACGAACACCAGACGGCAGCCCAGGCGCTCGTCGGGAACGGCGACAACCTCCGTCTGTGCGCCGGCGGACTCGGCCCGCTCGGCGAGGTGGTCGGGATAGAGCGTGTGGCCGTCACGGTGCACGGCGTGCTTGCGTCCGACCGGGAAGACCCGGTCGGCGTCGTCGAGCAGGCCGATGTCGCCGGTGCGGTGAACGGGACCCGAGACCGGAACGATCTCGCCGTCATCGCCCAGATAACCGGTCATCAGGCCGTCACTGCGTACGACGAGCTCACCGAGCCGACCGTTGGGAAGCGGCCTGCCGTAGTCGTCGTGGACTTCGACGACCACGCCGGGCAGGGGTGTGCCGCATCCGACCGCATCACCAGGGGGCGCCAGCGCGATGTTTCCCACCTCGGTGGCTCCGTAGCCGTCGAGCAGGTGCCGACCTGTGCGGGCGTGGAACCGGGCCGCCAGGTTGCGCCCCAGCGGCGCGCCGCCCACGCACCAGGCGCGTACCATCTCCAACGCGTCTGCGAGAGCGGGACGACGGTCGAGCAAGTTGAGCAGGCTGTAATAGGTGGACGGCGCCCCGTCGACGATGGAGAGGCCGTGGTCCACGCCCAGCGCAAGCGCACGGTCCAGGCGCGTGGTTGTCCCGTAGACCACGAGCGTGCCTCCGCCCAGCCACCAGCACAGGACCAGCGACAGGCCGTACTGGTGGGCGTACGGCAGGACGGGCAGGAAGACGTCGTCAGGCCGGTACCCCATGCGTTCCGCGCTGAGTGCGAGGTTGTCCAGAATCGAGCGACCGGAGCGGACAACTCCTTTGGGGCTGCCTGTCGTACCCGACGACCACGAGATCGCGGCGTCCTGGCGCCGCGCCCAGGCCGCGACGTCGGGCGCGGACGCCGTGTTCGAAGCGGGCCCTGGCGCCGCGGTGTCGTCCGTGGCGTCGCTGATCTCGAGCACCACGCGCGCCTGAGTGCGAATCTGCGATCGCTGCGACGGGGTGGCTCGATGATCGGCCAAGACCACCGAAGCGTCGAGGTGAATGAGCGCGAGCAAATTGACGACCCATTCTGGGGAGTTGGCCCCACTCATCATCACTCGCGAACCCGGTTCGATTCCGCGGCGCTCGAGAAGCTCGACGACGCCGAATACACGGGACGCGATTTCGCCTGTCTCCCAGATGTGCCCCTCGGGCGAGATTAAGCGCCTGAAAATGGGCAACTCGCGCTCCTTAACACCAGGGGGTGTTTTCAATTTCCTGGACGCGCACTTCTGTGAAAAATTCTGTTCAACAAGGTAAATTTGAACAACTATCCCATGCCTGCAGAACGGTGTCGAGTACCGTATCGACACTCCATGACACGTGTGAGGTCGTTGAGTACACAGTGACACAAGGGATGTGGCGGGTGGCCATTTTCGACCGGTGAATTCACGGCGCGGCTATTGTCCGCGCGCAAGTAAACGTCGCCCCCGGTCGAGACGTGCGTGTCCCAGCCACCGGCAGTCTCCCTCATTGAGATAGGGGGCGCGCAGGCGAGACGCACTGCTCAACACACTTCCCTCTGCGGCTGATTCATGGCCTGAGGACGGTCGAGGGGACCGACCAGTCGCATTGAGCGGAACAGACACGTGAGGGGACGGGAGTCCTTGTGCGCCGAGAATTCGCCCTATCCAGACCTCGGCCTCGGAAGCCCCCGCGTCCGGTCTGCGTCACCGGACGTCACTCAGTACGTGCGTGGTCCAGGTCCGGAACCTCCGCAGTCCCATGCGCTCGTAGAAGCCTCCGGCCGCCATGGGGTTCGTCGCGTCGACGTCCAGGACAGCCCATCGGTAGCCCTGTTCCCTCGCCCGGGCGAGGGTGTGGGTGAAGACGGCGCGGTACAAGCCCTTGCCGTGCAGGGCGGGCTGCGTACCGGCGTTGGCAAGGTAGACGCGGTCGGTGCACGTGTCCGTCAGCTCGGTGCACAGCAGGTAGCAGAGGGTCTCCTGGTTGCGCTCCGAGAGGAGGAGGAACGAGGACTCGGGCCTGTAGCAGGGGCTTGCGGTGATCGTGTGGCGCCACGTCCGCGCCGTCATCGGAGCGCTGCCCCAGTTGTCGGTGAAGATTGCGTTGCGGGCCGCCAGCAGCTTCGCGTCGAACGCGTCGTCGAAGGGCACGATCTCGGTGCCGGTCGGCATCGCCGGTGCACCGATGGGCCGGTGGTTGGCCAGATCCAGCTCCAGCCGCATGCCCCACTAACTGCGCTCGCGCCGGTACCCGGCGGCGTCCAATGCCTCGGCGAGCCAGCGCTGGCCGTGGTGGATGCGGACATGCAGCTCCAACGGGGTGCCGTCGTACAGCTCGTGGTGGCGTCGGGCACCAGTGCTCCGGCACCAGGCGAGGAGTTGGCCGATCATGGACGCAGTGGGGTGCGCGGGGTGCATCGCGATGTCGAGGGTCAACTGGTGGACAGGATCGGCGTGTTCCTGGACGCGCGTGGCCGCGTACGCCACCGCCTCGCCGCCGGACCAGACAGATGTGGTGCCGCCCTCCAGGTCGACGCCTGGAGCACTCAGGTCCTCGCGGACGCCTTCCGCGCCCCGGACGACCACTCCGATCCCGTCGGCCGCTTCGCATGTGGTGAGCAGTGCCGCCACCCGAGGGGCGTCGGTGAGGGCGAGCGGGCGCCACGGCGCTTCAGCCACGGCTGCGGGCCGCCATCCCACGGGCCGGGTACGACGACTTGCCCGTCGGTGACGAGCATGAACCGCTCCAGTCCCGGCACGAACACATTGACGACGGCGAGGTCCGCGGTGACGTAGTGGTCACGCCGGTAGGCGGTAAAGCCGTGGCTGCGCAGGACGGCGATGAGCTGGTCGAGATGCCCCTGAGGCGCGTCCGGAGCCACCGTGTCCTCGTACGCCCTGAGTTCGGCCGAAGGCAGGGCGGCGGTGAAGTCCGACAGGTAGCAGGCGTGCAGCTTCGGGTACGGACCGGTGTCGTCGCGCTGCTCGGGCAGCGAGTGTGCGTACTGCTCGCGCAGACCCATCGTGCAGTGGACCTGTACGAGTTCGCTCACGGCGCGAGTGATGGCGTACCGGCGCGACAGCGAGGCTCCCCACCCGCAGATCCGGGCCGGCCGCCCCCGAGGGGCGGGCAGGTAGGCCATGTACGCCGGGACACCGAGGTCGGTGGTCATGTCGATCAGGTGGAGCTGTCGGTCCGTGCGTGCCGCGGCGAAGGCGAGGAGCGCGGCCACGTCGCCCGGCAGCGTCGTCGGGTCCACGACGGCCAGGCGCCCGGGCCGCTCTCGGAGGAACTGGCCGATCAGCAGCGGGGAGAGCGCGTCCCTCTCGATCAGCTCGTTGATCGCCTGTACGGCGGCTTCCACCGGATCGGCGCCGGCAGCCCAGCCGTTGTTGACCGAGTAACGGCCGACCGCACAGTAGTCATAGGTGTCACCGGCTTCCCGGCGGGCCCGCGCTCCCGCCGCCCCCAGGTATTCGGGCATGGACAGGAAGCATGGACAGGAAGAGGGGAACGTACGCGTCTGGTTCGCCGGTGAGTGACCGGTACGGCAGGCATCCCAGCGGCTGGTCCGGCGCCTGGCCCAGGAGGTGGACGGCGATGTCGCGGCCCAGCGGGCCCTCGGCGAGGTCGTGGCCGTGTGCCGGCCGGATCTCCGCCGGGTCCAGTCCCCCCACGCCGCAGAGGTAGTGCTCCAACGCCTCGAACAGGGCTCCAAACCCGCCCATGAGCACAACCTCCTGAGAGTGAGGAAGCGGCCGCATGGCCAGCGGCCGCGAGCCGGGACACGGCCCCCGCTCGGGGAGCGCCCGGCCACTCAGCGTGACATGCCGCCAACGTTATGTGAATCCGGCACCATTTCAGCCACTTGCGCAGGAGTCCGCCCATCTACCGTTTCGCATCGGTCGGTTCAAAACCTGCTGAAACGTGTCCGCCGGGTCGACGGTCGCCTCACGGTGCGACGTACATCGGGCCGTCGCTCGCGCCGTGACATGGCCCGCGCCCGTGCGGGCCTTGGTTGCTCATCACCAAGATCCGGACCATTCACGGTCCAACAAGTCGCCGAACGCGGTAGTCGGCGACGAAATGACAGGCCGGCCCCGCTGGATGGCGTGTACCACCAGCAGACGAAGAACGTTCTTGTTTCATACAGTCCGAAGAAACTTGGGTTCTTCTCGAGCCTCAAGTCGTTTGCCTGGAAGTACCATTGCGGCACAGGCAACCGGATACAGAAGTCCGTAATCAACTAGGCGCCTCGCCCCGCGCCCGGATCGGCACCCCCAGGAACGAGTGCATCGGCGGGTGGTGCACGGGGAAGCCGGACGACGTCGGGTGCTCGGACGACTCGGTCAGCCGCAGCGGCTCCGGACTGCGGATCAGCTCGCCCAACAGGCCGTTTCCAGAAGGCAGATCACCGATCTGAGCCTGCATCACCTCGAAAATCCGGGCTGGTCGGCATTGTCGCCAAGGTACGCGGTGGTGCCCGCAACAGTAAGGCCCATGGTCTGTTCCAGATCGGTCGCCCAGTTCCACAGAGGCGGCCGTCGGCAGCGAGGACATGGATGTGGCCGCTGGGGTTCCGCACGAGCAACAGGGGTTGATCCCCCGAGTCCGCCACGGTGACATCGGCGGCCTCGGCCGGAACGGTGTGCCAGAAGCCGGCGAGCGGCCGACCCCACCGGTAGCAGGCCCTGATTCGGCCGGCGTCGACGACGTACACCTCACCGGCCGGACCGGCAGCGAGAGAGGTGGGCGACGTGAACTGGTGCCAGATGTCGCGGAGTTGAAGGGACCGGAGGTCCAGAAGGAGGATCCGCGAGTTGCCGCTGCCGGCGATCAGCAGGGCATGGCGTCGCGGAAGGTGGAGCACGCCTCGAGGGGTATGCAGTCCGTGGGCCCCGAGCCAGCCGCCCAGGCACACGGTCACCTACCTATCGGGGTCGCAGGCACGGGCGAGCAGGAGCCGGTCCGTAGTGGGGTAGGTGAAGAAGACGTCGCCGTCAGGCAGGGCGGCGACACCGGCCGGCCCTTCGGGCATCGTGTCGCCCCCCCTCGGGCGGAAGCGGGTCGTCGACGGCGGGCAGCGACTCCAGTCGCAGTCCTCCGTCGGGTCCGGTTTCGAGACCGCTGCGTTCCATGCCTAGCCAGCGGCCCTCACGGTTCAGATAGCGGTATGCGGACGGCTCCGGCATGGCCCACTCCTTGACCGCGCACCAGGTGACGCCACTCTCGACTGGCCCTGTCGAGCAACACAGAGGAGAGAAGGGCAAAATCGCCCGCGTACAAGAGGAGCGGCACACGGCACTCGAACCCTTCGGGCGTCGCCTCCTGCACATAGGCGGGGCCATCGAGCAGCACCAAGTCCGGCTCCTCCCCCGCTCCCGGAAACACCAGCGGGCGGTGTCCGTCGACGCGTGCCGTGTAGCAGGGGGACACGGAATCCCCCGGCCCCCGCACGGACCTCTGCCCACAGGCCGAGCAGTCCTGATGCACTATCGCCCGGCTCCCTGTACCAGTGCTGCCACTCGGTAGGTCCGGTCCCGCAGACGACGCCGGGGCGCTCTTGGGGCCGCACAGTGCGGCGCAGCGTTGCCGAAATGTCCGCGCTGAGGCGGCAGTCCAGTATTCCGGCTCGGGCCAGCGCGATACTCCAGCCTCCTCCCCGGTCGTGTCCGACCACAGCCACCAGGCCAAGCACGGCGGCGGCTTCGACAAGTCCGCCTTCGCCGTGGGCTGGGAGCACGAGCAGGTCACCTGCCCGCAAGGAGAGGTGAGCCGACACTGGTGACCGCTGCGGATCAGCGGTCACGGCTACATCCAAGCGGTCTTCGACAAGACCGTCTGCCTGGCCTGTCCGGTCCGCTCCGATTGCACTGCTTCCGCCCCGTCCCCGGGCACTGTCCCTGTTGCCCACCCGTGAACCTGCGCCGGTCCCGCTACCGCGGCCTGCCCCACACCCATTTGGGTTGCCGCTTCCCCGGGCATCCGTGCCGACGAGGCGAGCAAAATACCGGCGTCGTCCGCACCGCACGGAAGGACCTCCGTCGCTCAGCGATGGCGCATGCCTGGCGACAGCGAGATGGCGATCGTCCTCAGTTCGACAAGATTCGTCTGCCAGCGCACCACAGGATGGCGCAGTCACCGTGGAGTGGCCGAGCGAAAACCCAACACACCAGAGCAAATTGTCAAGAATCAACAGTTTTTATCATTGGAACACAAAAAGATTTGATGGCTTTTGCTCATACTCGCTTTATATCCTGTCATGGCGACTGATGTTGCGTCAAACATCCTGTCTTGTGCGCCACTTGGCGCAGACATGGCCTCTTCCAAGCCGTTGTATGAAGTCGCCGGGGGCGCTCGTGGCCCCTGCCCGAGCGCTGGAGGACGGATATGGTGTCGCCGGATCCGCACGGCTACTGGATCGTGCTGCTCGATATCGAGGACTTCAGCCTGCGCCCGGAAGTCGCCCAGGCGACGCTGCACGGCGAGTTGTACGAAGTGGTCGAGTTTGCACTCGTCCGGGCCGGGCTCAGCCTTGCCGAGTGCCCGGTTCAGGACCGCGGGGACGGGATGCTGATCCTGGTCCCGACAGGAACCAGCCCGACCAAGCTGCTGCGGGAGTTGTCGCGCGGCCTGGAAGACGCGCTGCAGGAGCACAAGGAGAAGTACAACGAGAGCCACCGCATGCGGCTGCGAGTCGGCCTCAACCAGGGGCTCGTGATTCGGCAGGGCGTGCGCTGGACCGGTACCGCCATCAACGACCTGGCACGGCTGGTGGATGCCGGTCCGGTGAAGGACGTACTCACGCGAGCGCGGCGGGCCCAGTTGGTACTGGTGGTCTCCGAGAGCGTTCACACGTCGGTCGTGCTGGGCCACTACGCGGGGATCGACCCGGCGGCCTATCTGCCCGCCGACTTCATCACCAAGCACGGCGAGCAACGCCGGGGCTGGGTCACCGTGCCCGGCTACTCGGCGCCGCCCGGACTTCCCGCGGGTCCACCGGCGCCACCCGGCGGAGCAGATCAAACTCCGTGCCCGGGCAGCCACGTGGAAGGAGGGGGCGGACCGGCGGGCACGACAAGTTCAGTCTCACCATCCACGGGCGTCATCCACGATGTGACGGGCAGCGCGATAGCGACGGGCGGCGGCGACGCGTTGCGCGTAGATGGTGACTACTTCGGGGGCGACAACGTGCACGGTGACAAGCACGTGACCCAACACGACATCTCGTTGAACAAGTCATTGGACGAGTCATGAGCACGCCCGGCCCCGGGCCGACCGCCAACGGATCCCCGCCTCCCTCTTCCCCTCCATCGCCCGCACCGCCCGCTGCCGCCAACGGCCCGAGTGGTGGGGGGTCCGGAAGCGGCACATCCCCGCCGGGCGGAGACGGCGGGGACGGGGCGCAGCAGCCTGCTGATGGCGGGACCCTGCAGCCACAGGGCACTGAGAGCGGTAGCGACAACGTCGGCACCGGTACGAACGCCCAGAAGGCCACCGCCCGTACCGGGCAAGGCAGTCTGCGCGCCGGCCTGCTCCGCGAGGCATGGACGCACATCGGCGGGGACCGGGTCCAGGGCAATAAGATCATCGTCCAGACCGTCGGCGAACGCGGCGTCGTGCTGCGCACTCTCTCCGCGAGCACGGTGGAGACTGTCCGCCGCGCCTTCCAGGATCCGCCACGCTGGGACGAGATAAGCGCCGACGCGTGGCGGCGCCGTTCCGTCGTGCTGCGGGGGCCCGGCGGCGCGGGCAAGACCGCGGCTGCGGTGCGGCTGCTCATCGCCGCCAATGTGAAGACCTGGTACCGGCTCGACTCCGTCGACGACCTGGCCCGCCTGACGGAGCTGAAGCAGCTCGGCAGTGGTGCCGGCCTGATGCTCGACCGGCCCCCCGACCTGGGAGGGTTGCGAGGTTCGCTGCTCGAAAGTCTGGAGGATCTGCTGTACCGGGCCGACGCCCGCCTGGTCCTGATCGCCGGTCCCGAGGACGAACTGGGCCGCGGCGTCGCCGAGTACGTACAGCGGATCGTCCGTCCGAATAGGCTTTACACCGTGCTGGACGCCCACTTGGCGCACCACTTGGGCGAGGAGGAGGCCGAGCGCGTACTCGCCGCGGCCGGGGTCGCCGAACTGGCCGACGAGCTGCTGGGGGACGCGGCCTGCCGTGACGCGGCCCGGCTCGCGGAGGTGCTGGCCCATGAGTACGGCCCCGATGCCCTCGGAGCGCACCAGGAACTGGACCTCGATCTGGACCGCGTCCGGGCCCGCATGGATCAGACCGGCGGCGAGGGGCCCGAGGAGTGGTTCGAGGGGCTGAGCGACACCGTGCTGCGCGCCCAGGCCGTCGCTCTCGCCGTGCTCGGCGGGCTGCCTCAGGAGGAAGTGGCGCTCGCCGCGACCGCCCTGGTGGAGCGTTTCCGCAGTGAGCGCGGTGTTCTCGCGCCCAGCGTGCAACAGGGCCCCGTCCCGCTGCGCCAGGACCCCTTCGCGCAGTCCCGCCGCCTGTTCGCCGAGCAACTGCGCTCCAGGACCGTGAGCTCGGTGACCCAGGGGAACTACGGCTGGCTGCCGTGCACCATCGCCGAGTACCGCATCTCCGACTACCCGGCCAGGATCATCCGGCACGTCTGGTCGGAGTACCGAGTTCAACACGACCTCATCGGCTGGCTGGGCGAGTTGATCGACTCCTCGTCGCTGCCCGTGCGCAGTTTCGCGGGAACGGCGCTCGGACTGATCGCCGCCGAGTCTTTCGAGTTCATCGGCACCCGGATCTTCGACCACTGGGCCTTGGACGAGGACAGCGGACCGCTGCGTCGCGAGGCCATCGCCTACGCACTGAAGGTCTGTACCCGCGACCCCGCGCTGCGAGCAGGCGTGCACAATCTCGTCAACGGCTGGTATTTGAACGGCGGCTGGCAACTGCAAGCGGCGGCTGCCCGCGCCTACGGGCTGTGCCTGGGCGGTGCCGACCTGGGCACTGCCGTCGCGGCTCTCACCCGGCTCGGCACGGTCAACCACATCGACGTGGCCATCGCGATCGGCGACGGCTTCGCCGACCTGGTGGCGGAGGACGTGTCGGCGCACGCCCCGGTAGTACTGCGCGCCATCGCGGAGATGGTGCACGAACCGCGGAGCCGCGCCTGTGGCCACCTCGTCTTTCTGATCCTCGCCGACGGCCTGGTCACCGAGGATGCGGTCGCCGGCACCGGGCAGCCGCGCAGCCGCCCCACCTTGCTGCACCTGGCCGCGCGGGAGCCGCCCGGCGGTGAACTGCGGCGGCTACTTGGCTACTTGTGGGCGGAGGTGATTGGCGGCGAGCTGTTCGGCGAGGAGGCCGCGGACGTGCTTCAGCGCTGGGCGTCCCAGGCCGAAAGCGAACCACTGCTCCTCGACGACCTGGTCCGCACCCTCGTGGAGGACGTAGCCGCGCGCAGTCACCGAGTGAACCTGATCCTGCAGCGTCACGTCTCGCGTTGGAACGAGCGCGACTGTTTCCGTCCTCTGCCCCGCTCCGCGGCGGTTCTCGGCAGCGCTTTGCGCTCGGCCCCGCCCGGTTTTCCCGCTCAGCCAGGAGGTTCCCGGTGAACCAGCCGGTGTCGTTGATCGTCAGTCAGTCGTCAGTGCCTCGCGTCGTCATGGGCCCGACCAAAGCGAGGGAGCCTCATCTGGCCGTTGTCTACGCCACCGCTGCCGGGGAGGTGGTGTGCTTCGACGGCCGTCCATTACGTCCCGGGCAACAGTTCCTCTCCAAGTACCGCATGCGGTACGAGGTCGACATGCGCCCACAGAGCCGCACCGCCGTGCTCGGCAACAATCCGCTGATCTCCCGGGACAGCGTGCACGCATTCGAGGCGACCATCACGTTCACGTTCCGCGTCGACGGCTGGAAGGGCGCCGAGGACTGGGTGCGCTCCGGTCTGCAGGACCCACTTCCCGTGGTGCACAGGCACCTGATCAGCCAGTTCCACGCGGCAGGACAGCACTTCGGTATCGAGCAGTCCATCGACCTCCAAGGCCACCTCAACCAGCTCTGCGCCGCACCGGCGCTTCTGACATCGGGGCTGCTAGTGGATGGCTGCCGCGTGACGGTGCGTCCGGACGCCAAGTCACTGGCCCACCTGGAGACTCTGGTCGAGGCCGGTTGGAAGGAGCAGACCGGCGCCGCCGAGCACGTACCGAATGTCGGTGCCGCCCAGCGCGAGGGTGAGGTCGCGTCGATCAAACAGACCTACGAGATCCAGGCCGCCCAGCGGCAGAGCGCTGCGTTCTCCGGAATGCTCATGAACAGCGAGGGACTGATCCAGCACTACCTCAACACCCATCCGCATGATGCCGCCGGGGCGTTCGACATGAGCCGCCAGCTGGAGGAGGCCCGCGCCAACACCGCCGAGCTGCAGAACCAGCGTGCACTGGGCCTGTTCCAGGTGATGGCGGAGAAGGGCCTGATCCAGGCCGGCGACCTGGACCTGCTGCGCCAGCAGCTCACGGGCCAGGTCGGCCAGGCCACGGGCGGCCACGTCCCGCACTCGCCTACCGCGCCGCCCCAGCTCCCCAGTACACGCCCATGGGATCCGCCAGCCCAGCTCACTGCCGCGTCGACCGCCGCCACCCCTACGCCGACTGTAGTGGTGCCGACCGTACCGCCCGCGCCTGCATCGACCACGACGATTGCACCGACCACCCCCGGGGCACCATCGGCCGCGCCCGCCTCCTTCTCCGGCGCCGCACTCATCTACCTGATCATCGACGAGTCGCTGGACCGCGGCTGCCTGGACGAACTCAACCGAGGCCTCGCCACCCTGCACACCGCGCTCTCCAGCGCACCCGCCGCCTCCGCCGCCCTGCGCCTGTGCGTGCTGGGCATGGCCGCCGGTACGGAGCTGCGACTGCCCCTGGACACGGTGCTGCCCAGCACCCGGACCCCCATCCTCACCGAGCGACAGGGGCTGTCGTACGAACACGCCTTCCGTACCCTGCACGCGCTGCTGAGGCAGGACGTCGCTTTGGTCAAGACCCAGCGCACGCAGGTGCTGCGACCGATCGGGTTCTTCGTCACGGGCGGAGTCCCCGGCGAGGGCTTCGCGTGGCACGCCGCCTACCAAGACCTGGTCGACCAGGACGGCAATCCAGTAGCACCGCACGTGATCGCGCTCGGCCTCGGTCGCGCGGAGGCACGAGCGGTCCGGGTCGTGGCGACCCGTCCCGAGTTCGGATTCATGGCCGCGCCCCACCAGGACGCGGCATCCGCCGCGCACAGCTGCGCCGCGTTCCTGCGGAACACGATCGTCGCCTACGGGCAGCGCTTGAGCTCCGGAGACCCGCAGTTCTCGCTCGTCGCTCCGGACGGTTTCCGTGCGGCCGAGGACGCGCTCTGACGTTCCCACAACTGACGTTTCATATCTGAAGACAGCGACCGTGAACGGACAAGGACAAGGACAAGCGACGATGGTGGAAAGCAACAGGGGGCACTTGCTCCCCATCTACGTCCTCGCCGACGAATCAGGTTCGATGATGACTCATATCGACGACCTGAACGACGGACTGAGGTCTCTGCACCAGGCACTGCTCGGCGAGCCGATGGCCGCGGCCAAGGTGCGCTTCTCCGTACTGGGTTTCTCGGATGACGTGGTCGAGCGGGTCCATCTGGTGGACCTGCGCAGCGCCGACGAGTTCCCGCTCCTGAGCACGCGCGGCATGACGAGTTATGCGGCGGCCTTCGAGGACCTGATCAACCGTATTCCCGTCGAGGTCAAGAGCCTCAAGGCGGAGGGATACCTGGTGCACCGGCCCGCCGTGTTCCTCTTCAGTGACGGCATACCCAACAGCAACGAGGACTGGCAGGGCCCTCACCGCCGGCTCACCGACCACGCCTTGACCCTGGGGGCACCGAACATCATCGCCTGCGGGTTCTCAAACGCCGACGCGGAGATCATCAATCAGGTCGCCACTCAGCCGGAGTTCGGATTCGTCGCCGACAAGGGCGTCGACGTCGGCCGGGCCATCGCCAAGTTCTGCACCGCGCTCACCAAAAGCGTGATCGCCTCGGGCCAGTCGCTCGGGTCTGCCGCTCCACAGTTGGTGGTCGACAAGCCGGAAGGTTTCACTGTCGCGATCGACGTGATCTGAGGTGTGGTGGCCATGCAAGCGCGTCGCAGAGGACCCGCGAACGCCGCCGCAGAAGCAGAAGCGGAAGCAGCCGAAGGAGCGACACCCCATGCAGGAGTCCCCGGATCCGACACCGCACGCATTCCGGACCTCGGTGGATCCCCCCTACGACACCATGGCCGACGGAAGCCCGCCCGCTGAGATCACCAAGCCCGCCTCGGATGCCACTCCCGAGCTTGCTCCGGCCCCTGTGCCGGGCGACCTCGCCAAACAGTGGCGCCCAATGAAGGTGGGTACACCGGCGCCTGTCTTCGAGCCGAAGCCGCCCTCGGGTCTGTCTTACCGCCCGGATACCGTGTGCGACGGCTGGTCGACGGAGGCACTCCACCTGCGTCTGGCCTCCGTACGCGGTCTCCAGCACCGTTTCGACGGTCGTCCTCGCGAGGACGACGTGGCGGCTGCCTGCGACAGCATGACCCGGACCGTGGTGTTCGCCGTCGCCGACGGCGTCTCCGGCGCGCGGCAGCCGCACATCGGTTCGCAGTTGGCTTGCCGCAGCGCGGTCGACGAAATGCTGGCCCAGGTACAAGGAGACGGCGGCGGTTACGTTCCCGACTGGGACAAGGTGTTGTCCACGGTGCACTGGCAGCTGCTTGAGCAGGCCCGGCGCATCCTGCGCCATCCGGACGCGGGGCCGAAGGACACAGCTGAGCTACTGGCCACCACCCTTGTGGCCGGGACAGCGACGCCCACCGGACGCGGCGTCGACATCCAGCTGATCTCGGTCGGGGACTCCGGGGCCTGGCAGATCCAACACGAGAGGTTCTACCGGTTGGTGGGCGGGAAGTCGGCCGGGGCGGACGGCTTGATCTCCTGCGCGGTGGACCCGCTGCCCTTCCTGCCGTCCAGCGTGATCCGCCCGCTCTCCTTCGGGTTGGAGCAGGGCACGGTCCTGCTGGTCGGCACGGACGGCTTCGGTGACCCGCTGGGCGACGGAACAGGAGCCGTGGCCCGGCTGTTCTACGACAGGCTGCGCAGTCCCATACCACCACTGAGCTTCGCTCACCTGCTGGACTTCTCGCGGGAGACCTTCGACGACGATCGCACGCTGATCGCCCTGTGGCCACGCGCAACCGAGGTGCCGTGATGGTGTTCTGGGTTCGGCCCGACCAATTGGGCGACTACCCGGCTCACCACCTGGGCGAGGGTGGTCAGGGAGTCGTTTACGCAGTGCCCGACCCGCCGGGAAGGCTGGCCGGCCAAAATCTCGTCTACAAGAAATACAAACCGGCAGTGGGGAGCGACAGCGACGCGCTCCACAACATGATCGTCTTCTTCGACGAACTTCAACGGTCCCACCTGCCTGACCACACTTTTCTGGCGCAGCGGCTGACCTGGCCGCTGGTGATGGTCTACGAGGGCAGCCCGCCGACCGAGCTGCCGCCCTCCGTCAATTCCGGCACGCACGTGCTGGGGTTCCTGATGGCACGAGCAGACAAAATGTACGAGTTCAGCCTGCTGGGGGATGTGAAGCTGCGGGCGACGGAATTCCTGCTCAACGACGACAGATATACCCAGAGGATGTTGGGGGCGCCCGTCGACGACCCGGCCCGGCTACGGGTGCTCATCGATCTGTCTGCGATACTCACCCGGCTGCACCGGCACGGAGTGACCGTCGGTGACCTTTCCCCGAAAAACATCCTGTTCACCCTTGCCCCGCCGGGGCCCGGATGCCTGTTGATCGACTGCGACTCGATGTGTCTCCTGGGCAGGGACACGCTGCCGCAGGTGGAGACGCCGGGGTGGGAGACGCCGGAGAAGGCGAGGGCCACAGCCGCCACGGATACGTTCAAGTTCGGCCTGTTCGCCACCAGGCTCTTCAACCGGCACCAGCACAGCACGGACCTCAGCGGCCTTCGGAGCGTCTCGACAGGTCTGGCGAACCTGGCGGAGCGCAGCAGGAGCTCTGATCCCCGCGGCCGGCCCGAGCTCGCGGAGTGGCTCCAGGCACTGGAACAGACCCGTGGGCGGGCGAATTCGTTGCAGCCAAACCCCCAACGCACAACATCACAGACGAACCCTCGACCGCAGCCGAACCCGCGACCGCAGCCATCTCGCCCCCGCTCCCGGCCCGCCGGTCCACTGCCCTTCCCGCCTCCTTTCCAGCAACCGACGCCGCCCATGCCCTGGGCCGCGATACCGCCGCAGCCCGGCACAGGCCGGGCCGCCGCGCGGCAAGCCGCCGCCACGCCATCCGCCGCACTTCCCGTCACGCCTCACCAGACGACGTCTGCCTCGTGGAGCGGGTGTCTGATAACCATCGTCGTGGTGTTGTTGGCGATCATTGTGGTCGCCGTGCTAGTCGCGGTGAACTCCCCGGATTCCAACAGCGACTCCTCATCGGCGCCGGCCTCCGACCTCAAGAGCGAAACCCTCCTCAGCTTCCCGCCAAAGGACAGCGGATCCCCCGAAAAGGCAACGGCTCCTGGGGCGAGCGTCAACTACACGCGAGTGGCCGACGAGGCGGAGGCGGACGAGGTCAGTGTTGTGTTCGCTCGCTTCTACGGGGCTATCAATCTACGGGACTACGACAAGGCCCTGAGGTACTACGATCCCAGGACAAAGATCATCGACCTCAACTCCGACTCCAGCCGCAAGGGCTGGGCGCGCGCCATGAGCACCACTAAGGACAGCAGCATTGTCCTAAGCGCCCTTTCCACGTCCGGCTCGTACACGCTCGCCACCGTGAGTTTCCGCAGCCACCAGGACATCGGCTACGGACCGCCTTCGAACCCTGACGACACCTGCACCGACTGGACGGTGACCTACCAGCTCACCCACACGAAGGGCTACCGCATCCTTAAAGCGCCCAGCGAAGGCGCGAGCCATGCTCCATGCTGAGTCGGGCGGCGAACCATTCGCGTATTGGATCCTGTTGATCCACGTGGACGAGCTCTCCGGGCGTCCGGAGGCGGTCCAGACGAAGCTGAGAGAGACGCTGGACGGATACGTGCGGTGGGCTCTGGCGGACGCACGTGTACGAGTCAAGGACTGCCGGCTACGCGATCGGGACACCGGCCTCGCCGTCCTGGTTCCCTCCTCGGCGCCCTCGGCCCCCCGTCTGCTGCGCGACTTCGTCCGTTCCCTCGACGACTGTCTGAGCGGACACGACGAGGCCTTCAATAGATCTCACCACCTGTCGGTGCGGGTGGGCATGCACCATGGACTGGTAGCCGTGCGCAGAGGACACTGGTCGAGCCGGGCTATCCATGAGCTCACCACGCTTGTGGAGGCCACGCCGGAGCAACCCCCGCGCGGGGGCTCCGGGTTGGTGCTCGTACTCTCGAACACCGTCCATCAGAGCGTCGTGCTGAGCGGGTACCCGGGTATTCGCGCCCACGACTACGCGCCCATAACGATCGCGGCCACGACCGACGACCGGAGCCTCGTAGGCTGGGTGACCGTTCCACGCAGGGCGGGTCCGCCGCGCTGGGCGCCCCGAGTCGTGGCCGCACAAGACGAATCGTCGCCACGAACCGATCCCGGCGGTCATCGCGCCGAACCGGAAGGACAGCCGGTGCCGGGGATCTCCGGCCCGCTCATTCACCCGGACTTCCGCCTCGGTGACGGAGGGCAGGGCACGGTGTACGCGGTGGTGCGCGAGGTGCCAGGGCTGCACGGTCCGCTCGCCTACAAGGACTACAAGCCTGGGGTGCTGCAAGACGCCGGTGTGCTGGATGAGATGGTGCGGTTCCTATGGGACCTGGAGCGGCACTCACCGGCCGACCACGCCCTTCTGGAGTCCCGGCTGGCCTGGCCGCTGCGACTGAGCCACCGGAATGGCCAGCCCTGCGGATTCGTCATGCGAAGGATCCCCCCGGAGTACACCCTGAACATCCCGCATCTGGGCGTGATCACGTCGCTGCATTTAGAGTTCCTACTGAACCCTGATGTGAACCTCAACCGCCTGGGACTGTCCGTGAACGATGAGCAGCGTCTGCGGCTGCTCAAGGACTTGGCAAATACTCTACGCATACTCCACCACAACGGAATCATTGTTGGTGACCTCTCACCGAGGAACATCCTGTTCCGCCTGGACGTCTGGCCGCGCTGTCTGTTCCTCGACTGCGATTCAATGCGGTTCAGAGGGCAGGACGTGCTGCCCCAAGCGGTGACGGAGGGCTGGGATGTACCTGAGCGCGAGAAGGCCACACCGAATTCAGACAGGTACAAGTTCGGGCTGGTCGCATTGCGGTTGTTCAACCGGGACCAGAACAGCACGGACAGTGCCGCCCTCGGACAGCAATCGGCCGAACTAGAGGTGCTTGCGCAGCGCAGTGTCACCGCGGAGCCGGGCGAACGGCCGGAGTTAGCCGAATGGATGGTGCCGCTCGAACGGGCACTCGCCGGCGGCAAGCCGGACCTGTCCTGGATCAGTGTCGATGTTGTCTGATCGAGCCCGGTCGAGTCGTCGTGCTCAGTCGCCAAAAGCCTGCGTCTTCAGCTGGTCCACGGAGCGGATGAGCAGGGACTGTCGCCCCGTCACAATCACGCCCTGCCGCCGCCATTGCTCCAGTACGCGGCTGACCGTGCGTCGGGAGCTGAGCACCAGGCCGGCCAAGTCGTCCTGGGACAGGGACAGGGTAAGGCGCCGACCGGCGCCGCCGGGCTCGGTGTGACCACAGCGTTCGGCCAGGTCGAGGAGGAGGGCCGCGAGTCGGGCATGGACAGGTTCGGTGATGCTGGTGCGCTGAAGGTCGGCCTCACGCAAGCGCCGGGACAGCGTCTGTTCCAACGCCGCGGCAACGTTGGCGTTGCCGCGGGTGATCGCGTGGAAGCGGTGAGCGGGCAGGTGTATCAGGTCTACCGGGCTGGCGGTGTACAGCGACGCGGATCGGCGACGACCCTCCAGCCCGGCCTGCTCGCCGAGAAGTTCACCGGCACCGCGCAACGCGAGCAAAGCCCGGTAGCCAGCGTGGGAGTAGGTGACGACCTTGACCCAGCCGCACAGGACCACGATCAGATGGTCGGAGTCGTCGCCTTGAGCCAGAAGCTGTTCGTCGGTCGGCACCGAGATCTGGGCCCCCACCCGACGCAGCGCGGTCCGGTCCGCAGGAGCGAGAGCCTCCCAAAAAGTGGTGGGGCGGCTGGCCGTCATGGTCAACTCAGCAGCCAGGCGAGGACGATGGACACTGACCCTATGACGGCGAGTGTCAACGACTGCCGTATCCGCTTGTTCTTGACCCACACGACCTGACTCATGGTCACCAGCTGATGGGTCAGGCTCTCCAGCGGGGAGGTCTGGCGCAGCCTCTCGGCGGGGCGCTCCGATTCCCAGCACCGGAGGTCACCGAAGTAGACGAAGTGGTTCTCCCGGCTATGTCCGGGCCCGCTCCGCAGACGCGGGGCGACCACGGAGACGGAGGCGAGCGCCGACAGCCCGAGCAGCGACGCGCCCAGCCAGAACAGGGTTCGCGGAAGCGCGTCGTCCAACTCCGTCAAGCGATGTCCGGAACCGGAGAGCGCAAGGACCGCGCCCAGCGCCGCCGACTCCAGGGTGAGCGCGAAGCTGGCCTTCGCGTCCACCTTGCCCGTCCATTCGACGAGCACGCCGTGTATCCGCCAGGCAGTCTCCACCGGATCAGTCTCTGCCATGGAGCGCCCCCGGGTCCCGGGTCGATGACTGCACAAGCATGCAGGGGATCAGTGTGGCACTGAGAGGGCTCCACCGCCCTGCCCAGGCACCGAATCGTCAGTCGACCGTGACTGAACCGCTCCGGGATCGCCGACCAGTGCGACCAGAGGCCGAAGTCGATGACGTCGGTTCAGCCGTAGGCGTTGCTGACTGCTTTTTCCTGGTCAGCATGGGTGAAGATGAGGTATCACCAGCAGACGAAGAACCGTCTCGTTTCGTACTCACCGAAGAAGCTCGGCTTCTTCTAAGGATACACAAAAGGGCGCCTGACCTGGTCTTTTACCTGTCAGGTGCCTTCCCCTCGACCCGCTCACAGCGAGGCCCGGATTTTGCTGTGGCTCCCCGTTCCTCCCATCGCTATCCCGCTCGTGACCATCGTTTCCGGACCAGTCACGGACCAAGGCCCCCACTCACCCAGCGGATGCCATGCCTTGGCTGACACGGTTCCACTCCTCCATGGACTGCTCGATGAGACGGTTGGCCTGCTCGCGGACGCTGTCCAGGAACTTGGCGTAGTGCCGGAAGAGGACCTCGACGCTCTGGCCCGCCCGACGAGCACATTCGGCCGGGTCCACACCGGAGTACAGCCAGAACGAGATCCCGGCGTGCCAAAGATCGTAGGGACGCTTGGCCAGCCCGGAGGCAAGCTCCGTCCGGGGCAGGACGTTCTTCCTTCCGCGCCCGCGCCCACGTCGTGCCATAGGCAGCTGCGTCCACGTAGTTGCCCACCTGGTTCCGGAACAGCCGACCATCCGGCGCCACGCCGAACCGTTCGATGTGACGCAGAAGGATGCGCACGAACTGCGGCGGGATGGGCACGGGGCGGGTCGCGGTAGCCGCACGACGCTTGAGCGAGTGGATCTCGTGTACCGCGCCGTCGTCCGTCCATTCCTTTCCCGCGGGGACGATACCGCCCGACAGTTTGGGCATCCCTCCGCCGCGAGCAGCCGGGCGACCTGGGCCGGGGTTGGGAACCGCGGCCCAGGTCACCTCCTCGTTGACCGCCGGAGCGTTCCACCTGAGCCCGTTGAGCGGATTCTCTGCGAAGTACCCCTTTCCGACTGCAGTGTTGAGCACCTCATTGAAGGCGGCCTTCTTACGCCGTGCCGTCTTGGCCGCAGCTGTCTTCCGACCAGCTTGCGGCACGGTGCGTCCAGCGCCTGTCGCAGCACATCGGCTTCCGCGAGTGCGCTGACGGGCAGTGAGTTCCGCTTCAACCAGTCCAGGGCCTTCCGCCACTCCTCGGTCGGCTCGTCGGCCCATGCGTTCTTGTTGAATGCCCACGAGTACAACGCACGCCACAGCACCCGCGGCTCAGGATATGTTGCGCCAGGGTGCACCAAGGCAGGTGTGATGGTGGCGAAAGCGTCGGCCAGAGCGCGGCGGGTGTTGCCCGGTCTACGGTCCCACCTTCGGTCGAGGTATTCGTGGGCAAGGTCGTACCACGTCGTCCGTTGCTCGACAGCTCGCAGCTCGGACGCCGGCAGACCTGTGTGTCGGTCGAAAGGCTCACCGTCACGCGCCGCCGTCATCACCTTTGAACGCCTGCTGTCGGCGAGCCCGAAAGATTGCTAACTGGCCCAATGACAAAGCCTTCCTCGGAATGCCCGCCGACACTGCCACCGGCCTCACCCACATTGGCGCCCGCGAATACGCCCCAGGTATTGGCCAATTCCTCAGCATCGACCCAATCCTGACCCTGGACCCCCGCAGCCCACCGCACGCCCCGCCCATCACTGCCAGTGGGAGCCCGCGCCTGGCCGCGGCCCTGTTCCGTCACTACCTGCGCGCCGTCACCGTCGGCAGCCGCGAACATCGCCTCGCTCCGACCGGCGCCCTACCAGAGGCCGCCCTCAGCGAATCCCGCTGTCTCAGCCGACGTAACTGGCCTTCCCTCGCCCGTGCCCACAGGAGGCCCATGACCGACTTCTCGTCCTACTCCGTGCGTCTCGCCGAGCACGCCGCCAGTCCGATCAAGACCCTGGGCGATCACCTCTACCAGGTCACTCCGCACCAGGCAGCCGAAATCCTCGGCACAGTCCTCGACCTCCAAGACGGCCTGCTGACCCGGGTGACCGACCTGATCGGCACCGGGGGCCAGTTCGCGCAGAGCCAGGCCCACCGCGGCATGCTCCCGTCCGAGGTTTGGCTTGCCATGGGCGAACTCCGTGCGTTCGGAAAGGACTCGACCAGGCGACCCTGCAAGCGGGCTGTCAGCAACGCGGACGCCTCATCCGGGGCCTGTGCCCGCCCCTGCCTCCGCGGTTCCTCGGCTGCCGCAGAGCGCATCGGGCGAAGTCGCACCGCACCGGCGTCAGTAGCCGGCGCGCATTCCCCGCCAGTGTCGCGGCCAGGGCCAGCGCGGTCCACGCCATCCAGCGCAGCCAGCGCGCAGAGCGCGGAATTTGCAGCAATCCAGGCCCTCCAGCCTGGGGAGAATCCGGGGAGTTCGAGGGCTACTGGGGAGCGCGCGGGGAGAACCGGCTGCATAAGACTGCAGCATCCTGAAAGCACTTGAAAGACCAGCCTGCGCAGGCCAGAGCCACCTTCAAGGAAGAACACACAGGTCAGGCCGAACGGGGCGTTCGGGTATCCGTTCGTGATTCTGCTGATGGCCGTGGTCTGCGTGAGTCTGTACTTGATCTTCAAGCGGCGGGGTCGGCTGCAGCGGGAAGCCCATGGGCCCCGCTGCGGTCAGCTCTTCGCGCGCCAGACGGTGCCCCGGCGTTCGTACTCCAGGACCATCTCGGCACGCAACGCGGTCTCCGGGCCGTAGAGGCGCTCGGCGAGCCAGAGGGCCAGGTCGAGGCCCGACGTGACACCGCCGCAGGTGATCAGGTCCCCGTCGTCCACCACGCGCCCGTACGTGAGCTTCCCACCCTGCTCGGCGAGGTCCTCGCGGGCCGCGAAGTGCGTCGTGCACGGTCGGCCGCGGGTGATCTTCGCCGCCGACAGGACCATGACGCCGGTGCATATCCCGCCCATGATCAGTCCCGGCCGCTCGGCCTTGGCCAGTGCGCGCGGCAGTACGCCGCGCCTGATCTCGTCATCGACCCCGGACCCTCTCCCGTAGCCCCCGCCCGGCACGAGCAGGACGTCCGCCTCCTCCGGGGCCCAACGGTCGCGTACGTCGAGGTACATGCCTGCCGACGTCCGTACGGTGCGGGGGCCGTCGGCGGTGACGAAGCTCTGCTTGATCCGGCACTTGGCGGCGTTCGCGAGGATGCCGAGCACCTCGATGGGGCCCGCGAAGTCCTGCTCCTCGACGTCGTCGAACAGGACCGTGTGCACGCGCAGTTCGCGGGTGCGTTCGCTCTGCGGCTCGGCGGCGGGGGTGGCTGCGGAGGCGACGGCGGAGGAGGGGCCGAGGCCCAGCGCGGTTGCGGCCGTGGCCGCGGCGCCCGTACGGAGAAGGTGTCGGCGCTGCATGTCGTGTGCTCCTTGGGTCGGTCGGGGAAGGAGGAGTGACGCACTGAGTTGGTCGGCGTCAGCAATGCGCTGGTTCCGAGCTGCGGAACGCGGGCCAGATGACTGTCCCCTCAGCCCTGAGGCGCGTGGAAGAGGATGTCCGGATGTGTGGGCTGCTCGTCCTTGAGGACCTGTCGGCCGGGCGCTGAGACTGAGGACCATGAAGACCAAGGGCGATGTGGTCGTGGTCGTAGGTGATGGTGTGGTGCTGCTCGATGTGGCCGGTCCGGTGCAGGTGCTGCACGGCACCGGCTACCGGGTCCGGCTCGCCTCGCCCCGCGGACGCGCGGTGGTGAGCGACACGGGGATCCCGCTGGGGGTCGAACTGGCACTGGAGGACGTCCCCGGGACCGTGGACACAGTGATGGTGCCGGGCTATCGGACGGTGAACGGCCACGGGCATCCACCGGAGCTGATCGCGCACATACGCCGCCTCGGCGCGGGCGCGCGGCGTACGACGTCGGCCTGCACCGGCGCGTATCTCCTCGCGGAGGCCGGGCTGCTGGACGGCAGGCGGGCCACGACGCACTGGGCCGAGTGCGAGACACTCGCGAGGCGTTTCCCGCGGGTGCGGGTGGAGCCCGACTCCATCTACGTGCGTGACGGGCCCGTCATCACCTCCGCCGGGGTGACGGCGGGCATCGACCTGGCGCTGGCGCTGGTCGAGGAGGACCACGGACCCGACGTGGCGCGCACCGCGGCCAAACACCTCGTCGTCTTCCTCCAACGCCCCGGCGGCCAGTCGCAGTTCAGCGTGCGGAGCGCGGTGACCCCGCCCCGCAACGCCGGGCTGCGGCGGGTACTGGATGCCGTGGTGGCCGACCCCGGCGCGAACCACACCCTCGCCGCCATGGCCGAGCGGCTCGCTGTCAGCGAACGCCACCTCACCCGGCTCTTCCGTCGCGACGTCGGCGGCACCCCTGGGCAGTACGTGGAACGCGTCCGCGTGGAGGCCGCGCAGGCGATGCTCGAATCCTGCGACGCCGGTGTGAGTACCATCGCCCGCACCTGCGGGTTCGGCACGGACGAGACAATGCGTCGGGTGTTCCTGCGCGTACTCGGGGCACCGCCCGCGGCGTACCGCGCACGCTTCCGCGCGACCTCCTCCGCCCAGCAGGTCCGGCGGAACTTCTTCCCTGAATCACTCACAGCCGATCAGCACGCCGCCCAGAGCATCCAACGGGTTCGGTGAGCGGGGCGACTCTCCAGAGCCAGCAGGAGGACCGTCAGGAAGCTTCGATGCCGGGCGGTTTCGAGTCAACCACGGGAAAGTCGCAGTCTGCGGAGCCGATTGACGTCCCAGGCGACCAGGGGGATTTCAGGCACCGGGGCGGCGGATTCTCCCTCCCTGAACCGAGGGGTCCCTTGCCTTTCGTGGGCCGCCCGTTGAGCCTGACGACACTCGTGTCGGTGACATGCCACTTTCTCGGAGGGTGCGATGACCAGACGCAGAGCCGGATGATGCGCAACGGCCGCCGCCACAGCGATGGTGCTCCGACTGGGTCTGACGGGCGGCCAGTCATCAGCCGCCCAGACACCCGCCGCCTCCGGCACCTCTTTCGTGGCCGGTGTCGAGGTCATGGAAAACGACCTGCCCAAACTCATGGAACAGCTGTCCGCCCCCGCCCCGTCCAAGAGCACCTCGCGCACGGCCGATGCCGCGCAGCGGCTGGCCATGCAGCACCCCAACGGCTTCGGCCACACGGGCCTGGACATGGCCTCCGGAAGGATCGTCCCGCATGTGGCAAGCGCCGAAGGACGCTCGCTGGCGCAGAAGTTGGCGGCCGACTCATCCGCGCTGCAGCTCGAGAGCACCTCAAGCTCCTTCGCCGAACTCGAGCGCATCAAGCACGATGCCATCGAGCTCACCTCCCGTGACGTGCCGGGCGGCGAGACGATCGTGCGCACCTCCCCGGACATCGCCAACGACCGAGTCGTCATCAGCGCCCGACCAACCGATTCGTCATCGGCGCCCGACAGGTCACCGATGCGCTCGTATCTGCCCTCGGGAAACGCTATGGCGCACAGCGGATCGCGGTGATGGACGAGCGCGGTGAACCCAAGATCGAGCCGCCGGTTCGTGACAAGAAGCCTTCCGAAGCCCGCGATGCCGCAGCAGCTCCCGTGGGGCGGCAAAACAATCAGGAGCCCTACTACGGCGGGGCTCTCAACCTGGCGCCGGCAGGCGAGAGCGGCACCTGCAGCGGCGACACCGAATACCGCGGCGACCTCGCCATCGTCGGGCCCAACGAAGGACGCACCACAGCAGGACGCATCTCCGTAGGGGGCAGTGACTCCTCCGAGTCCGCCCCCCGTCGCCAGCATCGACGGCGAGTACATCGGCTTCGGGCATCGCTTCTGCACCGGTGGGATGGCTTCGGGCGAGATGTGCCGGTGGCGAATCGTCGACGTCCGCGACGACTTCCGCTACGGCAGCGGCGCCACCATCCGCAACGCGAACAGGGGCGCCTGAAGTTCGGCGACCGCCTCGACGACGGAGACTCGGGCGGCCCTGTCTGCACCGTGGATGACGGATACGTGATCGCCAAGGGCATCATCAGCGCCGGAGGCAGGAGTACCGTCGGCCCCTGCCAGGCCGTCGTCACCGACATCTGGGACGTCGTGGGAGAGGTGGATCGGCTGTCAACGGGCAGCCGTCGACGGCCGGCCATATGCAGCCGTAGCCCCTCGCTTCAGAGCTCCGGAGCTGCCGGTCAGGTGAGGGTGGCCACACGGCCCTGCCGACCTGCGAAGCACCCAGGCTTGCTCGAGCCAGATCCGCAGAAAGGTGCACGTCCGGTTCCGAGGGGGCCGGAGTCCAGCAATGGACTCCGGCCACCCGGCTACAGCCTGGAGCGGCAGTTCAGCATCGGCGTCCCATCTTCGCCGACCGGCGATCATGCCCCTTGGTAGCCCACCACTCTTCCAAGAGGCTGCGCACCAGCTGAACCAGTTGGCGAAGACGTTCAGGGTCAGGAGCAGACGAGGTGAGCACGTCCACAAAGGACTTGTCGCCCCAGGGCACGTCGACCACCCAGCACTCGTCGGCATGCCCCTTGCGCTCGACGATGAGCCGATAGGTCAACGTGGCGCTGCGGCCCGGTTCGTGTTCTACCGTCAGGTCGGTGATGTTGAATCTGACCGTGCCGTCATCGGTGGTGTGGGAGCGAGCCAGGGCACCCTCGGCCGGCGTGTGAGCCGCCATATGCACCTCTCCTCTCGTCCACGGGGACCCCAAGTTAGCCGCTAGCAGCTGGCGGCGGCGACACTCGTGACCTGGTAGGCGGTGCGTACGTCGTTGGCACCGGCGGGCGTTCCGATCTCGGTGCGGAACTTCTCGCGACTCGGGCAGGGCGCGGTCCAGGTCGAGTACCGCCCCCGTGCCACTTGCCGGACCGGATGGCGGATCGCTCACACGACCGGGAGCAGCGGCACCCCCTCGGTTAAAACCTGGAACAGCAGTTCAGCACCGCGGCGGCCCAGTTCCATGTAGCCGAGTTCGTCGATCGCGAGGGGATCGACGCGGGCACCTCGTCGCTCTCCTCTCCGCCATGACCGACGGCACCGTCATCGCTCCCGCCCTCGGCCTCGACCTCGACCTCGATGAGCCCGGACGGCGGGTCCACCCGCTGAAGCCGACCTGCGGTTCGGGCTCCGCGGACAACGTCGAGGAGGTCCATACGGTCAACGCCTTCGCCCAAGCCACCAACGAAACCTGGAAGTTGAAGGTGCGGGACAGGACCGCGCAGGACACAGGCTGCATCAACAGCTGAGAGGTGCCCCAGCCGTAAGCCTCCCTGGACAGCGCCCTCGCCGAGGCGGATCGCCACAGCGGTCGATCAACTCTTCCACGTGCAAAGCGCGTTGCCGATGCCGCCCGCGTTCATGAATTGTTCGCATTTCGTATGTCGACCATCACTCAACGGACAATATCCGGCCAACATCCAGCCAAAATGCTGACATGTACCTGGCTCGATGACACTCTTCCCCGCAACACGCTGCACGTACGGCAACACGCCGCACGCCCGCATCGCGTCCTTTTTCTGCTCCGGGCGGCCCTCGATGCCTCCCGGACCCCCACAGATGGAGCCCGCGTGACCTCTGACATATCCCGTAAGCGTTCCACCCTCGCGATCGCCACCGCCGTCGCCGCCGGAGCGCTGCTCACCGCCGGACTGACCACCGGCGCCTCCGCCCAGCCGGACAAGGACAACGCGCTGTCCGGCTCTCCCGTCGCCCTCTCGGTGTCGGCCCGTGCGGACCTCCTCCAGGACGCGAGTGTCGAGAGGTCGGCGACCGCCGAGCGGATCGGCCTCGGCGCCAAGGAGAAGCTGATTGTCCGTGACGTCGTCAAGGACGCCGACGGCACCACGCACACCCGCTACGAGCGCACCTACGACGGCCTGCCCGTCCTCGGCGGCGACCTCGTCGTGCACACCGCCAAGAGCGGTGAACTGAAGGGCGTCACCAAGGCGACCGAGGCCACGGTGAAGGTCGCCTCCACCGACGCGAAGCTCGGCAAGTCCTCGGTCGCCGAGTCGGCCGAGTCGACCGCCGCCAAGGCGAAGACCTCGCAGGCCGACGCGCAGGCTCCGCGCAAGGTGATCTGGGCCGCCTCCGGCAAGCCCGTCCTCGCCTACGAGACGGTCGTCACCGGTGTACAGAAGGACGGCACGCCCAGCAGGCTCCACGTCATCACGGACGCCGCGAGCGGGAAGAAGCTGTACCAGTACCAGGCCATCGAGAACGGCACGGGCAACAGCCAGTACAGCGGCAAGGTCACGGTCGGCTCCAAGAAGGGCACGAGCGGCTACGAGTTGACCGACAAGGCCCGAGGCGGTCACCGCACCTTCGACCTGAAGCACGCGGAGAGCGGCTCCGGCAAGCTGTTCAAGGACGCCAACGACATCTGGGGCAACGGCAAGCCCACGAACGCGCAGACCGCCGCCGTCGATGCCGCCTACGGCGCCCAGCTCACCTGGGACTACTACAAGTCGGTGCACGGCCGCAGCGGGATCAACGGTGATGGCAAGGGTGCGACTTCGCGGGTCCACTTCAGCAACAACTACGTCAATGCCTTCTGGGACGACAGCTGCTTCTGCATGACGTACGGCGACGGCGAGGGCAACAAGAAGCCCCTCACCTCCATCGACGTGGCCGCCCACGAGATGACGCACGGCGTCACCTCGGCGACCGGCAACATGGAGTACAGCGGCGAGTCCGGCGGTCTCAACGAGGCCACATCGGACATCTTCGCCACTGCCGTGGAGTTCAAGGCCAAGAACCCCAAGGACGTCGGCGACTACCTCATCGGCGAGAAGATCGACATCAACGGCGACGGTACTCCGCTGCGTTACATGGACAAGCCGAGCAAGGACGGCGCCTCCCTGGACAAGTGGAACGCCAACGCCGGCAATGTCGACGTCCACTACTCCTCGGGCATCGCCAACCACTTCTTCTACCTGCTGTCCGAGGGCAGCGGTAAGAAGCGGATCAACGGCGTCCAGTACAACTCGCCGACCGCCGACGGCTCCAAGGTGCTGGGCATCGGACGCGGCAAGGCCGAGAAGATCTGGTTCAAGGCCCTGACGACATACTTCACGTCGACCACCGACTACAAGGCGGCCCGCAAGGGCACGCTGCGCGCCGCGAAGGACCTGTACGGCGCGAATTCCACCGAGTACAAGCGCGTGGCCGCCGCCTGGACCGGCGTCAACGTCAAGTAGCTCCCGGTCAGTCCCTCAAGGGGCGGCGTCCGAAACGGACTCCGCCCCTTTCGCGTTCACCGCATCAGTAGCCTCGCCTGCTCTCCCGTGCCCTCGAAAGGTGCCGCCACCATCCTCAACTCGGCTCCGTCGGCCAGGAGCCGGTGCGCCGGAAGGATCCGTCCCGTGTACCCGAATCGGTCGGCACGGGTGATTCAGTTGCGCAGGCTGCGTCCCGGCATCAGATCGTCAACGGACGCCCGTCGTCAACGGACGCCCGTCGTCTGAGAGTTACCCGACGTGGGCCCGCCCATGGGTCCACCAGGTCCACAGCGCGGCACCGAAACTCATCGATTTGGTCGCGCAGGCCGAGCCCGAGTGACACCCATCCGAACCTGATGGCAAAGGCGTCCGTGGCGCCACTCCCCCCTACGCTGATGTGTCCAGGAGTTCGATGATCCGGCATCCGGCAGATGTCCCGGCAAGGGCCGCGCGCGCCGGGCCACGCATGCGCCGGGCCACACGTACGCCAGGCCACGCATGCGCCGGGCCACACGCGCGCCGAGCCGCCCGTTGAGCGGCCCGGCGCAGTCCCCTGCGAGAGACCCAGCGGCCGGCCGGGGGAGTCCGACCGCTGGGAGACATCGGCGACAGCGGGCGTCGCCACCGCGGTCGTCCTCAGCGCCGCGGCAGCAGCGCCCCCGCGCCAAGGGCCATGACCACCAGCAGGCAGGCGGCGCTCAGCAGGCTCTCCCTCATCCCCGGCGTGAAGTCCCCGGCGAGGAGCGCGCCGAAGGCGGCGATGCTCACCGCTCCGCCCGTCTGGCGGCTGGTGTTGAGCAGTGCCGCCGCCGTCCCTGCCCGCTCGGCGGCGACGCTGTCGAGCATCAGGGACGTCAGCGCGGGCATGGCGAGGGAACCGCCGATGCCCAGCGGGATCATCAGCAGAGCGGTCACCCACGGGGGCGTGCCGGGGTCGACGGGGAGCAGCACGCCACAGCCCAGCGCGACGATCAGCAGTCCGGCGACGACCACCGGCCGCCGGCCGAAGCGGGTGACCGCCCGCGGCGAGAGGTAGTTGACGTTGGCGGTGATCAGCGCCATCGGCACGAACATCAGCCCGGCCGAGAGCGCCGACTGCCCCCGCTGCTCCTGGAAGAAGAGGCTCAGCACGAACACCCCGCCGTAGAAGGCGGCGTTGAGGGCGAAGCCCGAGATGACCGGCACCGTGACGCCGCGCAGCCGGAACAGCTCCAGCGGCAGCATCGGGTTGCGCCGCCTCGCCTCGATGGCCACGAAGCCGGCCGCGGACAACACCGCGATCACGGCCGCGGCGAGGACGGTGCCGGTGAACCCGTCGTGCCCGCCCTCGATCACGGCGAAAGTCAGTGCGGCCAGCGTCAGTACGGCCGTCAGCTGTCCCGGCAAGTCGAACGCGACGGAGTGGCGCGGGGAGCGCGTCGCCCGCATCAGTGCCAGGAATCCGACGATCCCGGTGGGCACGTTGAGGCAGAACACGGCGCGCCAGCTCCACTCCGTGGTGAGCAGCCCGCCCAGGACGGGACCCGCGGCGATGGCCACCGCCCCGCCGACCGTCCACAGGGCGATGCCACGCGCCCGCTCCTCCGGATCGGAGAACGCCTGCCGGATGAGCGCCAGCGAGGACGGCACCATCACCGCCGCCGCACTCCCCTGCACCACGCGGGCCGCGATCAGCACCCCGAGCGTCGGCGCCGCCCCACAGGCCAGCGAGGCGAGCGTGAAGACGCCGAGCCCCCAGCCGTAGGCGCGTCGCGCACCCACCGCGTCCGAGAGCGCGCCTGCGGAGAGCATCAGCGCCGCGAACATCAGCGTGTAGCTGTCAACGACCCACTGGAGACCGGACATCGAGCCGCCGAGTTCGCCCCGCATGGCGGGCAGTGCGACGTTGACGCCGGAGACATCGATCGTGATCACGAAGAAGCCGAGGACGGCGGCGACCAGAGCCGCACGGGCGGAACCCGGCTGCCCCGGCACTTCCCCGGCGGATCCGCTCGCCTCAGTTGCCGTGTCCGCGCCCGACCGCGTCGTACTCATAGTGCACTGCTCCTCACCGCGCTGTCGCTGTGGATTACGGCAAGAAGCGTGCCCTGCGCTTGCGCCCCGAGACAGGCCGAGCTGTGCGGGGGAGCGCTGTGCCTGGCCCTGATACGGCCCCCCTGCGCGCGACATTCTTTGCGAGAATGAACGGATGAGCGAAGGTACGGAACTGGGCCGCTTCCTCCGCGCCCGCCGCGAGCAGGTACGCCCGCAGGACGTGGGCCTGCGGGCCGGCACAGGCGTCCGCCGCACTCCGGGGCTGCGCCGCGAGGAGTTGGCCACCCTGGCCGGGGTCAGCGTCGACTACTACACGCGCCTTGAGCGCGGCCGCGAGACCCGGCCCTCACTCGCCGTCGTCGCCGCGCTCGGCGAGGCGCTCCAGCTCTCCGAGGGCGCGCTGCACCGGCTGCACGAGTTGGTGGCACTCGCCGCGGGCCAGCAGCCGGCGCCGTCCCCGGGTCCGGCGCGTACGGTGCGGGATTCGGTGCGCGACCTGCTGGAGACGGTGCGCCCCGCACCGGCGTATGTCGTCAGCCGCACCAACGACGTGCTGGCGGCCAACCGACCCGGTCTGCGTCTCTTCTCCGGCATCACGGACTGGCCGTGGGAGCGCCGCAACATCACGCGCTACATGTTCCTGCACCCCATGGGCCGCAAGCTGTACCGCGACTGGGAGGAGATGGCGGCGCACAGCGCGGGCCACCTGCGGGCGGTGGCGGGCGCCGACCCGGACATGCCGGAGCTGGCCCAGCTCGTCGGCGAACTCGTGGTGAAGAGCCCGGAGTTCGCCCGGCTGTGGGAGCGGTACGACGTACAGGAGCGCGGCGGCGGCGAGAAGCACTTCCGGCACCCGGAGGTCGGCTCGCTCTGCCTCTCCTTCGAGGTGATGATGATCTCCCGCACGGACGGCCAGCGCCTCGTCACCTACCAGGCTCGGCCCGGCACCCCGGACCACGATGCGATGCTGCTCCTCGACATGGCGAGTCCCTCGGAGGCGGCGCTCCCCGAGGGAGCCGAGCGGTAGGGACCGCGACCGCCCTCACCCGAGCACGATCCGCCCGTCCGGCCAGGAGGTTTACCTCCTGGCCGGACGGGCGGATTCTTTTTCCGCAAGTGACACGAAGAAGCCAAGGACCCATGCGGTCTTCGCGGGAATGCGGAATTGAAGGAACGTGTCGGCGTGCATGCCGGAGCGATGCAATTCAGCAATGTCTGCCGCCGCGCCATTGACGGAGCGCGGCGCGCCGTCGCTGTGCAGCTAGGTGCACAACAGCTTGCTGCACGCGGTCCGGGTAGCGGGCCAACTCGCTGATGAGGCACGGTTATTCGCGTGCCTGCCGGACGGTTGTGCCGGGGCATCTCCATCACCTTCACCACTCCGATCTGCCATTCAGGACGGGTACTCGGGAGATCGGAGATCCGCCCGAATGATTCGTTGCTGACGCATAAATGCTGCGCTGAGTAGAACGAATTGAGGAATGATGCAGAGTCTTGACATGCTTGCCGAGGTAAAGACCGATTCCGTGGTCGAACTTTCACCGGGTGACATCGGTGGGCGATACCGTACGCACGCGGCGACCACCCCCCACGGGCTCATGAGCGAGCTGCCGCTGACCGAGGCCGCGGCCCGTTCGGTGAGCGACGGCCGCCTGCTGACGCGCCGCGTGCTGAGCGGTGACGACGACCGTCTGCTCGCCGTGGTCGGGCCGTGCTCGATCCACGACGTGAACGCCGGCCTGGCGTACGCGAAGTCACTCGGTGAACTGGCCGCCGACCTCGCCGACGACCTCGCGGTCGTCATGCGGGTGTACGTCGAGAAGCCCCGGACCACGGTCGGTTGGACCGGGCTGCTCACCGACCCGGCCCTCGACGGGAGCCTGGATGTCAACCGCGGGCTGCGCACCGCACGGGCGCTCATGCTGGAGATCGCCGAGCTGGGGCTGCCCATCGCGACGGAGTGGCTGAGCCCGTCGGCTCCGGTGTACCTGGCCGACCTGATCTCCTGGGGAGCCATCGGCGCGCGGACCGTGGAGAGCCAGGTGCACCGGCAGCTGGCGAGCGGCCTCTCCATGCCCGTGGGCATGAAGAACGGCAGCACCGGCTCCGTGGGGGTCGCCGTCGACGCGATCCGGTCCGCGGCCGCGCCCCACGCCTACCTCGGCGTCGACCGGGACGGCAGGGCGGTCACGCTGCGGACGAGCGGGAACCCCGACTGCCATGTGGTACTCCGGGGCGCGTCGGGCCGGCCCAACTACCACCCCGAGAACGTGCGCGAGGCCGCGCGGCTCCTGTCGGCGGCCGCGCTGCCGACAGGCCTGGTCATCGACGCCAGTCACGGCAACAGCGGCAAGGACCACGAGCAACAGGCCGTGGTCGCACGGGAGATCGGGGCACAGGTCGCGGCCGGCAACACGGACATCCGCGGCGTCATGCTGGAGGGTTTCCTCATCCCCGGGCGCCAGGAACTCGACTTCGACGAGCCCGTGTTCGGCCAGAGCGTCACCGATGCCTGCATGGGCTGGGACGCCACCGTGGACGTGCTCCACGGCCTCGCGGCCGCGAACCGTCAGCGCCGCGACGTGACGGCCACAACACGCTGAACCCCTCATCACGGTCGCCCGTGACTCGCCGGAAGGAACAAGGAGAGCATGCTGGACATCCCCGCGCTGGGCCCGACCGGGCCCTACCGGACGCGGAACCGCACCACCGTGCCAGACGCTTCGGGCAGCCCGGCCCTCGAGCTGGCAGCAGTCCCCGGCCTGGTCGTCTCCCACTGGATCGATCAACTGCGCGCAAGCACTCCCCTGCCCGTAGCGGAGACAGCGGAAGTGCTCAGGAAGGCGGCCGACGTCTTCGAAACCCAGGAGGTCCTGGGAGACGACCTGGACGCCCACGAGCGGCGGACGGCGGCGCTGACGGGCACTCCCCTCACGGTCGTGCGCGAGTGCGACCGGCTCATCACGGCGACCCTGCGCGACGTGGGACGGGCGCCGTCGGCGGCACGGCCCACGGGCTGCGCCCCGGTCGGCACCGGCGCGCCCGGCGCGCCGTCGGCAGGCGCCGCCTGGTGCCGCACCGGGGACGTCTTCGCCGTGCACGCGGCGGGCAACAGCCCCGGAGTGCACGCCATGTGGCTGGAGGCCCTCTCGCTCGGCTACCGGGTCGTCGTCCGCCCCTCAACCCGGGACCCGCTCACTCCCTTCCGCCTCGTCACCGCGCTTCGACGGGCAGGAGTGCCATCGACGCAGCTGGTCGTGGCGCCCTGCGACCATGCTACGGCGGACCTGATCATCGAGCGCTCGGACCGAGCCCTGGTGTACGGCGGTCAGGACGTCGTGGACACGTACCACAACCGCGGCGACGTCCGGCTGCAGGGACCGGGCCGCTCGAAACTGGTCGTGGCCGCCGACGCGGACCGGGGCACCGGGCTCGACCTCGCCCGGACGGGCACGCTCTATCACGCGGGAACCGCGTGCACCGCGACCACGGGCGTCCTCGTCGAACAGGATCCGACGGGGTTCGCCGGTGAACTGGCGGCCGTGCTGCACCAGGTGGCACCCGCCCGACCCCTGGATGACGCTGCCCTCCTGCCGTGCCTGCCGAAGGCCGACGCGGAACGCCTCGCGGCGGCGGTCCTGAACCGGACCAAGGACGCGGTCGTGCACCTGGCCCCGAGAGTGGAACAGCTCGGTGGCGAGGGTTCCCTGGCGACCGTGACACCCGCGGTCGTAGAGCTGGAGTCCCCGAGGAACCCGCTCCTCTCGTACGAGGTGCCCTTCCCCTGCGTGTGGGTCGCCCCCTTCGACCGGGGTGCCGTGGACGTCCTCGACGACTCCTTGGTCCTTTCGCTGCACACCGACGACATGGCCCTGGTCGCCGAGGCCACGGAGCTCACGGCGGTCTCCAACGTGTACCGGAGCAAGCCGACCTCCTGGGTCCATCCGGACGTGCCGCACGACGGGTTCCTCGGGGAGTTCCTGATGCGGGCCAAGGGGCTGGCCCACGGCGACCGGTGAGCAGCCGGTCCGCACTCAACGCAAAGGAGTGGCAAGTGAAGATCAACTCCAGGGGTGACCTCGCCTTCATGGAGCGGATACAGCAGGAAGTGACCGCTCACCGCGACACGGTCCGTTCCGATGAGACCGCGTACGCATCGAAGCTGGCCGAGGTCTGGCACCGTGCGGAACAGACCTCCGCCTACGCCTCGCTCGGCACGTTCTCGACGCGGGCGTTCCTGGATCTGCGCGCGACGTCCAAGGACGATCTCAAGGCCCGGCCTCTCGACTTCCTTCGGGTACCGGTCGAGGCGGGTCTGAAGTACTACCAGACGACAGGGACGACGGGCGTCCCCACGCCCACGCCTCGCACGGCCAAGGACATGATCGCCAACACCGTGTCCGTCGCCGAGGCGTGGCGCCCGATGCTCGCGGACGGCGGACAGCGTGCGCTGATCCTGCTGCCCTCGGACATCGTGCCGGTGGCCGATCTGATGGTCGGCGTCTGCGAGTTCCTCGGGATACCCCACGTCAAGGCGTACCCGTACACCACCGGGATCTCCGACTGGGACCGCATCATCGGCCTGTGGGAGGTGTTCCGGCCGACCGTCCTCTTCGTCGCGCCCGGTGTGCTCCTCGAATTCTCCCAGGTCATCAAGAGGCGCGGCCTCCTCGACCGGCTGCGCCCGTCCGTCGAACTCCTCATGCTGCTCGGGGAGGTGAGCACCCCCGAGCTGCGCGCCATGGCCGGACAGTGGTGGGACGCGCGTGCCTACGACGCGAGTTACGGCAGTACGGAGAGCGGCACCCTGGCCGCGTGCTGCGCGCGGGACCGGCTGCACCTGCTGCGCGGAGCCAACTACTTCGAGATCGCGAACGACGACGGCATCGTGCCCGCCGAACCGGGGCGCGAGGGCAGGCTCGTCGTCACTCCGCTCAACAACGACGCCCGCCCCCTCCTCCGCCTCGACATGGGCGACGAGGTGTCCCTGACCGACGGCTGTCCCTGCGGCGCGGCCGCCCCGGTGGTGACGGTCCACGGCCGAGGAAGCGACGGAACCGAGATCAAGGGCAGCCGTGTGCGCACCCGCGACCTCGAAGGCATCGTCTATGCGGAGAGCGACGTGATGGGCTACCTGATCGAGGTCGACCAGGGCGGCACCTGGGCCAGGCTGCTCCTCGAACGGGACCCGAGCACCGACCGGGAAGCCGAGCCCACGAAGAGCGGCCTCGTCCAGCGGCGCACGGACGAACGCCTCGGCTTCCGCTGGGACGAGGTCCGGTTCGTCAACCGACTGCCGGTGACCACGAAGAGCGGCGGCTCACAGAAGAGCTGGAAGCGCTCCAACTTCCGCGTCGTCGACGAGGTGGTACCGGCATGACGTACGACACGCTGCGGAGCTCGTCCGGTGTCGTCTCCGGGGAGTCCGACCTGTGGTGCACCTACGCGGCCGTGCGGACCCTCACGTGGCTCGGCCGCATCGGTGACCTGCCCTCCCCCGAGACCGTCGGCGGCTTCCTCGCCTCCCGTCAGAACTCCGACAACGGTTACGCGTGGTCGGCAGGCATGAGCTCCGACGCCTGGGCCACGTACTACTGCACACAGGCGATGGCCGACCTGCCGGACAGCAGTCGCGGCGCCGTCGGCAGGCCGAGTTCCGCGTGGGTGTGGAGTGCCGCGCACGAGGACGGCGGCTTCGCGATGATGCCCGGTCAGGCGTCGGACGTGTGGGCCACCTATTACGCCGTACGCACCCTGGTGGAGATCTGTGGCGAGCGGCCGCCGGAGGCACTGTCCGACTGGCTGGCGGCGCTGCAGGCCAAGGACGGCGGACTGTCCTGGAGCCCGGCCCACGCGAAGGACGGCTCCTCCGACGTACGGGCCTGCTATTACGCCATCACCGCCTGGAGCACGGCCACCGGTGGCCGGGGCCCGCTGCCGTGGGACCGTGAGCGGCTCACGAACTGGCTCAAGGACCGACAGGGCACGGCCGGCGGATTCACCTTCCAGGAGGGCGACGAGACGGACTGTCTGTGGGCGACGTTCCGCGCCACCAGCGCGTTGCGGCGCCTGGACGAGACCCCGCGGGACCCCGAAGGCTGCGTCGCCTGGATCCGGGACCGGCTGCGGCCGGACGGGTCGTTCACCCGGTGGCCCGGCTATCCCCTGCCGGACGTGTGGGCCGCGTTCTGCGGGGTCGGCGCACTGCGGGAACTGGGCGCCGGCCTGGCGGACATCGCGGACCGGGTGGTCGAAGCGGTGTTGTCCTTCCGGACCGACCAGGGCGGATTCACCTACCGCACCCCCGGCCTCGCGTCGGACGTGCTCACCACCTCCGCCCACCTGCTGGCCGGCCGCTTCGCGGACACCGGGGAACGCAACGCCCTGCGGTGGATGGAGAGCTGCGTACTGCCCAACGAGAACGGCATCATGTACATGCCCGGCCGGGGAAGTGAGGTGCGGTGCACGCTCTGGGCCCTGTCGGCGGGAGCGTTCCAGGACGACGGCCCGGCCCGCGCCCGGATCGCGGACTGGCTCGCCACCTCCATCCAGAACCCCGACGGCGGGTTCGGCTACTGGGAGGGCCGCGCGTCGGACATGGTGTCGACGGGCGCGGCCGCGGAGATCCTCCACCGGACCGGCCGGAGCTCCACCACCCCCTCCCTGCAGGGCATCGCCGAGTACGTGGCCACCTGCGAAACGGCACCCGGCCGGTACGCCAACGTGCCCGGTGGCCGCCCCACGCTGCGCGCCACCCTGCAGGCGCTCAGGGCGCTGCACCGAGCCATCGGGGCCGACGGCGCCCGCGTCGGCGACGTGCTCGCCCGACACCGGGTCCGCGGCGGCGGATTCGCGAACGAGGGCAACCGGGTCCCCGACCTGCTGAGCACCTACGAAGCCGTGGTGGCGGCGGACACGTTCGGCCTCGAATGGGACGCCGGCCATCTGACGAAATTCCTCGACAGCGTGCGCACGGCGGACGCCGGGTTCGCCTGGACCCCCCTGATGGCCACGAGCGGCGGCCCGCTCGCCGACTGCCTGGGACGGCGGCTTGAGCTGCGCCTCTCGCCCGGACACCACGCCCTGCCGCCCCTGGCCCTCTCCTGAAAGGCACGGAGTCTTGCCGACCGTCGATGTGACCAGCACCCCGCTGACCCCCTCCGCGCGGCTCAAGGCCGCTCTCCGTCTCACTCGGTGGCTGGCCGCGCACGGTTCCGACCCCGCGCACGCCGTGGTGTCCTTCCGTACCGCGGAGCCCATGACGTACTTCGCCGGGGGGATGCCGCTGACGAAGTACGAGGACGGCACGGGCGAGGACAGGCACGCCCGCTGGGCGTCCGTCGTGTGCCACATCCATCCCGACCGCGACCACACCTACCGGGCGGAGCTGGCCGAGGAGATCAGGGAGTCCCTCGGCCTCGCCGCGGACACCGCCCACCTGATGGTCCGGTTCGAAGCCACCCAGCCCGACCGGGTGCTCTACCTGGAATCGGGGTCGATGACGAACGGCCGCCCGCTACCCGTCGGCCACAGCCAAGCGAAAGGTTCGCACCATGCACACAGCTGACCAGACCGAGATCACCACCCGCCTCCTGACCCTCCTCGAGAAGCGCTTCGGCGACGCCGCCCGCTCGCTGGCCCAGGACGCCGACCTGTCCGACGCGCTGCCGGGCTTCGACAGCCTGGCGGCCCTCGAGTACGTCACGGCCGTCGAGGGCGAGTTCGGCTTCGAGGTCGACTTCGTCGGCGACGACGTGCGCTACTGGTTCAGCACGCTCCTCCGGACCGCCGAGTACGTGCGCGAGCGCGTCGAGGATCAGGCGGCATGACAGAGACGGTGACTCGTACGGCGCGGGCCCTGGCCGAGGGCCGCGAGGAGATCCGCCTGGACACGTCCGGCAGCACGGGAGACGCGCGTCGCTGGTTCCGGCTCCCGCACCAGATGGAGCGCGAGGTCGAGCTGATCGGCACGCACCTCGTCGGCCCGGTCGACCGCGTCGTCACCTACGCCCCGCCGCAGCACCTGTTCGGCGCCCTGTTCGGACAGTGGCTGCCGCACATGGCGAACGTCCGTGTCCATCAGGCCTGGGCCGACCCGTTCGAGCCCCCGGCGGTCTCCCCCGGTGAACGGGTCCTGGTCGTCTGCATCCCGATGGCCTGGGAGCTGCTGCGCCGCGCCTGGCCCGCGCTGGAGCGCGCGGGCTCGATCGTCGCCCTGCACAGCTCCGCGGCCCCGCCGCGCGCCGCCCACGAGCTCGTCCGCCGTGCCGCTCCGCTGCTCCGGGCCCACGAGATCCTGGGGTCGACCGAGACCGGGGGCATCGGCCACCGGCCGCTGTCCCCCGGGGGCGGCGACGCCGAACCGTGGCGGGCCTTCCCCGACGTGATGTTCGTCCGTGCCTCCGACGCACTGGTGGGACGGGCGGAGGAACTGGTGGTCCGTGGCCCGCGCCTGGCCCGCCCGGAGCACGGGACGCGGCCGCCCGACCAGTGGGCCACCGGCGACCTGGTGGAATTCACCGGCCCCCGAACTTTCCGGCTCATCGGCCGCAGCAACTCCCTGCTCAAGGTCAACGGAATCAAAGTGCATCTCGCCAGGGTCGACGAGCGGTTGAACGCCCGTCTGCCGCAGACGGAATGCGCCGTGCTGCCCCTGCCCGACGACTCGCTCGCCGGAGAGGGATACGCCGTCTTCTGGTCCTGCCCGGACAGGGGAACGGGCGTCGCGGACATCCGAGCGGCTCTCCAGGATTTCCCGAGCCCGTCGAGGATCGTCGAGTTGACGGACATACCGAGGACACCCACCGGAAAACCAGATCGCAGGGCCCTTTTGGCGACGCTCTGACCGCCGCCCGAGCCCTGTCCGCCCCTCCCCAAGGTTCGTCGAAGGAAACTCAATCGTGCCCAGGTTGATCGTGGTGACCGGTGCGAGCGCCGGCATCGGCAAGGCCACGGCGAAGCGGTTCGCCGAGAACAAGGACAAGGTGCTGCTGATAGCCAGGGGGCACAACCGGCTCACGCAAGCGGTCGAGGAGATCGAGTCGAGCGTCCCCGGAGCGGACCTCGAACCGCTCGCCCTCGACATGTCCGACACCGGGTCGGCAAAGACCCTCCAGAACCACATCAGATCGACCGGACTGCCCGTCAACAGCCTTGTGTGCTGCGCCGGTTCGGTCCCGCGGTCCGAAGACGCGCCTGAAGAGAAGGACGTACGAACGGTCCTGACGGAATGGCAGGAGGCCTACGAGGCGAACGTCCTGACCTCGGTCATCGCCGTGGAATGCCTGCTCCCCTTCATGGCCGACGGCGGCAGCATCGTGCTCTACAGCTCCATCGCCGCCTACCGGGGATCCCGCGGGACGGGCGGGTACGGCGCCGCGAAGGCGGCCCTCCACTCGTACGTCCACGCCCTCGCGACGCGCCTGGGCCCACGCGGGATCAGCGCGAACGCCATCGCACCCGGGTACATCGCCGGCACCGACCTCTTCGGCGGCGGCCTCCCCGCCGCGCGGGAAGCCATGCTCGTCCGGCAGACCGCCCTTCGACGCGCCGGAGATCCGGCCGAGGCCGCCGAACTCGGCTTCTATCTCTGCTCGCCGCCCGGAGGCTACGTCACCTCGCAGATCCTCCAGATCAACGGCGGCTCGCACCACGGCGTTTGAGCACGCCCGTGGCTCCGCCCGCCGCCTCTCCTCCCTCTCCTCCCCCTTATCCCCTCCTCCCCCGATCCCCCGATCCCCCGATCCCCCGCACAAGAAAGCACGGTGACACGCGATGAACGCCCGCGAACAGGCCGACGCGCACGTCCGAGCCATGATGCGCTGGCACTTCGACCCGGCCACGGGCTCCCGGTACTGGCTGGACCGCCGCGACCGGCTGGGATTCGACCCCGTCGAGGACGTGCGGTGCGTCGACGACCTGCTGAGGTTCCCCAACCTGGTGGACGAGCTCCGGGACGTTCCGGTCGAGCACCTGATCCCCCGCGGCCTGAACGCCGCGGAGAAGGTCTTCGCCGTGTACGAGAGCGGCGGCACCACCGGGGCCCCCAAGCGCTTCGTCATGTTCGAGAACTGGTTCGACCAGTACATGGCGTGGGAGAACTCCCAGTACCCCGACGACGGTGAAGGGCACGCCCTGGCCGTCGCGCCCAGCGGCCCCCACATGCTCGGCGAGTACTCGAAGCGGATCGCGGAGGCCAGGGGCGGCATCCGCTTCTCCATCGACCTGGATCCGCGCTGGGTGAAGCGTCTCCTCGCCGCCGGTGACACGGCCGGCGCCGGCGCCTACGTCGACCACCTCGTCGACCAGGCCGAACTGGTCCTGCAGTCACAGGACATCGCCTTCCTGATCACCACGCCGCCGCTCCTCGCCCGGCTCGCCGAACGGGCCTTTGCCCGCGCCCTGATCCAGGAGAAGGTGCGCCTGGTGATCTGGACGGGGGCGCACATGGACCCCGACACCCTCGACTACCTGTCCACGGAGCTCTTCCCCAAGACGCGGTTCCGGGGGTCGTACGGCAGCACCTCCGTCCTCAGCGGCACGGTCCAGCGCCCCGACCCGGAGGGCACGGGTGACACGGTCTTCGACTCGTACGCCCCCTTCGTCATCTACCGCGTGGTCGACCCCTCCTCCGGCCGGCCGGTCGAGTTCGGGTCGGAGGGAGCCGTCGTCATGAACTACCTCACCAAGTACGGCCTCGTGCCCAACAGCCTCGAACGTGACCTGGCCACGCGGGTACCCAGCCCCACGGGCGCCGGGGACTCCCTGCGGAACATCCATCCGGTCGCCGAGGTGGACGGCCAGAAGATGATCGAGGGCGTCTACTGACCATGACCTCGGCCTCACACCTGGAACTCGACGGAACCGGCCTCACGCCCCGCGCGGTCGCCGCGGCCGCGCGCCGCGGCGGCCGCGACACCCGGGTCACGCTCACTCCCACCGCCGTCAAACAGATGCACGCCTCCGTGGACCTCAAGGAGGCGCTGCTTGCCCAGGAAGTTCCCATCTACGCCGTGACGACGGGCTTCGGAGACAGCTGCGTACGGCAGATCTCACCGGACAAGGCGCACGAACTCCAGCGCAACCTGGTGCTCTACCACCTCAACGGGGTGGGGCCGAAAGCCGTGCCGGAGGTCGCCAGGGCAACGATGCTCATCCGGGCCAACGCGCTGGCCAAGGGGGTTTCGGCGATCCGGCCGCAGGCGGTGACGACCCTCATCGAGTGCCTGAGCCGGGACATTCTGCCGCTGATCCCCGAACGCGGGTCGGTCGGCGCGAGCGGCGATCTGGTGCCGCTCTGCTACTTGGCCGCGGCGCTGATCGGCGAAGGGCAGGTCCTGCACCGCGGCACCGTGCGCCCGGCGCTCGCGGCCCTGCGCGACGAGGGCATCGAGCCGCTGCGGCTCGCCCCCAAGGAAGGAATCGCGCTGATCAACGGAACCTCCTTCGCCGCCGCGTACGCGGTCCTCGCCGCCGCGGACGCCAGGGAGCTCGTCTTCGTCGCCGAACTCGCGACGGCCATGACGCTGGAGGCGCTGCACGGCAATGCGTCCGCGCTGCATCCCTTCGTCCACGAGAACAAGCCGCACCAGGGCCAGGTCCAGTCCGCCGGGGCCATCAGGACCCTGCTGACGGGGTCGCGCCTCGCCACGTCCTTCGACGACATCCTGGTGCGCCGCGAAAGGCTGGCCGGGCGCGGTTACCTCCGGCTGAACGAGAGGATCCAGGACAAGTACTCGGTGCGTTGCGCCCCGCAGATCATCGGCATCGTCCGGGACACGCTCGACTGGACGGAGAGCTGGCTCGGCACCGAGATCAACTCCGCCACCGACAACCCCCTGTTCGACGTCGACGGGTCCGGGCTGCATCTCGGCGGGAACTTCTACGCGGGCCATGTCGGGCAGTCCATGGACAGCCTGAAGACCGCGGTGGCGGGCCTGGCCAACCTGCTCGACCGTCAGCTCGCGCTCGTCGTGGACGAGAAGTTCAACGAAGGGCTGCCGCCCAACCTGGTCGCCGCACGCCGCTCGGACGACCCCGAGGCGGGGCTGCACCACGGCTTCAAGGGCATGCAGATAGCGGCTTCGGCCATCACGGCCGAAGCCCTCAAACAGACAGGTCCGGTCTCGGTGTTCTCGCGCTCCACGGAGGCGCACAACCAGGACATCGTCAGCATGGGCACCATCTCGGCCCGTGACGCGCGCACCGTCAACGGTCTGGTGCGCGAAGTGGCGGCCATCCATCTGCTCGCCCTCGCCCAGGCCGTCGAGCAGCGCGGCATCGACAAGGCGTCGCCCGCCGTCCGGGCGGTCCACGAGCTCATCAGGGAGCACAGCGCCTTCGTCACGCACGACCGCCGCCTCGACCAGGACATCGAGGCCGTGATCGGCCTGATCGAGACCGGAGCCCTGCGGCGCGCCGCGGGGCTCGGGGACGAGGACTTCGCCGAGGGCCGGGAACTCGCCGGCCTCACGCCGCGCGGATGACGTCCGGGGAAGGGCGGCGATTCGGCATCACGAGAGCAGCACCGCGGTGAGCGCGGTGCGTCACTGAGGAGGTTGAAACGCGTGTTGAAGAAGAAGACGTGCGCCGTGTTCGGATGTGCGGCGAGCGGGCTGCTGGCCCTGGGCATGTCCGCCGCGCTCACCGTTCCGGCACAGGCATCGTCCAAGGAGGTCATCGACCTGGCCGTGGGCAACAACGGAGTCGTGCACACCGATGTCGGCACCCCCGGTCTGAGCGTCGGGGACGAGTTCGTGTACGCGGACAAGCTGTCCCAGGGCGGCCGGCAGATCGGCAAGGACGGCAGCTCCTGCCAGGTGACCGAGCTGGAGGGCTCGAAAATCACCACCAACTGTGTGCTGTCGGTGCGACTGCCGAAGGGGCAGATCACCGCGCAGTCCTTGTGGGTGAAGGGCAGCGACACGGTGCGGATGGCCATCACCGGTGGCACCGGCGCCTACCGCGGTGCCACCGGCGAGCTGACGTGCAACGACATCCAGACTCCGAAGGAGACGTACCGCATCACGTTGGACAAGTGAGCTGTCGCGGCGCAGCCCGGTGCACTGTGCGCCGGGCTGCGCCGCGTGTCGTCCACCGCCGGAGCCGTCAGACAGGTTGGCCGGTGCGCATGCCCTCGTCACCGACTGACGCATGCTGTTCTCGCTGCCCGCGGAGCTTGCGGTGCTCGTGCCGCGAGGCCGCTGGGCCACAGCGCAGCAGCACACTCGTCATCGCCGTGGTGACCAGAGCGACCAGGGTGAGGATGCCGAGGAGCCGCTCGTCGATGATGCCTGCCTGGTAGCCGGCCTGCAGGACGACGAGTTCGGTCAGGCCGCGGGCGTTCAGCAGGACTCCCAGCGTGCAGGCGGAGCGCCAGGACATCCCGGTCAGGCGTGCGGCCACCGCGGGCCCGACGACCTTGGTGACCGTGGCCAGACACGTCAGACCGAGGAGGACCAGGACGGTCCGCCTGTCCCAGCGCAGGGTGCTCAGGTCCGTGTGCAGACCGAACTCGAAGAAGAAGAACGGCAGCAGCGTCGACGTCGCCGAGCGTCCCAGACGCCGGGCGACCGGACCGGCCGGCCGGCCGCGCACGGGCCAGGCGAGCCCCACCAGCATGGCGCCGATCAGCTGATGCACCCCGAGCGCGGCAGTGAGAGCGGACGTCGCGGCGATCCCGGCGACGAGCCCGGTGGTCGTACCGATGTCCGCGGAGCGGCCGTCGTTGAGGGCGGGCAGGCACGCGAGCAGACGACGTATCGGTCCCAGGAACAGAGCGACGAGAGCAAGGCAGCTGAGCGCGTTGAAGAGGAGGCGTCCCGGAGCGCCACTGCCCCCGGCCCCGGCGAGCAGGGCGGCGAGCACCAGCCAGCCGGCCCCGTCGCCGACCGCCGCGGCGAAGAGACTGAGCCGGCCGGGCTCCGTCCGCGTCCTGCCCAGGTCGGCGAGGATCCTGGCGAGCACCGGGAAGGCGGTGACGCTGCAGGCACAACCCACGAACAGGACGAAGACGACAGGCAGGACGTCGCCGGTGCCGAAGCCCGTCGCCCAGAGCGCCACGGCCGCTGCGGCGCCCCCGGCGAAAGGGATCAGCAACGACGCGTGGCTCACCAGGACGGCCCGGGTGAGTGTGCCGCCCCGCATCCGGACATGGGCGAGTTCCCGTCCCACCTCGAACATGAAGAGCACCAGGCCGAGTTGGGCAAGGCCGTCGAGGAGGGGCAGCGAGGAGGCGGGAAACAGCCAGTGCGCGGCGTCGGGAGCTGCCTGCCCCAGCAGTGAGGGACCCAGGGCCAGACCGGCGCAGATTTCGCCCATGACAGCAGGCTGCCGGAGCCTGCGCATGAGGGTCCCGCCGAGGCGGCATGCCACCAGAACCACGGCGGCCGCGAGCAGGAAGTGACCCGTGAGGTCCTCCCGGTGGGGCGTGCGAGCCTGCGGCAGGGGCTCCCCGGCACCATCGGACATGACGTGTACGACGAGGAAGCCGATGAGAGCCAGTGGAACGACCACGGCCCAGGCGACCGCGGCCGCCATGCGGTAGCGCCGCCCCGGCGCGTGACCGGACGTATCGGCAGCCAAGATGGAGACTCCCTTTGCTGGTTCGGACAGGAGCTGGTGGGCGAGGGCCCGCGCAGGGGTCGGGGACCGGTGCGGACACCGGCCCCCGACCCCTGACAGCGGGTGTCTCACCCTTCGGGAACGACCCAGCGCGATCCGTCGGCCGTAGGCACCAGGCCGCCGGGAAACATCGGGGCGGTGTCGCCGAGCGCTTCACCGAACAGCGCCTGTGCCTGTGTCCGGGAGCCTTCGCGCATCACGTCCGAGACGATCGACGACTGGAACAGCGGCGTCGCGTCGTCCGCGGACCCGGCCGCGCCGACCGCGGCCGCGGAGCGCGCGAGCTCCTCCGACGCGGTGGCCACCTTCCCCCGCACCGACTCGGCGCCGAGGACGGCACTCTCGCCGGAGGCGACACCGCCGACGAGCCCGACGAACGACTCGAGTTCGGAGTCGGCGCACCTGGTCACCTTCTTGGCCTGCCAGTAGTACGACGCGTCGTCCGCGTTCATGTCGTAGAAGGACATGAGGAACTCGTAGAAGAGCCCGTACTCGCGCCGGTAGCGGGCCTCGTACTCCTGGAAGCTGCGCTCCTCGTCGACGAGGCCGTCCAGAACGGTGTTGATGGACCGGGCGGCCAGCATCGCGCTGTAGGTGGCGAGGTGGACGCCCGAGGAGAAGACGGGGTCGACGAAGCACGCGGCGTCGCCGACGAGCACCATCCCCTCGCGCCAGAAGCGGGTGTTGAGGTACGAGTAGTCCTTGCGGACGCGCACCTGGCCGTAGGGTCCCTCGGTCACCGGAGCCGCGTTCTTCAGCATGTCGCGGATCGGTGCGCACTTGTCGACGAGCCGGGCCAGCGCCTGCCGGGGGTCTCCCTGGACCTCCGCGGCCGAGTCGCGGTTCACGACCGCTCCCACACTGGTGAGTTCATCGCTGAGCGGGATGTACCAGAACCAGCCCTCGTCGAACGCGGCACAGAAGATGTTGCCCGCGCTCGGTTCGGGCAGCCGGTCGCCGCCGGTGAAGTAGCCGAAGAGGGCGACGTTCTGGAAGAAGTCCGAGTAAGTGCGGGAACCGCCGACACCCTGGTGGATACGGCTCTTGTTGCCGGACGCGTCGACGACGAAGGCAGCGTGCACTACACGGCGGATGCCGTCCCGGTCCGTGTACACGAGGCCCTTGACGCGCTGTCCGCCGTCGATCACCTCGACGGCCGAGCAGCCTTCCCGGACCTCGACCCCCTTCCTGCGGGCGTTGTTGAGGAGGATCTCGTCGAACTTCATCCGCTCGACCTGGTACGCGTGGGACGTCGGCCCGGCGATGCGCGGAGAGACGGCGAACGAGAAGGACCACGGCTCCGGACTCGCGCCCCACCGGAATGTGCCCCCGTGCTTCCGCATGAATCCGGCCTCGGCTATCTCGTCGGAGACGCCGAGGAGCGCACAGATGCCGTGGATGGTCGAGGGCAGCAGCGACTCGCCGATCTGGTAGCGGGGGAACGTCTCCTTGTCGATGAGCAGGACGCGGTGTCCCTGGTTCGCGACAAGAGTGGCGACCGTGGATCCCGCGGGCCCACCGCCCACCACCACGACGTCGAAGTTCTCGTGCTCCGGTGCGGTCATCAGGATGCTCCAGACGTGGAGGGGGTGCGGGATTCGTAGAGGTGCAGGGTGTGTTCCCGGACGACTGCCGAGATCCGCCGCAGCGGCAGCGGGCGCAGCATGTCCTTGTGCAGGCAGTCCACTCCGTGGTGGTCGATGCCTTGTCGCGCGTAGGGCAGCCAGGACCGGAACCTGGCCTCGTCGCCGTCGGCAGGCCAGCTCCGTACGGCGGTGAAGAACAGGATCCGACCGTCGAAGGCGCGGGGCGTGTGCTCACGCACGAGCCGTTGGTTGTTGCCGAAGACCCGCAGGAGTGCCCCGGGGTCGCTCCCGCCCAGCACGCCGCCGTTGTCGGCGTCGCGCAGGCGCTCGGCGAAAGCCTCGGGCGAGATGTCCCCCTCCGGCAGGTCGCCGGTGTCGACGCCCAGATCGGCCAACAGGCTTCTGACGATCTCCTGTTCGTCCCCCGCGTACGGCGCCCGGCCCTGCGGCGGGTAGCCGTCGAGCAGGGCGAGGAACTCGACCTCTGCGCCGAGCTCTTGCAGCTGGACGGCCATCTCCTGGGCCACGACGGCGCCGAAGGACCAGCCGAGGAGACGGTAGGGGCCGACGGGCCGGGCGGCGCGCAGCAGGTGCACGTAGTCGGCGGCCATGTCCCGGACGCTGGACGGCAGCGTGACCTGGTCGGCCGTCCCGCGCGCCTGGAATCCGTAGATCGGCTGGTCCACGCCGAGGTGGCGGGAGAGGGCGAAGTAGCACCAGCTCAGGCCGAAGCCGGGATGCACGCAGAACAGCGGGGCCTGTGTCCCGCCCGGACGGATGGGCAGGAGGGTGCCGGGGCTCTCGCGACCGCCGTCGTCGGTGTGGGAGTCGACGAGTCGGGCAAGCCCGTCGGCGGTGGGCCGGGTGAACATCGCGGACAGCTCCAGTTCGATGCCGAACACCGCACGGATGCGTGTCAGCAGTTGGATGGCGAGGAGGGAGGTGCCGCCGAGGTCGAAGAAGTCCTCGTGCGCACCCACGTTCTCCAGACCGAGCACCTGGGCGACGAGGTCGCCGATCGGATGACTCGTGGGAGAGACGGACTCGCCCGCTGCAGTGGACCGGACGCGGACTTCGGGCAGTCGTCCGCGGTCGATCTTGCCGTTGGGCGTCAGGGGCAACCGGTCGATGGAGACGACGTCCGCGGGAATCATGTAGTCGGGCAACGACGTCGCCAGATGCGCGCGTACGACGTCCGGCGACAACGCGGTGCCGCCCGCGGTGACCACGTAGGCGACGAGACGCTTGCCGCCAGGGCCGTCGAGGGCCACGACGACGCAGTCCATGACCTCGGGGAGGGACGTCAAAGCGGCTTCGATCTCCCCGGGTTCGACCCGGAAGCCGCGCACCTTCACCTGCTCGTCCGCGCGCCCCGCGAACACGATCCGGCCGTCCGCCTCCCGGCGTGCCAGGTCGCCCGTGCGGTACATACGGGTGCCTGGCGGACCGAACGGGTCCTGCACGAACGCTGCGGCCGTTTCGCCGGGGCGGCCGGCATAGCCGCGCGCCACGCCCGCCCCGGAGACGCACAGCTCGCCCGTCTCGCCTTCGGACACCGGCCGCAGATCGGCATCCAGCACATGGACATCCGTACCGTCCAAGGGCCGCCCCAGGGGCACGACTTCCCCGATGTCGGCGGGCGACCGAATCTCGTGCTGCAGGGCGCACAGGGTCACCTCGGTGGGCCCGTACAGCACACGCACCGTGATGCCCGGACACGCCTCGAGTACGCGGCGGACGGCATCGGCGGCGACGACGTCGCCCCCGGTCAACACCTCCTGGACGCCCTTCAGACAGGAAGGCGTCTCCTCCGCGATCACCCGGAACAGGCCCGCGGTCAGATGGACCGCGTCGGCACCGGACTCCATGATCAGCTGAGGCAGGCGCCCGCCGTCCACCCGTCCGCCGGGCGGCAGCACGATTTCACCGCCGGTCAACAAGGGCACCCACACCTCGTAGGTGGAGATGTCGAAGGCGTAGGGCGCGTGGAACAGCACCTTGCGGTGGGCGTCACCGTGCCAGCACGTGTCGAGCGCCAGGTCGAGGACGTTTTGGTGGGTCACCTCGATTCCCTTGGGCTCGCCGGTCGAACCGCTCGTGTACATCACGTACGCCAACTCGTCGCCGGTGAACGGCAGATCGGGGGCATCCGCAGGCGCGGACCGCCAACCGTCCGAGTCCACGTCGATGACATACAGACCGTCGGAGGCGAGGAGCCCTCGGTGCCGGGAGTCCACGAGCAGCCGGCCGGTCCCGCTCTCTGCGAGCACTGTGCCCATGCGGTCGACCGGATAGCCGGGGTGCAACGGCACGTACGCGCAACCGGCCTTGAGGATCGCGAGGAGGGAGGCCACGAGGAGGGGCGTGTGCCCTTGGAGCACGGCCACCGGAGTCTCGGTGCCGGTACCGGTACGCAGCAGCGCCCGCGCAAGACGGTCCGACAGCTCGTCCAACTCACGGTAGGTGAGCCGGGTTTCGGGTGAGCGGACCGCCACGGCATGAGGCGTGCGCGCGGCCTGGGCGCGGAACGCCTGGGGTAAAGAGGGGGCAGGGGCTGGGGGGTGGGTGGGCATGACGGCCCGACTCCGTTCTCTTCGGTCTCTTCGGTCTCTTCGGTCTCTTCGTGTGCGTCAGTGGCTCAGCTCGGCGAGTTCGTGAAGGGCCGGCATCGGCGAGGCGCCGAGCTGGAGCGCGACGTCCTTGGCCTGGTGCGCGGCGATGTAGAGGAGCGTCGCGAAGAAGAGGACGCGGACGTGGGTGGCGGCACCGACGACCCAGATGTTCTCGGGAGGCGCCTCCTCAGACGTGCGGATGCGCAGGTCGGCCGCGAGCCGGTCGACCGGGAGGGCATGAAGCGGAGCGTGTTCCAGGTGGATGCTGTCGTCCGTGGGGTCGTGCCACAGAGCGGGCGGTTCGTAGCCGCACGCGCTGACGACACGGTCGACGGTGCTCGAGTCTCCGTCCGGCCACTGCACCGACCACACCGGGCCGCAGCGCCGTACGCGCACCGGGTAGTCCCGCGCCAGGCACAGCGCTCCGCGATCGATGTGCCCGAGCAGCTTTCTGGCATTGGGCAGGATCAAGGCCGTGGCGTATCTGCGGCCGACGGTGTGGAAGGCCCTCAGGACGCTCGACCGCGCCGGCGGCGGCAGTGTCGGCAGCCACGCGGCGAGCTCCGCGCTCACGCCCACGGCGACGTCCTGCCACGCACAGGCCCCGCTCTCGGCCAGGGCGATCTCCGCCCTGAGCCGGTGGACGGGATCGGTCGCGCCCGTGATCTGTTCGCGCAGCGGACGAGCGTCGCGCTGGCGGACGGACTCGACGATGATCCTCGTGAGTTTCGACGCCAGGCGGGGGTCCGACGGATCGAGGGACGCGATGCCCTTGGCCGCGGTGACCGACGCGGGAAGCAGCGGCGTCGCCGTGCGGACCGCGGGCAGTTGCCCGGAGGGCGAGGCCATGGTGACGCGGCTGCCGTCCCCGCACAGCAGCAGTGCCGCGTCGACGGCGGACTGGCGCGATCCCAGTACGAGCACTCGGGACCCCGGCGGCACGCGGCGCGAGAGGCGATCGGCGGGGAACGGGCTCGGCAGGAAGGCCGGATCGTCCTGATGGGCGCGCATGAGCTCCGGAACGCGCGGCTTTTCGAGCCCCGCGGCGACCACCACGTCCGAGGCCCGCACCGCGGTGCCGTCGCTCAGCTCCACGCGGTATCCGCCCGTGCCCTTGCCGACGCACCGCGCCCTGGCACGGGTCCGCTCGACCTGGATGCCCCGGGCGACGGCCAGGGCGGAGTACTCCTCGAAGCGCTGGGCGACGTACTCACCGAGGAGGCCGCGCGGCACGACGTCGTGCGGAGCGCAGGACAGGCCGCGGCCGCGCAGATAGTCCACGAAATCGTACGGCTCGTCCGGCACAAGGGAGTTGGCCTCGCACGAACTGTTGGTCAACAGGTCGGGGTGGGACTCGCCGAACGCCATGCCCCGGCCCACGTCGCGGGGGTCGACGATCCGGATGGACCGATGACGTGCCGTGCGCACCGCGTTGACGAAGGCGCTCACGCCCGTGGCCCCTGCCCCGATGATCAGTAGGTCGCCGTGCACGATGCTTCCTCCCGGGATTCGGAACGGGTCGTGATGCGCTCCGCGACCAGCGCGGCGAGCCGGTCGAGGCCCTCCTCGATCCGCTCGGGTGTCAGGGCGCTGCAGGACAGCCGGAGCCGGCGGCGGGCATCGGCGCCGTCGTGGAAGTGGCGCATGGGGGTCCACAGCACCCCGAACTCCTGGGCCGACCTCTCCAGAAGCCGGTCGTCCACGGCGAAGGGCACGGTGAGCACCACGAAGAAGCCGCCCGCCGGGGAGTTCCAGTGGATGCCGGAAGCCGCCGTCCCGCCGAAGCGGCGCTCCAGGCCTGCGAGGAGGATCCGGCGATTGCGGCGGTAGTGCGCGATCGCGCGCGCGTTCGCGGCCCGCAGACTGCACCCGGATTCCAGGAGCTTTCCGCCGATCACCGCCTGGGCGATCGGCGACGTGTTCACCGTCACCATGCTCTTGATCCTGGCGAGGTGGTCCGCGAAGAGGAGCGGGCCGCTGGCGGCGTCGGCGACTCGCTGGTCCGCGACGACGAACCCGACCCGCGCTCCTGGCAGGGCCGTCTTGGCGAACGACCCCAAGTACACGACACGGCGGCGGGTGTCGAGCGCCTTGAGCGTGGGTGTCGGTGCTCCGCCGTCGTGGAACAGGCCGTACGGATTGTCCTCGAGGAGGAGCAGGTCTTCCTCTTCGGCGATGCGGAGCAGCCGCTGCCGGTCCTCGACGCTCAGACTCAGCCCCGTGGGATTGGCGAAGTCCGGAACGACGTAACAGGCCCGGGGGTGCAGGCCGGTGCGGCGCGCCTGGTCCAGGACCGCGCGCAGATCCGCGAAGTCGACCCCGCCCGCCCCGCTCGCGACGGGCAGGACGGGCATGCCCACGAGACGGGCCGCTCCGGTGAGCCCCATGTACGTCGGTGACACGGCCAGCACGGCGTCCCGTCCTGTCGTGCACAACGCCCGCAGCACAAGGAAGAGCGCTTCCTGACACCCCACGGTGACGACGACGGAGTCGACGGGGACGTCGATGCCCTCGTCGACGGCCAGGTTCCGTGCGATGAGCTCGCCGATCACGCCCTTCGTGGGGCCGTACTGGAGCAGGGTCTCGCGGATCCGCTCGGCGGACCGGCCCTGCTCCTCGGCCAGATACCGGATGTAGCGGTCCAGGCAACGCTGGACCGACGCCGTCTCGAGCAGGTCGTCGCAAGGCCGACCCGCGGCGAACGAGACGGCGTCGGGATAGGTGCCCGAGATCTCGTTCAGGAAGTTCATCGATTCCAGTACGGGATCCGCCAACGCGGTGTGCAGGTCGTCGAGGCGCAGCTCGCAGCCCTGCGGCCGACGGTCGTGGCGGGCGACCGTGGTGCCCTTCATGCGCGCGCCACCTCCTTCATGACGGATCCGTCCAGAACGGTCGCAAGGCCGCGGGCGGCCTCCGGGACCGGGCAGCCCGCGAGCACCATGGCGTCCTCGATCTCCTGCTTGAGCAGGGAGAACACATCAGCCACTCCACGCTCACCACCGACGGCGAGACCCCACAGGACCGGCCTGCCGAGCAGGACGCCCGTGGCGCCCAGAGCGAGCGCCCGCAGTACGTCGGTGCCACTTCGGATGCCGCTGTCGAGCAGGACGTCGCAGGCGTCTCCGACGGCCGCGCGCACCGCGGGGAGAGCACCGACAGCGGCGATGGCGCCGTCGAGTTGGCGGCCGCCGTGGTTGGACACCACGACCGCGTCGACGCCTGCTGATGCCGCCCGGACGGCATCAGCAGGGTCGAGGACGCCCTTGAGGATCAGCGGCAACGTGGTCTGTGCGCGGAGCCACTCCAGGTCCGGCCAGCCGAGGGACGCGTCGAAGGCGGCGTCGGTGTGCTCCGCGACGGTCGCGGCGCGGCCGGTGCCGGGCCACAGGTCCTCATCGAGATTGACCGGCCTGATGTGCGAGGGCAGCACGAACCGCCTGCGCAGGTCCCGCAACCGCCGTGCCATGCGCGGTACGTCGACCGTCAGCATCAGCCCCGGGCAGCCGATCTCCTCGGCTCGGCGTACCAGACGCAGCAGTTGGGCGCGGTCACGGAGCCAGTACAGCTGGAGCAATGGCGGCCCGCCCGCCTGCGCGATCTGCTCCAGTGGGCGGCTGCTGAGCATGCCGGCCACCAGGGGCACCCCTGCGGCCGCGGCCGCCCGCGCCGTTGCCGGCTCCCCCTGCGGGTGTACGAGAGCGTGATACGCCATGGGGGCCACCGCCACCGGCATGGCGGCCTCGACGCCGAGCAGGCGCGTGGCTGTGCGGGGGCGGGACACATCGGCCAGCACGCGCGGAATGAGGCGGACGCTGTCCAGGGCGGCGCGGTTGTGGGCGAGCGTCGTCTCCCGGCCGCTGCCACCCGCGATGAAGTCCCATACGCCCGCGGGCAATTGGGCGGCGGCCGACTGTTCCAGGTCGTCCAGGCAGACCATCGGAGCGGCCGGCGGTTCATCCTCCTCCGCGGCCTTCGGGGCGGAGGCGAGGCGCTCGGACTCGACAGCCGTATAGAGCGCGTGGATGTTGTTGCTCCCGAACGTCTCGGCTCCGCACCGCTCAAGCACTTCGAAGAAGAAGGTCTTGCGCGGGTGGACGGACCGGGTGAAGACCTGGAACAAGCGGCCGTTGTGGTCCTCGTCCACCAGGATCCGGGACTTCCTGAGGACGTCGACGGCGTATTCGGTCACGGTGACGCGCTCGGGCAGCGCGTCATAGTAGATGTCCGGCACGTTGAGGGTCTCCACGCCCTGTGTGCTCAGCCGGTCCAGCGTCTCGACGATGTTCCGTGTGCTCAGCGCGAGATGCTGGATCCCGGGGCCGTGGTGCGCCTGGAGGAATTCGTCGATCTGCCCCGGAGACGCCTGGAGATCAGGCTCGATGATGGTGAACGTGACATCCCCCTCGGCGTTCTGGACCACCTCGGAGTTCATGGCCTGGGCCCCGACGGAAATGTGCTCCTTGAACACGGAACGGAATCCGAACGCGCGCTGCCAGAACTCCACCAGACCGCCGAGCTCTCCCGCCTCGACGCAGACCGCGAAGTGATCCAGCTCCTCGAATCCGCCGGTGCGCGCCGTGGCGTCGACAGAGCGGTCCGAGAACTCCGAGCCCGCCGAGCCCGCCGAGAACTCCGAGAACTCCGGAGGAAGGGACATCGCACGGTCCAGCAGCGTATGGGTGATGTCACCGAACACCGCGATCGCGGCGCCGGCATCGCCCGAATCCCCGGGTTCACGGACAGACCGGGCGCCCACCCGCACGGCAGCGGCGAAGGCCGACCGGACATCGTCCACCGTGAAGGCGATGTCTGCGACACCGTCACCGTGCCGTTCCACGTAGGCGTTCGCCGCTTCTCCCTGGGTGACGACCAGGGTGATGCTTCCCTGCCGAAGGGCGAGTGAGTAGCGGTCACTTCCGGAACTGTCGGTACCGGCTGTTGCGCATATCTCGAACCCGTACTTGTGCTGGAAATCTGATGCGGTGGCGACTGCGTCACGTACATAGAACTCGACATAAGCAAGAGTCAGGCCGCTGCCTGCGGTCTTGGAGCTGGATTTTGGCATGGCTGGACCACCCTTCGGCAGATCTGAGGAACTGCGGTGGTTAAGGGAGAATTCTCGTGCGCCTCGGGTACGGCGCCGTCAACGACGCTGCCAGCTTCGTCAATTCGGCCGTCGTCCGCCACCGTTCGCCTGCTGCAGCAACGTGCGCCGCACATTGCTGCAGCGGTTCGCACGGACCGGCATCCACGCGCCGGAACCGGCCGGACAGGCTTGCGGCCGTTCCCTGGCCATGCCGTCGCGATACTGGCCTGAACCGCCCTGGTGTGCGGATATGTGCAGGAAGCTGCACCACAGTTTCCTGCACGAGGCAGTGGTGGCGGACCGCTCGCCCAGAAAGGCAAGCTTATTTCCTTGGTTGCCATGTGATTGCTCGACTGGGTCGTTCTGATGGAGGAAAACCCTGCGGCGTCTCCATCCGATTAATGCGCCGAGAACGCCCCGGCTCACGCGTCGAGTCGGACGAATCGGGGAACGACGCAGCGGCGTTCCGCCCGTCCTATCCGAGCCAAGGGAAACAGGATCACCATGCCCAGCACCCGCGCGCTGTCGCTGCCCGCCAAGGGCGCGCCGTTCACGCCGACCACCATTGAACGGCGCTCGCTGCGCGACAACGACGTCCGGATCGACATCAGATTCTGCGGCATCTGCCACACCGACCTGCACTTCGGCCACGACGACTGGGGTGGGACGTTCTTCCCCCTCGTCCCCGGACACGAGATCACCGGCGTGGTCTCGGAAGTCGGCGACGCCGTCACCGAGTTCGGGGTGGGTGACCGGGTGGGCGTGGGCTGCATGGTCAACTCCTGCGGGCAGTGCGTCCCTTGCGCATCCGGCGAGGAGCAGTACTGCACCGAGGGCTTCGTCAAGACGTACTCGTCCCGTGACCACGACGGGACGGTGACCCTCGGCGGTTACAGCCAGTCCATCGTCGTCGCGGACCGCTTCGTCCTGCGCATCCCCGATGACCTCGAACTCGCCGGTGCGGCCCCGCTGTTGTGCGCGGGCGTCACCGTCTACTCGCCCCTGCGCCGGTGGCAGGCGGGTCCGGGCACGAACGTCGGCGTGCTCGGCATGGGCGGCCTCGGGCATCTCGGCGTGAAGATCGCCGCGGCCATGGGCGCGGAGGTCACACTCCTCGGCCGGTCGCCGAAGAAGAAGGACGACGCGCTGAGCTTCGGCGCAGCACGGTTCGTGGACACCCGCGAGAACGCGGAACTCACCGGCCTCGCGGGCCACTTCGACCTGCTCATCAACACCGTGCCCGCCGCCCTCGACCTGGACACCCATCTGGGCCTGCTCGGCCTCGGGGGAACCCTCGTCAACGTGGGCGCACCGAGCGACCCGGTCGCCTCGTACAACGTGTTCTCCCTCTTGAGCGCCCGCCGCGGCATCGCGGGGTCGTCCATCGGCGGCATACGGGAGACCCAGGACACGCTCGACTTCTGCGCGAAGCACCACATCGCCTCGGAGGTCGAGGTGATCCCCGCCGACCGGGTCCCCGAGGCATGGGAGAACCTGTCCGGCGTCCGCTACCGCTATGTCATCGACGTCGCCACGCTCGGCACGCCCTGAGCCCCTCCCCGGCCGACGACGGCACCGAGCGCGTGCCGTCGTCGGCCGGGGCGTCTAGCGCGGTGCCGTCACAGTCATGCCGTTGAGGAGGAGCTGCAGGATCTGCTGCAACTCCTCGGCCAGCGGTTCGGTTTCCTTCGACTCCTGGTGGGCCCATCGGTACAGGGCGCCGAGGTAGACATCGCGCAGCACGTTGCCGACGCCGATCGGCGACATGGCCGGGCTCAGCTCTCCTTGGCGCACACCGTTCTCCACGATCCTGGCGAACACCTCCGCGACATGCGGGTCCTCCAGGATCGGCCGCCCCGCCTTCACCCAGGCGGTGAGCATGGCGGTCGTGAGTCGCGGTTCCTCCTGGTTGATGCGGACCAGAACCGCCATGCACGCCTGGAGTTGGGCGACCGAACTGGAGATGAACACGTTGTCCGCGTCGAGGCCCGTCACGAGTGCGGCACGTCTCCTGTCTCCCCAGGCGCCGATGATGTCTTCCTTGCGCTGGAAGTAGTTGAAGAAGGTCCCACGCGCCACATCGGCCCGCTCGGCGATCTCGTCGATGGAGGTGTGGTCGTATCCCTTCTCCACGATGAGCTCGACTGCCGCTGAATACAGCCGCTCCCGGACTCGCTGCTTGTTGCGTTCCCGGCGACTGACCGGCGGCGTTGTCGCGCTCGAGTCCATTCCGTCCCTCCTGTGTGTGCTGAGCTCACCATGGCTCTCGCGATGGCTGAGTGACGTGAGCCGACGGCGAGGGGCACGCCCGAATCAGTCGACCTGTCGGGGGCAGCAGGGCACACCGGCCACTGTCAATCTATCGCATGTTTTTATACTGTAGTGCAAGTTTGCTACGGCTCCTGCTGGCATGTCTGGCCGAAACGCGGTGGCGCGCCGTGCCGGGCAAGGCTCTTGCCCAGGCTCGCGATGCTCTCCGGCCCCAGGAGGCGCCCGGCGGTGACCTCCAGGCCGGCACTGCGGCGCAGGCGCTGCCGGAGCTGGGAGGCCATGAGGGAGTCGAGCCCGAGCTCCCGCAACGACCGCCGCTCGTCGATGTCCGGCGCCGCCATGCCCAACAACGCCGCGGAGTGCTCGACAAGCGCCTCCGCAGCGCCTCCACGAGCGGGCGGCAGGGCCCCGGCCTCCTTCGCGGACGCCTCAGGAACGGCGATTCGCGCTGTCGCCGGCTCCCGTCGCCGGTCGGCAGGAGGTGACACGACGGAGCGCAGGAGGCCGGTGAGGAAGCCGCCGCAGGGGCCCGCGACCTTCTTGGCCAGGTCGGCCAACGACGTCGCGCACTGCTCGGTGAGGCCTGATACGAGCGCGGGCACGGGCGACAGAGGACCGCTCGCCCGGGACGGCCGCGCCAGCCGCCGCAGGTGGATTCCGGAGAACCGCGCCAGGACGCGACGGTCCGGCGCGATCAGGAGGACGTCGGCCCGCAGCGAGGCTCCCCCGTCCTCGGACCGCAGGTCGATCAGGCTCCAGAACTCCGGCTCCAGTTCCGCGGAGAACCGGACCGAGTCGAAGGACACGGGTACGTACGCGAAGTCGGCGTCGCCCGACACAGCCCCCGGCCGGGCGGCGAGGAGCGGCTGCAGGCCCGCCTCCCAGCCGACGCGGGACAGGGGCTGCGTCAGCCGGACACGAGCCACGGCCTCACCGTCGCGCCGCCACAGATGCTCCACGGCCCGGAACGGCTTCCCGGAGTCGTAGCCGTTGCGCTGCGCGAGCCGCTGGAAGTCCTGCGCCCCCAGGTACTCCCGGCAGCGTGCGAGCGCGGCGTCGAGGGCGCCCGCGGGCAGGGGGCCGGCATCGTCGCCGTCCGCCCCGACGGCCTTCCCCCACGCGCAGAAGACGGGGTCGGGGGCGCCCTGGAGCGATGCCAGTGCTGTGACGGTGCGGGTCTCGCCGGCTTCTCCTCGGTGCCCGTCCAGGCTCACCTGAAGGGTCGTGTCGCCGGCCGCTTCGAGAGGTACGTGTGCGTCGCCCAGCTTCACGTCCCGCAGTTCGAACGGCGTGGTGCGGTCGGCCTGTTGCACGGTTTCGAGCATCGCCGTGAGATAGACGACGGGCGGCACGGGTGCGACTCCGTGGAGTGCCGCGCCGTCGCACCCGTCGGCGGTCCCACCCCATGACCCGAGGTCGATCCGCCGGACCTGGGAGGCGGCCGGCCGCTGAGCGCTCACGGAGCCGGCCGACTCACGCCGGAACTGCACCACGTCCCAGGAGTAGGTGGGAAGCGACGGCACGTGCCGCGGGTCTCCGCCGTACCACCGCCGCCAGTCCACCCGCCCGCCCAGGGCGAAGATCCGTCCGGCGGCCCGGACCAGTTCGGCGGGTTCGTCCTGCCCCGCGTGCAGTGAGGCCACCGTGACATCACCGTGGTCGCCGCCCAGCGTCTCGTTCATGGCGGCGACGAGGACGGGATGCGGGCTGAGTTCGAGAAAGACGCTGTCCGCCGCGAGAGCCACCTCTCGTACGGTGTCGGCGAACCGCACGGGGCGGCGCAGGTTGTCCATCCAGTAGACGGCCGTCAACTCCGGGCCCTTGACCTCGCACCCGTACACGGTGGAGACCATCTCTGTCGTGCCGGGCACCGGGGCGAGTTCGGCCAGTTCCTGCAGCAGGTCGTCGCGCAGGGAGTCCATCTGCGGCGAGTGCGAGGCCACGTTCACCTTCACCGAGCGGCACAGGATGCCGCGCTCCTCGAACTCCGCCCGGAGACGCGCCAGGGCCGCGGGATCACCCGCGAGCACGGTGGTGGTGGGTGAGTTCTCGGCCGCCACGCACACCGCCCCCTCATGGGTCTCGGTGTACTGCCGGGCCCCGGCGGCCGACAGTTCGACGACGAGCATGGCGCCCCGGCCCGCCTCGCGCTGCATCAGCCGACTGCGTCCGCAGATCACCGCGGCCGCGTCTCCGAGCGACAGGGCACCGAAGGTGTGGGCCGCCGCGATCTCTCCCATGCTGTGCCCGATACACAGATCCGGTGTCACGCCGCGTTCACGCCAGGCGGCGGCGAGCGCCACCTGCACGGCCCACAGGACGGGTTGAACGACGCTCACGTCTTCGGGGAACTCGGCATCGTCGGACGCCAGCAGCTCCAGAACCGACCAGCCGAGTTCCTTGGAAACGGCCTGGTCGCACGCGTCGAGGGCCGTCCGGAAGGCGGACGAGGAGCCGTACAGGGACCGGGCCATGCCCGTCCACTGCGACCCCTGCCCGGAGAAGGTGAACACGAGGCGCTTGTCACCGGACAGGCCCGCCTCCGCCGTTCCGCCGTCCGGAATCGTCTCGCCCGCGGCGAGGGCGTGCAGCCGCCGCGCCAGGGAGTCGTGGTCGTGGCCCACGACCCACAGCCGGTGGGGGTGGGCGTCGCGCCGGGTGGCCGCGGCGGCGCAGATGTCGGCAAGGCGGTAACGGCGCCCAGGCCCGGCGGGGCCCAGGTAAGCCGCGTACTTCTCGGCCAGACGACGCAGAGCGCCTGGCGTGCGCGCGCTGAGCACCAGCAGACAGGGCTCGGCCCCGGTGACGGTGCGAGGGATGCCGGACGCAGCCTCGGGGGCATGGGCACCGACGACCAGATGGGCGTTCGTACCGGACAGGCCGAAGGAGCTGACACCGAGCAGGGCACGGGCACCGGCCGGGTCCAGGGGCTGATTGCGTGTCACCACGCGCACCGGGAAGTCCTCCTGGGTCAGCAGGGGGTGCGACTCGTCGAGGTGGAGCGACGCCGGTACGACACCGTGCCGCAGCATCAGCACCGCCTTGATCAGCCCGGCCATGCCCGCCGCGGCCTCGGCGTGGCCGAGGTTGGTCTTGACCGAGCCGGTGAGGAGCGGCCGGTCCGCCCGCCGCCCCGGGCCGGCCGCCTCGGCGAGCGCCTGGAGCTCCACCCCGTCTCCGACGCGCGTTCCGGTGCCGTGCGCCTCGACGTAGTCGAGTTCCGAGGGCTCGATGCCGGCGCTGCGGCACGCCTCGCGCACCATGGCCGCCTGGCCCTCCACGGAAGGGTGGAGCAGGAGTCCGCTCGCCACGCCGTCGTTGGTGGTCGCGCTGCCGAGCAGTACCGCGTGTACGGGGTCACCGTCCCGGAGCGCGTCGTCCAGTCGCTTGAGCACCACCGCGCCCACGCCTTCGCTGCGCACGAATCCGTCTGCGCGGGCGTCGCCGAACCTGCAGCGGCCACCGGGGGAGAGCATGTCTCCCTGGGAGTAGGCGACGAAGTCGTGCGGAGACAGGATGACGTTGACACCCGCGGCGATGCACAGGTCGCTCTCACCGGTGAGCAGACTCTGGCGTGCGGCGTGCACAGCGACCAGCGACGAGGAACACGCGGTGTCCAGGACGACACTCGGCCCGCGCAGGTCGAGGGCGTAGGAGACGCGCCCGGCCGTGACAGCGCGCAGTCGGCTGCCCACCATGCTGCGGACATCGGGGTCGTGGGTCCGGGGGTCGGCCTCCGCGTACTCCGACGTCGCTTGCCCGACGAACACGCCGCCGCGGCTGCCCGCGAGCCGGGAGGGACGTATTCCGGCCGACTCCAGTGCTTCCCACACCACGTGCAGCAGCAGTCGCTGCTGCGGATCCATGGCGCGTGCTTCCACGGGTGAGATGCCGAAGAACGCCGCGTCGAAGCCGAAGGGGTCGGCGAGGAAGCCGCCGTGCCGGGACACGGTTCGGCCGCGGGTCATGGGAGTGGAGTCGTAGCAATCGCCCACGTCGAAGCGGTCCGCGGGGACCGGGAGCACCGTGTCGGCGTTGGCCTCGATGACGCCCCACAGCTCATCGACACTCTCTGCCCCCGGTAACCGGCACCCCATGCCGACTATCGCGACGGGGGACATGTTCGACGGTTCTGTACGCACGCACGACTCCAAGCTTCACGGCACGGGCAGCGACACAGATGATCGTCAGAAACTGGATCCAAAAATAGACTCGCGACTATTTTTCACCTTCGCTTCATCGGAGCTTGACGAAACCTTGGGCCCAGGAAGAGACGGGCGACCGTTCTGGAAACTTTCGCCCCTTATGCACACTGACAGGAACTTGAATCTGCGCCAAGACTTTTGAACTTGCGTCCATCTATAGCTTCATGTCTATTCTTGGGACGTAGTCATGCCGGAGAGGTAGGGGGAGACTGTGGATATCGCCCAGATCGTTCCGCTGATGGGTGATGAGGATCTGGCGGCTTACCAGTTCCTCGTCACAACCGGCGGGTCCACCCTTGAGAGGCTGGCGAGGAGTCTGGGCTGGGGTCCGGCACAGACGGAGCGAGTGCTGTCCCGACTCAGAAAGATGAAGCTGGCGCGGTCCCGGTCGGAGGGCCGCGACGACTGGATCGCCGTGCACCCGGAAACAGTCAGGCTCCAGTACGCCAAGCCCCTCTCAGGCGTCATCGACGCGTGGCAGGCGCAGCTGGACGGGCTCCGCGAGCAGCTCAACATGCTCTCCGGCCTGTGCGCTGACGGCGCGGAGGGCGGCCCCGGCCCCGTGGTCACGATCGAGGGGGTGTCCGACATCCGTGACGCGCTCGAGGACCGCGCGGCACGGTGCGCCGAAGAGGTGTTCGCCGTGCAGTCCCTGGGGCGGGGAGCCCCGGCTCTCGCCCAGAGCGTGCTCTGCGCGGACTCCGGACTGCTGACGTCGGCGGTCGACGTGCGCGTGCTGCTCCCCCATCTGTCGCGCTACGACGCGGAGGTGCGCGACTGCGTCGAACGGATCTCGGCGTCGGGCGGCGAGGTCCGGACCACCGCCGCGTCCCTGCCCGCGCTGATCGCCTTCGACCGCTCGGTCGTGTTCCTGCTGGACGGCGAGGAAACGGGCAAGGCACACATGGTGAAGCACGAAGCCTTAGTGGAGTTCATCCTGCACACGGTGGTGAGCGCCTGGGCGACCAGCGTGGCCTTCCAGGGGACGGGCGGCAACAACAGGATCCCGGAGTGGCTGACCCAGGAGACGAAGACCGCGATCGTTCAGCTGCTCGCCGCCGGCTACAAGGACGAAGTGGTGGCCAGGCGCTTGGGTATCGGTGTGCGGACGTGCCGGAAGTACATCGCCGAGATGTTCGGGGATCTGGGAGCACAGAGCCGGTTCCAGGCCGGTTGGATCATTCGCGACCACATGCTCGTGTCCGCCCCCGAGAGGCCCGTGGCGAACACGGCATGACGTGACGGAGCACGGCCGACGCAACGGGAGAACGTTGCCGCATCCGGAAGCGAACCACGGCTGCGGCAACGTTCGGATCAGCGTGTGAGCATCCCGGCGAGGGCCGTCGTGAGCTCACCCTCCGGATCGTCCGCGGCCTTCCTGCCGCGCCAGGCCACGACGGCGTCGGGGCGGATCAGCGTGGCACCGGTCGCTTCGACCCCGTAACGGTCGCACCAGGCGTTGTCGTCGTCGACGAAGCGATCGCCGAGCCGGTACGCGGCCAGGGTGATGCCGAGTCGGCGGGCGACGTTCTCGGCGGCGGCGGCCCACTCCGGGGCTTCGTTCCCTGCCAGCAGCACGAACCCGCGGCCGAACAGGTCGTGGGTGGAGAACGTCCGCGGGCCGTCGGTGAGGACGACGTGCGGAGCCCGTCCCCCGGGACGCCCGGTGGGGTGCCACGGATCCTCCTGGAGGCTGCCGTCGTCGTCTTCCTCGGTGCGGACCGCGACGGAGTGGCACCGGAAACCCAGAAACTCCTTGGCCATGGGGACGGGGGCATCGGGATCGGCCGGGTTGTAGCTGGCGGGCACCCGGCCTTCAGAGATCTTCGCCAGTTCGACCTCGCGCTCCAGAGTGATGTTGACGAGGGGGCGCCGCTCGGCCTCGTACGTGTTCAGCAGGCCGGGGCCGGCCTGTCCGGTGAGAACCAGCGCGAGCCGCCAGGACAGGTCGTAGGCGTCCTGAATGGCGAGGTTGCCGCCCTGGCCCCCGTTCGGCGGGCAGGCGTGCGCGGAGTCGCCGGCCAGGAAGACACGGCCCTCGCGGAACCGTGCGGCCATTTTGTGGTTGATGGCGAAGAAGCGTGCGTTGACGAAGGTGACGTCGATCCCGGGGTCACCGATAGCGTCGCGGATCCGCTCCAGGCAGCGGGCCTCGGTGAAGTCCTCAGGCGTCTCGCCCCGTTCGGGGAAGTAGTCGACCCACAGGGTGTGCCGCTCGGATCCGTCCAGGATGAAGCTGGAACCACTGCCGGGCATCCCGATGACCTCGACCGCGCCCTTCTCCACGTAGCGCGTCAGATCGGCCTCAAAGGTGAGGATGTACATGTGGCCGATCACGCCACTGCCCTCGACGGGGATGCCGAGCATCTCCCGGATCGGACTCGTGTTCCCGTCGGCCGCCACCATGTAGTCCGCCTCGACCACATGCTCGCGGCCGGTGGACACGTCACGCAGCGTCGCGGTGACCTTCTCGTCGTCCTGGATGAAGGAGACCATCTCGGTGCCGAGGCGCACCTCCGCGCCGGCCTCCTCGGCGCTCGTGCGGAGCATCTCCTCGACCTGGGCCTGAGATACCCACGCCAGCGGCGGCACCGACGAGAGCTCCTGCGGGTCAGGCTGCCCCTCCAGCGGGTCGAGGTAGCGTCGCCCGGAATCGGCTAGCGAGGTGCCATGGCTGATACGGGGCCACTGCACATCCCCGAGGGCGGTGCGGAGACGCTGCGCCACGCCGGGCAGCGTGTTGAGCAGCTCCTGAGAACGTGTGTTGAGCCCCCACGCCTTCGGCAGTGTGGAAGCGCTCGGCCGACGCTCCACCAGCAGGGGGCGCACACCGCGTGCGGCAAGGCTCACAGCTGTGGTGAGCCCGGTGTAGGCGCCTCCGACGATGAGTACGGGAACTCGCGGGACTGACATGGCTTCTTCCTCCGTTGCTGCTGTATTCAGAGCCGATTCTGATCGGATTCGGACCGGGCTCATCCAGATCGAGATGGGGTTCGACCCCACCCCGCCCCACTCACCGGAATACGACGCACAGTCCGAGGAATTCGGATGGCGAATTTAGGCACCATCCGATGCCGACTGGGTGCAGCCCACAGCCGGGAACTCACGCCTTATTCGCCACAACTTGACCCAGCGCCCGCCGATGGCACACCGATTGCCACAGGGGCCTGCCGAGAAAGACCCCAGCCAGCAACACTACGTCGACAAAGGGCCGTTCCTATTTTTTCCGGATCGAATTCAGGCGTCACTGGCAACCCCGTCAAATAAGGTTTTCATGTGGCGTGACCACTCGACCAGCTTGACAATTCGTCGACCCTTCGGCCACCTACATACAGTGCAGCAAGTTGTCTGGCACGTTCCTGCACGGCCGCGCCACGATGCCCGCCTTGGGAGCCGTCTTCTCCTGACGGCTTGTCCCGGAATTTGGTGTCTGATTCGGGCCATGCGGGGACGCTGCGGATCCCAGGGCCACCTGTACCCAAATCGAATACGAGAGCGCGCTCCCCCGCGTGGACCGCTCGATCAGGCGGTTGGCCTGCCCCCGCTCCCTGACGCCAGGAGAAGGGGCTCTACCGAGACGCCCCGAGATGCTCCCCCATCCGCAGGAACGCCTGGACGAGCGGCACGACCGGTACGTCCGGAGAGATGACCTGGGAGCCGAAGTGGACGGCGACGAGGTCGAGGCCGGGCGAGACCAGGAGTCGCTGGCCGTGGATGCCGCTGGTGATCGTCGTCGCCACCTCCTCGGGCACGACCTGCCGGTCGCCGACCGCCCCGCCGCAGCGGAGCATCTCGCCGAGCCGGGCGATGTCACGCGCCGTGGCACCGAAGCCGCCGCACGCCGCCTCGACGCCGTCGCCGTCGAGGACGTAGTAGGCGTCCTCCTCGGCTCCGATCTTCGACCAGATCATCTCGCTGAGCAGCGCGGAGGTGGTGAGGCCCGTGACCCCGCGCAGGACCTCGGCCAGGGCCTCGACGTTGCCGTTCTCGTAGCGGAACCCGGTGCCCGGCAGGCCGGTGGCGCGGGCGGTCGCCAGGTGTTCGCGGATGGTGGTGGGACCGTTGTAGCCGAACGGCCGGAGCTGGGGGGCGATGACGGCGTAGTAGCGCTGGGCCTCGATCGCCTTGTCGAAGGGCCGGCCCGCGTAGCTGACTTGGGTGCCCATGTGCAGCAGGTCCTCGACCGTGGCGTCGCCGAAGGCTGTACCGGTGAGTTCGGGGACGTACGCGTGGACCCGCGCCGACCGGTCCAGGAGACCTTGGTGCGCCGGCGTCGCCGCCATCAGGCCGACGTAGGACTTGGCCGCCGAGGCGTTGAAGTGCGGGGTGTGCGCTTCGGCGCCGTGCCGGTACGTCTCGTGGACGACGGAGCCGCGGTGCATCACGAGGAACGCGTCCGTCCGGGCAGTGGTGAACAAGTCCTCCAGCTCGGTCATGGTGCCGCCGAGCTCGATGTCGAGCGCGTCGAGGTCAGCGGGCCGGTCGGGCAGGGCCCGGGCGGGTTCCGGACCCCGCCATACCCGGCGGCTGGGGGAGAGTTCGCGGCCGGCGGACGTGAAGCGGCGGATCCAGGCGGGGTCCGTGTAGCCGCGGGTCCACAAGAGATCACCGCGGGTCCTGTCGCACTGCGTCCTGGGCGACATGGGCGGTCCCCTGCGTGCCGGGGACATCCTCAAGCACGCCACCGAGCACCAGTTGGACAAGTACCTGCTGCCGCTCATCCGCGGCGAGCGCGCCTGCTGCTTCTCCCTCACCGAAACGGACGCCGGCTCCGACGTCCGCTCGATGCGTACCGTCGCCGTACGCGAGGGTGACGGCTACCGGCTGACCGGACACAAGGTGTTCTTCTCCGGGGGCCCCTTCGCCGACTTCGCGATCATCGTCGCCCGGATGGCCGGGACCGGTGAACAGGAGGGCGACAAGCCGCAGTTCTCCGCCTTCCTCGTGGACCTCGACAGCCCCGGCTGCCGCGTCGAGGACGGGGCGACCCCGATGTCCGGCGAGCGCATCGAGAGCGACATCGTCCTCGACGACTGCTTCGTCCCCGCCGCCAACCTCCTCGGCGAGGAGGGCAAGGGCATGCGCATCGCGCTCGGCCGCGTGACCACCAACCGCCTCCTGCACTGCCCCACCGTGCTCGGCGCCACCCGCCGAGCCGTCAAACTGACCCTGGACCGGACCCGGAACCGCCAGGTCGCGGGCCAGCCGCTGCTCATGCTCCAGGCGATCCAGCACAAGATCGCCGACATGGCCACCGAGCTCTACGCCGCACGCTCCATGACGTACGCGGCGCTCGCCGCCCTCGACGAAGGCCGCGAGGTCCACGCCGAGGCGTTCATGTGCAAGCTCTTCGTCGCCGAGTCCGCCTTCCGCATCCTCGACGAGGCCGTGCAGATCCACGGCAAGGAAGGGCTCACCCAGGGCAACGAGATCGAGTACCTGTTCCGCAAGATCCGTATGTTCCGGGTCCTCGCCGGTACCTCCGAGATCCAGCGCAACGGCATCGCCAGGCTCCTGGCCTTCCACCACTGACCTTCGAAAGACGCCCTCGCATGACCGTCCCGCGCGTCAGCGTTCCTCTTGCCGTCGGGAGCTCTTTCAGCATCACCACTTCAGAACGAGGACCGGGCGGAGCTCGTGAGCAGCCCGCGTCCGTGGCTCAGCCCGAGCCGAAGTCATTCATGAGCTCGGCCTTGGTGGTGTCCGCCTGCGCGCGCACGGCCTCCACGACATACGGTTTGAACGCCGGGGTGTCGAAGTGCCGCACCAGGCGATCGAGGGTGGCGCCGGCTTCCTCCAGGTCCCCCTGGCGCGCATACGCGCGCGCCAGCCGCCGCGTGGCCAGGTTCAAGGTGAGGTTGTCGACGCCCTTGCCCTGCTCGGAGACCTTCACGACCGGGGCCAGCTGCTCGATCGCGGACTTGGTGTCCGGCGCGCGCACGGTCAGCCCGGCCCGGTCGGGGCTCAGGGCCTTGAACTCGTGCTCGGCGTTGAGGCCCTTCGCCAGCCGCGCGTACACCGCGAAGGGGTGGTTGGCGTGCCGCTCGATGACCTCTTGCAACGCGTCGTTGCCGGAGCGCAGCGACGGCGCGTCGGAACCGCGCAGCACGAGCAGCTTGCCCTGCTCCTCACCCAGCATCAGCTCGGCGAGCTGGGTGTCGCTGGCGCTGACCGGATGCCGCACGGTCAGGCGCAGCACCGGCGAGACGATGCGAGAGCCGTCGGAGGCCTGGTAGGACGCGCGCAGCTGATAGGTGCCCGGCTGCTGGAAGTAATGTCCGTCGCGGCCGTAGCCGATGTAGGCGCTGGAGTAGATCGCCGGGCGGTTGGTGTCCAGGTGTACGGTCTCGTCCTGGTCGACGCACCGCAGCCGCAGCGGCCGGTAGAGGACCGTGCGCCCGGAGGGCTGCCGGATGGCGATGTTGACGAGCTCGTCGTCGGGGTGGAGATGTCCGTGGGTGAAGCGGCCGCGCAGATCTGTGGTTTCCAGCTTCAGTTCCACGACGACCGGTTCGCCGAACGCCAGGCCGCTCTTGGCGATCCGCAGGCCCAGGCGGAGCCCCGATTCGTCGGCGATCGGCTCGTCGAAGAGTTCGGGCTCGATGTCGGCTGCGCCGGTGGCGAAGGGGCTGGCCCCCATGATCACGTTGCGGTAGAAACCGTGCCGCAGGTGGACCAGTTCGTTGTCGGTGAACTGGAAGGGGAAGTCACCCCAGTACGCGGCCGTACCGCTCGTACCGGAGGGAGACTGGTAGTTCTGCGGGTAGTTCATCCAGGACAGATCACCGAAGCCGCCTTTGGGGCCGAGCGGGGCCGGCGGCCGAGCCAGATTCTTCTGCCAGGAGTGCAGCACGTTGAAGGCGTGCCCGATCTCGTGCACGTACGTGCGGAGTTGGGCGCGCTGCGATTCGGCGTCCGTACCCTTGATCAGGTCGTAGAAGACGGCGCAGCCCTGCCGCTGGAAGGAGTCGGCGGCGTCGAACATGATGCCGCGCACCCCTGACACGCCCTCGTAGGCGCTGGCCACCATCAGCCACGCCCTCCACTGCGGGACGTTCTTCCACAGGCTGAAGTTGGTCTGCATGGCGCCATGCAGCTCGGAGTCGGTCCAGCCGCCTGAGCTGTCGGCGATGACGTTCGTGGCGCCGGACACCAGCAGCTGGATGCCTGCCTCGGCGTACGCACCCGGCACGCTCAGCACACGGGCGGGGCTGCCGGGCGGCTGCGGCAGCGAGCCGGTGTTGTAGGAGAGGAACGGTATCTTGCCGACCACCGAGTCCTGCTCCCATTGGATGTCACGGAAGTAGGCGGAGATGTAGGGGCAGGTGTAGCTCGCGCCGGGTTGCCCGCCCGCCGTGAGGAACTGTGCGGTGGCGTCGCCCGTCGGCTGGTTGACCCTGCGCCGCGGGATGGTCACCTGCACGACCGGAGCGCCGGCCTGCCAGGTGTAGGTGCCGAGCCCCTTGACCACGACCCGGGTGGCCGACCAGGTGACGGTCGGGCTGTGCACGGTGAACGACCCGAAGTACGTCGTCGTACCCCCGTTGGTGGCGAAGAAATCCCCGCTGAGTCGGCGCAGGACCTTGGACCCGCTTCGGATGCGGTCGACGTCGACGCGCAGTTCGAGTTGGTAGCCGCCTCCGCTGCTGCGGTACCGGCCGCTCACGGGGCGGTAGGGCAGGGCTGCGGCCGCCGCCATCCCTTGCTGCGCCGGCTCCGGCTGTTCTTGTACGCCGCTGGTCGCGGTGGGCTCCGCCTCGGACTGCTCTGCGACGGCTTCCCGTGCCGCGACGGGTTCCTGCTCCTCCGCCGGGCTCGACTCAGCCAAGGGATCGGTTGAGAAGTCGGCTGTCCCGGTCGTCGGATCTCCACTCTCTGATGACATGACGTCACGTCCTTTGTTTCGTTTGGGAACTGCCGTGCAGAGGGGGTGTGTGGTCGGCACCCCACGAGGTCGGCGAGCTCGCCCCGGAGCGGCGGCCGGGGGCACGTGTGCACCTCGACCTCACCCTGTCGGCGGCGGTGCGGGCGTCGGCCGGGGCCTCAGGAAGCCGTGGACGCGGAACGTCCGAGGCCGTGGACGAGAGGTGTTTCCCCTGGCTGCGCAGCGGCCCGCGGTGGTCGGCGCACGCCCCGGGGGAAGTGCGCCGACCACCACGGGTGCCGACCAGCCGGTCGGTCAGCCTTCCAACTCGTGGCGCAGCACCGACATTTCGGCCGGATCCAGGCTCGCGGCGGCGAGGTCGGCGAGCGAGCGCTCCAGTGAGCGTCCCGCATCCTCGAGCACTCGCTCCGCGCCGTTCCGGTCACGGACGAGGACCACTCCGCCGGACACCACGATCTCCATGATGTCGACCGCCGGGTCGGTGATCCGCAGCCCCCGGTAGCCGAGACCTTCGAGTGGAGCGGCCCCGGCAGGTGCCGACGGCAGAGCGGCGATCCTGGACAGCAGGTCCTGCCCGGCTTCCGGCGTGAGGCTGAACACCGGATTCCGCCGTCCGCTGTAGAGATCGATCTCGATGTCCATACCGGTCATTCCCCGTTGGCGATGCCGCCTCGGTCCCGAATCCGGAAGGCGCCGTGCGCGCTACCGTATCCTCTGGCGCTGCGAATTACACCCGTAGAAGTATCCGACGAAGACCGTGTACGGACCACGGTTCGCGGTCTCCGGGTTGTAGATGACGTTGCCGCTGTTGTCGATGTTTCGGGCGGCCGTACCGCCGGGCTTGTGGCCCCAGAAGCCTTCCTGGTGCTTTCGGTACCAGTGGAAGTCGACGAAGCCGGGGCCGGGGGCGATAACCAGCGCCACCAGGTAGCGCGGTTTCTCGGCGTCGGGGAAGCAGTCGAACCGGTGGTGCATTCCGTCGCACAGTGACGCTCGCGTCATTTCGGCAGACGTGATGGATTTGTACATGCTGCCGCAGCCACGGCCCGGCTGGGCGAACGTGTTCGTCCGCCAGTTGCTCGCGTAGTTGTAGCAGTTGTTGTTCAGCCGGACGGTCGAGTCGTTGTTCCAGAATCCCGGATTGAATGCTCCGAGCTCGATCGTGCAGGTGACCGCGGCGGCGGCTTCTTCCGATTCCTGTTCCGCTTTCGCTTCCGGTTCCGCCTGAGCGGCCCGGTCAGGAACGGTGAGCCGCGTGGAAGCCGTCAGTTGCGGAATCAGCAGGGTGCGCAGCGAGGCGTCCAGCGGCCGTGCCGCTTCATCGGAGGCGGCAGGCTCCCCCCGCTCCATCAAGGTGATGAGCCGCTCGCCGATTTCGGCCGCGCGGCTACCGCGTGACTGTGTGCCGACCGGCAGGTACAGCCTTGACTCGGTGCCGAAGTCACTCCCGACTTCGTCGCTGATCGGTTCGATCCAGAATCCCCTGACGCCGAGCCCGCCGTCGGCCGGCGCGTCACCAAGGAACAGACTCCGGTTGCTGTCCACCTCACGCAGCAGCGCCCGAACTTCGTTCTCGTCGACGACGTCGGAGACCGGATCGGGACGGCCGGAGAAGATATCCGCCGTGATGCGAAGCATTTTCTTGCCCCCTCGATTTTGCAGCAGCAGGCTGCCGGGGAATCTACTGCCCCGGCCGGTATCCCCCGAGACTCTGAAACCTCAAGTCTCTTTCGATCACCCCGCTGCGCCGATTGCAGTCACATGGGATATACACGGCACCTCATGGAGTGTCAACAGTCCGAGAATTGACCTCTTGAGCCGATCATCCCGTAGCCACGAGACCTGCAACGGATCAGTACGCCAAATCGCCACCGGGGCCGGAGATGCGGAATCAGCGCATCCTGTATCGGCATTGCGGCACGCAGATATTTCACCGGGCAACCACTCAGAACCGTCGGAGCGCGGCGCGCAGTCCACGCCTCATATTTCCAGGGGAAAATTACCGCGCAAACATTGGCCATGGATTTCGGGCCGATAATGCACTTACCAGCCCCTCATGACGGACAGTTCTGGGTCTCTTGTGCCGTCTCGGCGAGCGCCCCGCCGTGATGACGCCCGCCCAAAGGCGTCCGCCCGCCGCTGGATTCAGGTTGGGGCCGCGCACGGCGGGCCGTTCAGGGCCGGGTGGTGGGAGGTGCCGCGGGCAGCGCCGGGTTGGGGGTGAGGATGCGGGCGAGGATGTCCTCGACCTCGGCTCGGCCGGGCGGCTCGGAGGTGGCGAGGCCGCGCAGGGTGAGACCGTTCATCGCCGCGACGGCGGCGCGGGCCGTGGATGGATCGACGTACGGCAGCAGGGCGTTGGTGGTGGCTTGGGTGTACTGGTCGGCGATGGGGCGCAGGGCAGGGCGGCGCACAGCGGCGAGGTAGAGCTCCAGCTCGACGACTTCGTAGTCGCGGGTGGGCCCGAAGCAGCCCATGAGGGCATCGGCCAGGAGCACGACGAGTTGGTTGACGGTGAGTTCGGGGCGCTGGGCGACCCAGTCGCGCAACATCGCGGCGTAGCGCTCGTAGGCCCGCTTCAGGGCGGCCTGGATGAGGTCGTCCTTGGCGGCGAAGTGATAGGTGGTCGCGCCCAGCGGGACGCCGGCTTCCTCGGCGACGGCCCGGTGGGTCAGCCCTTCGATGCCGCGGGCGGCGATGACGCGTTCGGTGGCGTCGGTGATTTCCGTGATCCTGCGTTGTGGGTCGCGACGGCGGGCGGGCTGGTCGGCGGCCATTGCGGCGGGTGCTCTTCTCGTTTCAGGGAGTCTTTGCGGTACGTCTGTACAGATTCTAGGTGCGGTTGTCGGGGGTGGTGCGGGATGGCTGGGCGGCGAGGTCGCGTTCAAGAGGGGTGCGGTAGCAGGGGGTGACGCGGGTCGCGCCGAGAAAGGCGGTCAGGCGGGCGATCTCGGCAGTGATGGCGGTGCGGGCCTCTCGTCCGGGGTCGGTGAGCAGGTGGTGGTTGATGTGGCCGTCGCGGTGCTGGGCCCAGGCGCCGATGACGCGGCCGTCCCACCAGATGGTGGGGCCGATGTTGCCGTTGCGGTCGAACAGGGCCTTGGTGTGGTCGAGTTCCAGGTAGAAGTCGCGATGGCGCCAGCCCATGGGGGTGGGGTCCAGGCCGGGCAGGAGGGTCGCGGCGGGCTCGAGCGCGCGGACCGGGCCGGCGTCCTCGGCCAGGAGGTATCCGGTGCCCTCGTCCAGGGCGACCTCCACGGCGTCGGCCGCGGCGAGCGCCTTGCGGGTGACGGTCATGCTCCAGCCGGTCCACCACTTGAGGTCCTCGGCGGTGGCGGGCCCGAAGGCGGCGAGGTAGTGGCGGGCCAGCTCGGCCTGGGCCTGCGCCGCGGGCAGCGCGGGCAGCGGCTCGGCCGGGGCCCAGCGGAACTGGGCGGAGGTCCACGAGCCCGCTGGACGGGCCCGGCGGACGCGGCCCTCGGCGGCAAGGACCCCCAGGACGGTCGCGCACACCCGCTGCCGGGACTCGTACGGCTTGCCGGGAAACGTAATGATCTGCTCCCTCAAGTCGGCTACGTCGGCGGCGAGTTCGGCGGCGGTCGCCTCGCCACAGCGGGCGAGGGCGGCCAGCAGGTCGCGCTCCGCCTCGCGGTAGCGGGCCTCGTCCCAGTCGGCCGCCTCGCTCAGCCGTTTCATGGCCTCGGGGCGGTGCCGGTGCAGATCCTTGACGGCGGCGGCCTGGATCATGGGTGCCAGAGCGGCCGGGACGGCGAACATGGTGCGGCGCATGCACCGGATGCGCGCCATGGCCGACGGGTCGTACACAGTCCGGGAGATGTCATGCGGGGTGGGTGTGCGCATCCGGGCCGCGGCGCTGAGGAAGACGGTGGCCGGGTCGGTGGCGTGCAGGCCGATCAGCGCCCGCGCCACCTGGTCGGCCTCGCCCACCCGGGCGGGCGAGGCCAGCAGATGCCGCCGAGTGAGGCGGGCACGGCGTTCGGCGGGAGTGATACGACGCGGGGTGGTGGACATCAGGCAGCTTTCAGCACGGGGGGGGGCGGCCCGCCACGAGGCACGGGGAGGGCAGGCCGCCGGGGCGGGGCAGGGCGCGGCGGGTCAGCCGGTCAGCCGGTCAGCCGGTCAGCCGGTCAGCCGGTCAGCGGGTCAGCGGGTCAGCGGGTCAGCGGGTCAGCGGGTCAGCGGACGAGTTTGAGGTTGAAGTGCTCGTGGCCCAAGGGGCGGGCCAGGGCGAGGTAGAGGGGCTGGATCATCTCGGTGGCGCGGGCGGTGGCCAGGTCGCCGAGGTCGACGATGTCCTGCCGGCCGTAGGCGGCCAGCAGGTGGGCCACCTGCTCTTCGGCGTCGGCGAAGTCGCTGCTGAGGAAGACCGTGTGGTCCACGCCCTCCAGGGAGGCAGGTGCGGCCATGAGGGCTGCGGACACGGTGTTGAGGGCTTTGACGACCCTGGAGTCGGGAAAGGCGCGCTGGATCTGTTCGGCGAGGCTGTCGGTGGCGACCGGGTTCAGCAGGGGCGCCGGGCCACCCCAGGCGGTGAGCATCGGACGCCGGAGCGGAGCGGTGAAGTCGTTCGGAACGGCCGTGTCGATGAGGACCTTGCCCGCCAGGGCCCCGGCACCGGCGGCGCCGAGTGCGTCGAGGGTGGCGCCGCCCGCGGTGGCGTTGATCACCAGCTCGCCTTCCGCGGCGGCCTGCGCGTAACCGGCCAGGCGGATGTCCGCCTGGCGCGCCTGCCAGGCGGCGAAGGGCTCGTTGCCCATGAAGTCCGTCTCCGAGCAGGCCGGCGTGGACTCGGGGTCGCGGGTGCCGACGGTCACCTGGTGCCCGAGGGCGGTCAGCTGGGCGGCGTGCGCACGGGCCCACCGTCCCGGTGCCCAGCACTGCGATCTTCATCGTGTTCCTTGTCGTCGACGCGCGCGGGCTAGTGGTTCCAGTTGGAGTGGGGGCTGATGCAGAACGGCTGTCCGGAGGGGTCCAGCAGCACCGTCCACCACTGGCTGGGCTGGTGGTCGGGCTTGGTGGCGCCCAGTTCGAGCAGCCGTTCCTGGGCCGCTTCGACATCGTCGAAGGAGAGGTCGAAGTGGAAGACCAGTTCGTCCTGCGGCCAGTGGGGTGCCCGGTGGTTCCTGGCGGTGTAGAAGACGTACGACGTACTGCCGTCGCCGATCATCGCGGCGTCCTTGCCGTAGGTCTTGGTGACCTGCCATCCCAGGGCAGCGGCCCAGAACCGGGCGAGCGCATGGCCGTCGTGGCCGCCGTAGGACGCACAGCGCAACACACCTGTGGGGGCGGGGGCCTGCGCGGCCGCCCCCTCGTGGCCTGCGGCGGGGTTGATGCTCGTGCTGGTCATGGCGGGCGTCACCAGGTCTGCTTCTGCGTGACGGCGATGACGTAGCCGTGGGGGTCGGTGAAGTAGAAGAGCTTCTGCCCGTGGTGCTCCATGACGTCCTTCTGCACGTTCACCAGCGGGCGGACCTTCTCGACGTAGGCGTCGAAGTCGTCGACGGCCAGGTAGAACATGCCGAACGCCCCGACGGGGGTGTCCTTGAGGTTCGGCAGCCAGGCGCGCAGGTGCTCCTCGCGGTAGACCATCAGGGCGAACTCGCCCTCGAAGAGCAGGATGCGGATGTCGTCGTCGGGGTCGTCGCCGCCGGACAGAGCGGTGAAGCCCAGCTTCTCGTAGAAGTCGACGGCAGCCTGGGTGTCCGGGACACCCAGGCACGGGGAAATGGCGGGAGCCTTCATGGCACATCACTCCTTGGAGCAGCGAGGAGGGGGGAGCGGGCCGCAGCCGGTGAGGTGACCGGAGGCCCGGCGCCGGAGATCAGAGGTCCGGCGCGGCGTACGAGACGATGAGTTCATTCGTACGAGACATATGTACAGTAGCTCGAAAGAGTAGATCCGGCAATAGGGAGATACTGGACATCGATGGAGAGGGCGCGCCGCCGGGTGGACCGTTATATAGGCCTAGACATCGGCCCATCCGGCGGCAGGACCCACCGTGACGCTTAACGGTACATTAGTACTGAACGCGTCGATGGATTGGGAGTGGGCCAGGAGAGGACACAGGCATTGCCGCCAGGCAGCAGGGACGACTCCGCGGTCCCGCTCGCAGGGCTGATGAGATCGCAGCCGCCCTCAGACGCGCCGTGGGGAGCTACCTGCACCGCGTCCACTCCCCCATGCCCGCCCTGAACAGAGCCGGCCCCGCCACACGCCCCCGCCTCACGCCGCCGACCGGCCCTCCACCGGCAGGCCTGTCCGCTCCGGACTCCACCACACCCGCCCTCCCACCTCTGACGGACGACCCCGCATGCACCACGCCCCCATCCCTTGCACCACCAGGCCACCGTCCCGCCCACGCGCCGCCGTACCCCTCCTCCTCGGCGGCTGGCTGCTGGCCTTCGGTCTCTCCAGCACCATCGCCACTTGGATCCTGTTCACCGGCACCACCGAGACCCTGCCCAAGCCGCTGGCTGCGGCGCTCCCCGTCACCGTGGTGACGGCGTTCGCCGTCGCCGCGGCCCAACTCGCCGCCGCGGTCGCACTGCTGCGCCTGTCACCGGCCGAGCTGGGCCTGGCCCGACCGCGCCCGCTCCCCGGAGGCTGGCCGGGCGCCGCAGCTCTCGGCTACGCCGCCGCCTGGACGGGCTTTCAGTTCCTGGGCCTGTTCCCCTCTCCCGACGGCGCATACGGCGCACCCCAGAGCAGCGGCTGGGAACTGGTGTGGAATCTCAACGCCGCACTGGTGGAAGAGACCGTCCTGTTCGCCCTGCCGCTGGCGGTGATGGCCCGCCGGGGCCTGACCTGGCCCGTCCAGCTGGCCGTCCTGGTGGTTCTGCGCCTGCCGCACCACATGTACTACGGGCTCGGCGCCACCGTGACGGTGGCCGTATGGATGGCGGGCTGGCTGTACGTCTACCGCCGCACCGGAGCCATCTGGCCCCTGATGCTCGCCCACCTCGCCTACAACTCCGCCCACGCCGCCTACCTCCCCCCGGCAGCTGGAGCACTACTGGGCCTGACCACCCTGGCGTTCGCGGCCGTCACCGCCCTGCGATGGGCCCGGCCGAAGTCGTAGCGGCCAGTGAACGCGACTGTCCTCAGGACGCAGGCGGACCGCTTCGGCCGCCGCGAACTCAACCCGGCCGAGCGACGATCTCCTCTGCGGGAGATTCGCGCCATCAGCCCGCAAAGGGGCTCGTGGGGTTGGCGAGGGGCATGGGGGCGGTCGACAGGACGGACCTCGCACGCTCGTGCGGGCCCAGGAATCAGGGAACTGGGATCTGGGAACTGGGAACTGGGAACTGGGAACTGGGATCAGAGGTCAGGGATCAGAGGTCAGGGATCAGGGGTCAGCCGAAGATGGCGGTGGGTTCGCCGTCGAACCAGGTGTTGTCGATGACGAGCCGGCGGATCACCCAGCGGTCACGATCGCGGACCAGCTCGACGTCGTAGGGGTTCTTCAGCAGCGCACGCTTGGTGGGGTCGGCGGTGAGCAAGTGCTGAGCCTCCACCAGGGCGGTGAGGTGAGCGGTGTCGCCGTCGATGGTGATACGCGGGTTGGTGACCTGGTGGGTGGTGTCCACCCGGCCGGTGAACATGTCCAGGATCGTGGTGACGATGGTGTCGCGTCCGGACATCAGCGGCGGCCTGGCTCCCCACTTGGCGGCGGCCGGGCGGAAGTCGAGTTCGGCGTCGGCAGCGAAGGCCGAGGCGAACAGCCCCTTGTCCTTGAGGTCCTGGCCGAGGCCGAAGCGGTAGAGCGCGTCGGTGATCTCCGTACGGTCCCTGAGTTCCTCGACGACCGCGGTGGTGTCGGTGGAGGGGGCGGCCAGGGCGCTCTCGCCGGTGACGTACATGATGTTCTCCGATGCGGGTCAGATGGTGCTCCAACGCCTCTGATCCTGCTGCGGGCCGAAAGGGGCATCAATGCGCACCTGCGCAACGACCGTGAAGCCCCGGTTGACGATGGAGGGGCGCGGGGATGCTGGAGCGACATGAGCTGGAGGCGTTCCTGACGCTCGCCGAGGAGTTGCACTTCGGCCGCAGCGCCGAGCGGCTGCACGTGTCCACCGCCCGGGTCAGTCAGACGATCGCCAAGCTGGAGCGCCGCATCGGCGTTGTGCTGTTCCATCGCACCAGCCGCCGAGTGGAACTCTCGCCGGTGGGACGACAGTTGTACGAGGACACACGACCCGCCTGGGACCAGATCGCCGACGCGTTCGCACGGGCCGTCGATACCGGACGCGGCCTGACCGGACTGCTACGAGTCGCCTTCGACGGGCCGGCCGCGAGCCAGCTGCTGCTCGGGACGGCACAGGCATTCCGCTCCCGGCACCCCGACTGCGACGTCCAGCTCCGTGAAGCACGGCCGCGGGAAGTCCTGCCATGGCTGCGCAACGGGGAGGTGGACATCGCGCTGACCTGCCATCCGATGGACGAGAAGGATGTCGCCTTCGGACCGGTCCTGGTGCGCGAAGCACGCATGCTCGCCGTACCGGCGGGCCATCCCTTCGCCCGCCGCACCACCGTCTCCATGGCGGACCTGGCCCGCGTCACCGTCCTCCAGACCCCCGAGACGCTGCACGACTCACTGCCCGACTCACTGCCCGATGATCGCGCGCCCCGCCGGACCCCCGCCGGACAGCCCAGCGCACATGGCCTCTCGGCTGCGACCTTCACCGAGATACTCACGCTCGTCAGCGCGGGCGAAGGCGTCGCCACCGTCGGCGCTCACGCCCGACGCTACTTCGCCCGCCCCGATGTCGCGTACGTGCTCATCGAGGATGCCGCGCCGGTGGAGTGGGGCCTGGTGTGGCTCGCTGACGCCGCCACAGCTCGGATCCAAGCCTTCAGCCGGACCGCACTCAACGTGGTGCAGCAGCCCGCGCCACTCCCCTGACACCCTCCACGCCCCGAACGCTCCGCGGAAGGGCAAGGCCCGCTGGAGAACGCCAGCCAGGCCGCAATCGCCGAAGCAGCCTACGCGGCAAGCGTCGCCAGTGCGTTGGCGACCGGTGTGGGGGCGAGCGGGCCGAGGTGGGACGCGGTGGGGAAGTCGTGGACCTGGAAGGGGTTATGGGGTGTGCGGGCGTCCGCTTCCGCGATCATCCGGTCCTGCAGCTCCGTGGCGATGGTGCGGTCCTTTCCGAAGCGGAGGTACGTGCGCGGCAGACGCCCCCAGGTCTCCGTGCGGCCTACGGCCCGTCCCGCGTAGGCCGTGGTCGATTCGTCCGTCTGCATGCTGCCGAGGCGTTGGCGGAACGCGTTGTGCGGATAGTCGGCGCACATCATTTCCCGTAGTGCTTTGAGATCGTTCGTCGCGCTGGTGCGGGGATTGAGCCGCATCACGCCGAGTTGTGCGGGGTTCCCGACGATCTGGTCGTACGGGATGAGTGCGTTCGCGTTCTCCGGAGCTGCCGTGCAGGCGTCGGGGGTCGGCAGTGCGGGGCTGGGGCAGAAGGCCGCCATGTAGCCGATGTGGTGGAGAAGATCGGGCACCGCGTTGCCGACCCGGCTGACCGTGGCACCGCCCAGGCTGTGGCCGACCAGGACGACGGGACCGTGCGCCGCCGCCCGGCGTACGACATGGGTGACGTGTTGCTCGTAGTCGTCCAGGCTCAGTGCCGCGACCGGGGACGGCTCGGTGGCCATGGCGGCGAGGTCCTGCCGTTGGTAGGACTCCGGCACGAATGCCTGCGAGCCGTGGAGCGGGAGGTCAACGGCGATGACTCGGTGGCCTCGCGAGGTCAACTCCCGTGCGACAGGCAGCCAGTAGGCTCCTTGGCTGTGCGTGCCGTGGACCAGCACGTACGTATACGTACGTGATCTGCTTTCGTAGCCAGGTGTCATGAGTTGAACGGTATGGACACCTGCCCGTCCCCAGGAATGGGAACAGCCCCCGGGGCCGGGGTGGAGCAGGCTCTCCTGGACGCGGTGTCCCACGCACCAGGGTCCTTTCAGTTCTTCCTTCTCTGGAGCACCGCGTACCGCGCCGGCCAGTCCGTGATCCCCTTCTGTCGGCCGAAATCAGCGATCCGAAGGTCGAGGACGGTGAACCACGCCGTCACCGCGTCGAGGAAAGCCTCCTCGGTGGTCCAGGACGGGCCGCTGGACTGGTCCAGGGCGTCCTCTGCGCTGAGCGCGGCGGCTCCGACGTGGATCCACAATCCGTCGGGCCGGCACATCCTGGCCATCGCCTCGGCGAACGTCCGGCGTTCACGGTGCGTGGGGCAGGTGTGCAGGACACCACGGTCGAGGACCACCGGGAACGAGTACGAGTACGAGTGCGGAGGCGGGGGTGTTGGGTCGGTGACGTCCAGGACCTCGTACCGCACTGCCGAACCGGGCGGTGTACGGCGCTGGGCCTCTGTGATGGCCCGGGCGGAGAAGTCGCAGGCCGTCACGGTGTAGGAGCGGTCGGCGAGCCACCGCGCGGTGGTGCCGAGCCCGCAGCCGACATCCATGATGTGGACCGGCGGCGGAGCGTGCTCGGCGAGGAGCTCGCCGAGGACCGGTGGCGGCTCCTCGTCCCATCCGGCGTTCGTGGAGGCGTAAGTGCGGTCCCATTCAGCCGCGTTGAGGGAGCGCAGCGGCGAGGCGGCTTCGCCATGGAGCATGGTCCTTGGTTCCTCTCTGTGCCGTGTTCCGGTCCGGTGCGCGGCCGTTGTGCCTCCTTCCGTCACCCCACGACCGGCCAGCGGCTGATGCGGGAGGGCACCCACCACAGAAGGGAGCCGACCCGGTGAACGAGACCCGCCTTCATGAACGCTTCTATTTCTTGTCCCCGGAAATCTGAGACAGGGGCACCGTCCAGCAGGGACGCCAGCTTCCTTTTGTGCACTTTGCGCATGCGGACGCGCCGTTGTGTTCCTTGGCGCAGATCTGTGACTTCGACGAAGCTCTTGCCACGCCGGTAGCCACACTTGTTCATGTGGAAGGTGGTGCGCCACTGGTCGAGGACGGCGTCACCGTCGGGGCCCGCCACCGAACGCGGGGGATACAGATGGCTGAACAGCCGCCATTGTCCGGTCTCCTCGCCAAGGTCCAGATCCCAGTCGACGGAGACGCCGTGCCCTGTCAACTCCCTGACGTGCGTAAGCCCGCGGACCGCCTGACGGTCGCTTTCACCGTCCCCACGGCCGAGGATCACGGGCTCGGGGAGGGCGACATGCCGGGTGCCCCGCGCGACCAGGTCCGCCGCGGTTTCCACGGAGGTGTCCTCGTACCGGCTCTCTCCCAGGTAAATGCCGTCCCTCTCGCGTGCCTCTTCGTGGCGTTCCCGCCAGCACCGGAGCCCCGTCGCCGCGCTCGCTTCCGGAATTCGGCCCGCTGAGTCCTGGAGCAGGGCGGGCACCAGCGCCGGACTGCCGTCGTTGGTCACCCAGCGCATGAGGTCCTGGTTGGCGGCATACGGTACGACGTGCACGGTCTGGCCACCGTCTTCGAAGAGCAGTCCCCGCGTGCGCCAGCGGGCGAGCAAGGCCGACACGTCCTCCGCGGCGATGTCGTGATCGTCTGCCCGGAGCTTTTTCACCAGTACATCGTCTGTGCACGGCTGTTCCAGGAGCCGGAAGGTCGCCATCTCCCAGGGTTCATCGATGCTCAGAGTCCGCCACGCGAAGCCGGGCCGGGTGTTGGTGAGGACGATGGAGTCAGTCAGGTCGCACTGCGTCAGCCGCCCTCGAGGGAACTCGTGACGCCAGATCTCGACGGCCTTCTCCAACCGCTCCGCATGCGTGGTGGAGATGCCTTGGTGCGCCGCGTCGAAGACATAGGCCATGTCTCGGAGTTCGGATTCCGGGAGGTCGTAGATCACCGCATAGTGAGCGGCGGGCCGCAGGTCGCCGAATCCTAGTTCCGGGCGGTTGAAGTAGGGGCTGAAGCGTTCGATGGCGATGCGGGTGACGCCGTTCGGCGGAGCGAGATGATGGATGGCCGGGAACTGGTCGATCACCGCGTCGTAGTCCTCCTCGGTCTCGCCCGGAAAACCGAAGAGGTAGTTCCACACGACGCCGAGGCTCACCGACTCCGCGTCCCGCATCATGCGGACGTTCTGACAGCCCGTCACGCCCTTGTCCATCAACTTCAGAACACGGCCGTTGAGGCTTTCGATGCCGGGCTGTACGTAGTGAATGCCCGCGGCGACAAGGGAGGCGAGCTGTTCGCGGCGCATGTTGGACTTGATCTCATAACTGATGCGCAGGTCGCATTCGGCCTCCGCGAGCCTCGGGACCACCGAGCGCAGATAGGTCATGTCCAGGATGTTGTCGGCGACGGCGACATTCAGCACCTGGTAGCGCTCTGTCATCGTGAGCAGTTCGTCGACGAACCGGTCCGGGCTCTTGCTGCGGAATTCCATGAACGAACCGTTGAGACCGCAGAAGGTGCAGTGGTGTTTCTGTCCCCACCAGCAGCCGCGTGAGCTCTCCGCCACGATGTGAGGCTCGGCCATGGCGCTGGCGCGGGAGGCGGCGTGCTGCTCGAAGTAGTCCGTGTAGTCCGGTGTGACCAGTGCCGACGCCGGCAGCGGGGCCGCCCTCATCGCATTGGCATGCGAAGTGCCGTCTGCGTCGCGCCAGCACAGTCCGGGAATGTCCGCAGGGTTCGACTTGTCGCGCAGGCAGGCGAGGAGCTGCGTGAACGACACCTCGCCCTCACCGCGATTGACATAGTCGATGAACGGGAAGCCGCGGTGGAGTGCGGCACCCTGCTCGCCATCGCAGTTCCCGCCGCCCAGCACCACACACACGTGGGGTGCGGTCCTCTTGATGAGCTTGGCCGCGGCGAGCACGGCGCTGTTCTGCGCGAAGGTCGTCGAGAAGCCGACGACGTCGGGCCGGTCGGCGAGAATTCTACCGACGAGGGATTCGATGTACTCGGGAGCGAGCGCGTGCAGTTGTCGCCCCTTGTTGAGCATGTCCCCCGGCACTGATCCCTCGACGAGGTCCGCGAATTCGGAGTTGCGCCAGTGCGGGTCGTCGTACAGAGCGGAGGAGAAGATCCACTCGCTGTAGCCGGTGAAGTAGGAGTCCCAGCAGAAGTTGTACTCCTCGCGCGTAAGACCTGCTCGCTCGGTGATCCAGTCGAGGTAGTCAAGATTGGCGTTCACGACGTCGACGCGGCTGCCGGGGAACTCGTCCGCGACGCGACGCTTGAGAATCCCCAAGGCCAGGGAAGGGAAGTCAATCGAGGCCCAGGGCATATTGACCAGGGTGATGTGCACCGTGTGACTCCTTCAGCGTGACGGACGGATTTCCGGTATCGGTTCGTCGTACATGACACCGACATCCGCGGCGGCGAGTTCGCCGAGCAGAGACCGGCCGTGCGCACTGGTCGCGATCAAGTGCCCACCGGGCCTTGCGCTTCGGGTCACATGATTCTTCGGCAGTGAATACACCTGTTCTCGCACCGGATCGGCCAACAGGGAGGAACCGCCGCCGGGGCCGTGCGGGGAGAACCTTGCCGGGGCCCACCGGATCCACGGATGCGGGCGCAGCGCATTGCGCTTCACCGGGGGCTGTGCCGCGGCTGCGGCGGGTCCCGCGGCGATCGCGGAGATCCGGCGCATGCCGTGCTTCAGCCGCTGCAGCATCTCGGGACGCTCGGGGCCGTCGATCACCGCATGTCGCCTGCCCACCCTGCCGCCCAGGTAGTTGAGTTCGCGGTTGTCGGCGAACGAGCCGGAGCTGTCGAGGACCACGCCGAAGGGGTACGGATCGTCTGCGAGACGGGTTCCTGGCTCGACCACCATGAGTTCGAACGCGTCAATGGCGAACTTCTCGCGGTTGCGTTCGAGGAAGCGGAGCGACTGCTCGGACTCCTCCTCGGTCTCGTCCAAGAGGCCCCCCATGATCGAGAGGTTGACCCGGATATCCGCTGCGGCGAGGTTGTCGAGGATCACCTGGAAGTCCGCGGCATCGACGCCCTTGTCCAGTGTGTCGAGCAGTCGCTGGGTGACGCCCTCGTAGCCGACAGCCATTCCCTCACAGCCGAGTTCGGCCAGTTCCTTGCAGAAGGCCGGATCGAGCAGGATCGGCTCCAGTCGGTTGCGCGTGTTGAAACGGACATGGAGACCGCTCTCGCGCACCAGGCGCATGGCTCGGGCGAGCAGTCGCAGGTTGGTGTTCTCGTCGACGACGGTGACGAAGTCGATTCCGGTGCTCTCCACGATCCGGCGCACCGTGTCCGCGAGTTGCCCCGGAGAAGCCTGCTGATAGGCCCCGCGTTCGAGAGACCGGTTGCCGTAGGAACAGAAGACGCAGCGCCCCCAGTAACAGCCCACACAGGACACCATGGAGAGGACAACGGTGTCATTGAGATAGGAGTGCACCTTCAGACCGTCGTGGTCGGGCGCGCCCACGTCCTTGAAGCGAAGAGTGGGCGGTCGGCTGGGAGCTGTCACGTCTCCGGGGCTCAGCCACCTCATCCCCGGCACATCGGAGCTCGGCGCGTTCCCGGTGAGATGGGCCAGCCAGCGCTCCAGGGGCTCTTCGCCCGCCGTGACGCAGAGCGCGTCCACCGCCGTACGCACGGAGGCCAACGCGGCCAGTTCGTCGTGGCGCAGCATGATCTGCTGTCCGCCGAGACAGATGGGCATGCCCGGGTGGAGCTGCCGGATCCAGTGGGCGATCAGCAGGGCCGGCGCCAACTGGCTGAAGAACGCGACGGATATGCCGACCGCCCGCGGCACGGACTCGTCAAGAGCCTCCGTCAGCAGACCGTGCAGTTTCCGGGTCGCCAGGTCGAGAGAACCGACCGGTGACCGGGACAGCCGACGCACCGCCTGGTCGAGGGAGTCGAAGTCGTCCCACACCTGCGACAACGCCGATTCCCGCAGCGTCAGTTGGGAGGCCTGCCGGGCCAGTCGCACCGCGCGCACGGGCCCGAGGTCGGGCGCCGGGCTCTTCGTCAGGACGAAGTCCCGTATCTCATCGAGATGCTGCAGGGAGGCATCAGCCACCGCCGCTCGGTACCAGGTGGGCAGATCCTGCGCCTCGTCCAGGGCGTGGGCCTGCCGCGTGAGCGCCGGGCCGTCCAGAAGCCGATGGACCAGTTCGATGCTCAGGTCGACCTGATGTGCGCTGTAGCCGAACCGGCGGACGTGACCGGTGAGATAGGGCAGGCTCAGATACGGAAAGAGAGTTGCCTCCGTCAGCGGCGGAAAGAGCAGCAAGAGATCCATGCCATCCGTCCTGATCCGGACGCGGGGACAGAACCGAAGGAGCCCACAAGTGGACCTGCCGCGAGCTCGCAGGGGTGTCCTTCTTGTGAGCTCCTCGTCAAGCGGTGCGGTCAGGCCGTGATGTCCGAGGAACGGTCGGCGTTCCTGGCGATGTAGTTGTAGGCCGTGGACGAGCCGCTGACCTGCAGTTCGTCCATCTCGAGTACCTCAAGTTCACCGAGGTCGCCGTCGACCTCCGTGCTCATCTCGATGTCCATGAAACCTCCATACGCGAGTGGAACAAGAAACTGGAGTACGTTTCTGGGTCTTTGGTACTCGAACAGACTCGCTGGGGCGTTTCGTCAAGGTCAAGGGTGGCATCGAGCCATGGTCTTCGACCGGTGACCGCGGTTGATCACGGTCATCAGGGCCGGATTCCACCTGAAGTTTCGGCCAGCCAGGGAGCCATCGCCGCCGTGACTTCAGGTGACCGAGAGCACCCGGCGACGAGCAAACCGCGTTCTTGAGCAGCGAGAAGGCCGGGCCGTCGAACGCCCACAGTCACGGCAGCAGCGACCTCTCGCCTCTCCCGGGGTTGCGGCAGGGCCGGAACGAGTAGTCGTTTCGCACCAATGCGACCCTCGACCTCGCGGAGCAGGAGAGCGCTCTCCGCACCGGCCCCGCGGCCTCGTGTCCGGATGTCGCCGCCCGCCGCCATCCGCCAAGATCGCCACGAACCACCACGCTGTTCGATCCCTCCATCACGCCGAGCCGCCGAGGGTCCGTTTTGCGCCGTATCGGAGATCGTTTTGCTACGGCGATATTTCAGCCACTACAGCAACATTGCGGCCTCATGGCGAAACCAGCCGAAACCTGGTGCGGCCATCTAGTCCGGACCAAGCTGACATTCGCCCCTTCGCGGCACCGTTCCGTACCCGCACGCCCCCAGAAAGCCCCACCACGCATGTACTCGACCTGTCTCTCCGGCGCCGTCCCGGCGCGTCCCACGTGTGTGGTGAGGGGGCGGTCCGCACCGTGCGCTATGTGATGCGCAAGGCGGGCGGCTGGCTCCTGATGATCGTGGTCGCGACCAACGCCACGTACTTCCTGGCCAGTTACTTCCTCGACCCGCGATCGAACTACAGGGAGCTGCGGCCCGTCCGCAGCGATGCGCAGATCAGCCAGGCCCTCGCCCCGTACAACCTCGACCCCGGGGTGCCACTGGTGCAGCGGTGGTGGCACTGGCTCACCTCGGTGACCCTCGACTTCGACTGGGGCACGTCACCCACCGGCGTCTCCGTCAACGGCGAAGTGGGCTACCGCGCGCTCGTCAGCGCCCAGTTGGTCGTCACGGCGACCGTCCTGTCCGTCGTGATCGGTGTCGCGCTCGCCGTCTACACCGCCGCACGCCAGTACGGCCTGGCCGACCGTGTCTCGCAGGCCATATCCATCGCGGTGTTCAACGTCCCGACGTCCGTCGCGGCGCTCGCCGTGGTCTTCGTCGCCATCTGGCTCAACCAGCACGCCGGGCTCGACTTCCTCTACGTCGCCGGGGAGAACTCACCCGACGTCGAGGGACTGCTCCCGACGATCGGTGACCGCCTCCTCCACCTGATCCTGCCGACGCTCACCCTGACGCTGATGGGCTACGTGGGCTACCACCTGACGCAGCGTTCACTCCTGCTCGACACGATCAACTCCGACTTCGTGCGCACGGCCCAGGCCACCGGCCTCACCCGCAGCCAGGCCGTCCGCAGGCACGCGCTGCGGGCCGCGCTGATCCCGACGGCGGCCTCCGTGGCGTTCAGCGTGCCCGCCATCTTCACCGGAGCCGTCATCACCGAGACGATCTTCGGCTGGAACGGCATGGGCCGCTACTTCGTCCAGACCATCAGCAAGAACGACGTGCACGGCGCGGTCGCGACGGCCGCGTTCGCCGCGGTGCTCACCGCGATCGGCGCGATCCTCGCGGACATCGCCACGGTCTTCCTCGACCCGAGAGTGCGGGTGAGCTGACATGACGACAGCGACCGACACCGTCGAGGCGCGCAGAGACCTCGGCCGCGGCCGGCTCTACCTGCGACGCTTCCTGCGCAACCGCCTCGCCGTCGCCGGCGTCGTGATCTTCGCGCTGCTCGTGCTGTTCAGCGCCTTCGGCGGCCTGTTCACGTCCTACACCCACACCGACGCCGACTTCACCGCCCTCACCCAGCCGCCGAGCGACGTGCACTGGTTCGGCACCAACCAGGGCGGCAACGACATCTACGCCAGTGCGGTGCACGGACTGCGGCGCTCGCTGGTGATCGCCGTGAGCGTGTCCGTCCTGACGATCATCCTCGCCGCGATCATCGGCTCCAGCGCCGCGTACTTCGGCGGCCGGGTGGAGAAGCTGACGCTCGCCGTCATCCACTTCCTCCTGATCGTCCCCTCGTTCCTCATCCTCGCCCTGGTCTCCAACCGCCTGGCCGGTGACTGGCGCGCCCTCATCCTCGTGCTGACCGTGTTCGGCTGGATGTCCACCGCCCGGGTCATCTGGTCCGTGTCGACCTCGCTGCGCGAACGGGACTACGTGACGGCGGCGGAGTTCATGGGGGTGAGCCCGCTGCGCATCATCCTGCGCCACATCATCCCCAACCTCGGCTCCCTGCTCATCGTCAACCTGACGCTCGGCGTCGTCGCGACCGTGCTCAGCGAGACCGCCCTGTCGTTCCTCGGGTTCGGCGTCCAGACTCCGGACGTCTCCCTCGGCACGATGCTCGCCGACGGCGCGACCACCGTCACCAGCGCCCCCTGGCTCTTCGCCTTTCCCGCGGGCCTCGTCGTCCTGCTCACCGTGTCGATGACCTTCATCGGCGACGGGCTGCGCGACGCCCTCGACCCCACCTCTGTGACCGGCGCGGCGGGAGGCCGACGATGACACTCACCACCCCCCTGCACGACCACCCGGTCTCCCCCGCAGACGCCACCTCCGTGCTCTCCGTACGGGACCTGCGGATCTCCTTCCCCTCCGAGTCCGGGACCGTCGAAGCGGTGCGCGGCGTCAGCTTCGATCTGCTGCCGGGCCGCACCCTCGGCATCGTCGGCGAGTCCGGCTCGGGCAAGTCGGCGACCGCGATGGGCGTCATGGGCCTGCTGCCGCCCACCGCCGAACTGCGCGGCCAGGTCCTGCTCGGCGGTCAGGACCTGATCGGCCTCGACGACCGGGCGCTGTCGCGCATACGGGGCAAGTCCATCGGCATGGTCTTCCAGGACCCCCTGTCCGCGCTCACCCCCATCTTCTCCGTGGGCAGACTCCTCTCCGACGCACTGCGGGTCCACCAGGACCTGTCCAAGAAGGCGGCCTGGGAGAAGGCCGTCGAACTGCTCGACCTCGTCGGCATCCCCGACCCGCGGGGCCGGGCCTCGGCCTTCCCCCACGAGTTCTCCGGCGGCATGCGCCAGCGCGTGGTCATCGCCCTGGCGATCGCCAACCGTCCGAGTGTGCTGGTGGCCGACGAACCCACCACCGCGCTCGACGTCACCGTGCAGGCGCAGATTCTCGACGTACTGCGCCTCGCACAGCGGGAGACCGGTGCCGGCCTCGTCCTGATCACCCACGACCTCGGCGTCGTGGCCGGCCACGCGGACGACGTCGCCGTCATGTACGGGGGCCGCTTCGTGGAGAAGGCGGACGTGCACGCGCTGTTCCGCCGGCCCACGATGCCGTACACCGCCCGGCTCCTGGCCGCGGTGCCGACCGTGGACGAGGGTGTCCGCCGCCCCCTCGTCCCGATCGGCGGAGAGCCCCCCGCCATGTCGGGCCTGCCGGTCGGCTGCCCCTTCGCGAGCCGGTGCGCCGTCGCACTCGACGCGTGCCGCTCCGAAGAACCGGAGCTGCGTCATGTCACGGGGCACGGGGACGTGGCCTGCCTGCGCGCGGCGGAGATAGCCGAGGGCACGCTGGATCCCACCGGGGGTGCCGCGCCCGTCGACCAGGAGGTGGGCACAAGGCACGGCGACGTGGTGCTCCGCGTCGAGGACCTCGTCAAGACCTTCCCCGTCACCAAGGGCGCGTTCATCAAGCGCCGGGTCGGCACGCTGCACGCGGTCAACCAGGTCAGCTTCGAGCTGCGTACCGGAGAGACGCTGGGGCTGGTCGGCGAGTCGGGCAGCGGCAAGACGACGACGCTGATGGAGATCCTGCGGCTCAGGCGACCCGAGGGCGGCCGGATCGAGATCGCCGGGCAGGAGGTCGGGGCGGCCGCAGGCAAGGACGCCGATGCCGCGGTCGGCACCACCGTCGCCCAGGGCGCGTCGGCCGGTTCCGGCGGGCGCGCACGCACCCTGCGGCACGACGTGCAGATCGTCATGCAGGACCCGATGGGCGCCCTGGACCCGCGCCTTCCCGTCTACCAACTGCTCGCCGAACCCCTGCGGGCCATCGGCCGTGACAGCGACGCGATCCGCTCCCGCGTCCACGAACTGCTCACGCTCGTCGGCCTCGACGCCTCGGTGAGCGACCGCTTCCCGGCCGCGCTCTCGGGAGGCCAGCGCCAACGCGTCGGCATCGCCCGCGCCCTGGCCACGGACCCGAAACTGCTCGCCCTCGACGAGCCGCTCTCCGCCCTGGACGTATCGGTACAGGCCGGGGTGATCAACCTGCTCGGCCGGCTCAAGCGTGAGCTGGGACTCGCGTATCTCATGGTCGCCCACGACCTCGCCGTGGTCCGCTACATCTGCGACCGCATCGCGGTGATGTACCTCGGGCACATCGTCGAGACCGGCGACACGGAGACGCTCTTCTCCCACCCGAAGCACCCCTACACCCGGGCACTCCTGTCGGCGATCCCCGTACCCGACCCGAAGCGCGAACGCACCCGCGAACGGATCGTCCTGAAGGGCGAGCAGCCGAACGCGACGAACCTGCCGCGCGGCTGCGTGTTCATCGACCGCTGCCCGCTGTACCGCCTCGCCGACGACGACGTCCGGGAGCGCTGCCGCACGGAGCGCCCCGCGGCCAGGTCGGTGTCGGGGCAGCCGGGGCACGAGTACGCCTGCCACGCCGCGTAACCGACTCCCGCCCTCACTCCCACTCCCGCTCTCACTCCCATCCCACCTTCGACTCAAGGACGCTTTCCCATGCGCGCAAGACTGGCCCTGCCCGTCGCCCTCATCGCAGCCATCTCCGTCACCGCCACCGCGTGCCAGTCCTCGTCCGGTGACGACGCTGCCGGCTCGGACGCGAAGAACACCCCGTCCGCCGCTTCCGGAGCCGCCGACTACAACCCGACGGCGTACGACAAGCTCAAGGACGGCGGGACCTACACGACGGCGGGGACGTTCGACGACCAGGGCAACCCGTTCAACGTCAATGCCACGCTGACGGCATCCCGGGTGTGGGCCTGGTACAACGCGAACGCGATCACCTTCTCGCCCACCGGTGAAGTGCAGTACAACCCGGACTACTTCAGCGATGTGAAGGTGTCCGTGAAGGACGGCAACCAGAAGGTCGTCCTGACGATCAACAAGAAGGCCACCTTCAACGACGGAACGCCGATCGACTGGACCGCGATCAAGGCCACCTGGAAGGCCAACAACGGTTCCGACAAGGCGTACGCGGCCCAGACCGCGGAGGGCTACGACCAGATCACCGAGGTCGCGCGGGGCAAGGACGACAAGCAGGCCGTCATCACCTTCAAGGGCGCCAACGCCTCCTGGCCGAGCCTGTTCACGACGTTCCTGCACCCGAAGGCGGCGAAGGTCGACAACTTCAACAAGGCGTACGTGAAGAAGGCGCACCCCGAGTGGGGCGCCGGCCCGTACACGGTCGGCAAGTGGGACACCCACTCGGGCAACATCACCTTCGTCCGCAACCCGAAGTGGTGGGGCAAGAAGGGCAAGCTCGACAAGCGCGTCTACGTGAACCTGGAGCCGACCGCGGCGGTCAACGCCTTCAAGAACGGTCAGCTCGACTACGTCTCCGCGGTCGACGCCGAGAGCCTGAAGCAGGTGAAGGGGCTCAAGGGCACCGAGATCCGGAGCGGTGGCAGCCCGTTCGGGTACGCGATCAACTTCAACACCAAGTCGTCGGTCCTCGGGGACAAGGCGGTGCGCAAGGCGATCCAGGAGAGCATCGACCGCAGCCAGATCGCCAAGATCCAGTTCCAGGGCCTGGACTACAAGGAGCCGCTGCCCGGCTCGGGCCTGCTCTACAGCTTCCAGAAGGGATACGAGGACAACGTCTCGGCCGTCCTGAAGTACGGGCCCGACCAGGCGAAGAAGGACCTCGACGCGGCGGGCTGGAAGCCGGGGAGCGACGGGATCCGGGAGAAGGGCGGCAAGAGGCTGGAGATCGGCTACACGATTCTGGGCGACGAACCGCTGGAGAAGGCCACCGCGGGCGCCCTCGCCGCGATGCTCAAGCCGGTCGGCATCCGCCTCGACATCAAGAAGGCCGACCAGGCGGACTTCGCCAACATCCTGAACGAGCGGAAGTTCGACCTGTTCCTCTCGGGCAACCGCTCCATGGATCCCTACGGGGCCCGCTACCTGTGCGAGCTGTACTGCTCGGACCGTGACTCCAACCTCACGGGGGCCGGGTCCCCGGAGCTGGACAAGGAGATCCGCGCCACGTCGGACATCGCCGACCTGGACAAGCAGGCAGCGGCGGCGAACAAGGTCGAGCAGAAGGCCCTCCAGAACTACGCCCGGCTCCCGATGTTCAGCGGCCCGTCGACGTACAGCGTCAAGAAGGGCCTGGCGAACGTGGGCGCGACCATCTTCTACAGCCCGCTGCCGGAGACGGTGGGCTGGGAGAAGTAGCGCTCCCGCGTCAGTGCTCGCGCGTACGGGAAGGCGCCGCGCATGCGAAGGGCCGCCTCGGAGGGGGTTCCGAGGCGGCCCCGGCCGCTGTGCCGCGGTGGTCACTTCAGGCCGCGGTCCAGCGTGTTGAACAGGATGTTGTTCGAGGTGTCTCCCGACATCTCCCAGATCATGCCGCCGAGCAGACCCCTGGACTTGATGTACTGGGTCTTCTTCTCGATGGACCAGGGGTCGTCGAAGGACCACCACTGGCCGTTCGCCCCGGTGTAGCCGTACGTGGAGACGGACTGCTCGTCGTGGTAGACGGTCAGGTTCGGGAAGGCGGCGACGAGGTTGTCGTAGCCGCGGGTGCCCGCCTCCTCCTGGAACTGGCCCGGCGCGGCGCCGTTGGCACTCTGCCACTCGCCGTGCGCGCCGCCGTCGGCGACCTGCTGCCAGCCGCGCCCGTAGAACGGGAAGCCGATGGTCAGCTTGCGCGGCTTGACGCCCTGATCGGTGTACGCCTTCACGGCGTCGTCGATGCTGAAGTCATTGGCGTACGGACTCTGCGCGTCCTTGTACAGGTTGGCCTGGTGGCCGGTGCGGTTCGGTTCCCAGGAGTTGTCGCTGCCCGCGCCGTGGAAGTCGTAGCCCTGGACGTTGGCGAAGTCCAGGTACGTGAAGATCTCCTTGAGGTCCCAGCCGTCGTTGATCTTCTTGGGGTCGGCCGGCGTGAAGGCGGTGAGGAGCCGGTGGTTGCCGCCGAGCGCGTCGAGCTGCTTGCGGAACTCGGCGATCAGGGCGGTGTTGTTGGCCTTGTCGTCCGTGCTCCAGTGGTTGCCGGGGTGACCGTCCGGCGAGCCCGGCCACTCCCAGTCCAGGTCGAAGCCGTCGAAGATGCCGGCGGCGACGCCGTCACCGCCCGCGCCGTTGTACGCGGGCAGATTGCCCTTGATGTACATGTCGACGCAGGACTTGACGAACTTCTTCCGCGATTCGTCCGTCTTGGCGACGTCGGAGAAGTACTTGGAGTAGGTCCAGCCGCCGAGCGAGACGAGCACCTTGAGGTTCGGGTGCTTGGCCTTGAGCTTCTTCAGCTGGTTGAAGTTGCCGCGCAGCTTGCCCCAGCCGTCGTCGGCGACGCCGTCCACGGACTGCCCGGCGGGGAAGGCCCTGCCGTAGTCGGCCTCGGCGTCCCCGGCCCCGTCACCCTGGTTGGGGTCCTGAGGGTTCGGCGTGGTGCCCTTGGTGACGCCGTTGAGGCAGGTGAGGTTCTTGGGGTCGATGTTGGCGAAGGCGTAGTTGATGACGTCGAGTTTGCCCGCGGCGCCGGACGTCTCCAGGTCCCTCACGAAGTACTGGCGGCCGTAGATGCCCCACTGCACGAAGTAGCCGACCTTGGCGTAGCCGCCCTGGCCGACGGCCTCCTTGGTGGTGACGGACAGGGTGTTGCTCGCGGGCGAGGCGTTGTCGGCGGCGTCCCGCGCCTTGACGGTGAAGGAGTACTGCGTGTCGGGCGTCAGCCCGGTCACGGTGCTGGTGAGGGTGTCGGCGGGCAGGCTCTCCACGAGGGTCGTGCCGCGGTAGACGTCGTACGCGGCGACGCGCTGGTTGTCGGTGGCCGCGTCCCAGGCGAGCTTCACGGTGCTCGAAGTGACGTCACTGGCACGGAGGTTACGAGGTGCGGTGGGCGGCACGGTGTCGGTCGCCGGGTCCACGGTGGTCGCGGTGACGGGGGCGCTGGGCTCGCCGGTGTTGCCGCGCGAGTCCTTGGCGCGGACGCTGAACTGGTAGGCGGTCGCGGGTTCCAGGCCGCGCACCGTGGCCTGGGTGGTGGCGCTGCCCGCCACGACGGTGGTGCCGCGCAGTACCTCGTACGAGGCGACGGGGAAGTCGCCCTGTGCGGCCGCCGTCCACTTCAGGCCGACCGTACGGGCGGTGGTGTCGGCGACGCTCACCCCGGTGGGGGCCTTCGGGGGCACGGCCGCGGTGCCGTCGCACTTGTCGCCGTTGATGAGGCAGCCCGTCGGAGGCTTGAGCTGGCCGCTGCCGCGGAAGCTGTAGCTGTACGGCTCGGTGTCACGGCCCGCGGGGACGCGGGCGTTGTAGTACGCGGGCGTCACGACCACATGCTTGCCCTTGACCTCGGCGGTGCCGTGGGTGTGGTCGCTGATGGTGACGCCGTCGGGCAGGTCGAACTCCAGGGACCAGGTGTCGACGGCGGTGTCGCCGCTGTTCTTCACGACGAACTTGCCGGTCCAGGACGTACCGCTGCCCTCGCTGACGAAGGTCGCGGTGAGCTTGGCGGCCGCGTGGGCGGGGGCCGCACGTGCGGTGAGTCCGGCCAGCGCCAGTGCGAGCACGGCGAGGAGTGCGACGAGGCGTCGGGGCGAGGCCAGGGCCTCGCGGGGTCTGGCTGTGGATCTGAGTGGGGACACGGCTCTCCTTGGGGGAGGTGAGGCGTCCGAGGCTCGCTCTCCTTCGGTTCGCGTCCGTGTGTCCGCCGCTGCCTGCGGCGTACGAGGGCAGTGGTGGATGGGGGAACGGGTCCGATGGGGCGGGGGTCGGACGCGCTTCCTGCGGTACAGACCTCTCAGGGAACCACCACCCGTGGGCATGTCAACGCGGGTGGGGAGGCCCCCGGGCCGTACCAATTCACGGTGCCGGGTGCCTCTGCCGCGCTCCCGCGCCCGTAAAGGACTGGACCAACTCGACGAGATTTTGCCTCAGCTTGACTCGACGTCCGGCCAATTCGGCCCAACTCGACTGTGGCACACGGGAGTTGATTGCTTGTGGCCCGCCATACGAGGGTGGCCGACGCGACGGTGGGGAGATCGCTCCCGATGGGCGCGTGGCCGCCACCGGCGCATCAACCGGCGCACGCAAAGCAGGAGTTGCGGTGGCCCATGAAGGAGGGCTCCGCGCCCGCCTCCGGCCGTTCACGCGGCGGCCTGCGGGCATTCATCGCTCATCGAGATCATTTGTGCGTGGCGTCACAGAGAATCCTCAGATTCCTCGGGCATGCTTCCCGGCAAGCGAGCGAGGTGTGAGGTGAGTGAAGTGCGAGGTGCGCGAGGTGCCGAGTGAGCGAGGTGAGCGGCGGATGACGAAGCGCGTACGGACGAGGCGCAGGCGCCTGCGGGCGCTGCTCGCCGTGGGCGCCCTGTTCTCGTGCCTCGCGCTCGCGAACGCCAACGCGCTGCCCCACGCCGTCACCCCGGCCGCGCACCCCGTGTCGCCCGCCGCCACGGCACGGGTCGGCGCCCTCTTCGACGGCGGTCTGGACGGCCGCCACTTCTGCACCGCTTCCGTGGTGCACAGCAAGGACCGCGATCTCATCGTCACCGCGGGCCACTGCCTCAGCGACGGCGAGGGCGTCACCTTCGCCCCCGGCTATCACGACGGCAAGGCGCCCTACGGCCTGTGGACGATCGACCGCGTCTACGCCGACGACCACTGGACCCACGACGGGGACGAGGACCACGACCTCGCCTTCGCCGTCCTCGAACCCCTGGACGGCCGACGGGTCGAGGACGTGACGGGGGCCAACACCCTGGACACCGTGGCGGGCACCGACCACCGCGTCACCGTCACCGGCTACCCCTCCGACGAGGACGCCCCGCGCACCTGCACCAGCACCACGAACCGCTTCCGCGCGGGCCAACAGAGCATCGGCTGCCCCGGCTTCAGCAACGGCACCAGCGGGAGTCCGTGGGTCACCGCCGACGGCCACCTCATCGGTGTCCTCGGCGGCTACCACGGGGGCGGCGACACCCCCGACGTGTCGTACAGCGTGATCCTCGGCACCGAAGCGGCCGCCCTCTACGCCAAGGCCACGCAGCGCTAGATCCCCGCCGAGGCCATCTCGATGATCGAGCGGTAGTGGGCCGCGGCGGACACCACACAAGCCCGGTACGTACGGTTCTCCTTGACGACCAGGAAGTAGTCCCTGATCTGCTTCCAGTACTGGCGCAGATAGCTCAGACCGGGCATGAACGCGGGCGGCCTGGGGACCAGCGCGAAGGCCTCGGAGCACTTCAGGATTCCGCCGGTCACCTCCGACAGGACGTTCGCCACATCGGCGTTCATGTTCCAGCCCGCCGCCAGCTCCGGGGTCCAGATCGACCCCGCGATCTCGCGGAGCCGCTCCTGTTCCTCCGGCGTCGGGTCGCTCTGGAGCGTCACCGCGGTGCCGATCGCGCGAGCGGCCGCGGGTTCCGTCGCCTGCGCCGTCCCCACGGCGCCGACCACGGTCATCACCCCCGCGGCGAGCAGCGCCACCGACGAGAGTCTGAGCGAACGTACCGTCATCCCTGTCCCTCCCCTGACTGCGTGAACTCCCCTGCCGTTCCTGGCGCGTCGACGGTCACACGCGGCCTTCGAACGGTCAACGACCACCTGCGCGCCATGGCTGAATTGCCGTACGCCACGTGACCGGTCGGGGGTCAGACCGTCTTCGTCCCGGTCAAATAGTTGGTCACCAACGTCGTGAGCTCCTCGACCAGTTCCTCACGCCGGATCGCGGGGCGTTCCAGGACCCAGCGGACGCTGAGCGCCTCCATCGCGGACACGATCACCCACGAGCGCGTGGTCCCGCCCCGCTCCCCCGGCGCCCGCCCCGCGAGGTAGGCGGAGCCCAGGTCCTGGATGCGGCGGCGCAGCGCGTGCAGATGGTCCTCGCTGTACCGCGGCGGAACCTCCTCGGTCACAACGCGAAGCAGTTGCGAATCGTGCTCCATCGCGGACAGCAGCGCTTCCACCGCGTTGGGGATCAGCCGCTCCGGCGGATCGGTGAAACGGTCGGCCAACGACGCCGTCACCCGGTCGCCCGTCTCCGCCCAGAACCGCTCCATGAGGACCGTCAGCAACTCGTCCTTGTTGCGAAAGTACTGGTAGAGGGAGCCCGGACTGATGCCCGCCTCGTCCGCGACCCGCGTGGTCACGAAGCGTGCGTAACCGTCGCGTGCCAGCACCGTCCGCCCTGCCGCGACGATCCGCTCCACCATCTGGCGGGACCGCTCCTGCCGGGGCTCCTTCCGCATAACGCGAATTGTATGCGAGCAAATATTCGCGTTAAAACGGGTCGCATGACGCAGATCAGCGAGGTCCGTGACACAGGCCGCTTCCCGAGCCGCTTCCGGGAGGCCGAGGACCGCGGTCGCAGGATCGCCCGCGCGATCTTCCTCTTCGCCGACATCGACAAGGACGTCGACGAGACGCTGATGGAGCGTCTGGGGAACGCGCTCCTCGAACGCGACGAGTTGGGCGCCGCCCTCGCCGAGGCGATGCGGCTGCCCGCCGGTGATCCGGATCGCGTCACACACGCGCAGATCGGCGAGGCGCTGTCCGCGGCCCCCGATGTGCCCAGGGAACTGCCGCCCGCGCTGCGGGCCCTCCTCGACCACGCGACGACCGTGCCCGACTGGGTGGACTGGGACCGCGTCGAGCGGGGCGCCGCGGCCTACCGCTATCTCGGCCGCAACTCCGGTGACGTACTCACTCTCCTGTCCCTCATCGGCGGCTACCGCTTCGGCGGCCCGTCCGACCTGCTCGTCCTCACCGGAGGGCTGACCGGCGGCACGACGCTGCGACGCCTGGGCGAGACGACCAAGTGGTCCCATGCCGTCACCCGGGCCGGGGGCCTGCGCCCCGGCGCCGAGGGCTGGCGCCTGACGGTTCATGTGCGCGCCATGCACGCCCTGGTGAACGCGCGCTTCGAACCCCGCTGGGACACCGGGCGTTGGGGATATCCGATCAACCAGGCCGACCAGGCGGGCACGCTCGGGCTCTTCGACAGCACAGTGATCGTCGGCTGCCTCGGACTCGGTGTGCGGCTCACCCGCGCGCAGCGCGACGACCTCATGCACCTGTGGCGCTGCATCGGCTGGTTGATGGGCGTCTCACCGGAGTGGCTGACCGACGACGAGAGCGTCCGGCATCGCTGGAACCACCACATCCTGCTGGCCGCCGCCGGGCAGACCCAGGCCGGCCGGGACCTGGCGCGACAGACCCTGGACGCCCAGGCCGAACGCTGCTTCGGCCACCGCGGCCCTGCCCTCGAACGGCTCCACCAGCGCTACGAGAGGGCCCGTCAGGCGAGCCTCCTCACCGCCTTCATGGGGAAGGACGGCATGCGCGACCTGGGGCTGCGCCGCCGGATCCCCTGGGCGCTGCTCCTCTCCCTCGCGAGCAACACCGTCCGGTACAGGGTCCTCGGGGTCCTGCCCGGAGGCCGGAGGCGGCTCGAGGCGCGCGGCGCACGGATGCAGGACCGGCATATGGCCTCGATGTTCCGCGACGCCCCGGCCGCCGTCGCCGACCTGCCGGAGGCCGAGCGCGAGGCAGCCGTACGACGCTGAAGCACCGCACACCGCCTTGGTTCCGAGCCGCCCTGTCCGGGGTACCCGCGCGTCCGTAAGGACCGGGAAGCCTGCGATGCGCTCCCGGCCGGTACGTCGAGAAGGACGGGAGGTGATCGCCGTGTCAGGCACGAAGTCACATGTCACCGCACAGGATCGGGACACCGGTCGGGATCGGGGCCCCGGTCATGAGCCGGTGAGCGAACTGGTGCAGCGCGCCTCGCAGCAGCTGACCGAGCTGGTGCGCGGTGAACTGCGTTTGGCGCAGGCGGAGATGAAGGAGAAGGGCAAACGCTACGGCAGGGGCGGCGGTCTGTTCGGCGGCGCCGGCGTCGTCGGGTTCCTGATGCTGCAGGCACTGGTGGCGACCGCGATCGCGGCTCTCGCCGTGCCGCTTCCGGTGTGGGCCGCGGCGCTGATCGTCACCGCCGTGCTCGGCGTGCTCGCCGCGGTGCTGGCGGCGACCGGCAAGAAGCAGGTCGGCCAGGCGGCCCCGCCCGCCCCTGAACAGGCCATCGACAGCGTCAAGGCCGATGTGGCCACGATCAAGGAGAGTGCCAGGCGATGACCCAGCCGCCGCATGACGAACCCACCGCCGCCGGTCCCGAGGAACTGCGCGAGCAGGTGGAGCAGACCCGTTCCGAGCTCGGGGAGACGATCGAGGCGCTCGCGGCCAAGGCCGACGTGAAGGCCCGGGTGAAGGACAAGGCCGCCCAGGTCAGGCAGCAGACGGAGGTCAAGGCCGCGGAGGCGAAGGATCAGGCCGCGGCCAAGGCCGACGTGGTCAGGGCCAAGGCCGCCGACGTGGCGCACCAGGTGCAGGACACCCTGCCCGACCCCGTACGGCACCAGGCCGCCCGAGGCGCGCGAACCGCCCGGGACCACCGCACCGCCCTCCTGGTCGCGGCAACCACCGGAGCGCTCGTGCTGTGGCTGGTCTCCCGCCGCGGGAGGGGAGGACGCTCGTGAAGGCATCGACCATCGCCTACAAGCCGGTCGGCTTCGCGCTGGGAGCCGTCAGCGGCATGATCGCCGCGGCGATGTTCAAGAAGGCGTGGAAGGTGCTCGGTCACGGCGAGGAAGCCCCGGACGCCACCGACGAGGAACGCAGCTGGCACGAAGTGCTGCTCGCCGCCACGTTGCAGGGAGCGATCTTCGCGGCGGTCAAGGCCACCGTCGACCGCGCGGGCGCCAGCGCCGCCCGCGGTCTGACCGGCAGGTGGCCCGGCTGACCGCCATGAGAGCCGACCGCGCAGAGAGCTGACCACACATCACGCGGACGCCCGGTGGCGTCGGCCGGGACGCCACCGGGCGCGCGGGAGATCTGGTCGGACCTGGTTGAACCGGTTGAACCAGGTCGAAACAGGTCGCACCAATCGGCAGGGCCTGCGTGAGCCGGGACCGGCGGTCATGTCGCCGACCAGCAGACCGCGGGCCTCTCCCACACCACACCGTGGTCGTCGTTCACCGCGTGCGAAGCGTGGCGGCATGATCCGCTCGGCGTACTTCTCCGGCTGTCAGGACGACGAACGCGGCACCGATGAACAGCATCCCCGGGATCACGAGCATGGGGCGCCGGTCGCTCGCCAGGACAGCTTCGTACCGGCTCCGGGAGACCTCGACCCTGCCGCGCGCGTGCGGAGTGGTGTCGAGGGCGAAGTACCGGCCTTCCCTCATCTCCGCAGCCTGCAGGTTCGTCCCGCCTCCCATGGTGACGACCGCCATCACGGCGCCCGACACGAACAAGGCCGCAAGCCCCACTTGGACCTGGCCAGGAAGGCATCGGAAGGCCAGCCACAGCGACTGGCGGTCCGTGCGCGCCAGGAATCCACGCACCAGGGCGGAAAGGAAGACCGGAGGCAGCAGCGCGAAACCCGCCACCACCAACCACCTGGCCCCGGCCAACGAGAAGGTTCCCGGCAGCCAACTGAGCGCGGTCAGTACCAGGAGCACAAAGCCCAGTACGACCGCGACACCACCGTGCAATTTGAATGTCCAGCCCATGTTGCTCCGCAGCCTGGCACATGCGGAATTCCGCATCGATTCCACGGCCGGGCAACAATGGCCGCTCCAAACTGCCGTATCGGCACACCTGAAGCGGCAATGGTGCTCAGTCGAGGCAGAACTCATTGCCCTCGATGTCCTGCATGACGATGCAGGACTCGTTCTCGTCATCGGCAGGCAGCAGCCGTACGCGTACGGCGCCGAGCGGGATCAGGCGCGCGCATTCCGCCTCGAGTGCGGCGAGGCGCTCCTCGCCCACGAGGCCGGTGCCGACCCGTACGTCGAGGTGAACCCGGTTCTTGACGACCTTGCCCTCGGGAACGCGCTGGAAGAACAGCCGCGGGCCCACGCCTGTGGGATCGCTGCAGGCAGACCACGAACCCTGATCCTCGGAAGGCGATACGACGTACCCCAACACTTCGCACCAGAAGCGGGCGACGCGCTCGGGTTCCGCGCAGTCGAAGGTGACTTGGAACTGCTTGATCGATGACATCGGCGCACCATAGCAGGGGGAATTCGTTGGATATTCCCCGGCCTCCTTCAACTCTGCTAGTTTCTCGGGCAGTTGTGGTCATTGATGGATGGGTCGGACACGACGGGGGGGCTCGCGTTGGATCGCCTGGCCGGAGCAGGACCGGAACAGGAACCGAGGCCTCTGGTGCTGCCCTCTCTTCTGCGCGCGTGGCTCGGGCTCGTCTCGGTCCTCGCCGCGCCGGTGGTCGTCGTGATCGGGATCCTGTACGCAGGACACAGCGAGCCCGGCACGGTGGACAGGTGGGTCATCGACCCCACCGCGGACAGCGTGCGGCCCCCATGGCGGAACGTCGCTCTGGTCATCGACTTCTTGGGGGAGCCCGCCGGAGCCGCGGTGTTGGTCGTGGGCCTTGTGGCGGGCTGCCTGTTCCTTCGGCAGCCTCGCGCGGCGGTGCTCGTCGTCGCCGCCTCCGCCATGACCGTGGTGACGGCGACGCTGCTCAAGTACCTGGTGGGACGCACCATCCACGGCGACGACAACCTGTCCTACCCGAGCGGGCACACCGCCTTCCTCACCGCGCTCGCCCTGGTGGTGGCGCTGCTCGTGACGGGGCGGCTCGGGCTCGGCCGGACGTCCGGGGCGCTCCTCGTGCTCGCCGCGGCGCCGGCCGCCGGTGCCGCCATGGGCTGGGCGCAGGTGGCCCTGGGCGCGCACTACCCGACCGACGTCCTCGGCGGCTGGTGCACCGCGCTGGCGGTGGTACCGGCGACCGCGTGGCTGGTCGACCGGACGGCCGACCGGCTGACCGATCGGATGGCGGACGCCGGTCGGCAGGAGAGCCGCTGACGCCACGCCACGCCCGCTCACACCACCTCAGCTCAGCTCAGGTCAGCTCACCTCGCCCCATCCCACCTCGCCCCATCCCACCTCACCTCACTCCACCTGACTCACGCCAAGCGCCGGAACACCGGTTTCACCGGCCGCCCCGCCAGCCAGGGCGTGGGGTCCCCTGCGTCCAGCGCCTTGCGGTACACCGCACACGCCTCCCCCACCACGTCGACGGTCCGGTCGATGTCGGCGTCGTCGAGCGCGCTGCTCACCACGAACGACGGGGCGAGGACTCCGCCCGCCAGGAGTCGGCGCAGGAACAACGTGCGGTACCGCTGCGACGGCTGCCCGCTCTCGTCGAGCGTGGCGAAGACCAGGTTGCTGGCCCGCCCCCGGACGACGACGTGGCCGCCGACGCCCATGCCGGCCGCGGCCTCGCGGACCCCCGCGGCCAACCGCTCGCCAAGAGCGTGCAGCCGCGCGGTGATGCCCTCCTCGACGTAGGTGGACTGGACCGCCATCGCGGCCGCCAGGGAGTGCGTTTCCGCACCGTGCGTGGTGGACAGCAGGAACACCCGCTCGCCGGAGTGACGAAGGCCGCCCCGCTCCATCAGCTCGCGGCGCCCGGCGAGCGCGGAGACGGCGAACCCGTTGCCCAGCGCCTTGCCGAACGTGGAGAGGTCGGGGACGACGCCGTACAGACCCTGGGCGCCCGCCTCCGACCAGCGGAACCCGGTGATCATCTCGTCGAAGATCAGTACGCAGCCGTGCCGGTCGGCCAGTTCGCGCAGCCCCGCGAGGTAGCCGGGCGGGGGCTCGGTGTGGGTGGCGGGTTCGAGGATCAGGCAGGCGACCTCGCCCTGGTGGCGGGTCAGGACCTCCTCCGTGGCGGCCAAGTCCCCGTAAGGGAACGCCACGGTGAGGTCGTTGATCGCCGCCGGAATACCGGCGGACATCGGCGTCGTACCGATGAACCAGTCGTCGACGGAGAAGAACGGATGGTCGCCGCAGAGGGCCACCCGCGGGCGTCCGGTGACGGCGCGGGCGAGGCGCACCGCGGCGGTGGTGGCGTCGGAGCCGTTCTTCGCGAACTTCACCATCTCTGCGGTCGGCACCGTGGCCAGGAAGCGCTCCGCGGCCTCGACCTCCACGACGGACGGCCGCACGAAGTTGCTGCCTCGGTCGATCTCCCGCCGCACCGCCTCGGTCACGCGTGGATGGGCGTGGCCGAGGCTGACCGACCGCAGCCCCGATCCGTACTCGATGTAGCGGTTGCCGTCGATGTCCCACACGTGGGCGCCGCGGCCGTGGCTGATGACGGGGGCCAGGTTCTCGGGGTACTGGTCGTCGCCCTTGGCGTACGTGTGCGCGCCCCCGGGGATCAGGGCGTGCAGCCGCTCATTCGCCTTGCGCGACCGGGGCAGGAGGAACTCTTCGGAGTCCACGGGTACTTCACCGTCCACGGGTACTTCACCCTTCTTCTTGCTTCAGGACCTCGGCGAGGCTCGGCGCCTCCCGGTCCCGCTGGGACATCGACGTGACCGGCAGCGGCCACGGAATGGCGAGCTCCGGATCGTCGTAGGCGATCGTCACGTCCTCGGCCGGATCGTGCGACCGGTCGATCCGGTACGAGGTGTCGGCGGTCTCGGTCAGCGCCTGGAAGCCGTGCGCGCACCCGGCCGGGATGTACAGGGTCACCTGCGTCTCGCCGGACAGTTCGAAGAAGGCCGCGTTGCGGTACGTCGGCGAGTCCGTGCGCAGGTCCACGACGACGTCGAAGATCTTCCCGTACGAGCACCGCACGAGCTTGGCCTCGCCGGCACCGGAGCGCAGGTGCAGGCCGCGCAGCACGCCGCGGGCCGAGCGGGACACGCTGTCCTGGATGAAAGCGTGCGGGTCGAGGCCCACCGAGCGGGCCACCTCGGCGTCGAAGGTGCGGCAGAAGAAGCCGCGCTCGTCGGCGTACGGTGTCGACTCGAAGAGGAACGCGCCGGCGATCTCCGGGACTTCGGTCGCTTTCATGGGTTCTCCTGCCGGGCGTGGGTGCGGTCGGCGGTCGGGAAAAGGGCCGCGGTCAGGGCGGTGAACTGACGCTCCAGGCGCCGGGCGACGACCTGGTTCCGCTCGGCCAGGATCTGTCGCAGCTCGGCCGACCGCCGCTCCACCTCCCGGAACTGCTCGAGGAGGTGGTCGGCGTCGATCTCGCGAGCCGGGTGGCGGTACGCGCCGAGGCCCATCTGCGCCATGAGCGCGTCGCTCTTCGCCGCATAGCTGAGGGCGAGCGTCGGCGTGCCGACCTTCAGCGCGCAGATCAGGTTGTGGTACCGGGTCGCCACCACGGTGTCGGCCGCCGCGGTCTCCTTCATGAGGTCGGCCAGCGAGGCCGTCTTGGCCTCGGTGACCAGCGGCGAGTCCACCGCGTCGAGAATCGCGGCGACCACCGGCGCGTCGCACTCGTCGCCGGTGAGCAGCCGGACCGGCCGCCCCTCCTCGACCAGCTTGCGTACGAAGCGAGTTGTCCCGTCGAGGTAGCGCCGGTGGATCTCGTCGGCCCTGGCTCGGTCGTCGTCACCACCGTGGAAGGCCATGACGCCGACACAGACCGGGCCCGCCGGTGCCGCGGGCTCGCCTGCCTGCGTCGCTGTCGCTGTCGGCGCGGGCGTCGGCGTCGGCAGGGCGAAGGCGAGGTCCGGATAGACCTCGTCGCGCGCGGTGTTCACGCCCATCGTCCGCATCGCGTCGCGGGACTGGTCGTCGCGGTACGAGCGGTACGTGGCGAGCCGCGCCGACCAGCGCACCAGGGCCCGGGTCGCCCGGTTGCCGATCGGTGCGGCGCCGACGCCGACCAGCGCGACCCGCGTGCCGGACAGCCTGCCGCTCGCGCAGAGCAGGAACAGCGCGTACGGGAAGCCCCACGGCCGCAGCGGCAGCGTGGCCTCCAGGACGCCCATGCCCGGCACGATCACCACGTCGTGGCGGCGCACCCAGGCGGCGGTGCGGACGGCGTCGACGACCTTGCCGAGCCCCTTGGCCGCGATGGCACCCGCACGCGATGCGGTCCGGTACTCCCCTCGGTACCAGTGCAGCCGCGTCGCGGGGATGCCGTACCGGGCCGCGACGACCTCGGGCCCGCCGCACAGCGCGTCCACGGCCGCCTGCGGGTGCTCGGCGCGGAGGTGGCCGAGCACGGCCTCCAGCGACCCGTCGTTGCCGAGATTGCCGGAGCCGAGCAGGCCGAACACCCCTACACGCACAGGGGCGTTGCTCGTCGACCTCATGTCCGTCGCCCCTCACGTCCGGCGACGAGGTCGTCGAGGGAGACGCTGAGCAGTCCCGGGTCGACCGGCGCGCGGTCCTCGACCCGCTCCCCCGCGCCCGGCCGGGCGCGACTCGTCATCCATGTGAGCAGGTGCCGATAGCACGCGCGCCGGTCGGCCGAGGACAGCGGCGCCCGTTGGATCGCCGACGCGAAGCCCCAGACGTACTCGGCGAGCAGCCGGGGCGTCGGGTGCAGCAGCCCTGCCCTGCGCGGGTCCAGGTTGACGCACCGGGAGCGCTTGGAGGGGTTCGCCCGCTCGGCGCGGGTGGGGTGGTCGCGACGGAAGTACAGCAGTTCCGGCACCTGGTGGAACCGCCCGTGCAGAGTGATCTCGGCGACGAACGTGCGGTCCGCGTGGTGGTAGCTGTCGTGCGGCTTCACCCGGCGCAGCACGTCGGCGCGCATCACCCCGTAGAAGTCGTCGCCGCCGGGCTCGAACAACAGGCTGCGGAACCGCTCCGGCGCGCGCGGCGAGTCGGTGGCGAGGGTGTACTCGTACGGGACCTTCACCTTGCCGTCGCCGTCGATGACCGCCTGATCGGAGTGCGCGAGGACGACGTCCGGCCGCTCGTCGAGAACCTCCACGCAACGCCGCAGCAGGTCCCTGGCGTACAGGTCGTCGTGCGAGGCCCACTTGAACAGCTCGCCGCGGCACTGGGTGAACACGTAGTTGTGGTTCGGCGCGGCGCCGATGTTCCGGGGCAGCCGGAGGTAGCGGATACGCGAGTCCTTCGCGGCGTACCGGCGGCAGATGTCCTGGGTCCCGTCGGTCGAGGCGTTGTCGGTGATGACCAGCTCGAAGTCCTCGTACGTCTGGCCGAGCAGGGCGTCGAGCGACTCGGCGAGGTACTCCTCGCCGTTGTACACGGGCAGGCCGATGCTCAACCGGGGAATGCGTCCAAAACCGGTCATGTGGTCCTCACTTCGGAAAGGGAATTGCGGTGGCGCTCGCGCAGGGCGGCCCGCAGTTGCAGCCACCAGACGGCCGAGCCACAGGCGGTCGCGGCGGCGACACCCCAGGCCGAGCCGACGGCGCCGCCCACGGCCGCACCGCCGAGCCCGCCGCCGACGTAGCAGGCGGAGGCGAACAGTTGGACGCGCAGGCTGCGCCGGGCGGCGGCGAGCGCGCGCAGCCCGGCCGCCGCGCCACTGCCGAGCCCGGCGCCCGCGACGCCGAGCGCCGCCGGAACGATGAGCTCGGAGGCGGAGCTCCAGACGTCGCCGAGCACGAACTCGCCGAGCCTGTCGGGCACAAGCAGCAGCGCCGCGCCCCAGAGCACCGCGCCGGCGGCGAGACCGGCGCCGAGCAGCAGGCAGAACCTCGCGAGGCGGTGCGGGGCCTGCCGCAGCACCCGTGCCGCCTCCGGGACGGTGACCAGCGAAAGACCCATCAGTACGGCGAGGAAGGGGCCGAGCAGGAGCTCGGCACCCCGGACCACACCCACCGCGCCGACCCCGACGATCAAGCCGAGGCCGTAAGCCCGCAGTTGGGCCGCGCCGCTGACGCCGACGTTCTCGACCAGGTACCGGTAGCCGAGGTCGCGCTGCTCACGAAGCCACGCGCGCGCTTCGGTCAGCCGGGGCCGGATGCCGGACTGGAGGCAGCCGTACCCCGCGGCCACCGCGGCGGCCGCGCCCCAGGCGAGCACGAAGGCGGCCACGGTGTCCACACGCGCCGCCACCACCATGGCCGGGACGAGCGCGACGGTCGCAAGGACGTCGTTGGTGAACGCCTTGCGCCCGGTGCCGGCGGCGAAGAACGAGAACCGCCAGGCGTCCTGAAGGAGCAGCCCCGGCAGGACGACGCCGAGGGCGGCGAAGGCGGGCCCCACCTGACCGCCGAGAGCGAGCCCGGCCACCAGACACACCGCGCCGATGGCGCCGCCGACGCCAAGCGCGGTACCCGTCGACCGGGCCGCCGCCGCGCGCCAGGACTCGGTCGACACACCGCTGAAGCGCACCACGAGCGGATCGGTGGCAAGGCCGCGGGAGACGTTGAGCACCACGCCGTAGGTCACCCAGGCCAGGCTGAACACACCGAACGCGGTCAGCCCCAGCGACCGTGCCACGTAGATGCCCACCGCGAAGTTGTTCAGGCTGCAGACCGCCTGGTCGGCAAGGCCCCAGGAGAGCCGGCCCGCCATGGCCCGCTTGGCGGTCCGCTTCTCCCCCTCGGTGGCCATCGACGTCATGCCTTGATCAGCCCGGCGCCGTGCAGGGCGTCGGCCGCGGCGGCGACGGCCTCGAACGGCAGCCCCGACCGCTCGGCGACGTCGAGGAGACCGTGCTCGCCGTCGGAGAGGCTGAGCACCCAGAGCATGGCCATCTGGGCCTCCTTGGCGTCGCTGCGCCCGCCGAGCGAGTCGTACAACCCGCGCCTGCCCAGCTGGGGTTCGCCGTACGGGCTGAGGTTGACGTACCGCCGGTTGCGGTCGAGCACGGCGAACGCCTCGCGGCAGACGGCGAGCGTGTCCTCCATCGCCTCCGGGGAGACGAAGTCCGGGTTGTCCGCCGAGGTGTGGTACTCGGGGTACCCGGCGTACGGGGTCCGGCTGAGCGAGCCCACGCCGAGATCGAACCCGGGCGAGCAGTACTGCCGCTCGTCGTATCCGTACGGGGTGAACTCGTCGACGCGGTGCGGGCGTTCGGATGCGGCAAGGACGTGCCGCATCACCCGGTCGATCTCCGCGTCGCCTCGCCTGCTCTGTTTGTACGTCAGTTGGCCCCGGTCACCGGCGCAGGCCAGCACGAGGCCGTGCTTGACGTGCTCGACGCGCTCCGCGTTGCGCGCCAGCCAGGTGATCGCCCCGATGGTGCCGGGCGCGTAGATGAACCGGTAGGTGTAGTACGGAGTTTGCTCCGCCAGGGCCTGGGCCAGGAACGTCGCCACCGCGATGCCGGCCAGGTTGTCGTTGGCCAGCGACGGATGGCAGACGTGGCAGGAGACGATCACCTCGTCCGGGACCTGCCCCGGGACCACGTGCTCGGCGTAGGTGAGGTGACCGTCTTCGAGCGTGGAGTCGACGCACACCTCGTAGTCGCCGTCGGGCAGCGCGTCCAAGGTGTCCTGAGCCAGGCAGAACCCCCACTCCGGCTTGTAGTAACTGGTGCGGTACGGCACCCAGTTCGGGTGGTCCGGCAGGGTGTGCAGATGCGGTCGCAACTCGGCCAGCGGCATGGTCCGCGCCACCGGCACGCTGTAGCCGAGCACGTGCAGGCTCGACGCGGCGAAGTCGATGACACGGTTGCCCGCGGAGTCGGCGACGTACGCGTCCCGGATGTTCCACTCCTGCGGCACCGTCCAGTCGAGCACCTGCGTCCCGGTCGGCACCTCGCGCACCTGCAGCGGGACGTACTCACCGACGATCTCCAGGGTGGCGCGGACACCGTCGCCCGTGATGCTCCGGCAGAGCGGATACAGCCGCTCCACCAGGGCGTGCATCCGCTCGCCCGGCGTGGTCATCGGCGCCGCCGCAGGGTGTCGTCGACGGTGCCGGCCTCGGACTCCGCGCGCAGCACGGCGAGGCGGGTGAAGCGCTGCTCGAAGTCCTCCCGGGTCAGCCCGTGCTCCCGGTAGGCGTCGGCGAGTTCGTGCGCGCCCTGCTTCACCGTCCACTCGCAGTCGAAGCCGGGTATCGCGTCGCGGAAGCGGGAGAAGTCCACCCGGTAGGACCGCGGATCGGCGCCGGTCTCCCCGGTGATCACCACCTTCGAACCGGACACCGCGTCGGCGACCTGCTCGGCGATCTCGGCGACCGTGACGTTGTTGACCTCGCTGCCGATGTTGAACGCCCGGTCGTGCACCGCTTCCCGCGGCGCGGTCAGCGCGGCCGTGAACGCCCGCGCGATGTCGGCCGCGTGCACCAGCGGCCGCCAGGGCGTGCCGTCCGAGAGCACCAACACCTCGCCGGACAGGAGCGCGTGGCCCACCAGGTTGTTCAGCACGATGTCGGCGCGCAGCCGGGGCGAGTAGCCGAAGGCGGTGGCGTTGCGCATGTACACCGGGCTGAAGTCGGCGTCGGCCAGCGCGTGCAGGTCGTCCTCCACCCGCACCTTGGACTCCGCGTAGGGCGTCACCGGGCGCAGTGGAGCGTCCTCGGCCACCAGCTCGTCGCCGCCCGCGGCGCCGTAGACGGAGCAGGTCGACGCGTACAGGAAGCGCCGCGCACCGGCCTCGCGGGCGAGGCGGGCCAGGCGTACGGACGCGTGGTGATTGATGTCGTAGGTGAGTTCCGGCGCCAGCGCTCCCAGCGGGTCGTTGGACAGCGCGGCCAGGTGGATCACGGCGTCCACCCCGGCCACGTGCTCGGCCGTGACGTCACGCAGGTCCACCCGGTGCCCGGACGGGTCCGCGGGCGGCGGGCCGAGGACGCAGTCGGCGAACAGGCCGGCGTCGAGGCCGACGACTTCGTGCCCGGCTGAGCTGAGGACCGGGGCCATCACGGTGCCCAGGTAGCCCTGGTGTCCGGTCAGCAGTACGCGCAAGGTTCATTCCCCCAGAGTGAAAGTGCCGAGATCGAGCGTGAGTTTGGCGGCATCGAACGCCTCCGCGTAGCGCGCGTGGCATTCGATGCCGCGGATCCGCGCGAGGCCGAGGAAGGCCTCGCGGTCGTACCAGGGGCGGTGCCGCTGCGAGGGGTAGTGCTCCTGCAGCAGCCGCACCTTCTCTTCGGCGATCCGGTCCGACAGCGGCTGGTACGCCGAGGGGCGGCCGAGATCGCCGTCCCACTTGACGATCTCGTAGCCGAGTACGAGGTGATCGCGGAACGCGGTGGGTATCAGCCGCGCCAGGCCGCGGTGGTCCTGGTGCGCGTCCTCGGTACGGGGCGCGAGGACCAGATCCGGCTCGGTCCGCGCGCGCAGTTCCTCCACCGCGGCCTTGGCCTCTTCCCAGTGGGCGGGGAGTCGGCCGTCCGGCAGCTTGTGCACGGTGAGGCGCAGGTCGGCCCCCGGGCAGAAGGCGGCGAGCGCGGCCTGCTCCTCCTGCTCCCGGTCGCTGCCGCCGCCGGAGAGCACCAGCGCGTCGACGCGGATGCCGGGGTGCGCGCGGCACATCGTCAGGAGTGTGCCGCCGGCGCCGATGGCGATGTCGTCGCAGTGTGCGCCCACCGCGACGATCCCGTTCAGGGGTCCGGCCCCGAGCCGGATCACGCGTTCGCTCCGACGCGGTCCCGTTCCCACACGGCCCACGGGCGGTCGCCGCGGGCGTACGACTCGTCGAGCGCGGCCCGTTCCTTCACGGTGTCCGTCGGCTTCCAGAAGCCGCGGTGCTGGTGCGCCACCAGGCGTCCGCGCTTGGCCAGTTGGGCGCATCCGTCGGCGACCAGGTCACCGTTCTCCGGGATGTGGTCGAAGACCTCCTGGCGGAGCACGAAGTAGCCGCCGTTCTCCCACAGCGGCATGTCACTGACCGCGGTGATGCCCCCGACCAGGCCGTCCTCGCCCAGGTCCACGCAGTGGAACGAGGACTGCGGCGGCACCACCATCATCGAGGCACCGGCGTCGCGCCGGGAGAAGTTCTCGATCATCTCCGGCAGCGGGGCGTCGGTGAGCACGTCGGCGTAGTTGGCGAGGAACATCTCGTCGCCGTCCAGGTGGTGCCGCACCCGGCGGAGGCGTTCACCGATCGGCGACTCGATGCCGGTCTGCGCGAACGTGATCGTCCAGTCGGATATGTCGGTGGACAGGAGCTCGGTCTTCCCGCCCCGCAGCACGAAGTCGTTGGACGTCGTCTCCTCGTAGTTGAGGAAGAAGTCCTTGATGTGGTGGGCGCCGTACCCGAGGCACAGGATGAAGTCCCTGTGGCCGTAGTGCGCGTAGTAGCGCATGACATGCCAGATCAGCGGCCGCGGGCCGACCATCGCCATCGGCTTGGGCACGTCGTCGGAGGTGCCGTTGCGCATCCGCATCCCGTAACCACCGCAGAACAGAACGACCTTCATGCTGTGCCCTCTTTCAAAGACGTGCCCTCGACAATGCTCAGTTCCGGGATGGGAAAGACCAGGCGACCGCCCCACTCGTGGACGAAGGACAGCTGCTCGGTCAGTTCGGCGCGCAGGTTCCACGGCAGGACGAGCACGTAGTCCGGCTTGTCGGCGGCGATCTGCTCCGGCGGCAGGATCGGGATGCGGGTGCCCGGCGTGAACCTGCCGTGCTTGTAGGGGTTGCGGTCGACCGTGTACGCGAGCAGGTCGGGCCGGATGCCGCAGTGGTTGAGCAGGGTGTTGCCCTTGCCCGGGGCGCCGTAGCCGACGACCGTCTCACCGCGCTCGGCCGCTGTGATCAGGAACTTGAGGAGGTCCCTGCGCACCTTGGCGACGCGGGCGGAGAACTCCGTGTACCCGGACAGCTCCTGGAGACCTGCGGCCTTCTCGCGGGCCAGCACGTCGGCCACCTGCCGGGACGGCTCACCGGCCACCTCGGCGGGCCGGGCCCACAGCCTGATGGAGCCGCCGTGCGTGGGCAGCAACTCGACGTCCACGAGCGCGAGTCCGCCGCTGGCGAGCGCCCGGATCGCGGAGGCGACCGTGTAGTACTGGAAGTGCTCGTGGTAGATCGTGTCGTACTGGTTCTCCTCGATCAGGGTCAGCAGGTGCTGCACCTCGATGGAGACCCAGCCGTCGTCGGCGACCAGGGCGCGCAGCCCCTGGGTGAAGCCGACCACGTCGGGGATGTGCGCGTACACGTTGTTGGCCACGACCAGGTCCGCCGGGCCGTGCTCGGCGCGGACGGCCGCGCCGGTCTCGGGGGACAGGAACTCCGTGAGCGTGGGTACGCCCGCGTCCCGTGCGGCCGCGCCGACATTCACCGACGGCTCGATGCCCAGGCAGCGGATTCCCCGGTCCACCACGTGCTTCAGCAAGTACCCGTCGTTGCTGGCGACTTCGACCACGAAGGAGCCGGAGCCCTCAGCGCCCTCAGCGCCCTCAGTGCCCTCAGCGCCTTCGGAGCCGAGACCCACCCGCTCCACCGCGTCGGCGACGAACGCGCGCGCGTGCTCCACCCAGGAGGTCGAGAAGGAGGAGAAGTACGCATACTCGCTGAACGTCTCCTCCGGCGTGATCAGCGGCGGGATCTGCGCGAGCCAGCAGTCGGTGCAGACCCGCAGGTGCAGCGGGTACGCGGGCTCCGGCTCGTCCAGTCGGTCCGCGGCGAGAAAGCTCTCGCACGGCGGGGTGGCCCCCAGATCGACGACGCTCGCCAGCGTCGCCGAACCGCAGAGTCGGCATCCTGTCATTTACTTTCCCCATCCCCCCTGCTCACGCGGGTGTCCCGTCGTGAGCCGGTGTTTCCATTACCTGACGGCAGCGGGCTGTCCCCGCCGCCTGACCGCACCGCGATCGCGGTGCGGTACCCCTCCAACAGGCGCTCCAGGCCGACGGCCGGGCTGAAGCCCTGCTCGTATCGGCACCGGGCCGCCTGGCCCATCTCCCGGCCCAGGCCCGGTTCGGCCGCGATCCGGCGTATGCGGGACGCGAGCGAGGCCGCGTCACCCGGCCGGTGAAGAAGGCCGGTCACCCCGTCCTCGACGAGCTCGACGAAGGCTCCGTGACCGGCGGCGACGGTCGGGACCCCGGCCGCCATCGCCTCGACGACCACCAGGCCGAACGCCTCCAGCCAAGTCGAGGGAGCCACCACGGCGACCGACCGGGCGATGGCCTTCTGGCACTCAGCCGTGTCGTACAGGCCGACGTAACGCACGTCGTCCCGGCCCGCCGCCCAGGCGGTCACCTCCTGCTCCAGCGGCCCCGTGCCCGCGATCACGAGCGGCACACCCACACCGCCGCTCGCCGAGAGCTCGTCCCACGCGGCCATCAGCAGGCGTACGCCCTTGGCCTCCGCGAGCCGCCCGAGATAGAGCACGTGCTCGCCGTCACCCGCTCGTCGGGCGCACGGCTCCGGCACGAAGTTGTGTTTCACCGCGAGGCGTTCGGCCGGCATGCCGGACCGCACCAGGACGTCGCGCTGCGCCTCGGAGATGCAGAAGAACCGCTCCACTCCGGACCACCACCGCCGCCGGTTGACCTGCAGGCTGACCGCCAACGGCACGGTCGCGAGGCGGGAGTTCCGGTAGCAGCCGTGCCGGACGGCGGGCAGCGGTGTCCTGCCGACGCACTCGGTGCACGGCCGTCCTTCCCGCTGCAGCGTGCCGGGCGGGCAGACCTGGGTGTAGTTGTGCAGCGTGGCGACGACGGGCACGTCGGCGTCGGAGCAGGCGGCGAGGACCGCGGGCGACAGAAGCGGAAAGACGTTGTGGACGTGGACGACGTCCGGCCGCTCGGCGCGGAGCCGGGTGGCGAGTTCGGAGCGGACCGCCGGGTTCCACGGCACGAGCAGCGGCACCGCGACCTTTCCCGGCAGGGACCGGTCGGCGATGGAGTCGCTGCGCCGCTCGAACACCTCGACCCGGTGGCCGGCCGCGCGCAGCAGCTCCACCTCCTGGTCGACGACCTTGTTCTCCCCGCTCGGCTGCGCCGACGCGTAGCGGTTGTGCACCACGAGGACGTGCATGCTCAGGTCATCTCCGATCTCCGGGCCCATCGCGGGACACGTCGTCGAGGGGCTTCGGGCGTCGGGACGGGGGTGGTCGCAGCGGCGGGTACCGCGAGGAGCGAGGCGGCCACGGCCAGGTGCAGCAGATACGGCGAGGCGTCGCCGAGACCCGCCTCGGTGTACGAGGCGATCGCGCAGTAGCTGATCAGGAAGATCGCGCAGGCCCGCTGCAGCGACGGCGGCCGCAGCAACGCGACGCCGCCGAGCACGAGGAGGATCGTCGCCACGATGGCGGAGCCGATCAGGCCCTGCTCGTGGTAGACGGCCAGCCAGCTGTTGTCGATCGGAAGACCGCCGAACGACTTGTCGCCCAGGCCCATGCCGAACACCTGCTCAGAAGTCGTCCGGGGAGCGGTGAGCAGCGCGTCCCATACCTTGGCCCGACCGGTGAGGCTGGACAGCCCTTCCTCGGTCTGTCCGCGCAGGAACCACGCCTGCAGCGCGGAGGCGAACCCCACCGCGGCCACCGTGGCGATCAGCACCGCCCAGGCGAAGAACCGGCGGGCGGCGGCGCTGGTCAGGACGAGCGAGCCGATCGCCACCGCGAGGCCCAGGAGCAGACCGAGCGTGGCCGTCCGGGTATGGGTCAGCGCGAGCAGGACGAGGGACGGCACGATGACCACCGCCGCGCCGGCCCTGTCGATCCTGCGGCCGAGGACGAGCAGCACGGTGAGCCCGATGATCACCGCGGCGTACTGCCCGATCTGCGGCGGGGTGAGCGGCCACAACGCGCCGACAAGACGCCCGCCGTAGAGCTCGGGCCTGGCGGCGCCCGGCGAGATGGCAAGGCCCGCGACCACAGAGCCGAGCACCACGAAGTACATCCGGATGTGGTGCCTGACGAACGTCAGGCTGCCGTCCCACCAGCGGCTGAGCAGCCACAGCGTGGCGACGAAGAGAGCGAGACGTCCGCAGCGGAACAGCGCGCCCAACCCGGACTCCAGACCCGCGCTGGCGATCACGCTGGGCACGATCAGCAGGGTGAGCAGGAACACGAAGGCACTGGGGCGGATGCGCAGCCGCAGATTGACGGCGAGGGCCAGCGCGAACGCGGCGACCAGCGCGCCCATCGTGACCATCTGGATGAGCGAGCGGGGCAACGGGATGATCGTCTTCGCCCCGGCGGAGCCGAGCGTGTTGAGGACGAGCAGCCCCCAGACCGTCCCGACGATCTTCGACGTGCGGTGCGCGCCCATCTCAGCCACCGTCCCGTGCGCGGAAGGTGCTGCCCTTGTCCTGCCGGTACGGCGTGCCCTGCCACTCCCCGAAGTCGAGCACCTTGCTCGGGTTGTGGGCCACGAACTTCCACGGGCCGAGGTAGACGTTGTCGTGCCAGCGGTTGTCCTGCTTGCGGGTGATCGCGTCGGCCACCCGCTCGCCCTGGTAGGGCGACCATTCCGGATAGGTTCCGTAGTTGGCGAGGACCGCCATGCGGTCGCATCGCGACGTGCACTCGACGACGGACTTGTCCAGGACGAAGCGGTTGTCGTGGATGTCCACCCGCTGGGTCTTCCACCGGCAGTCGGCGTAGAGCGGCGCGGTGGCGATCTTCGGCCGCGCGCAGCGGTCGGCCTTCTTCACCAGCAATGTGCAGTCACCGGTCGAGGTGTTGGCCGGGCTGTTGCAGAACCGGTCGGCGTTCTCCCACAGGGTGATCCCGGACCAGTTGTTCTCCAGGACGTTCCGGTCGACGTCGATCTTGTCCGTGCGGGCGCGGATCCGCGGTTCGCCGCCTGACTCGGACAGATAGATCGTGGCGAACGGGAAGTTGTCGCCGCTCTCGGCCTCCCTGCGGCCCTCGACCCAGTTGTTCTTCCGGATCGTGTTCTTCCGGATGACCGCGTTGTAGCTCGTCTCGTAGATCAGCGCGGCACCGTCGTTGGCCTCGATCAGGTTGCCCTCGATGCGGAAGTCGTTGTTGTTGGTGTCCGCCCACAGCCCGGTTCCGCGGTTGTCGTGCACCCAATTGCCGCGCACGTCGGCGCCGTTGACGGCCCAGAACTTGATGCCTCCGGTGCAGCCGCAGCCCTTCCGCTTGCGCTCCCAGTCGCCGGTGTTGTTGCCCACGATCTCGTTGCCCTCGACCACCAGGTCGCGGATACGGCCCTTGGCCTTGTACGCGTTCATGCCGTACTGGCCGTTGGCACGCAGGCAGTTGGCGCGGACCCGCTGGCGAGCGCCGGCCATCAGCCCGGCGGCGGAGTTGTGCTGGATCGTCGCGTGCTCGATCACCCAACCGTCGGCCGAGTCGTGGTTGACCACGCCCTGGTCGTGCGGCGCGACGAAACGCTGCACGGTCAGGTGGCTGATCGTGACGTCGGGGGCGGCACCGCCGAACGCGTACTGGTTCTTCTTCCCGCCGTCGAAGACCGCGCCGGGCGCGCCGAGGTAGCGGTTCCCCTTCTTGGGGACGACCTGGGAGTAGCGGTTCGGATCGAGCCTGTGCTTGCCGGGACGGAGCCAGAACGTGGTGTTCGCAGGGTTGCTCTTGGTCTTCGCGGCCAGGTCGCCGACCACCGCCGGGTCGACCGTCACCGCACCCTCCGGCGCCTTCGCGGGACCGGCCGCCGGCTTGGCGCACACCCGGGCCACGGACCTGGACGGCGCGGCGTCCGACTTCGGCCGCGCGTCGTCCGGCGCGCTGTCACAGCCGGTCGCCGCCAGCAGGACCAGCGCCAGCGGTGCCGCCGGCAACGTCCAGTGCCGCCACTTGATCCCCACACGCCCTCCCTAGCCGCAGAACCTGAGTACGGTGGTGAACCCCTCCGCGCCGTCGGCGAAACCGGTGCCGACGAGCGTGGTGGCGGGTTCCTTGCGCCCGAAGCCCGCGGAGTACCAGCCGAGCGGCGGGTCGCTCTCGCCGCGATGTGCCTGCCAGGACAGTTGCCCGGGCAGGTCGAGCACCGCGGAACGGTCCTCGCCGTCCCGCGTCCAGGTGAGGACCGCCCAGTTCCCCACCAGGTCCGCGGCGATCGCGGGGCCGAGGTGGAACGCCAGGCGCACGGCCCTGCGCGGGCCCCGCACCTCGTCGACCACGCGCAGCTCCTGGTTCGTGGCGGTCAGCTCCACCCGGCGGCGGTGCACGGAACGCTGGTAGCCGTCGTGCTCGGCGCACCAGCGGGCCGTCCCCCCGTCGGAGACGTCGGCCGCGTCCGCGACCAGGACGCGACTGCGGGCGTGCCGGGTCCACAGGAACGGGCCGCCGGAGACGGACTGGTCGTCGCCGTCCAACTGCAGGGTGTTGTGGCCGAGGGTCGACCGGAAGTACTGCCGCCACTCGGGCTGCCCGTGGTAGCAGTACGTACCCGGGTCGGCGAGCACGTCGACCCCGTCGTGCCGGACCTCGACGGACAGCGCGTCCGCGTGGGCGTGCGCGGCGATGGAGAGGAAGCCGTGCGGACCGCCGTCGCAGCGGCACCAGATTCCCTCCGGGCCGCGCAGGATGGTCATGCCCGCGTCGGCGAAGTGGCCCGGCCTGCTGGCCGGGCGGGACACGGCCGGTGCGGTGCCGTGCTTCGCGTACGGCCGGACGAGCGCGGCGAGCAGCGGGGTGCGCACGTCGGTGCCGGTCACCTCGGGCCACCAGTCGAGCCGGCCGAACACGGCGTCCCCGGTGGCGAGGAGCGAGGCCCAGCGGTCGGTGCCCGCACCGTCCACGATCAGACCGTGCCCGTCGTCCGAATCCCCCTGGCGCGGCGGCCGCAAGCGGTCGTCCACGATCGCCGCGAGCGCGTCCGTCATGCGCAGCAGCACCCGCCGGATCGACACGGGGACCGACACACCCGCGGCGTCCGCCTCGGCCACCGCGGCCAGGCCGAGCTCGAGGACGAGTCCGTGGTACTCGGTGGCCAGTTCGCGGTTGAGGCCCGACTCGAAGGTGTTGCTCCGCAGATGCCGCTCGAGCGACTTGAGCGCACCGGCCCGCCAGCGCGCGGACGAGGGGAACCAGCCGAACGCGCAGGACGCGGCGAACTGCCCGGCCGCCTCGGCGACGATGTGGTTGTTCGCCGAGGACCCCCGGCTGGGGAAGGCGGCGAGCCAGCGCTGGTGGTGCCAGATCTGGTTCAGCGCCACCGGGTTGCCCTCGAAGAGACCGGCCGCTCCCGGCCAGCCGTCGAGGAGACGGCGGATCCACACCCAGGACAGGAGCCGGATCCCCAGCTCGATGCCGCTGGTCCAGTGCACGCCGCGCAGCGGGGCGTTGGCCGCCCACCACAGCCGCAGGTGCTCGGCCACGCGCTCGGCGTACCGCTCGTGGCCGGTGATCGCGTAGGCGGCGGCGAGCACGGTGAGGTACTGGTGCCGGGACAGCTCCCAGATCTGCTTGATGTCCCCGACCGCGTCCTCGTTGCGGTACGGCACGTCGAAGGCGTAGCCCCATGGTGCCCTGCGCCCGGTCTTCGGGTCGTACCACCAGTCCGGGTCGACCAGGTCGTCGCGTTCCACCCCGAAGAACTCGGCGTGCCCGGCCATCAGCCGGTCCGCCTCTGCGATCAGGCGTTTCGCGGCGTCCGCGGGCACCGCCGCGAACGTCTCGGCGGACAGCACCGCGGTGAACCGGGCGCCGGTCACGCTCGGGCAGTCCGGCGGCGCCGACCGCCAACGCCGCCTGCGCACCGCGTCGCCCACCCGGCCGCCGACCTCCTGCGGCCCCATCCGGGACAACCGCCGCAGGTACCAGCCCGCACTCCCCGAGCTCACGGTCATCGCGCCCGCTCCAACGTCACGGGCGCGCCGCCGGCCAGGCCGGTCCGCACGGCGAGCGTGGCAGCGGTGGTGGCGACCAGCGAGTCCAGCGGCACGGGCATGGGGCCGCCGGTCCGCACGGCCTTGACGAACGCGGCCAGTTCGGCGTTCTGGCCCTTGTCCCTGGCCTTGGGCAGCCGCGAACTGACCCACTTCTTGCGCCCGTACACCGAAGCGCGCACGAAGTCGTCGAGCCGCAGCACCTTGCCGTCCGCGACCAGGTCGAGCGTCTCCTTGGGAAAGCCGGGCGACCCGGTGGTGACGTAGCTGATGGTGGCGGTGGACCCGTCCGGGTAGCGCAGCAGGACCTGGAGGTCCTCGTTGCCGGGTGCGGCGACCGCGTACACCGAGACCGGGTCGGCGCCCAGGAGCCAGCTCGCCGTGTCGATGAAGTGCCCGCCCTCGCCGGCGAACCGCGTTCCCTCGGTGCCCTGTTGGAGGTACCAGCTGCCGTGCTGCAGCCGGCCCGCGTTGACCAGGTAGCGCAGGCTCGCCGGACCGGTCCGGGCGCCGAACTGCTTCTTGGCGTCCTGCAGCAGAGGAGCGAACCGGCGGTTGAAGCCCACCTGAAGCCGGTCGTTGCCGGACTCCTCCACCGCCGCGAGCACGCCCGCCAGTTCGTCCTCGGTGAGGGCCAGGGGCTTCTCCACGAACACCGCCTTGCCGGCGAGGAGCGCCTTGCGGGTCAGTTCGGCGTGCGAGCTGTGCCGGGTGACCACGAACACCGCGTCGACGGACTTGTCGCCGAGCACGGCGTCCAGATCGGTGCTGGCCTCGGCGAAGCCGAACTTCCGCTTCGCGTTGACCCCGGAGAGCGCCGTGGTGGTCACGACCGTGGACAACTCGACGCCGTCGCGCTGCGCCAGGTGCGGCAGCAGCATCGACGTCGCGTAGTTCCCCGCGCCGATGAACGCGAGGCGCACCGGCGACGTGACGGAGCGGGCAGGAGTGGACGCCCGCACGTTCACCGCGGGCACGGCCACGGCCGGGGCCTCGGCCCCGGCCGTGTGCTCGGGGTACCGGAAGAGCACGGCGACGGCCTTCAACTCGCCGTCCTTCAGGCTCTGGTACGTCTTGACGGCGTCGTCGAAGTCGGCGACGTGGGAGATCAGGGGGTCCACGTCGACGCGGCCGCGGGCGACGAGATCGAGGAAGCACGCCAGGTTGCGGCGCTCGGTCCAGCGGACGTAGCCGATCGGGTAGTCGCGCCCCTCCAGCTCGTACTCCGGGTCGTAGCGCCCGGGGCCGTAGCTGCGGGAGAACCGGACGTCGAGCTCCTTCTCGTAGTACGCGTTCCACGGCAGGTCCAGGCGGCACTTTCCGATGTCGACGACCCGGCCGCGGTCCCGGCTCAACTTGGCCGCAAGCTCGACGGGTTGGTTGCTGCCGCCGCCGGCGGCCAGGTACACCTGGTCCACGCCGTGGCCGCCGGTGAGCTCGGCGACGGAGGCCTCCACGGCCGCGGAGTCGGGATCACCGCAGGCCACGGCGCCCAGGCGCTCGGCGAGCTCGCAGCGCACCGGGTCGGGGTCGACGCCGACGACGCGGACTCCCGAGGCGGTGAGCAGCTGCACCACCAGCTGGCCGATCAGGCCGAGGCCGATGACGAGGGCCACCTCGCCGAGCTGGGGCTCGCCCTGGCGGACCCCCTGCATCGCGATCGACCCGACGGTGCCGAAGGCCGCGTGCCGCGCCGCGAGACCGTCCGGCACCGGGGTGTAGAGGTTCTGCGGCACCCAGTTCACCTCGGCGTGCAACGCGTGCTCATTGCCCGCGCAGGCCACGAGGTCGCCGACCGCGACATCCTCGATCCCGGCGCCGACCTGCTCGACCACCCCGCACAGCGAATAGCCGAGCGGCGTGTAGGAGTCCAGCTTGCCCATCACCTTGCGGTAGGTGGCGGGCACCCCGTTGGTGGCCACGCTCTGCATGACCTTGGCCACCTGGTCCGGGCGGGAGCGGGCCTTGCCCACCATCGACATCCCGGCCTCGGACACCTTCATGAGCTCGGTCCCGGTGGATATCAGCGAGTAGGCGGTCCTGACGAGGACACCACCCGGCTTGCACCCCGGCACCGGAACGTCGAGCACCGCCAGCTCGCCGCTCTTGTAGTTCTGTACAACCTGCTTCACCCGAACTCCTCTGAATTCCTAAGCCGTTAACCGAGTGCTCTGACCGGACCCAGAGGTCGCGTCGCGATACCAGTACTCAAGGGTCAGCACATGCCACAGATGCTTGGAGAAGTCCCGCTGCCCGGCGGCGTCCTCCGCGACCATGCGCGCCAGCGCGTCGCGGCGCAGGAGCCCCGAACTCACGAGCACGCCGTCGTTGACCACCTCGCGCACCAGTGGCGCGAGATCCCGGCTCATCCAGGCCCGCAGCGGGGCGCTGAACAGGCCCTTGGGCCGGTACACGATCTCCTTGGGCAGGATCGAGGTGGCCGCCTCCTTGAGGACGGCCTTGCCCTGCCGTCCGACGATCTTGCGATCGCCGGGCACCGCGAACGCCGCCTTCACCACCTCGACGTCCACGTACGGCACCCGCACCTCGGTCGAGGCGGCCATGCTGGAGCGGTCCGTGTACGTGAGGTTCAGACCCGGAAGGAACATCCGGGCGTCGCCCAGGCACATGCGGTTCACGAAGTCGTCGAGGTCGTTGTCCTCGTAGACGTCCGCGTGTTCGGCCAGCACGTCGTCGACCGCCCCGGCCAGGTCCGGGGAGACAAGGGCGAGCAGTTCCTCCTGGTCGTACATGGTGTAGCTGCGCCGGAACGCGGTCTCCTCCGGCAGCTCCGCGAAGGACAGGAACCGCTTCGCGAAGCGCACCGACCGGTACCCCCGGCGGGCCGAGGCCACCGGCAGCCGGTCCACGGTCGCCGCGATGCCGCGCCGCAGGGGCCGCGGAACGCGCTGGTAGCGCAGCGCGATCAGGTTGGCCAGGTGCTTGCGGTACCCGGCGAACAGCTCGTCGGCGCCCATCCCCGAGAGCATCACCTTGACCCCGGCCTCCCGGGCGGCCTGGCAGATCAGATACGTGTTGATCGCCGCCGGGTCGCCGATCGGCTCGTCCAGGCTGTACGTCATCTGCGGCAGCAGGTCGAGCACGTTCGGCGCGATCTCGATCTCGTGCAGGTCGACACCGAACCGCTCGGCCACCTGCCGGGCATAGCGCAGGTCGTCCGGCATCGCCTCGAACTTGGCGTCCTCGGCGCGGAATCCGATCGTGTAAGCGGAGATCCCGGGCCGGTGGCGGGCCGCGAGCGCGGTCAGATAGCTGGAGTCGAGGCCGCCGGAGAGAAAGGTCGCCACGGGTACGTCGGACAGGAGGTGCTGCCGGGTCGACTCCTCGACGACGGCGGCCAGGTCCGGCTGCTCGGCGCCCCGGGCCTCATGGGCGACGTCCCGGAGGTTCCAGTACCGGCCGCGCTCCACCCGGCCGTCCGGCCTGCACCGCAGCCAGCTCCCCGGCGGCAGCTTCTCCGCCTCGCGGAAGGCGCACCGCGAGTCCGGCACCCAGTAGTAGAGGAGCGAGGCCACCAGGGCCGCGTGGTCCACCTCCAGACGACCGCCGGTCGCGGTGGCGAGCGCCTTGAGCTCGGAGGCGAACACCAGACCCTCGCCCCGCCGGAGCAGGAACAGCGGCTTGATGCCCAACTGGTCACGGGCGAGCACCAGTTCACCGGTGCGCTCGTCGAAGATCCCGAACGCGAACATGCCGCGCAGCCGGGGCAGACAGTCGGTGCCCCAGCGCCGCCAGGCCTCCAGCAGCACCTCGGTGTCCGAGGTACCGCGAAAGCGCACTCCGGCGGCCGCCAACTCGGCCCGCAGCTCGGGCGCGTTGTACAGCTCGCCGTTGTACGTGAGGGAGAGGCCGCCCGAGACCATCGGCTGGGCGCCGGTCTCGGACAGGTCGATGATGGCCAACCGGCGGTGCCCCAGGTGCACTTCGCCGTCACCGGCGGGATGGCTGTACCGGCCCGCCCCGTCCGGACCACGATGGGCGAGGGTGTCGGTGAGCCGGTCGGTCACGACCTTCCCGTCCGGCCACCGGTAGGTGCCTGCGATGCCACACACGTCTTACCGTGCCTCCTGGTCGGTGTCCGGGACGCGTACGGCCCATGACGGCCGCTCCGTCCTCAGCTGGCCCTCCCCCACTGCCTCAGCGACGTGGGAGGTACCCCCTTCGTTCTGCCGGGCGAGGCGCTCGCTGTGGCCCCGCAGCGCGATGTGCAGCCCGTCCCACAGCGTGCCGTCGGTCCGATCCCGCGGATCGGGGTCGATCAGCACCACACCGATCACCGGAATGCGCTGGTCCGCGAGCTGCCGCGCCACGGTGTGCAGCCATGCGGCGCTGCCGTGCCCGGCACGCACGACGAGCACGGTCTGACCACCGAGGTACTGGAGGTCGGTCCACGCCGTGCCGGGCGCGACCGAGCCGACGCCGATCCTGCGCATCTGACGCGGCACGGCGGCGGCACGCTCGCCGCTGACCACGTCCGGGTCTCCCGGACTTCTGCGGTCGGCGAGCCGGAGTCCCGGCAGACCGTCGATGACGACGACCGGCTCCTCCGTCGCCAGCGCCCTCGCGACGTTCAGGGCGATCACGCCCGTGCTGTGCGCACAGCCCAGTTCGAGCAGCGACACCGGTTGCGATGAGCCGCGCACGGTGCGGACCAGGGTCGTGGTGAGCCGTTCGCGTGCCACCCGGGTCCGCCGCAGCCGCCACGGCAGGATCGGCCTGCGGGGCAGACGGCGCAGCTCCGCGATGACCGAGGCGCCCAGGTGCGCCGCGATCTCGCGGCGCAGCACGGGGCGGTCCGCCACCACCGCGCCGACCGCGGCCACCGCGAGCCCGAGGACCAGGCCGAGGACGAGACCGATCCCGGCGTTGGTGCCCGCGGTCTTGGGCAAGGAGTGCCGCACCGCCCGCGGGGCGTCCACGATCTGGGTGCCCGCGATGAGCTTGGGCGTGCCGATGCGCGCCTCCTCGGCGCGCTGGTCGAAGTCGGCGATCCGCGAGTTGAGTTCGGCCCGGCGGGCGAAGAGCGTCTCGATGCTCGCCGACTCCTTCGGGTCGCTGGTCTCCGGCGAGCGGTCGCCGATCGTCCTGTTGACCTCGGCGAGTTCCTTCCGCATGCGGTCGCGCTGGTCGACCAGGGCCTTGGCCTCGGCCTTCGCGGCATCCCGCATCCGCTTCACGTGGTCCGCGACGAACGCGTCGGCCAGCGCCTTGGCGCGGGCCACCGCGTCCTGTTCGCTGTCGGCCGTCACATCGATCTGCAGCAGGTTGTTGGTCAGGCCGGTGCCCCGGTAGTCCTGCATGAAGTCCTCGGGCTTTTCCGGGGACTTGAGGGACTGCAGGGCCTTCTCGGCGATCCGTGTGGTCCCGAGCAGCTCGACGTCGGTGCGGATCAGCGTTCCGGTGTCGTTCGGCTGGTCGTCCTCGTGCGCCACAAGGATCTTGGTGGCCGCGCTCGGCGGCGGCGGCATCAGGACCGCCACCGCGGCGCCGACCAGGAATCCGAGGAGGGCCAGGGAGCACCACAGGCGGCGACGCCTGCGCACCGCCGCCACCAGCGCGTGCAGGTCGAAGAGCGGGGTGGCGCCCGACGACTCCGACGTCTTGTCCGTCGTCTCGTACGTCGTCACAGCGAACCTCCCCTCGCGTCGTCGCCCACCGCGAGAACCGGTGTGGCGTGCGGCGCCGGCTGACCGGCGTGCCGCGTCGGACGGGCCCGGACCGCACCGGCCAGGACGATGCCGACGACCTCATGTCTGCCGTCCGCGCACGCCTCGGCGATGCCGGCCAGCTCCCCCGCCGTCCAACTGCCCGCGCTGAGCACGACCAGGACGCCCGACTCGGTGCCGCGGTCCGGCACCAGGGGCCGGCACACCGAGACCCCCACCACCCGCAGCAGCGGGTCGCTCTCGGCCTCGGCGACGAGCTGCCCCGCGGCCCGGCGGGCGATCTCGTCGCCCTCCGGTACGACCACGAGCAGGCGCCGGGGGGCCGGCAGCTTCGCCCGGAGGCGGGCACACACCCGCCGGTAGCGGATCCGTGTGTCGGCCTCGTCACCCGACATCCGCGGGGTCGGTACGTCCCACCGGGTGTCGAGCCCGAGCAGCCGGCGGAGCCAGGCCCGCGGGCCGAGGCCCCTCGGCCGGTAGCCGGGCCGTTCCCCGGGCACGTCGACCGTGCCGAGGAGCGTCGAGCCGAGCGCCGCGGCGATCTCCGGCTCGGTCCGCAGCCGGCGGCTCGCCCGTGCCGTGGCGAGATGGCCGATGACCGCGCACAGGAAGAACAACAGCGCGCCGGCGACGACGAGTTGCATCCGCGTCGGCGGCGCCTCGCCGGTCGGCCGGGCCGCGGGGCCCATGACGACCATGTTGGCCTTGTTGCTCGCCGGGTCGGCCTCGTCCAGCTTCTTCATGGCGCTCTGCAGCGCGGTGCGCAGCTTCTCGAGCTCGGTACGGGCCTGCACGCTCTCGACGGTCCGGCCCGGATCGGCCGCCTTGGCCAGGTCGCTGATGCGACGGTTGGTCTGCGCCACCTTCTCCCGCAGCTCCTCGGGCCCCTCCGCCGCGTCGGCGTCGGGGTTGTCGCCCGCGATCCGCGCGGCGAAGGTGACGAACTGCTCGGCCACCTGGTCCGAGAGCCGCTGCGCGCGCTCCGGGGTCTCGGCCGTCCCCGAGATCTTGATGATGTTCCCGTCCGCGGCCTCGGCGCTCACTCTGTCCTTCAGCTCGCTGCCGCTGACACCGCTCCAGTCGAGCGTGTCGGCCGCGCGGTCGACCACCGCCGAACTGGCCGCGATCTCGGCCTGGGTCAGCAGCTCGCGCTCCTCCCACTGCCCCGCGAGGAGTACAGAGGTCGACGTCGTGTAGCTCGGCGGGAACAGCAGAGAGGTTCCATAGCCCACAAGTGCCCCCACCACGGCGACGATGGCGAGAAGCCGCCAGCGCCGACGGAAGATCCGCCCGATCGTGACCAGGCGTATTGCGTCATCACTCAACGCCGCTGCCTCCTCTGTGCCCGGACCGGGTCACCTGCCGGCACCCGAGCACGGTCACGGCAGGCGGCGGCGTAGGCAGCGAGCAGCGACGCCTGCGAGTTCCGCCAGGAGAGCTGACCGCTGATCCGCTCCTGACCCACCTTGCCCATGCGGGCCCGCTCCTCAGGATCGTCCAGCAACCGCGCGATGAGACCGGCGAATTCGGCCTCATCGTTGGCGGGCGCGTAGACGGCGGCGTCACCTGCGGAGACCCTTGCCTCCCGGAGGTCGAACGAGACGATCGGCCGGCCCATCACCATGTACTCGAGGACCTTGTTCATGGTCGACACGTCGTTGAGCGGATTGCGCGGGTCGGGCGAGAGGCACACGTCCGCGGTGGACAGGTAGCGCACCAGGTCGGCGTCCGGGATGCGCCCGGTGAACTGCACCTGCTCACTGAGCCCGAGCTGCCGGGACAGCTTCACCATGTCGTCGAAGGCGTCGCCCGCGCCGACGAACACCGCGTGCCAGTCGGTCCGCCCGTCCTCGTCGCGCAGCTTCGCGAGGGCCCGCAAGGCGTAGTCGACGCCGTCCTGCGGCCCCATCACGCCGAGATAGCACAGCAGATGGGGCTTGCCGCGCTTCAACTCCGGCTCGGGCGGCACCGGGTGGAACCGGTCGATGTCGGGTGCGCTGCGCACCACGAAGACGTCCTCCGGCCGCTTGCCGCCGCGTCGCACCGCGACGTCCCGGTAGCTCTCGTTCGTGGCGAGCACGATGTCCGCGGCCCGGTAGGTCCGCCGTTCCAGCGCGCACACGGCGCGGTAGAGCAGGTCCTTGCCCCGGTCGAACCGGGAGAGGTACAGCTCGGGCACCAGGTCGTGCTGGTCGAAGACGAACCGCGCGCCGCGCCGTGTCAGCCACCGTGCGGGCAGGAACAGCAGGTCGGGCGGATTGCAGGCGTGGACCACGTGCACCGGGCCGACCTTGCGGACGAGACGGGCCGTGTGCCACAGAGCCGATCCGTACTCCCGCAGATAGCCCGCGGGCCCTCCGGTGGCCGCGCGCAACGGGTAGCGGTGGATCCGCACCCCGTCGATCACCGCTTCCGGCTCCGTGTCCCGCTTCTCCCCGCGGGGACAGATGACGTGGACCTCCCAGCCCCCGTCGCGCAGCGTCGTGCACTCCTGCCACACCCGTCGGTCGAACGGCACCGACAGGTTCTCCACCAGGATCAGCGCGCGGCGGCCCCGTCGGCCGCCGCCGGCTGTGTCACCGAACGATGTGTTACCAAGCAAGGCCCACGTACCCCGATTCGGTCCGACGCGCCTCGGCGTCGGGAAGGCGGATGAGGTCGACGATCACCGGTTCTTCGCCATGGGGCAGCGCCGAGAGGACGGCCGGATCCTTGGTGCCGACCAGGCACACCTCGGCGTGGTCGAGCACCTCGTCGACGGAGTCCGCGAGCAGCTGCCCGAGGTGCGGAAGGCGGGTCTCGATGTACTCGCGGTTGGCGCCGAGCAGCCGGGAGAGGCTCACGTTGGCGTCGTAGATCTTCAGGTCGTACCCCTTGCCGAAGAGCCGCTCGGCCAGCTCGACGAGCGGGCTCTCGCGGAGGTCGTCGGTGCCGGGTTTGAAGGACAGGCCGAACAGTCCCACCCGGCGCTTGCCGGTGCGCTCGACCAGGTCCACCGCGCGCTGCAGGTGGTCGGCGTTGGAGGGCAGCACATGGGCGAGGATGGGCACCGAGACATCTGCCCGCTGTGCCGCGTGGACCAGGCTGCGCAGGTCCTTGGGCAGGCAGGAGCCGCCGAAGGCGAAGCCGGGCCGCAGATAGGCGGGGCTGATGTTCAGCTTGCGGTCGGCCAGGAACACGTCCATCACCTGGTGCGAGTCGACGCCGAGCGCCTGGCACACCGCGCCCAGTTCGTTGGCGAAGCCGATCTTGAGGCCGTGGAACGCGTTGTCCGCGTACTTGATCGCCTCGGCCGCCGGCACCGGCACCCGGAACACCTCGCCGGGCAGGCCCTCGTAGAGCGCCGCCACCACGTCGCCGCTCTCCCGGTCGAGCTCGCCGATGACGGTCTTGGGCGGGTCGAAGAAGTCCCGCACGCTCGTGCCCTCGCGCAGGAACTCCGGGTTGACCGCGACCCCGAAGTCCACCCCTGCCGTGCCGCTCGCGTACTTCTCCAGGATCGGCACGAGCAGGTTCAGGCAGGTGCCCGGGAGCATGGTGCTGCGGAACACGACGGTCTGCCGCCCGCCCCGCTCGGCCACCGCGGCGCCGATCTCCTCGGTGACCCGCTCCAAGTACGTGGTGCACAGGCTGCCGTTGGGCTCCGACGGCGTGCCCACGCAGATCAGCGACACCTCGCTGTTCATGATCGCCTCGCGGACGTCACGGGTGGCGCGCAGCGCTCCGCTGCGCACGACCTCGGCGACGAGCTCGCCGATCCGCTCCTCGACCACCGGCGCCTTGCCGTCGTTGACCAGGTCGACCTTCACCTGGTTCACGTCCACGCCGATGACCTCGTGGCCCAGACTCGCCAGGCACGCGGCCGACACACAGCCGACATAGCCGAGCCCTAAAACACTGACCCTCATATTCCGTTCCTCCCCCCAGGCATGCCCTTCCGGCCTGCCTTCCGTGCGCCGGTCGGACGACGCCCCCCACACATTCAGTGGGCCCCTTGCATTCAGTAGGCCCCTTGCCCCTGGAGCACCGCACGCAGCGTCTTCCACAAGATCACTGTGTCCAGGGCGAGCGACCAGTCCTCCACGTACCGCAGGTCGAGGCGGACCGCCTCCTCCCACGGCAGATCACTGCGTCCGCTGATCTGCCACAGGCCGGTGAGGCCCGGCTTGACCAGCAACCGCCGTCGGATGTCCGGTCCGTACGCCGCGGACTCCTCCGGCAGCGGAGGCCGCGGGCCGACGAGCGACATCGATCCGGTGAGTACGTTGAACAGCTGCGGGAGCTCGTCGATCGAGTACCGGCGCAGCACTGCTCCCACCCGGGTCACGCGCGGATCCCGGCGGAGCTTGAACAGCAGTCCCGCGCCCTCGTTGCGGTGGGCGAGCTCGGCACGTGCCAAGTCGGCCCCGACGACCATGGTGCGGAACTTGAAGATGGTGAACTCGCGGCCGTCCTTGCCGACTCGGCGCTGGCGATAGAACGCCCCGCCCCGGCTGTCCGCGAGGACGAGCAGCCCGACGATCACCATCAACGGCGCGAACAGGATCAACAGGAACGCCGCGCCCAACCGGTCGACGACCCCCTTGATCGCCCGGCGCCCCCCGGTGAAGGTCGGCATGCTGACCCGCAGCAGTGGGATGCCGAGCACCGCGTCCACGTGCAACCGCGGTCCTGCCACCTCCATCAGCACGGGGGCCACCACCATCTCGGCATCGCTGCCTTCGAGGTTCCAGGCAAGGCGCTGCAAGCGGTCCGGTGACCAGTGCGGGTCCGGGGTGACCGCGACGACACGGTAGCCGTCGCGGCGGACGTGGCCCGCGACGTCCGCCAGTTGGCCGACGACAGGCACTCCGTCCAGTTGGTCACCGTCGAGCCCGAAACCGTCCGCCGTGCACACCGCCTCCACTCGCCAGCCGAGGTGCGGGAGCTTGCGGGACCGGGTGATCAGGTCGACCACGGTGGTGGGGCTCCCGGCGGCGAGTACCGGTCTCAAGCACCGTCCTTCCTTGCGCTGTTTGTGCAGCCAGAGGCGCAGCAGATACCGCGCGGTCATGGTGATGAGCGCGATCGCCGGTATCGCGACGAAGATCCAGAGCTTGATGTTGCGCGAGGTGAGGGCGATCCCTCCGAGGGCAAGTACGACGGCCGCCGTGAACAGCGAGCGTCCGAGCCTACGGAACTCCTCGGCGCCCTGACCGAGCACGGCCGGAGCCCAGGCGCGGCTCACCGCGAGCGAAGCCAGCACCAGGAGCTCGGTGCCGAATGCGAGAATTCCCCACTTCTCATGCCAGTTGGCCGCGTCCCTGGCCCCGAAGAAGATGCCGATCGACGCCACCACGAAAGCTGTGGCCACGGTATCGCTGGTGACCACGGTACGGCGGTAGCGCTGCTCCCAGTCGACCGCGGGCTGGCTGATGGTCCCGTTCACCAGGCGCCCACGCGCCGACGAAAACGGGTTGACTAATTCCCCCTGCTGCACAGGACCCCCCAGGTCGGCAGTGGTTCAAAAGTTCGCCTCACACTGTTTGTCCACCGGGAGGCTCCCCTGCCCCCCGCGCCGCGCTGTTCCTCCCCTCGAGAGGCCCCCGCCTCCCGCGCACGACATCTCGCTGTTTCAGCGCTGTTTGAGCACACCTCACCCTGGCAGCGGCGAACGGGCATGCCCTGCCAGGCTCTTGAGGTGCATGGGAACCCGTCGAATCCTCGGATGCTCCCCGCACCCAAGGCCCCCTCCCGGGCTCCAGAGAACTGATCACCCCCACGTCCGGCACCGGGGACGCGACTCATGGCTCCCCATGGCACCGGACCTATAGATCACTTTTTGTCGCCTCGTGTCCAACCATCTGAAGCGAAGCACGGTCAATCTAGACCATCGCGGCCGGTCTGGAGAGGGGATGTGTTCAATTTGTGCTCAAGGTTTGAAGTCGGTTCAACCAAATGATGCCGACCCGCGTTGCCTAGACGGCGAAGACATGCCTTGTGACCTGTGATGACGGAATTTCCCGAGGCTCTCGGCACCGGCGGTTTCAAGTCGTACGGTCCCGCTAACTAGGCTGAATTCAGGGCCTGTTCAACATTCCCGGGGCGCGCAGGAAGGCGGCGCGAGCGGGTGGGTGCGCCCCGGGCTCTGCCGTCAGCAGAGCCCGGGGCGCGACGATCACACGACCTTCACAATGAGGGGATGACGACGAAGAACGAACACGCCGCGGGCCTCAGCGTGGCCGAACGACGCCTCCAAGCCGCACAGTTGGCTTCCGATGTCAATGTGCTGGACGAACTCATCGACGACGCGGGGCAGTTCACCGGGCCGGACGGAAACCTCCACTCGAAGCAGGACGACCTTCGGGCACACGCGACCGGGCACCAGGTGCTGACCCGGCTCGACGAAGAAGACCTCCAGGTGCTGGCCACCGCGTACACCGGCGTCACATGGTTCCTCGGCACGCTGGAGGGCTCCGTCGGAGGGCAGCCGCTGGCCGCCCGGATCCGCTACACCCGGACCTGGGTCCGGGGCCGGACGGGCTGGAAGGTCATCGCGGCCCACGCCACGTTCGTCACCGCCGCGTCGGCAGCGCGCTGATGCGAATGTCGTCGTGGTAGGCGATCCGCGTCTTCACGCCGCCCTTCCCGGTGGTCGAGTCGGGCCGGTACAGGCCCCACTTGACGTATCCGAACTCGGACGGATTATTCGGCTGCCAGGTCCGTATGTCCTCGTACGCCTTCTTCAGCTCGAAGTCCTTCTGTCCCGGAAGCCGGGCGGAGAGCTTGTAGGAGCCGGTGTTGTCGTCCGCCCAGCGGACGTCGACGCGGAACCTCAACCACTTGTTGATGTACGGGCGTTAGTCGGCGACGACGGGCCACTGCAGGTCCAGGCCCGGTGAGCGAAAGATGATCTCGTTGCGCTTGGCGCCGAAGTAGAACGACGGCGGGTTGGAGTTGGCGGGCTTGCCCTGGAAGAGGATGTCGCCCGTGAGGGCATCGCCCTCCTCGTACGCCTCCCAGTCCTTGAGCAGCACGCTGAACTCGTAGCGACGCACGTCGCCCACGTTGAACCGGGCCGCTTCCACCTTGTCGGTGGCGCTCTCGCTGCGCGGCGCCCCGTCCGAGACGTAGCCGCCGTCGTCCACCACGTCGGACGCGTCCGGCGCCGTGGCGTGGGTGGTGGTCAGGTCCGGGATCCCGGAGTCGAGGGTGCCGCTCTCGTGGTCGACGTCGAGCAGGCTCTTGCACTTCTTTCCCTGGGCCTTGGACTGCACCTGCGTGGCGCCCGATTCCTGTGCGAGGTATCCGGTCACCAGCAGTGTGCCGCCCAGGCAGACTGCTGCGGACAGTTTGACCAGTGGCTTGCGCATGGGGGGAACTCCTTGGGTGGGGGGGGTGAGTTGTACAGGCCTGGGATCAGAACTCTGGGCGGTCGGTGATCTGGACGAGGTTGCGTCCGCGCATGGTGTAAAGGCGGCCGGACTCGTCGTTGGTGAGGCGGGAGCCGCTGTACCAACCGCCGTTGATGTCGGCGACGACCGTGGAGACGGCGAAGGTCCTGGGGTGGAAGCGGAAGACGGTGGTATCGGATACGCCGTAGACCACACCCCGATCGGTCACCATGGCCGCGTAGCCGTTGCTGACCGCACTGATGTCCGCCCGGTGGAGCAGCTTGCGCCGGGGAATGTCGACGACGAAGAGACCGCCCTTGCGGGAGACTCCGTAGACGTGGCGTCCTCGTATCGCGAGCGCGGCGACGCCCGCCGACTGCTGCGGGTCGACGCGCCACAGCTCCTTGCCCGCCACCGGGTCGAAGGCGACGGCCGTGGCCTTGGGCCCGGCGCCGGTGTTGTTGTCACTGCCGAGGTAGGCCACGCCGTCCTTGGTGGCCACGCCGCGGACGCACTGCCCTTCGTCGATCGGATCGACGTAGCACCGGAAGCGCTCGGTGCGGGGGTCGTAGGTCCACAGCGAACCGCCGCCTTCCGTGTCCGACTCGGCCACTCTGTACGCCGTGAGATCGGACAGGTCCATGACAGCCAGCTGCGCGAGGGCCGCGTGGCCCGCCGTGCCGACGATCAACTTGTCGTCGACGACGGCCAGTTCACGGATGGACGCGTCGCGCTGCAGTTCACTGGGCGTGACGTGGGTGAACTCGCGGGATGAACGGTCGTACGCGTACAGAGCCGCCTTACTCTTGCCGCCACCGCCGTGCAGGATGCTGCCCGCGCCGAAGAAGACGGTCGTGTCCGTCGCCGCGACGGCCTGGGCGGTGGTCGCGTTCGCGCTCGGGACCCCGTGCCCGACGATCTCGCCCTTCGCCGGGTCGTACTCCCACAGTGCGGGCGCGGCCGCCCGCGCCCGCACTGCCCACCGCGAAGACGGACCCGTCCGGCGCCACGGTGAGGTCGCGTATGTCGCGGTCCCCGATGCTGCCGAGGGCCTTGGCGGGTGTGCCGGGCGCCGTGAGGTCCCACCGGTAGAGGTTCGCCGCGCTCTCCGACTTCTGGAGCAGACCGGCGTACAGGTACCGGCCGGTCGGGTCGGCCGCGAGGGCCTGGACGGAGTGCCCGGTGCCCAGCGCGGTCTGCGCCACGACCTTGCCGGTCGGCATGTGCAGGGCGATGATCTTCACCGGGTCCAGGTTGCGCGAACCGATGCAGAGCGTGTCGCCGACGAGCACCGCGCTCATGAGGGAGAACTGAACCACCGCGGGACCGAGGTCGACGACCTTTCGGACGGCCGCCCGGTCAGGCCCTGGTCGGCATGGTCGTGCCCACCGTCGAGTTCTACTGGCCGGTGCCGTCATCCAGGGCGCCCAAGCGGCCGTGGCCGCCGCGGACGGCAGGCTCGCGCTGCGCGCCTCCGCCTACGACGCGCAGGAGGACCGGCACCAGGTGTCCGCTCTCCTCGACCGCGGAGTGCGCACCCTGCTCATCGCCCCGACGACCACGGGAGAGGCAGGGCTCGACCTGCTGCGCTGGCTCGGGTCCCTGACCGTCCCCGTCGTACTCGTCCAGCGTCTTCCGCCGCCGGCGCTGCCCACCCTGGCGCTCGACGCGGCCACCACCGCCCACGGCCTGGGTGCCGGACTGGCGGTGCGTCACCTGGTCACGCTCGGACACCATCGCATCGCGTTCGTCACCGCGCGCTTCAGCCCGACCACGCAGGCGCTGCGCGAGGGCCGGCAGGACACGATCGACTCCCTGTCGCTCACCGCCCACGACGACCTCCAGTTCGAGGTGCCCCCTTACGGATCGGCAGGCTGGGCCGAGGCCTACGACCCCGTGCTGCGACGCTGCCGTGACGCGGGCGCGACCGCCTTGTCCGTCCACTCCGACAGTGAGGCCATGGGCCTGGTGGAGCGGGCCAGGGACCAAGGGCTCACCGTGCCCGGAGACCTGGCCGTCGTGTCGTACGACGCCGACGTCGCCGCCGCTTCCGACCCGCCCCTCACCGCGGTGCGCCCGCAGAAACGCCGACTCGGCTCCCTGGCCGCCGAGATGGCCCTGGCCCGCATGGCCGACCCCACGGAACGCCCCGTCCACCGCGTGCAGTTGTGGCCCACGCTCGTGGTCCGTGCGTCCTGCGGAGGCGTCGACAAGCCCTAGCGAAGGCTGTTCCAGGGAGATGCCGTCGAAGAGGTAGGGCAGTTCGGTCCCGCGAAGCGCGCCTGAACCAGGCGTTGTTCGAGATGCTCGACGAGTGGGGCGACGCGATGGGCCGGGCCCAGTGCCCGACTCCGACGGCTCCGCCCAGCGCCGGCCCGACCCGCGCACCGCGCTCGCCGCCGGCTCACCCCTCTCGCCCGTCGGCCTTCCGCGCCCGCAGCAGGAACCCGTCCAGGGGCAGGGGCACGACCGAGGAGAGGGCGAGACCGGCCGTCGCGAGCAGTCGTTCGTAGTGCTCCGCGGTCCGTTCCCTGCCGCCCACGTTGCACAGCATGTGGAGGTCCCACGCGGTCGCCAGCGAGGGGCACCCGTCCCGCGGCAAGAGCCTTTCCACCAGCATGAGTTCGGCGTCGGACGGCATGGCCTCGGTGCAGCGGCGCAGGATCGTCAGGCATGCGTCGTCGTCCCAGTCGTGCAGGATCCGGGACAGCAGGTAGACGTCGCCGCCGGGCGGCACCGCCTCCGTGAAGTCGCCCGCCACGAGGGTGCAGCGGTCGGCGACTCCGGCCTCCGTCAGCCGTGCGCACGCCGCGTCGAGGACGTGACCGCGCTCCAGCAGCACCCCGCGCAGGTCAGGTCCTGCCGCCAGTGCCTGGCCCAGCAGTTCGCCGTTGCCCCCGGCGACGTCGACGACCACCCGCGCGCCCGACTCCGACACCGCCGCCGCGACGGGCCCGAACATCGCGGCGCCCGCAGCCATCGCCCGCTGGAAGAGCGTGCCGAGTTCCGGGCGGGCGGCGAAGTAGGCGAAGTGCCCTTCGCCGTGGAGGTGTTTGAAGGCGTCCTCTCCGGTGCGCACCGCGTGGTCCAGCTCGCCGAACGAGGCGAAGAAGGGGCCGCCGTAGAGCTCGGCGAGGGGCGCCATGGAGTGCGGCGCGTCCGATCGCAGCACGGCGCCGATGTCGCCGAGCCGGTAGCGGTCGCCGTCCGCCGCGACGACGCCGATGCTCGCCAGGTACCGCAGGAGGCGCCCCACCCCGTCCCGGTCCGTGCCGGTCCGCGCCGCCAGTTGGGCCGCGTCCGCCGCGGGTTCGTCGCCGGTCGGCAGTGCGTCGGGCAGACCGAGACGTACGGCGGCGGCGAGCGCCTGGGTCGTCCAGGCTCCGGTGCACAGTTCGAGCAGGCGCCGGGCGGGATCCCGGCTCGGTCCCGCCGCCAGGTGTGCGGCGAGCACCTGGCGGTGGTCGCCGCGGGCGTGCAGTTCGAGGCGTTCGGCCCGCGCGGGGGCGGCGCCCGCGGGGACCGGTCCGCCGGGCGCGGCGCGGGATCCGGCGGGCACGGCGCGGGATCCGGCGGGCACGGTAGGGACTCCGCCGAGCGCGGTACGGACTCCGCCGGGCGCGGTACGGAAGTAGAGCGCGGTCGCGTCCTCGTGCGGGTTGTAGCCGCCCCCGTCGGGAACCATCGCTCCACGCTCGACCAGCGTCGTACACAGCCCGGCCATGACCACGCCGTCGGGTGCGGCCACCTCGAACGCGAGGTGCGACTCGTGGCGCGCGGCCCGCTCGCGTGCGGCCACCGCGTCGAGGCCCGAGCCCGGCGGCACCGCGAGGACGAAGATCTCCACCGCCCGCGCGGTGCCGTCCTCGGCGGTCACGGGCACACGGAGGATGTCCACCCGCAGGCTGTCCGGCGCGCGCCCGTGGCGTTCGGCGATCCGCCGCCGGACGATCACGCTCGGTGTCGCCTTCCCGGCCTCGAACCCACGCGCCCGCAGGGCATCGCGCAGCGCGTCCGTCGAGGGGGCGCCGACGAGGACGGCGGCATGGGCGACGGCGCAGTGCCGGACCAGGCCGGCCCGCTCGGACGGGGTCAGCCCCGGCATGCACCGGCTCACCACGGCATCGGTTCGGGCGGTCCTGACACACTCGACCGTCTCGTCGACGAGAGCGAGATCGGCGAGGTGCACCGGCAGCGCCCGGTCGCCCTCTTTCACGGCGTCGGCAACCTCCTCCCCCGTCCCCTCCTCCTTACATACATCTGTACGCACGCGGACATCAGGTCCGCTACGGGACGTTTCCGGATGGCCGATTCCCGACCGTCGCCCAGGGCGTCGGGACCAGCCGCCCAGGGCGTCGGGACGAGTCACCCAGGGCGTCGGGACGAGTCACCCAGGGCGTCGGGACGAACGGAGCGGACACGCGTCCACGTAGGCTCAACCACAGCGCATGGCAAGGGACATGAAAGGCGGGAACATGAGGCGTGACGAGCTGATCCGGCCGGTGGCGGAGCTGCTGAAGGGCCACGCCGAGCGCACGCCGGAACGGGTCGCCTACGCCGACTCCTCGCGCCGTGTCACCTACGCCGAGTTGGAGCGCCGCACCCGCGCGCTGGCCGCGCACCTCACCCGGACAGGGCTCCGCCGCGGCGACCGGGTAGCGATCCGTCTCGGCAACTGCGTGGAGACGGTGGAGAGTTGCCTCGGCGTGCTGCGGGCCGGTCTTGTCGGCGTCCCGCTCGATCCGCGGTCCTCCGATGCCGAGCTGGTCCACTTCCTCCAGGACAGCGGCGCCGCCTTCGTCATCACGGACACCGCGCACCTCCCACAACTACGGCGCCCGGGCACACCGTTCGGCCGTTGGGGCGTGCTGGTCACCGGGGCAGGCCCCGCCCCGGACGGCGCGCAACTCTTCGAAAGTGCGGCCAGGAGCGACGACAGTGCGGCCGAGCGCGACGGCAGCGCCGCCGAGATCGACCTGCTCGGGCTGGACGAACCGGCCTGGATGCTCTACACCTCCGGCACCACGCACCGGCCCAAAGGCGTGCTGTCCACACAGCGGGCCGCGCTGTGGTCCGTGGCCGCCTGCTACGCCCCGGTCCTCGGCCTCTCCCCCGACGACCGGCTGCTCTGGCCTCTCCCGCTGTTCCACAGCTTCAGCCACTCGCTCGCCCTCCTGGGCGTCACGGCCGTGGGCGCGAGCGCGTGGATCTCCGGCGATCTGCCGGCGCCGGGCGGCCTGCGGCGGGAGCTGCACACAGCGCACGAGGGGCTCGGCGGGCCGTTCACCGTGCTGGCCGGGGTGCCCGCGACGTACCACCGGCTGGTCGGCTCCCCCAACTCCCCCAACTCTCCCAACTCCCCCAACTCCCCCATCTCCTCCGGCTCCCCCGGTGCCCTCGGCTCTCGCGAATCCCCCGACCGTCTTGGCGAGATGCCGCACGCTCTGCGGATGTGTCTCGTGGCCGGTGCGCCCAGTGGCCCCGCGCTGCGCACGGCCGTCGAGGAGAGCCTGGGGGCGCCGCTGCTCGACGCCTACGGCAGCACCGAGACCTGCGGTCTGATCACGACGAACCGCCTTGAGGGGCCGAGGGTCGAGGGGTCCTGCGGGCCGTCCGTGCCGGGCGTGGACGTTCGCGTCGTCGCCCCGGAGAGCGGCGAGGACGTCCGCGACGGGGCCGAGGGCGAGGTCTGGGTGCGCGGGCCGAACCTGATGACCGGCTACCACGACCGACCCGACGCGACGGCCGCCGCACTGCGGGACGGCTGGTACCGCACCGGTGACCTCGGCCGCCTCGTCGAGCACGGCCATCTCCGGCTCACCGGCCGCGTCAGTGAACTGATCATCCGCGGCGGCGAGAACATCCACCCGGCGGAGATCGAACAGGCGCTGCTGCAGTGCCCCGGAGTGTCGGACGCCGCGGTCGTGGGTGCGTCGCACGACGTACTCGGCGAGGTGCCGGTCGCCTTCGTCGTGCCGGGCCCGGACGGGGTCGACGCGCGGCAGGTGCTCGCCGAGTGCCGTACCCGGCTGGCCGACCACAAAGTACCCACCCGCATCCACGAGATCGACGCCGTCCCGCGCACCGCCTCGGGAAAGATCGCCCGGCACCGGCTGGTCGCCCCTGCCCCGGCCGCCCCGGTCACGACCGGCACCGCTCTGCGCGAGCGGCTCCTCGGCCTTGCGCCCGACGAGCGGGAGCGCGCACTGAGCGAGACGGTGCTCACCGAGACGGCGGAGATCTGCCGCCGCGTGCCGGGCGAACCACCCGCCGCGGACAGCCCGTTCGTCGATCTCGGCATGACGTCCGTGGGCGCGGTCGAGCTGGTGGACCGCCTCGCCACCCTGACCGGACTGAGCCTGCCCGCGACGCTGGTCTTCGACCACCCGTCGCCCGCCGCAGTGGCCGGATATCTGTGCGTCACGCTCTTCGAGGGCGAGCCGGCCGGGTACCCGCGCTCGCACGGCGCGCCGGGCCGTTCCCTCGAGGACGACGATCCCGTGGTGATCGTCGCGATGGCCTGCCGCTACCCCGGTGATGTCGAATCCCCCGAGGATCTTTGGGAGTTGGTGTCGCAGGGCAGGGAAGCCGTCACGGAGTTCCCGGCCGACCGCGGCTGGGACCTGGACGCCCTGTACGACCCCGACCCCGACCGGATCGGTACCTCGTACACCCGGCACGGCGGATTCCTGCACCGGGCCGCGGAGTTCGACGCGAGCCCGTTCGGCATCGCACCGCGCGAGGCGCTCGCCATGGACCCGCAACAACGGCTGCTCATGGAGACGTCCTGGGAGGTCTGGGAGCGGGCAGGGATCGTCCCGGCGTCGCTGCGCGGGAGCGACACGGGCGTGTTCGTCGGCATGATGTACGCCGACTACGCCACCCGACTGCCCGACCGCCACGAGCTGGAGGCGCACCTGGGCCTGGGCTCGACGGGCAGCGTGGCCTCCGGCCGGATCTCGTACGTGTACGGGCTGCGCGGTCCCGCGATCACGGTCGACACCGCGTGCTCCTCCTCGCTGGTGGCGCTGCACTGGGCGGCGCGGGCGCTGCGCTCCGGGGAATGCTCGCTGGCGCTGGCCGGCGGGGTCACGGTGATGGCGACGCCGAAGCCCTTCGTCGCCTTCAGCCGCCAGCGCGGCCTTGCGCCGGACGGGCGCTGCAAGTCGTTCTCGGCGGCCGCCGACGGCACGGCCTGGGCCGAGGGTGTGGGGCTCGTCCTGCTGGAGCGGCTGTCCGACGCGCGGCGGGCAGGTCACCCGGTCCTGGCCGTGCTCCGCGGGTCCGCGGTCAACTCCGACGGCGCGTCCAACGGCCTCACCGCGCCCCACGGCCCCGCGCAGCAGCGACTGATCAGGCAGGCCCTCGCGGACGCGGGGCTGCGCACCGGTGACGTGGACGCGGTGGAGGCACACGGCACGGGCACCCGTCTCGGCGACCCCATCGAGGCGCAGGCCGTCGTGGCCACGTACGGTCAGGACCGCGACCGGCCGCTGTGGCTCGGCTCCGTCAAGTCCAACCTCGGGCACACCCAGGCGGCCGCCGGGGTCGCCGGTGTCATCAAGATGGTGCAGGCCATGCACCACGGCGAGCTGCCGCGGACCCTCCACGCCGACTCCCCGACACCCCAAGTGGACTGGTCGTCGGGCCGGGTGGAACTGCTGCGGGAAGCCCGGCCCTGGCCGACCACGGACCGGGTTCGGCGTGCCGGGGTCTCCGCCTTCGGGATCGGCGGGACCAACGCGCATGTGATCCTGGAGGAGGCGCCGAGGGGCGAGGCCGCGGCCCGCCGGGAGGGCGCCGCGGCGTTGCCCGGTCCGCCGCCGTGTTCCGCATCCGATCCGCGACCGCGCTCCACACCCGACCCGTGGCCGCACTCCACACCCGACCCGTGGCCGCACTCGACACCCGTCCCGTTGCTGCTCTCCGCCGCCGACGCACCCGCGCTGCGCGCCCAGGCAGGACGGCTGTCGTCCGAACTGGCCGACCGGAACGACCTGTTGACCGCCGACGTCGCCCACTCGCTCGCCGTGTCGCGCTCCGCCCTGACCCATCGGGCGCTCGTGCCGACCAGGGACCGGGCAGCGCTGCTGGACGCGCTCAGCGCACTCGCACAGGGGCGGAACGCTCCGGGAGTCGTCCAAGGCCTCGCGGACCCGAGGATCCGTACGGCCTTCCTGTTCACCGGACAAGGCGCACAGCGTCCCCGGATGGGCGCCGAACTGCGCGCCGCGTTCCCGGTCTTCGCCGCGTCCTTCGACGAGGTGTGCCGCGCCCTGGACGACCGCCTCCCGCAGCCGCTGAGCACGGTGCTCTCCGCGACGCCGGGCTCGCCGGAAGCGGCACTCGTGGACCGCACGGACTTCACTCAGGCCGGACTGTTCGCCTTCGAGGTGGCGTTGTTCCGGCTCCTCGAGTCGTGGGGTGTGCGCGCCGACCGCCTTGTGGGGCACTCCGTCGGCGAAGTGTCCGCGGCGCATGTCGCGGGCATCCTCGACCTGCCCGACGCGGCCACGCTCGTCGCCGCTCGCGGTCGGCTGATGCGGGCCCTGCCCGACGGCGGCGCGATGATGGCGCTCGACGCGGGCGAGGACGAAGTCCTGTCGGCGATCGCCGAGTTCGGGTCCCGGATGGCCGAGTCGGACACGGAGGCGGCCGAGCCGGACACACAGCTGGCCGAGTTCGGGCCGCACGAGGTCGAGTTCGGACCGCAGGTGTCCGTCGCCTCCGTCAACGGACCGCGTTCGGTGGTGATCTCGGGCGCGGAGAGTGCGGTGCTCACGGTCGCGTCCGCTTTCGAGCGGCGTGGCCGCAGAGTCGTACGGCTGCGTGTGAGCCACGCCTTCCACTCACCCCTCATGGACCCGATGCTCGACGAATTCCGCGGCATCGCGACAGAGTTGACCTTCCATCCGCCGCGCATCCCGATCGTCTCCACCGTCACGGGCAGGCCCGCCGAGGCCGGGGAGCTGTGCTCGCCGGAGTACTGGGTACGGCACGCCCGGCTGCCCGTGCGCTTCGCCGATGCCGTGCGCTGCCTGGCTGACGACGGGGTCTCGGCCCATCTGGAGCTCGGCCCCGGACCGGCTCTCAGCGCGGCGGCCACCGACTGTCTGGCCGATGCGTCCGAGGGCCGCTCCGATGTGCCCGACGGCCGCTCCGTGCTCGCCGTGGCCACCCGAAGCGGCGAACACGAGCCCGAGACGCTCCTGTCGGCCGTGTCGCGCCTGCATGTGGCCGGAGTCGCCGTCGACTGGGCAGCGGTGTACGCGGGTTCCGAGGCGCGGCGCGTGGACCTGCCGACGTACGCCTTCCAGCGGCAGCGGTACTGGCTGGACGCGCACCGCACGGAACTCGGCGACGCCCCGGCCCTCCTGGGCCCGGCCTTTCCGGTGCCGGGCACGGAACAGACCGTCCTGACCGGGCTGTTGTCCCTTCGGTCCCACCCCTGGCTCGCCGACCACGTCGTCGCCGGGAAGGTGATCGTGCCGGCGACGGTGTTCGTCGAGATGGCCGTGCGGGCGGGTGACGAGGTGGATTGCGGGACGGTCGACGAACTGGTGATGCTGTCGCCGCTCGCCCTGCCTCCTTGCGCGGCCGTACGCGTCCAGGTCGTGGTGGGCGGTCAGGACGACACGGGCCGCCGACCGGTCGACATCCACGCCCGGCCGGAGGAGTCCGCCGAGGACCTGCCGTGGACCCGACATGTGACCGGCCACCTGGGTCACGCGTCCGGACACCTGGGCCGGGGGCACGCGCCGCAGGGCGATGCGGCGGAGGCCGAACCGGCTCAGTGGCCACCCCAGGACGCCGACGCGCTGGACCTCACCGACGGGTACGCCGCCCTCGCCGACGCCGGGCTCGCCTACGGCCCCGCGTTCCAGGGGGTCGACGCGGTCTGGCGGCGCGGCGACGACGTCTTCGCGGAGGTCCGCCTGCCCGCGTCGCACATCTCGGAAACGGGCCGCTTCGGGCTCCATCCGGCGCTGTTCGACGCGGCGTTGCACGCGAGGGTGCTCGCCGCGCCGCCCCACACGGAGACGGCCACGGACACGGATACGGATACGGTCCGCGTGCCGTTCGCCTGGAGCGGCGTGAGCCTGCACGCCTCCGGAGCCACGGAACTGCGCGTGCGGTCCACCAGGACCGGCACGGACACGCTCTCGCTCACCCTCACCGACCCGGCCGGTCGGCTCGTGGCACGCGTGGACTCACTGACCACCAGGGAACTCCCCGTCGCCCAGCGCGACATGGCGGGCGGCGTGGCGGGGGACGGAGCCGACGACTTCGTACGAAGGTCACTGCTGCACCCCGAATGGGCCGCCCTCGAACTCCCTGACGACACTGACGGGGCCGACGGGGCCGACGCTCACGCCTGGACCGTACGAGGTCCCGACGACCTGCACCTTGCCGCGTTCCTGTCCACCGCCGCGCACCCCGAGTTCGTAGCCGTCACCGCCCTCACGACCGACTCCGAACCACTTGCTGCAGCACATGAGTTGACAGCCAGGATGCTCCGGACGCTGCAGGACTGGCAGGGCGATCCGGAGGCGGCGAGCTCACGGCTCGTGGTGGTGACGCGGGATGCCACGGCCCCCGTGCCGGACCTGGCGGGTGCGGCGGTCTGGGGCCTCGTGCGTGCGGCTCAGTCGGAACTGCCCGGCCGTGTCGTCCTGGTGGACGTGGACGGGCGGCCCGAGTCACTGCGCCTGCTGGCCGCGGCCGTCGCCACCGGTGAGCCACAACTGCGCCTACGAGAAGGGCGAGTGACGGTTCCGCGCCTGACCGCTGCCCGCACCTCTCCCTCCGAAAGCGAGGCGACGACCTTCGACGCGGACGGCACGGTGCTGATCACCGGAGGCACCGGCGCGCTGGGCGCGGAGGTGGCACGCCACCTGGTCGCCGAACACGGCGTGCGGCAGCTGTTGCTGACCGGACGCCGCGGCCCGAAGGCGCCGGGAGCCCGGCAACTGCGCGACGAACTGGCGGCGTTGGGCGCCGATGTCGACGTCGTCGCCTGTGACGCGGCCGATCGCGCGGCGCTGGCCGAGGTGGTCAAGCGCTGCGAACCGCCCCTGACCGCCGTGGTGCACGCCGCCGGGGTGCTGGACGACGGCGTACTGGACTCGCTGACGCCCGAGCGGATGGCGGCCGTGCTGCGGCCGAAGGCCGACGCGGCCTGGCATCTGCACGAACTGACCCGGGACATGGGGCTGTCGGCGTTCGTCCTGTTCTCTTCCGTCTCCGGCCTGCTCGGCCGGGCGGGTCAGGGCAACTACGCGGCCGCGAACGCCTTCCTCGACGCCCTCGCCCATTGCCGCGCCGCCGAAGGACTGCCGACGGTCTCGCTGGCGTGGGGCCCCTGGGAGCACACCGGCGGCATGGCGGCGGGGCCGGTTTCCGGCCGGGCCGGACGGCGCCCCCGGCCACGTGAGGTCCTCGTGCCCCTGTCCACGCGGCAGGGCCTCGCCCTGTTCGACGCCGCCCTGCGCTCGACGGAGCCGGTACTGGCGCCGATCCTGCTGGACCGGGCCGCCCTCAGGGCAGCCGCGGGCCTGCTCCCTCCACCATTGAGCGGACTGATCCGCCGAGTCCGTCCGACCGCGGCGAAGACGCCCGCCGGAGACGGCTCCGGATCGGGCTCCGATCAGGTCCTTGCGGCGGGAGCCTGGCGGAAGCGACTGTCCCGACTACCGCCGGAAGAGCGGGAGTCGACGCTCGTCGACCTGCTGCGGGCCGTCGTGGCCGAGGTGCTCGGGTACCCGCACGCCGAGGCACTCCCGGCCGGCAGGTCCCTCGCCGAGCTGGGCTTCGACTCGCTGACCGCCGTGCAGTTGCGCAACCGGCTGAGTACGGCGCTCGCGGTCAGGCTGCCGGTGGCGGTGGTGTTCGAGCACCGCACGGCCGAGGAACTGGCGCGCCACCTGCTCGACCTCCCGGACGGAGACACGACCGCCGCGGGCCCGCCGGACGGCGCGGCCGATGCCGCCCCCGGGGCGGCATCGGCCGATCGGCCCGCGTACACCCTCTCCTCGCTGTTCCGGGCGGTCAGCGCCGCAGGACAACCGGTGGCGGCCATGCACCTGCTCGTCACCGCCTCCTGGGCACTGCCCACCTTCACGGCCGCTCAAGGCCACGAGCACGCGCTGCCGCCGCTCCGCCGCTCCCACGGCCGCCCCGGCTCCGACAGGCCCACCATCGTCCACTTCCCCGCGTACCACCCGTCGTTCGCGTCGCCCGGCGGAGAGTTCCCCCGCTTCCACACCGCACTGCGGAACGCCTTCCAGGACGACCTGGCCACCCTGGAGTTCCCGCACCCCGGCATCGGCGCCGGTACCGCCGTGCCGGAGGACCTCGCCGCTCTCGCCCATACGCAGGCCGAGAGCGTGCTGCGGCACGTCGGGGACGGCCCCTTCGTGATCGTGGGACGCTCGGCGGGCGGCAATGTGGCCCACTTGGTGGCCCATCGGCTGGAGAGCACGGGCCGGGCACCGACCGGTCTGGTGCTGCTGGACACGTACCACATCACCGCGGACAACAGCGGCAAGGACTGGCTCCTCTCCCTGGGCGCCCCACCTCCGCGCGACACCGGAGGGAGCGACACGGGCCGGAGCAACACGGGCCGGAGCAACACGGGCCGGAGCAACACCGACGGGAGCGACCTGACCGGCCCCGACGACGGCACCCTGGCCGCGACGGGCGCCTACAACCGGCTCTTCCTCGACTGGTCCCCCGAGCCGATCGCCACACCCACGCTCCTGATCCGCGCGTCGCGCCCCACACCCGCCATGGCGGCCTCCCGGGACGACTGGCGGACGTCCTGGCCGACCAGGCACGACGTCGTGGACGTGCCCGGCGACCACCTGACGATGATGCGGGAGCACGCGGAGACGACCGCGTCGGCGCTCCACGCCTGGGTCGAGGGGCGCACGGCGAAGACGGCCTCATGAGCACGGGCACGTCAACGTGGTCCGCGGCGGCCCGATCGGGCCGCCGCCGCACCTGCTCCGGCAGAGGCGGCGGATAAGCGTATTGACCGGCCCCTGACAATGCGTGCACGCTTCCCCTCGCACGTCGATCCGCACCGCACAGCCTGGCCCGGCCAGTCCCCACTGCGGCAGAAGGAGACACGCGTGAGACACCAACGCACCGCCACAGCAATCCTGTTGGCCATCGGCAGCCTGTTGACCGCATCCCTCACGGCCGCCACCGCGGGCGCCGCTCCGGCTCCCGCCCCCAGCACGTCGTTCCAGCAGCGCGAAGCGCCCAAGGGATTCTGGACCGCGGAGCGGATGCGCGACGCCACACCGCTCGACCTGGACCTCTCCCGCTCCGGGGCGAAGGCCCTGAAGGCACTCGACGCACCCACTCCCGGAGCGGAACGAAGCGTCGTCTCCCCGACCGCCATCCCCCAGCCGGGCGGCCCCTGGACGGGCAACGGCGCCGTGGCGAAGACCACGGGGCGGGTGTTCTTCACCATGGACGGGCGTACGGCATCCTGTTCCGGCTCCTCGGTCACCAGCCAGAACGGCTCGACCGTCCTGACCGCCGGGCACTGCGTCAAGTACAAGGGCGCCTGGCACACCAACTGGGTCTTCGTCCCCGCCTACAACGACGGCCAGGCGCCCTACGGCCAGTGGTCCGCCACCAAGACCCTCGCCACCGACCAGTGGGCGGCGCGGGAGGACATCAGCTACGACGTCGGAGCGGCCGTCGTGGCTCCGCTGAACGGCAAGAAGCTCGCGGAGACGGTCGGCGCGCAGGGGCTGGAGTTCAACGGCGCCTACGGCAGGGCGATGTACGCCTTCGGCTACCCCGCCGCGTCCCCGTACGACGGGAAGAAACTGATCTACTGCAGCGGCACCGCGGGCAGGGACCCCTTGGGCATGACCAAGGACCACGGCCTCGGCTGCAACATGACCGGCGGCTCCAGCGGCGGCCCCTGGTTCACCTCGTTCAACGAGTCCGCGGGCACCGGCCTGCAGGCGTCGGTGAACAGCTTCGGCTACGTCTTCCTGCCCAACCGGATGTTCGGCCCGTACTTCGGCAATGAGGCCAAGGCCCTGTACGACAAGGCCCAGACCTCCTGAACCCGCGCGCCCCGCAACCCCGTCCGCTCGGGTGCGGACGGGGTTGCGGGGCACCGTCTCCGCGTACGTACGTACCCGTGGGCGCGCCGGAACTTCTGATGGACGAACACAGCCTGACGGCCGCCCTGTCGGCGCGCACACGGCGGTCCGGCACCCTGCGGGGGCGCGGCGGGGCCCACCGGCGCGGGCTGCTCGCCTGTCCCGCGCAGAGCAACTTCACCGGTGTCCAGCACTCCCTGGAGTGGATAGCGGCGGCGCCGTGCGCCCGGCCCGGTCAGCGGCCGGCCCGCGTCTCCTCCAGGAACGGGACGATCGCATCGATGAAGTGCTCGTTCCGGTCGCCCGCCACCATGTGCCCCGCGTCGGCGACATCGACGCGTCGCGCGTTGGGGACCTTGTCGCGGAACTCCTCCGCGATGTCCTCGCGCACGACGTCGCTGATCCCACCGCGGACGAGCAGGATCGGTACGTCGGTGCGGCGCGCGGCGTCGAGGAGGCGCTCCGCCATGCCGGGCGGGTCCGTCCGGCCCTCGAAGCTGTCCAGGAGCCGCGGGTCCCAGTGCCAGACCCAGCGGTCGCCGCGGCGTCGCAGGTTGTTCCGCAGCCTCTCGGGGTCGTCCCGGCGTGGACGGTGGGGCAGATGGGCCGCCACCGCCGCGGCGGCTTCCCCCACGCTGGAGAACCCATCCGGCCGGCCACGCATGAACTCGACGATCCTGCGGGCCCCTTGAGGGTCCGGCCGGTGGGCGACGTCGACGAGCACCAGCGCGCGGATCGCCGCCCGGGGCGCCTCTCCGGCGGCCAGCAGTGAACTCAGACCTCCGAGCGAGGCTCCGACGACCACCGGCCGGTCGCCGAGCACGGCGACGAGCGCGCGGGTGTCCCCGGCGAACAGGTCGAGGTCGTAGGCGCCGTCGGCCGACCACGCGCTCGTTCCGTGCCCGCGCAGGTCCGGGGCGATGACCCGCCACCCGAGCCTGGCCAGCCGAGGGCCGGTCCGGTCCCAGGCGTGCCGTGTCTGGCCGCCGCCGTGCAGCAGGACGAGGGGCGGCGCGGAGGGCTCTCCCCACACATCCGCCGTGAGGGGCATCCCGTCGTGGCCCGCGAAGACCTGGGAGCGTGGCGGCGCACCGGCCGTCATGCCGTGCCCCGGGTGCGCAGCGGGGCGAGGAGCTGATCACGGCGGGGGTCCGCGGCCGCCGCGGCGAGCGCGACGTCCAGCGCGAACAGAGCTCGCCGGTAGAACCGTTCGTCGTCGATGAGGGCGGCGACCCACTGATGCAGGGCGCCCACGCACGAGGTGCCGATGGCGGAGGCCAGCGCGTCGGTGTCGATGTCTGCGCGCAGCAGGCCCTCTGACCGTGCCTCAGCCAACGCCTGGCGGAGCTGGGTGAGGGGACTGCGGTCGAGGACGAGGCCGCTCTGCTCCCACTCGCGCACCATGCGCCGCGACACGACCGGGTCGTCCACGAACAGCTGGACGGTGGACCTGACGACCTCGCGCGGCTCGACGTCCCCCAACCCCGCCAAGCGGCCGTCGAGTTCATCCATGAACCCGGCGGCGAGGGCCTCCCAGATCTTCTCCCGCGGCCCGATCAGGTTGTACACGGTGGCCGGGGAGACCTGCGCCCTCTCCGCTATCCGCTCCGTACTGATCACCGACTCCGGGCTCTCCCGCAGGAGTTCACGCGTCGCCTCGAGGATCCGGACCCGCCGCTCGGCCTTGCGGTGCTCACGTAGCCCTCCTTGGACCACCCGCATACGCACGCCCCTTCACCGAAATCTGGAGAGCGAAATCTGGAGAGCACTCCAAATTTAGAGAGCTCTCCAGACGTGTCAAGACCCTTCACATCCTCCAGCTCCTTCTGCGCCTTCAGCTGATACCGGGGCGGGGTGGGCGGTGGATGCGGCGGACCGATCCTTCGGCGGTGGCGCGGCGGTGGAGGTGTTCGAGGGCGTCGAGGACGTGTACGCGGCTGTGCCAGAACAGCCAGGCGCCCAGGAGTTGGGCCGTTTCGTCCAGGGCTCCGGCCTGTGCCGCGGTGAGGGCTTCGAGCGGTTCACAGTGGTGCGTGGACATCACCCCGACCAACTGCCGGTTGGGGGACAGGAGCGGGACGCTGTGGCAGGCCGCCGAGCGTGGACTCCTCGCGCGGACTGTACCTGCCCTGGCCGGTTGCTCAGTCGGCCCAGGCCACCATCGCCATCTCCCGCTCACTGGCAGCGGCGCGGGACCGCCGCACGGCACTGTTCGAGGTACCGCGGGGACACGCGCGCGAGCTGCTGGGTCGAGGCCATGCACGGGAGTATCACCGGGGAGTCCTGGACCAGGCCAGCGGTTCCCTCTCACGCAGCGGAGGCGAAGGCAGCCACGGGGACGGATACGGGTACGAGTACGGGAGCCGAAGCGCCCCTCCCTGCCCGCAGGTCGCGTCACTCCGCCCCGGGTGAGGGTCAGGTCTGTGTGAAAGCCCCTCCGCCCATGACCGCGGCGGCGCCGGTGCCGCTGGAGCCATCAGTGCCGCCGGTCTCTCCGGTGCCCGACCGTCTCGGTGATCGCGAGCCCTGTCCCGCGTCCCCGCCAGAAGTCGTGGATTCCGCGCGACCGGCCACCCGCAACGACACGGAGTTGTACGGGGGCTGCGCGTCGTACGGGGACTCCGCGTCGTACGAGGGCTCCGCGTCGTACGAGGGCTCCGCCCGGTCCATCGCCGTCCACCAATCCGCGCCGTCCTCGATGCGGCGCAGCAGAATGCCCTCACGGATCGCCCACGGGCAGATTGTGACGACGTCCAGGTCCATCAACTTCATCGCGGTGCGCCCGACCACCGCTCCCGCCAGGCTCTGCGCGGCGCGCGGCGCGGAGATGCCCGGAAGCCTGGCCCGCTCGGCCTCAGGCAGTTCGGACAGCCGGCCCTCGGCCTCCCGGAGGTCGGAGCGGCGCAGCGTCCTGGTCACGAACGGCCCGTGGCGTCCGGGTTCCGCCCCGCACAGCCGCGCCAACTGCTGGAAGGTACGTGAGGTCGCCACCGCCGTCCGCGGCCCTTCCCAGCGGATACGGGCGGCCACGTCCCGCAGGCGGTGCCGCACCGCCCGGCGCATCGCCTTGACCTGGTCGCCGGTCGGCGGGTCGGCATGCCCGCTGAGGTACTCCCGGGTGAGCCGGTTGGCGCCCAGGGGCAGGGACTTGACGAAGTCCGGGAGCCGGCCGCGCCCGAAGGCCACCTCTAGCGAACCGCCCCCGATGTCCAGGAGCGCGAGGGGGCCTGCCTGCCAGCCGATCCACCGCCGGGCCCCGAGGAACGTCAGCTCCGCCTCGACCTCGCCGGACATGACACGCAGCCGCACACCGGTGGCCTCGTGGACCCTGCGCAGGACCTCATCGCGGTTCACCGCGTCCCTGATCACCGCCGTGGCGAAGGCGAGCGGCTCCTCCGCGCCCTGGCGCCGCGCCTCATCCCCCGCTTGCGCGACTGCCTCGGCCAGCAGGTCCATGGATTCGGAGGTGAGTCGCCCGCACGGCCGCACATGCTCGGAGAGCCCCAGCTTCCATTTGGCCGTGTGCACCGGCAACGGCACCCCGCCTTGGGCATCGGCCACGACCAGACGCGCCGTCTTCGACCCGACGTCCAGCACGCTCAACCGCACGGATACCTCCGGACCCACAGCCGAGCACGACGATCGCCACCGGCGCCGGAACGGATCCGGCGTGCACGAGAATGCCATGACGAGCCCGTGAAGCGCGGGCGAACAGCAAGGAACGCAAGGAACGCAAGGAACCACCGGGCCGACAGAGCAGCGTCCCTTCACCGTCCGAGCCACGCCAGGGAACGACCTCATCGAGCTGGAGGACTCGGGTGAACGAGGACATCACGCTGCGCGCTCTGGTACTGCTCATGCTGTGGGGGCTGTGCACCGTTGCGGCACTGAAGTATCCGGGGCTGGGGACGGCCGCCCTGACCGGGGCGGGCGTGGTGACGCTGTTCGTGCTGATCATGCGGGGAACGCGATGGCCCCGGCTCCGTCGCCGACAGCAAGGTCACCGCCCACGTGCACAGTCCACGGTTCTCGCGCCGAGAGGCGCCACCTCACCTCGTCAGACCACTTCACCTCGTCAGACCGCCTCGCCTCGTCAGGCCGCCTCGCCCTCCAAGATGCGCAGCAGATCCGCCGCCACACTCACCGCGATCGTCGCGGGCTCCTTGCCCGTGATGTCCGGCAGGCCGATCGGGGTCTTGATGCGGGCGACGGTCGCCTCGTCGTGGCCGCCCTCGGTGGACAGGCGTTTGCGGAAGCGTGACCACTTGGCCGCCGAGCCGATCAGGCCGATGGAGCCGAGGTGGCTGGTGCGCAGGGCCGCGTCGCACAGGGCCGCGTCCTCGGCGTGGTCGTGGGTCATGATCAAGGCGTGGGTTCCGCGCGGGAGTTCCTCCAGGACCTCCTCGGGCAGCAGCGGCGTGTGATGCACGTGCACCTGCGCCACCGCGTCCGTCGCCAGCACGTCGAGCCGCTCATCGGTCAGCATGTCCGCGCGGGAGTCGATCAGATGGAGGTCGAGGTCCTGGCGGGCCAGGATACGCGCCAGTTCCAGGCCGACGTGCCCGACGCCGAAGATCGCCACCGACCCCACCACCCGCAGCGGTTCGAGCAGTACCGAGACCGTGCCGCCGCAGCACTGAACGCCGTGCTGGTTGGTCACCTTGTCGTTCAGGGCGAAGTCGATCAGCTCCGGTTCCGGCTTGGCCGCGGCGATCATCTCCCGCGCCCGGTCGATCGCGACGGCCTCCACGTTGCCGCCACCGATCGAGCCCCAAGTCTCGCTCCGCCCCACGACGAGCTTCGCGCCGGCCTCGCGCGGGGCATGGCCGCGCACGGTCGCGACGGTCACCAGGACGCCGGACTCCCGGCGCGCCCGCAACCGCGCGACCGCGGCGACCCATGTCATGTCAGGCACCGCTCAGCGCTTCGGCGTCGGTCTGGTCGACGCCAGGCCGGTCGACGTCGGTTCGGTCGACGTCGGTTCGGACGGCGTCGGTCCGGACGGCGTCGGTCCGGACGGCGTCGGTCCGGACGGCGTCGCTCCGGACGGCAGACCCCTCGCGACCCCGCTCACGGGCCCGGCCGTTCTCCGCGGCATCGCCCTCGCGCGCCGCCTCGATCGCCCAGTACACCGCCTCCGGCGTCGCGGGCGAGACCAGTTCGACGACCGCCCCGCTCGGCCCGAACTCGGCCGCGGCCTGCCGCAACGCCTCCCGTACCGAGAACGCCAGCATCAGCGGCGGCTCGCCCACCGCCTTGGAGCCGTACACCGCACCCTCCTCGGAGGCGTTCTCCAGGAGCGTGACGTTGAACTCCGCGGGCATCTCCGAGAAGCTCGGCAGCTTGTACGTACTCGCGGCCTGGGTGAGGAGGCGGCCGCGGTGCGGACCGTCACCCGCGTCCCAGCGCAGGTCCTCCAGGGTCAGCCAGCCCGCGCCCTGCACGAAGCCGCCCTCGACCTGACCGATGTCGATCAGCGGGGACAGGCTGTCGCCGACGTCGTGCACGATGTCCACCCGCCGGATGCGGTACACGCCGGTGAAGCCGTCCACCTCCACCTCCGCCGCGGCAGCGCCGTGGGCGAAGTACTTGAACGGCGAGCCCCGGAACGTCTTCGCGTCCCAGTGCAGCCCCTCGGTCCGGTAGAAACCGGCCGCCGACAGCTGGACCCGCTGGAAGTACGCGGTGCGCACCAGGTCGTCCCAGGCCAGCTCGGCGTCGCTGCCCAGGGCGCGCGCGACGCCCTCGACGATGCGTACGTCCGATGCGCTCGACCCCAGTTGGGTCGCGGCCACCTGAAGCAGGCGCTCGCGCAGCTGCTCGCAGGCGTTCTTCACCGCAGCTCCGTTGAGATCCGCCCCGGCACTGGCGGCGGTGGCTGAGGTGTTGGGCACCTTGTCGGTCCGCGTCGGGGCGAGGCGCACCTTGTGCAGCGGGATGCCCAGCGTGGTCGCGGCCACCTGCAGCATCTTGGTGTGCAGGCCCTGGCCCATCTCGGTGCCGCCGTGGTTGATCAGGACCGAGCCGTCCTTGTAGATCAGGACCAGCGCGCCGCCCTGGTTGAAGGCGGTGAGGTTGAACGAGATGCCGAACTTGAGGGCGGTGACCGCCAGCGCCCGCTTGGTGTGCGGATGCGCGGCGTTGAAGGCGGCGATCTCACGCCTGCGGTCGGCGATGCCCGCGTTCTCCTGGACCTTCTCCCAGACGGCGGCGATCCGCTCGGGCTGGGTGACCTGCTGTCCGTACGGCGTCGACTGGCCCGGCCGGTAGAAGTTGCGTTCCCGCAACTCCATGGGATCCAGGCCGAGTCGTGGCGCGCACCGGCCCATGATGTCCTCGATCACCAGCATGCCCTGCGGGCCGCCGAAGCCGCGGAAGGCCGTGTTGGAGACCTTGTTGGTCTTGGCGATACGGCCCGTGATGCGGGCGTTGGGGATCCAGTAGGTGTTGTCGATGTGGCACAGGGCGCGGGCCACCACCGGCTCGGACAGGTCCAGGCTCCAGCCGCCGTCCGCGGTCAGCGTGGCGTCCAGGGCCCGGATGCGGCCGTCGGCGTCGAAGCCGATCCGCCACTGGGCGTGGAAGCCGTGCCGCTTGCCGGACATGGTGAGGTCCTGGGTGCGGTTGAGCCGCAGCCGGACCGGCCGTCCCGTCAGCTTGGCGCCGAGCGCGGCGACGGCGGCGAAGCCGTGCGGCTGCATCTCCTTGCCGCCGAATCCGCCGCCCATCCGCAGACACTGCACGGTCACCTCGTGGCTGTGCAGTCCGAGTACGTGGGCGACGATCTCCTGGGTCTCCGACGGGTGCTGGGTGCTGCTCTGGACGAACACCTGCCCGCCCTCGTCGACTTGGGCGAGGGCCGCGTGCGTCTCCAGGTAGAAGTGCTCCTGGTCGGAGAACTGGATCTCCCCCGTGAACACGTGCGCGGAGTCGGCGAGGCCGGCGTCCACGTCACCGGTCACCATCTGCGGCCGGGCGCCGTGGAAGCTGTCGGCCGCCATCGCGTCCTGCAGCGTGACCACGGAGGGCAGTTCGTCGACATCCACCTCGACGGCCGCCGCACCGAGCCTGGCCGCCTCCAGCGTCTCGCCGAGCACCCACGCGACCGCGTGGCCGTAGAACATGACCGTGTCGGGGAAGAGCGGCTCGTCGTGCTTCATCCCGGCGTCGTTGACGCCGGGCACGTCGGCACCGGTGAGGACGCGGACCACACCGGGCACCTCCAGCGCGGCCCCGGTGCGCAGCGCGGTGATCCGACCGTGGGCCTTCATGACCTGCACCGGGTAGGCGTGCAGCACGTCCTTGGTGCGGGCGACCAGGTCGTCGGTGTAGAGCGCGGTGCCGGTGACGTGGAGGGCGGCGCTCTCGTGCGGCATCGAGACGCCGACGACGGGCTTCTCGGGGCGCTGGGACAGTTGACTCATGACGACACCGCCTCGGTGGTCTGCGCGTACAGCTTCCTCAGGCTCTGGCCGAGCATCGCGGAACGGTAGAGGGCGCTGGCGCGATGGTCGTCCATCGGCGTGCCCTCGCCCCGCAGTACCCGGGCCGCGGCCTCCGCATTCTCCGCCGACCACGGCTTGCCCTCCAGGGCCGCCTCGGTGGCCAGGGCGCGGATCGGCGTCGCGGCCACGCCGCCCAGGCCTATGCGTGCCTTGCGTACGACCCCGTCCTCGACATCGAGCGCGAAGGCGACCGCCACGCTGGAGATGTCGTCGAAGCGCCGCTTGGCGATCTTGTGGAAGGCGGTGACCCGCGACAGCGGCCGCGGAATGCGGACCGCACGGATCAGTTCGCCGGGGCGACGCACGCTCTGCCGGTAGCCGGTGAAGTACTCCGCCAGCGGGATCACGCGCTCGCCGTCGGCGTCGGCGAGCACCACCGAGGCCTCCAGGGCGAGCAGCGCCGGAGGGCTGTCGCCGATGGGCGAGCCGGTGCCGAGGTTGCCGCCGAGGGTCGCGCCGTTGCGGATGAGCCGTGAGGCGAACTGCGGGAACAGCTCTGCGAGGAGCGGGACGCCACCGTCGAGACGGCGTTCGATCTCGGTGAGCGTCAGCGCCGCGCCGATCTCGATGTGGTCGGACTCGACGCGCAGTTCACGGAGTTCGGCAAGCCGGTCGACGGCGACGACACAACTCGCCCTCCGGGAGCGGATGTTCACCTCCACACCCCAGTCGGTGGAACCGGCGACGACGACCGCGTCGGGCCGCTCGCGCAGCAGCCGCAGCGTCTCGGCCAGGGTGTCCTTCCGCAGGAAGGCGCTGTCGTCCTGGGTGTATTCGGTGGCGACCGGCGCGGGCGGGGACTGCTCGCGGCGCCGGGCGAGGGGGTCCTCGTCGGTGGGCTCCCCGACGGCGAACGCGGCGTCGCGGATCGGACGGTAGCCGGTGCAGCGGCACAGGTTGCCGCTCAGCGCGTGCAGATCGAAGCCGTTCGGACCGTGTTCGGCGTCGGTGCCGTGGGCCGCACCAGCAGGGTCCGCGCCGTGGGCCTCGTCGGCAGGGTCCGCGCCGCCGTGCGCATCCGCATCCGCACGGGCACAGCGGTCCGGCCGGTAGTACTCGGCGGCCATGCTGCAGATGAACCCCGGTGTGCAGTAACCGCATTGGGAGCCGCCGCGGACCGCCATCTCCTCCTGCACCGGGTGCAGGGAGGGCGACGTGCCGGGTTCGCCCGCGGTGCCGAGGCCTTCGGAGGTGATGACCTCCTGCCCGTCCAGCGCCGCGGCCGGGACCAGGCAGGCGTTGACCGCCACCCAGTCGGTGGGCTTGTTCACCCCGGGCCGGGCCACCAGCACCGAGCAGGCCCCGCACTCCCCCTCGGCGCAGCCTTCCTTGGTGCCGGTGAGGCCACGCTCGCGCAGGAAGTCCAGCACCGTGGTGTGGGGAGCGGCCGGTGCGAGCGGTGTCTCTTTCCCGTTGACCGTGATCCGCGCCGCTGTCATGACAGGCCCTCGGTCCGGTACGCGATCGGTCGGTTCATCGTGTTCGCCAATGTCAGGCATGTTCGCCAATGTCGAGAAACTTTCTGTGCTCGGGCACGCCGCGCGAGAGGGGCGGGCCCCGCGATACGGCACGCAACAGCGGCGTACCGGAAGGTGGTGACGGGAAACCCGGAACGTGCCGCGGAGGGGCACGTCAGAACGGCGTGCTCAGCAGCCGTGCGCGATACGACCCGGAACCCAGACCGTGCACTGGGCGAGGCGACCGAGGTCAGAGCTGGTGTACATCCGCTGGTCGCCTCCTTTCGGCAGTCGTGGGTCGGCGATTACCGGAAGTTAGTGGCTGCGGCCACGCAGGTCAAGAGGCGGCCCTGCCCCTCCGGTCAGTCGATGGTGCCCGCCCGTACCTGGTATCGACCGCACCCCGCGGCGTATGCAGAAGGAGCCGACGAACCGCGTCACAAGGAGCTCCCTTGCACGATCACGAGAACGTCGCAGCCACCAGGGCCGACGGCGACCGCGCCCCCGCCCGCAAGCCGGCCCCGCCCCAGCCCTTGCACGGCCTGCCGGGCCTGCAGGACACGGTCGGCAACACCGCCGTCGTCCAACTGCTCCGCCAGTCCGGCCACGCCTGGGCCGAGGGCACGGATCAGGACCGGTCCGAGGACCGACACCGGCACGGCCCCGACTGCGGCCACCGGCAGCCCGAGCGCACCGCGGCCCCGGTCCAGCGCTCCGCCGTCCACGACGTCCTCCGCGCGCCGGGACGCCCCCTCGACGACGCCACCCGCACCGACATGGAGACCCGGCTCGGCGCGGACTTCTCCGACGTACGCATCCACGACGACGGCGCCGCGAAGGCCTCCGCCGCCGAGGTCGGCGCACGGGCCTACACCTCGGGCAGCCACGTCGTCATCGGCGAGGGCGGAGGCGACGGCCATACGCTCGCGCATGAGCTGACCCACGTCATCCAGCAGCGCCAGGGCCCCGTCGCCGGCACCGAAGACGGCTCCGGCCTCAAGGTGTCCGACCCCTCCGACCGGTTCGAACGGGAGGCGGAGGCGACAGCGAAGCGGGTCATGAGCGAGGCACCCTCGACGGTGCGCCGTTCCGCCGCGCACGCGGGTGGACGTCCCTCGCCGGAAGGCACCGCCCAGGACTCCGCACCCGTACAAAGGGCCGGCAACGGAACGAAGCGGAAAGAGCGCAAGGAGAAGCGCAAGGATCGTGCACTCGGCGCGGAGCTGCGCAATGTCGAGACGGACGGCGCGGCGGTCGGCAGTTCGGAATTCGAGGAGTTCGGTAACACCCATCGCAATGCCGCGGTGGACCCCGATGCCACGGGAGAGGAAGTCGGCGTCCACATGGCGGGCGCGCGCGTCGAGGACGCCCCCATCGTGGACCGGTTCCGGCACGCCTTCAACCAGTTGGAGAGCTGGTGCACGCATCTGCGCAAGGAGAGCCCCGACACGTACGACGCCGCGGCGAAGAAGTACGACCTGGAAATGCGGCACCGCTTCACCAAGGAGATCAAGGCGCGGACCAAGCAGTACAAGGCCGCGTTCCGCGACCTCAACAACGACCTGTACGCCATGGAGGCGGAGAAGGTCGAGTTCGAGCTGTTCGTGGAGGAGCGGGCCGACGAACTCCGCGCCCAACTGGGCCAGTTGAGTCAGGCCTATGCCCGCCCCGGCTCGGGAACCCGTGAGATCCACGACGCGGTCACCGAGGACGACTGGCGCAAGACCTGGCACGAACGCATCACGCAGGTGAACATCGTGATCGGGAGCATCTGGCCCGAGTACGAGAAGCAGCTCGACGCCTGGATCCAGAGGAATTCCCACATCCGGAACAAGGCACCGGTGGGCAAGCTGGAGTACATCGGAAGCCTCGCCAAGGGATACAAGGGCCCGCCGAAGCAGCATGTCCGTTACATTCCCGAGGACTTCGACGTGGACGCGAACCTCTATGCCCCGGCCCTCGCCGAATACGCGCAGCGCGTGGACAAGCTGACCCCCGACCGGGAACGCGTCTTCGGCCGCAATACGACCATCAAGCCGTTGATCGCCTTCGCGGACAAGGTGCAGAAGGAACTCGTCAGCCGTATCGAAGGCATCGCCGACGACCCCAGCGACCTCTTCGACGTGGCCATTCACGCGCCCGAAACGATCGTCCAGAAGGAGGAGCGGGAACTCGACGAGGCGCTGTACGCGGTACGGGCCCACGGCGGCCGGCACTTCACCGAACTCATCGGCCACCTCAAGGAAGCGGGACTGCTCCCGAAGGAACCCGATGTCCCCGCGGCACTGCCGTCCGAGCCGAACGGACGGCAGAAGGCGGCGCTCAAGAAGGTGGTGGACACCTGGGCCGACGGCAAGTTCCGCGACGAATCGGCCTTCGCGGCACTGGTCCGCAGCCTGTGAGCCGTCGCCGCGCGGCCGCGAACCTGGCGAATCGTCGGGAACCGGGAGGACATCGTCTCGCCCCGGCAGGCCCAACCGCCCGGATGGTTGGCCCCTGCCTCCGGTTCAGTTCCGTCGCCGCGTGAGCGCGCGGCGCACCACCTTGCCGAGGACCGCCGGGCGGAACAGCAGGGACGGTGGGGCCGACATGTTCAGGACCCTGACGAAGCGGGCCCATACGTCCGGGCGGCGCACGGCCAGCGCGAAGACATGCTGGTTGTACCAGTGGGCGAAGCGGGCCGACAGCGGTTGGCCGGCGGGGGCCCACATCAGGTCCGAGCTGGTGGCCATCGTCCAGGGGACCTGGATGACACGGGCCGCTGCGCGCTGGTAGGCACGGCTGAGGCCGTCGAGTCCTGCCGCGTCGGCCCGGCGGTCGCGCAGCAGGCGGCCGAGCAGCTCCGCTTCGAGGGCGGCGACCGTGAGGCCTTGTCCGTACGCCGGGTTGAACACGCACAGCGAGTCGCCGACCGCGATCAGGCGCTCCGGCCAGCGGGCGTTCTTGTGGTGCAGGCGCCATTCGTTGCCGGGGTTGGTGTAGCGGTGGATCTCTCCCTGCCGGGTGCCGCGCTTGATCTGTTCGGCGAGCCGGGGGTTGCCGAGGCTGTGGGCAAAGTCGAGGTAGCCCTCGTCGTCGGTGGGCGGCACGTGCTCGTCGACGCCGAGCAGCGAGCACATCCAGCGGTGGTGCTCCACGGCGAGGATCACCCCGCCGCGCGGTACACCGGGCGCGAAGGCCATCTGGTAGGCGACGTCGAAGTCCTGGGTGTCCCCCGGCGGGCGCTCGTAGCACGCGGAGGTGTAGGTGATCTTCGCCTTGATGGTGTTCTTGGCGGACACCGGCAGCCGCGCGTCGGCCAGCCAGCGGTCGACGGACGTGGCACGGCCCGATGCGTCGACGACCAGGTCGGCGGTGACGTCGACCGATTCGTCGGCGCCGTCGGTGCGGTAGCGCACCCGGTCCAGGCGGCCGGGGGTGTCGGACGTGACCGTCTCGCAGCGGGTCGCCGAAAGGATTCGTACGGTCGGCAGGTCCAACACCCTGTGTCGCAGGCGCCGTTCGAGCTCGTCGCGGGTGAAGGTCTGGATGGACACACCGACCTTCGCGGTCGGCGCGAAGCCGGTCGGCAGCAGGAAGCTGATCCGCTCGCCGTAGTCGAAGACGGGCGCGCCCAGTTCGGCGAGCTCCGCCCGCAGCCCGGGGAACAGCACCTCCAGCGCTTCGCCGCCCCGGGCGAGCATGGCGTGCGCGTGGTAGCCCTGCGGGACGTGGGGATGCACCCCCGTGTCCGAGGCCACCGGGTCGCGCTCCAGGACGAGCACCTCGGCGAAGTGATCGGCCAGGACTCTCGCGGTCACGAGCCCGGCGTAACCGCCGCCGACGACGACCGCACGCCCCCACCGGGTGCCGGGCGGCGAGTTGTCCTGGTTCTTGGCCATGAGCGGTCCTGTTCCTCTCGGCTCGGCTCCCCCGCGACGCGGGTCCGCCACCTCGCCCGGCGCCTGCCCGCACCGGTGGTCCACGGAGTATGGAGCAAGGCGTGCCGTGCCCCGGCCGAGTTCCGTCGCGTTTCTGACGTCGCGCCTCGAGGTCCGCAGTGACGCATGTGGAGGGATGCGGCAGCGGGCGGGACCCGGCCCGTCGGCTCGATCGCCCGTGACGGCCCTGGTGTACGGGGATTCGGCGGGCCCCGGGGCCATCGGTCGCGCACCGTGGACGACCCGGCGGGAGTGCCGGAAGGCGCCGCCAATCACGGCTGAATCCTGCCGGTACCCGGGCAAACATCGCGCGGGCGCGATCATCGTATCGAGTTAATGTCCACGGCTTTCCTTGGCCCGGCGGGCGAAACGGCCACTACTGTTCCGCTGGATCTCGACGGATTCCCCGTCACATACCACCTTTCTCCACTGTTGCCTGGCTACGTCCATTGACGTCCGCATACGTGAGTATTGCTTTTACCAAGGAGAGCTCGCCCGATGACTGTTGACTCGAGCCCGGAGACACGCCTCGAGCCGCCCCGGCAATCCAGCCTGGGCACGGCGGCCGCCCGCAACCTCGCCACCACGACGAAGTCCGCACCGCAGATGCAGGAGATCACCTCCCGCTGGCTGCTGAGGATGCTTCCCTGGGTGGAGACCAAGGGTGGCGCCTACCGGGTGAACCGCCGCCTGAACTACACCGTCGGCGACGGGACCGTGGAGTTCGTCCAGGACGGCGCCACGGTCCGGGTCATCCCCCGCGAACTCGGCGAACTGGCCGTGCTGCGCGGCTTCGACGACGTGGACGTGCTGACGGCCATCGCCGACCGGTGCGTCCAGCGCGACTTCGAGGTCGGCGAGACGCTGGTCGTGCGCGGGGCGCCCGCGGACCAGCTGCACCTGATCGCCCACGGTCGCATCAGCCAGACCACCGTGGGCAGTTACGGCGACGAGGTCGCCCTGGACGTGCTCGCGGACGGCGACCAGTTCGGCGAGCACACCCTGCTGGACGAGGACGCCCGGTGGGAGCAGACCGCCACCGCCGAGACCTCGGGCACCCTGTTGACCCTGTCGCGCGCCGACTTCGCGGCCGTGCTCTCCATGGCGCCCGGACTGCGGGAGCACCTGGAGGAGTTCAGGTCGCGTGCCCAGCGCCGCCAGAACCATCGCGGCGAGGCGGAGATCGCGATGTCGGCCGGCCACACCGGCGAGCACGCGCTGCCCGGCGCGTTCGTCGACTACGAACTCAAGCCGCGCGAGTACGAACTCTCGGTCGCGCAGACCATCCTGCGGATCCACACGAGGGTCTCCGACCTCTACAACGGCCCGATGGACCAGACGAAGGAGCAACTCCGGCTCACCATCGAGGCGTTGCGGGAGCGCCAGGAGCACGAGCTGGTCAACAACCGGGAGTTCGGCCTGCTCCACAACGCCGACTTCAAGCAGCGCATCCAGCCGCACTCCGGGCCGCCCACCCCGGACGACCTGGACGAACTGCTCTGCCGGCGCCGCGGTTCCAAGCTCTTCCTCGCGCACCCCAAGACGATCGCGGCGATCGGGCGCGAGTTCAACGCGCGCGGGATCTACCCGGACCACGTCGACCTCGGCGGTCAGCAGGTGCCCGCCTGGCGCGGGGTGCCGATCCTCCCGTGCAACAAGATCCCCATCACCGAGGAGAAGACCAGCTCGATCCTGTGCATGCGTACGGGCGAGGACAACCAGGGCGTCATCGGTCTGCACCAGACCGGCCTGCCGGACGAGTACGAGCCGGGGCTCTCGGTCCGCTTCATGGGGCTCAACGAACAGGCCATCACGTCCTATCTCGTCACCACGTACTACTCCGCCGCCATCCTCGTGCCGGACGCGGTCGGCGTCCTGGAGAACGTGCAGATCGCCCGCTGGCCCAGGTAGTGGCCCCGGTCGCCCACCCCACCAAGGAGCCCTGGATGCCCGCGCCCGATCCGACACCACCGCAGTCGAGCCTGCCTCAGGCCGCTGCCCGCTTCGGGGCACATGTCCTCGCCGACGCAGCGGCCCGCGCCTGCGACATCACGGCCGCCTTCGGCGGACCACCCACCGTGCCCTCACCGACGGGCGTGCCCGAGCGGCCGTCCGTGCCCGAGCCGCCGTCCATGCCCTCGGCGCCCGCCCTGGCCGCACCGACCGTCCCCGTGCCGGACGCCGACCTGGCACGGATCCTGCGCGGCCCCAGCGGCCTGGGCACGGAGGGGCTGCACCTGACTCCGCGCAAGGAGACCCCGCCGCTCCCGGAGGCGTCGGCGGCCGCCGAGGAAGGCACACCCATCCCCGGCCTCTACCACCACCCGGTCCCCACCCCCGACCCGGTGCGCGTCGAGGAGGTCAGCCGCAGGATCAAGTCCTGGGCACTGGACGAGGTCTCCCTGTATCCAGAGGACTGGGAGGACCAGTTCGACGGCTTCTCCGTGGGCCGCTACATGGTCGCCTGCCATCCGGACGCGCCCACGATCGACCACCTGATGATCGCCACCCGCCTGATGGTGGCCGAGAACGCCGTGGACGACTGCTACTGCGAGGACCACGGCGGCTCGCCCGTCGGCCTCGGCGAACGCCTGCTCCTCGCGCATACCGCCCTCGACCCCCTGCACACGACGCGGGAGTACGAGCCGGGGTGGGCGAAGTCCCTCCACGCGGACGCGCCCCGGCGCGCCTACCGCTCCGCCATGGAGTACTTCGTCCGGATGGGCACCCCCTCCCAGGCCGACCGGTTCCGGCACGACATGGCACGGCTGCACCTCGGCTACCTCGCCGAAGCCGCCTGGGCCCAGCTGGACCACGTACCCGAGGTCTGGGAGTACCTGGCGATGCGCCAGTTCAACAACTTCCGCCCCTGCCCCACCATCACCGACACCGTCGGCGGCTACGAACTGCCGATGGACCTGCACGCCCAGCCGGCCATGCAGAAGGTCATCGCACTCGCGGGGAACGCGACGACCATCGTGAACGACCTGTACTCGTACACGAAGGAACTCGACGCTCCCGGGCGGCACTTGAACCTGCCCGTCGTGATCGCCGAACGTGAGGGACTCTCCGACCGGGACGCGTATCTGAAGTCGGTCGAGGTCCACAACGACCTCATGCACGACTTCGAGAGCGAAGCCGCGTCCCTCGCCGCCGCCTGCCCCGTCCCGAGCGTGCAGCGCTTCCTGCGCGGCGTGGCCGCGTGGGTCGACGGCAACCACTACTGGCACCGGACCAACACCTATCGCTACAGCTTGCCCGACTTCTGGTAAGAGAATGGATTCCTCTGTGACCCACACCGAACTCAGCGCCACTTCCACCGGTACTCCCCTGCGGATCCCCGGCCCGGCGACGCCCTACCAGGGGGACATCGCCCGCTACTGGGACGGGGAGGCCCGGCCCGTGAACCTGCGTCTCGGCGATGTCGACGGTCTCTACCACCACCACTACGGCATCGGGGAGGTCGATCACGCCGCCCTCGGCCATCCCGAGGACAGCGAGAGCGAGAAGAAGCTGATCGCGGAGTTGCACCGACTGGAGTCCGCTCAGGCGGAGTTGCTCCTGGAGCACCTCGGTGACATCGGGAGCGACGACACCCTGGTGGACGCGGGCTGCGGGCGCGGCGGCTCGATGGTGATGGCGCACCAGCGCTTCGGATGTTCGGTCGAAGGCGTCACCCTCTCGGCCAAGCAGGCCGAGTTCGCCAACCGGCGCGCCCAGGAACTCCGTATCCAGGACCATGTGCGCGCCCGCGTCTGCAACATGCTCGCCACGCCCTTCGAGACCGGGCAGGCCGCGGCCTCGTGGAACAACGAGTCGAGCATGTACGTCGACCTGAACGACCTCTTCGCCGAACACTCCCGCGTGCTCGCGGTCGGCGGTCGTTACGTGACCATCACCGGCTGCTGGAATCCGCGGTACGGGCAGCCCTCGAAGTGGGTCTCCCAGATCAACGCGCACTTCGAGTGCAACATCCACTCGCGCCGGGAGTACCTGCGCGCCATGGCGGACAACCGCCTCGTGCCGCAGGCCGTCATCGACCTCACGCCCGACACGCTGCCGTACTGGGAGCTGCGGGCCACCTCGTCACTGGTGACGGGGATCGAGGACGCGTTCATCAACTCCTACAAGGACAGGTCCTTCCAGTACGTGCTGATCGCGGCCGACCGGGTCTGACGCCCGCGAGCGGCACCTGATCAAGTCGGGCGCCCGGAGGGGACGTTGCCCTCCGGGCGCCCGGCTCATGGGTGCCAGGAGTGCACGCGGGCGTGTCAGTAGTGCACACGGGCTCCGACCGTGCGGTGGTCGGAGTGGTCGAGTGCGTTGTTGTCGCCGTCGCCCGTGATCACCTCGTCGGCCCGGTCGCCCTCGTCGAACGTCGGGACGACCACATCGGTCATCCCGGGCAGGGCGCCGCCCGGCTTCCGGCCTGTGTGAGGCGTGCGCTCCGCCGCTCCGGCGTTCGGGCGTGGGCGACTTCCGGCCGTGAGCCGTCCCGACGTCGTCCCCTATCGGCGGCTGCGCACGAGAAGGTAGAGGAAGTACGGCGTACCGATCACGGCCGTCATGAGCCCGGCGCCCAGCTGGGCCGGTGCGATCACCGTGCGGCCCACCAGGTCGGCGGTGCACACGAGGATCGCGCCGAGGAGCACGGCGACCGGCACCACCCGCACGTGCTGACGCCCGACCAGGGCGCGGGCCGCGTGCGGTGCGACGAGGCCGACGAAGCCGATCGTGCCTGCGGCGGCCACGGCCGTGGCGCTCAGCAGGACACTGAGGACGAGGAAGCCGAGGCGGCCGCGGCTCAGGTTCAGGCCGAGAAGTCTCGGCGTGTCCTCGTCGAGGGAGACCAGGTCGAGTTCGGTGCGCCGGGTGACCGCGAGGGCCAGGCTCACGACGAGCACGATCGCGAGGGGCACCACGTCGGGCAGGGTCCGCCCGTAGGTGGAGCCCGCGAGCCAGGTGAGCGCCTTGGTCGCGTTGAACGGGTCGGTGAGGATGATCAGCATGCTGATGATCGCCGCGGAACCGGTGGCGACGCCGAAGCCGACGAGGACGAGGCGGTTCTGCTGGAATCCGCCCCGCGCCGCGAGTCCGAAGACGATGACCGAGCCGATCGCGGCGCCCGCGAAAGCCCCCGCCGCGATGCTCCACGAACCGGCGGTGGGCACGGTCGTCACGAGCAGGACGGCGCCCACCGCGGCGGCGTTGGTCACGCCCAGCACGCCCGGTTCCGCCAGGGGGTTGCGCGTCACGGCCTGGATGAGCGTGCCGGCGAGGGCGAGGGCGGCTCCCGCGAGGAGGGCGGCGGTGACGCGCGGCACCCGGGTGTCCAGGACGAAGGAGACGGTCTGACCGGCCCTGCCCTGCGCCCAGTTGACCACGTCGCCGAGGAGCAGCTTGCTGTCGCCGATGAGTACGGCGGCGACGGCAAAGCCGATCAGGACGGCCACCAGGACGACGGTCGTGACGACGAAGACGGTCCTGCTGCGGATGCGCAGCCGGTCGGCGGGGGCAGCGCCCGCCGTGTCCTTGGCCCGTGCGGCCATGACGATCAGGAAGACGGCGCCGACCAGGCTGGTGACGACGCCGGTCGGTACGGCGACCGCCGTGTCCGAGGGCACGGCGGCGCGCAGCAGCACGTCGGAGCCGAGCACCAGGGCCGCGCCGGTCAGGCCCGCGAACGGCAGCCGCGCGCGGGACCGGGTGAAGGCACGGAACCTGCGGGCGAGCGGGCGGACGAGGGCGGGCGCGCACAGGCCGACGAAGCCGACCGGCCCGGCGAGGGTGACGGCGGCGGTGGAGAGCAGCGCGGCGAGCACGACGGCGACGACGCGGGTGGAGCGGACGGGCACACCGACGCCGTGCGCGGCGTCGTCACCGAGGGCCAGCGCGTCGACCCTGCGGGCGATCAGGACGAGACCGACCAGGCCTACGACGGCGATCGGCAGCATCTGCAGGACACCGTCGAAGCCGTTCTGCGCGATGCTCCCCTGGTTCCACTTGTAGAGGCCCTCCGTCTCGTGCGGGAACAGCAGGAGCAGGCCCTCGGTGACGGCGAGGAGGCCGAGGGTCAGGGAGCTGCCCGCGAGGACGAGCCGCACCGTGCCCGCGCCGAGCCCCGAGAGGCCGAGGACCACGGCCGCCGCTGCGAGGCCGCCGACGAAGGCGATGCCGGAGGAGGCGAGGAACGGCAGCGAGACTCCGGTGGCGGCCGCGATGCCGAGTGCCACGTAGGAGCCCGCGTTGACGGCGAGCGTGTCGGGCGAGGCGAGGACGTTGCGGCTGACCGCCTGCAGGGCCGCGCCCGCCATGCCGAGCACGGCGCCGACGAGCAGTCCGGCGGTCATCCGCGGCAGCCGCGATGCGATGACGACGGACGCGTCGGAGGTGTCGGCGCTGCCGGTGAGTGCCTTCCACACCTCGGACGGGCCGACGGCGGCCGTGCCCTGTGTGATGTCCACGACCGCGAGGGCCGCGACGAGGAGAACCAGTGCGGCCGTCACCGCGGCCGCGCCCGTACGAGCGGCGGCTGTCGACGGACGGGTGGCGGGGGTGGTTGCGGTGACGGCCATGGTGTTACTTCTTCAGCGCCTCGACGACCGAGTCGACGTAACTGTTCATCGACTCGGGGCCGCCGAACATCCAGATGCCGTCGGGCAGCCGGTGCACGTCGCCCTTCTTCACGAACGGCAGGGACGTCCAGACCTTGTCCTTCTTCAGGACGCCGGTGAAGGGGTTGCTGCCCTTGTCGCCGTCGTTGCCGATGTAGGCGAACTGCACGTCCTTGTCGAGCTCGGTCAGGCCCTCGACGTCGGTGGAGCCGAGGCCGTACGCCTTGTCGCCCTTGACCTTCCAGTCGTTCTTCAGGCCGAGCTTCTCGTTGACGGCGCCGATCAGCGAACCGCTGGTGTACGGGCGGATCGAGGTCTGGTTGCCGGTGACGTAGCCGTCGGCGAAGGCGACCTTCGCGCCGCCGCGTCCGGCGTCGGCGAGCTTCTTCTTGCCCTCGGCGAGCTTCGCCTCGAAGTCCTTCTTGAGCTTCGTGGCCTGCTCGGTGGTGCCGGTGGCCTTGGCCAGGAGGTCGAGGTTCTCGGTCATCTGGCCGATCGGGTCCGCGGCGTCGGCGGGGCGCAGGTTGATGACCGGGGCGATCTTGCGCATCTGCTTCACTGCGGCGGCCGGCAGATCGGTCGTCGCGACGATCAGGTCGGGCTTCAGGGACGCGATGGTGTCCATGCTCGGCTCACCGCGCGTGCCGACGTCCTTGGGGTCGTTCTTCAGCGGGACGGCGGTGTCCCACGTCTTGTAGCCCTTGACGTCGGCGACGCCGGTCGGGGCGACGCCCAGGGATATCAGGCTCTCGACCGCGTTCCACTCGGTGCCGACGACCTTCTTGGCGGGGCCGTTCAGCTTCACCTTCGTGCCGGTGCCGTCGGTGAGGGTGATCGACTCGGCGTTCTTCTTCGCGTCGTCGGCTGCGGGCTCGGTGGTGCCGCAGGACGTCAGGGCGAGGGCCGCGGTGGTGGCGGCCGCCGCGGTGATCAGGAGGCGTCTCATGAGGTGGTGCTGAGCCTTTCGCTTCGCGAGTGGTGGCGGCCGATGGCGCGGGTGCGCAGGCGGCCGGTGAGGGGGTCGGAGTCGACTTCGATGCGGATGCCGTACGTGTCGGTGAGCCGCTCCGGCGTCAGGACGTCTTCGGGTTCGCCGTCCGCGACGATCCGTCCCGCGTCGAGGAGGAGGATCCGGTCGGCGATGGCGGCGGCCTGGTCGAGGTCGTGCAGGACCGCTCCGACGGCGATCCCGTGGTCGTCCGCCAGGTCCCGCATGAGGTCCAGGAGTTCGACCTGGTAGCGCAGGTCGAGGTGGTTCGTCGGCTCGTCGAGCAGCAGTACGCCCGTCTCCTGGGCGAGGCAGCCGGCGAGCCAGACGCGCTGGAGCTGTCCGCCGGAGAGGTGCTCGGCCCCGCGTTCGGCGAGGTCCTCGACGCCCGTCATGGCGAGCGCGCGGTCGACGGCGGCCCGGCCGCCGGGGTCGGCCTTGCCCCAGCGGCCCCGGTGCGGGTAGCGCCCGAACTCGACGACGTCCCGTACCGTCAGGCCGCTGGGGGTGGGGCGCCCTTGCGTGAGCAGGGCGACGTGGCGCGAGAACTCGCGGGGGCCGAGGGCGAGGCCGTCGGTGTCTCCGTCGATGACGAGGGTGGCGGCCCTGGCGCGCTGCAGCCGTGCGAGCGTGCGCAGCAGGGTGGACTTGCCGCTGCCGTTCGGGCCCACGAGGACGGTCACCTCGCCCGGCCGCAGCGTCATCGAGGCGTCGTGGACGACGTCGACGCCGTCGTACGCCACGGTGACGCCCGTGGCCGAGAGTTCATGACCTTGGGGGCCCGTGGCCGCGGTGGTCTCATCGCCTACATGCACGCCGCAGAGGTTAGCCTAACCTTATTGAGCGGTGAAACAGGCCCCTGCGTAACGCCCTCGCCCGGCGCCCACAAGGGGGAACTCGGCCAGGCCGCACCCGAACCGCAGCTTCATGGACCGGCACGCCACTGACTGGATTTTCAGTCGTGGCCGACTACTTCTCCCCCAGCAGCGCCAGCTCGGCATCGATGGCGCCGCGCATCAGGTCCCGCGCGTGGTCGATGTGCAGTCCGCCGCTGAGCCAGCGCATGCTGAGCCCTTCGAGCAGGGCGGTGAGCCGCTCCCCCGCCGCGGCCAAGGCGGGCGCGGGGGCCATGGGCCGCACCCGGCCGAGCAGGGCCGCCACCTCCTGGACCCACACCAGGGTGGCCCTCGCGAGGTCCTCCCGCAGCACTTCGTCGAAGACCGCGCTCGCCCGCAGCTCCCCCCAGGCGGAGCTGTTCTCCCTGACCTCCGGGGCGTCCTGCAGCTCCAGGAGGAGCATCTCCTCCAGCTCCTCGCGCGGGGCGAGCGGTTCGGCGTCGGCCGCGCGGTCCGTCGTGTAGCGCTCGGCGCGGTCGTTGATGAACTCCAGCGTGTGACGCAGGATCCCGGTGCGGTCCTTGAAGTGGTAGTAAATGAGCCCGGTCGAGACGCCCGCCTCGGCGGCGAGCTCTTCGACGCGCAGGCCGCGCACGCCGCGACGGGCGATGAGCCGTGCGGCAGCTTCCAGGATCTGAGTGGTGCGAGGCGCCATGCGTCCGAACCCTACCGGCCCGTTCCCTGCCCAGTGATCTCGTACGACTGACGACCGAACCTTCTTTGACTGAATTTTCAGTCCGTGTCACAGTCGAGATCAGACGAGCGGCAGAGCCGAGGCGGGCGCTCGTCGCGCGCCGCACCACGGCGACGGCTAGCTTGACCTCACACGATCGGAGCTCACCGTGTCCTCCCTCTTCCCTTCCCGCCGCTCGGCCCTCCGGGGCCTCGCCGGAATCGGCGCCGTCGTCCTCGGCGGCTCCGCGTGCGGTCCCGGCGCCGAAGCCGCAGCCACCGAAGGGCTCCGCATGGGTGCCGAGTGGGAGAGCCACGCGCGGACCTTCATGTCGTGGCCCGCCCTGGAGTCGGTGTGGGAGGAGGACCTTCCCTACGTACGCGAGGACATCGCCCGTATCGCCCGTGCCATCGCGGAGTACGAGTACGTCGTGATGATGGCCCGGCCCGAACAGGTGAAGGCCGCCCGGAAGGCGTGCGGGCGCGACGTCGAGGTGATCCCGCTGGCCGTCGACGACCTGTGGGCCCGCGACACCGTGCCCGTCTTCGTCGAGGACGACGGCAAGGTCACGGGCGTCGACTTCAACTTCAACGGATGGGGCAACAAGCAGGAGCACACCAACGACGCCGAGGTGGGCCGCGCCCTCCTGGAGAAGTACGACATCCCGCGCAGGAAGGCGCCCCTGGTCTCCGAGGGCGGCTCCTTCGAGACCGACGGCGAGGGCACGCTCCTCATCACCGAGAGCTCGATCGTCAACGACAACCGCAACCGCGGGAAGAGCCGGGAGCAGATCGAGGCCGAGCTCAAGCAGACCCTGGGCATCAAGAAGGTGATCTGGCTGGCGGGCGTGCGCGGCCAGGACATCACCGACGCGCACGTGGACAGCCTCGTCCGCTTCACCGGGCCCGGCGTGGTGCTCCTCGACAGGGCGCACCCGGACACGCCCGCCGACTCCTGGTCCCGGGCGGCCGACCAGGCCAAGGCCGTGCTCAGCAAGGCGACCGACGCGAAGGGGCGGCCCTTCGAGATCGTCGATCTGCCGCAGCCCGACCTGTACGAGATCACCGGCGAGGGCGACGACTTCGTGTCGACGTACGCGAACTTCTACGTCGCCAACAACTCGGTGTTCATGCCCAGGTTCGGGGACAGGAAGGCCGACAAGCGGGCCGAGGGCATCCTGCAGGAGCACTTCCCCAAGCGCGACATCGTGCCGGTCCGGATCGACACCATCGCCTCCGGCGGTGGCGGCATCCACTGCTCCACGCACGACGAGCCCGGCAAGCCGGTCGACTGAGCCCGGCCCCACCCCACGGAACGGCTGTGGTCCGCAGCGACGACTCCCCCTGTCCGCTGCTGGATTACGTCGCCTTCTTCCGGGCGGAGGCTGGTCATCGCGCTCTGCATCGTCGCCGTGGTGGTCTCGCGCTTCCGTGCCGAAGGCCCCCGTGACGAGTCGCGTGTCACGGGGGCCTTCGGCTGACCGGTCGGGTGGGTCGCCCGTCAGGGCTTCCCCGCGTGCGTGCGGGGCAGCCTCGTGGCGCCCGCCGCGGCGAGCAGGCAGAAGCCGAGGACCCACCAGAAGGTGTCGGCGAACGCCCAGGAGATGTCCGCGCCGCGGGCTGTCAGCCTCTCCTGCAGGACCACGGCGAGCGCCGCGGTGCCGAGCGAACCGCCCACCGTGTTGAGGAGGTTGAGCGCTCCGGCCGCACGCGGGATCTGCGCGGGCTCGATGCGGCTGTAGACGATGTTCATCACGGGCGCGCCGATCATGGCCATGCCGACGCCGCGGACCACGAGCGCCGCGGCGATCACGGCGTCCGCCGGGTCGTGGCCGAGCTGGGTGAACGGGGCCGTGCCCACCAGGATCAGCGCGATGCCGGTGACGACCAGGGTGCGTGGCGCGACCTTGTCGATCGTGCGGTTCACCAGGACCGAACCGGCCGCGGCGCCGATGCCCTGCGGGGCGAGCAGCAGACCCGCCTCCCAGGCCGAGAGGCCGCGGCCGGTCTGGAAGTACAGCGGCAGCAGGAACATCGTGCCGAACACCGACGCGCCCAGGACGAGCAGCGCGAGGGCGGCGGCTCCGAAGGGCGGCCGGGCGAAGAGGCGCGGGTCGACCAGCGGTGTGCCGCTGGTCCGCAGGCCGTGCACGGCGAACCCGACCAGCATCGTCAGGCCCGCCGCGATGCCGATCACGGCAGGGAGGGTGCGGCCGTGGGCGACCTCGGTCAGGCCGTACACCAGGACCGCGAGGCCGGGCGAGAGGAGCGCCGCGCCGCGCAGGTCGAACGCCGTCCGCTGCGGCGACGGCGGCACCACCGGCACATGGCGGCGTGCCAGCAGGATCGCGGCCGCGCCGATCGGCAGGTTGACCAGGAACAGCCACGGCCAGGGCGCGACCCCGAGGATGGTGCCGCCGACCAGCGGGCCGAGCACCGGGGACAGGAGCGGGACGACCGAGACGACGCTGATGACCCGCCCGGTGCGCTCGCGTCCCGCGATCCGGGCGAGCAGCGCCTGACCGGTGGCGGGAAGCAGCCCGCCGCCGAGGCCCTGGATCACCCGGAACACGATCAGGCTGGTGGCCGACCAGGCCAGCGCGCACAGCACCGAGCCCAGCAGGAACACGCCCACGGCGACGAGCCAGGTGCGCCGGCCGCCGAAGCGGTCGGCGAGCCAGCCGGACGCGGGCACGGCGCCCACCACCGCGAGGAGGTAGGCGGTGGACACCCACTGGATCTCGGCGACGGACGCGCCGAACTCCTCGGACAGGGTGTCGATGCCGACGCTGACGATCGTGGCGTCCACCGTGGCCATGAACGTGCCGAGCACGAGGATGAACGCGATCCGCAGCAGCGGTGCGTCCACCCGTGCGGGCGGGGCTGCGACTTTCTCGCTCACACTCGCTCCAGGAGGTCGCGCACGGCGTCGTCGAGGTGGCCGCCCAGGGTGCGGAGCAGGTCGAGGAGTTCCTCGGCGAGCCCGTCGACGTCCACTCCGGCCCGCTGGGCGAGCACGCCCGTCCAGCCGTCGCCGTCCGGCATGACCGTGAGGGTCACCGGGTGGTGGGTGGACTCGCGGAAGCGCGTGCCGACGACCGTGAGGCCGGGGGCGGGTTCGCGCAGGCGGTCCGGGTCGACCGGGTAGTTCTCGAAGACCACCAGGCTGTCGAAGAGCCTGGCCCTGCCGGTCAGCCGCTCCAGGTCGGTGAGCGCGACGTGGTGGTGCTCGACCAGCGTGCGCTGCCGGGCCTGGAGGTCCACGAGCGCCTCGGCGAGCGTGCCCTCGAGACGTGCCCGTACGGGAACGGTGTTGGCCAGCAGACCGATGATCTCCTCGACGCCCTCCAGCTCCGGAGGACGGCAGGCGACCATGGCGCCGAAGCAGACGTCCGCGCGTCCTGAGCGCCGCGCGAGCAGCACCGACCAGGCGCCCTGCACCAGCGTGTTGAGCGTCAGGCCGCGCCGTGCGGCGAGGTCGGTGAGCTCGGACACGAGGGCCGCGTCGAACGCGATGAGCTCGGGCTCCTGCCAGGCGGGGCCGGGCTCGGCGGCGCCCACCAGGTAGTCGCCCTCGGGCAGCCCTGCCAACTCCGCCGCCCACACGCCGAGTTCGGGTTCGTGCTCGGCGCGCCAGTTCAGGTAGTCGGCGAACGGCACCGGTGCGGGCAGGTCCGGCTCACGGCCCTGGACGCGTGCGGTGTAGAGGGTGAACAGCTCGGTGAGGATGCGCGGCGCCGACCAGCCGTCGGAGAGCACGTGGTGCGTGGTCAGCACCAGGTCGGCGAGTTCGGCACCGCGACGGATCACGGTCAGCCGTACGAGCGGGCCCTCGGTGAGGTCGAACGGCTCGGCCAGGTCGGCCGCGAGGACCTCGTCGGCGGGTCCTTCGGCCACCCGGAAGTCCGGCAGGGGCTCCTTGGGGATCACCGCCAGGTCGGCGGGGAACACGGCGCCCAGGTTCGGGTGACGGGCCAGCAGGTCGCCGCCCGCGCCCCGCAGGGCGTCGACGTCGAGCGGCCCGGCGAGCGAGAACGTCGACTGCACGGTGTACGGGTCGGGGCGCTCGGTGCGCGAGTGCCGCAGCATCACCTCCTGGAGCGGGGTGAGCGGCTGGACCTCGGCGATCGGGCGGTCGCCGCCGAGCGCGCTGATCTCCGGTGCGGCGGCGGTGCGTTCGGCCGCGGCACGCAGGTGCCCGGCGAGCTCCTCGATCTCGGCGGCGGTGAACAGCGCCGACGGCCAGGTGATCCGGATCCCGAGCGCGTCGTCGCGCACCAGGGCGTTGACCATCAGGCTGTGCGGCAGCGGCATCTCGTCCGTGCCGCCGGAGCCGAGCGGGTCGGCGTCCGGCGCCGGCTGCCACGGCGTCTCGTCGGTCGGGGCGCCGGGGAACTGACCGAGGTAGTTCCAGGCGACCTCCGGCTCCACCGGGTCGAGGAGACCGGCCGAGGTGAGGATGCCGTATCCGAGGCCGTCGCCCTGGGCGCGCAGCCGCTCGCCGACCGCGCGGACGTCGTCGTCCGCGTCGAGCCGTACGGGGTGGACGGCGGTGAACCAGCCCACCGTCTGGGAGAGGTCGACCTGTGTCGGCCTGCCGTGGCTCTCCAGTGCGACGAGCAGCTCCGGCGTGCCGCGCCAGGCCTTGACCGCCTGGGCGAGCGCCGTGAGGAGCACCGCGTCCGGGGTGGTGCGGTAGGCGGCGGGCAGCGTCGTGATCAGGGCGCGGGTCGCGTCGGCGCCGAGCCAGATCTCGTGGTGCGCCGCGGTGGCCGCGGTGTCCCGTGCGGGATCGAGCGGTGCGGTGAGCGCCTTGGTGGCGGTCATCCGCTGCCAGTGCGGCAGTTCGGCCCGCCGGTCGGCCTCGCGCAGGGAGCTCGCCCAGCCGACGAACGACTGGCCGTGCCGGGTCAGCGCGCCGCCCGAGTAGGCGTGCTCGACGTCGTCGAGCAGGACGCGCCAGGAGACGCCGTCGGCGACCAGGTGGTGGGCGACCAGGACGAGCCTGCCCGGACGCTCGGGCCCGGCGTCCACCCACAGGGCGCGCAGCAGCGGCCCGGTGCGGGGGTCCATCGCGTCGAGGGCCTCGGTGACGCGGGAGGCGATCAGGGCGCGCAGGTCGTCCGTCGCCGGTACGCGGGTCAGCACGTCGGCGCCGGTGACGGCGCCGACCTGCGGCACGCGCAGCGCGTCGTCGACGAGGTGGGCCCGCAGCACGTCGTGCCGGGCCAGGAGGGCGTCGAGCGCGGCCTGCCAGGTGGACTCGTCGCCGCCCGGCGGGACGCAGATCTCCACCCACTGGCAGAACCCGTCCGCGGCGGTGCCCGCGCGGCGCAGCAGGTCCTTCATGACCGGGGTCAGGGGCGCGTCGCCGGTCGCGGGCGCCGTGCCGCCGTCCAGGGCGCGGGCCCGTGCCGCGATGCCGGCGACCGTCTCTCCTTCGAAGACGTCCCGCGCGGTCAGGCCGAGGCCCTTGCGCCGGGCGCGGGAGACCACCTGCAGCGACACGATGCTGTCGCCGCCGATGGTGAAGAAGTCGTCGTCGGGCCCGATGTCCTCGGTGCCGAGGACGTCCTGGAACACGCCGAGCAGGATCGCCTCGGCCTCGGTGGCGGGCTCGCGGCGCGCGGCGGACGCGGCCTCGGGGGCGGGCAGCGCGGTGGGGTCGAGCTTGCCGCCGGGAGTCAGCGGCAGCCGGTCGATCTCCACGTACGCCGTCGGCACCATGTGGTCGGGCAGTTCGCCCGCCAGGTATTCGCGTACCTGCGCGATGTCCAGGTCGGCGCCGTCGGTCGGGATGACGTAGCCGACGAGGCGGTCCTCGCGCACGATGACGGCGCTGGCGCGGACGTCGGGGTGGCGGGTCAGCGTGGACTCGATCTCGCCCAGCTCGACGCGGAAGCCGCGGACCTTGACCTGGTGGTCGACGCGGCCGAGGAACACGATCTGTCCGTCGGGACGCCAGCGCACGAGGTCGCCCGTGCGGTACATCCGCTCCCCCGGCGCGCCGAACGGGTCGGCGACGAACCGCTCGGAGGTCAGGCCGGGGCGGCCGAGGTAGCCGCGGGCCACGCTGGGTCCGCCGAGGTAGAGCTCGCCCGTGACACCGACGCCGACGGGCTGGAGTCCGCCGTCGAGGACGTAGGCGCGGACATTGGGGTCGGGACGGCCGATGGGCAGGGGTCCCTGGTCGTCCGGGTCGTAGTGCCAGGTCACGGAGTTGATCGTGACCTCGGTGGGTCCGTAGGCGTTGAAGAGCGCCTTGCGTCCCTGGCCCCAGCGGCGCGCCAGCTCGGGGTCGAGCCGCTCGGCGCCGACGACGAAGAACACGTCGGAGGGGACCGTGCGGTCGTCGGGCATCGCGGCGAGGAACGACGGCAGCAGGTTGACGCCGGTCACGCGGTGCTCGGCGATGTAGTCGAGCAACTCGTCGCCGGGGACGCGCACTTCCTCGGGGGCGATCACCGACGTGCCGCCGGAGAGCAGCGGCACCATGGTCTGCCAGAACGCGACGTCGAAGCTGGTCGAAGCGAAGTGCAGATACCGGTCGTGCTCGGTGACGCCGACGACCTCCTCCTGCAGCGCGATCAGGTCGGGCACACCGCGGTGGGTGACGCCGACTCCCTTGGGGCGCCCGGTGGTTCCCGAGGTGTAGATGACGTACGCGAGGGCGTCGTCGGTGAGCTTCGCGCGTGCCTCGACCGGGTCGGTGTCGGGCACGGCGGCGAGCGTCGCCGGGTCGTCGAGGCGCAGCACCGGGATGTCGCGCTCGGAGGGCACGTCGGCGCCGGTCGTCAGGGCGGCGGCGGGGACGATGTCGTCGATCATGTACGCGAGCCGCTCGCGCGGGTAGCTCGCGTCCAGGGGGACGTAAACGGCGCCCGCCTTGGCCACCCCGAAGAGCGCCACGGTCATCTCGATGTCGCGGCCGAGGAGGACGGCGACCGGGTCCTGGGGACGGACCCCGCGCTCGATTAGCGCGTGGGCCACGCGGTTGGCCTGCCGGTCGAGTTCGGCATAGCTGAGGCTGCGATCGCGGCAGACCAGGGCCTCGCCGTCGGGCTTGCTGCGCACCCAGGCGTCGAACTCCTCCAGCCAGTGACCGCGGTCCCTGGCGGGGACGACCTCGGTGCCGGTGCGCAGCATCCGCGCCCGCTCCTCGGCGTCGAGGGAGGGGATGCGGATCGCGGGCCGTGCCGGGTCCTCGACGATCTCCTTCAGGAGGGTGTGCAGCCAGCGGCCGTAGTCGCGGACGGTCTCCTCGGCGAAGGCGTGCGGCTGGTAGCCGAGGCCGATCGTGATCTCGTCGTCGGGGATGACGATCACGGTGAGGGCGTAGTGCGTGGCGTCGGTGATGTCGACGCCCGCGAGGTCGAGCCCGGGGGCGAGCGGGGTGCGCTTGCGGCTGGAGAGCGGGAAGTTCTCCATCACCAGCATGGTGTCGAAGAGTTCGCCGACGCCCACCGCGCGCTGGATCTCGGGCAGGCCGACGTGGTGGTGGTCGGCGAGCGCCACGCTCTCGGCGTGCACGTCGGCCATCAGGTCCCGCGCCGTGCGGTCCTGGGTGTGCCGCACCCGCACCGGGATGGTGGTGCCGAGCTGGCCGACCATCGACTCCACGCCGTCGACCTCGGCGGGCCGTCCGGAGACGGGGCAGCCGAACACGACGTCGCGGCGCCCGGTGAGCCGGCCGAGCAGCAGGCCCCAGGCGGTCTGGAGGACCGTGGTCAGGGTGACGCCCTGGTCGCGGGCGAACGTGCGCAGCCGGTCGCTGAACTCCTGGCCGAGGCCGACGCCGACGCGGCCGGGCCGCTCGACGGCGGTGCCGACGCTCGCGGGCGCGAGGCGCGTCGCGTCGTCGACACCGGCCAGCGCGTCGCGCCACGCCTGCAGCGAGGCCGCGTGGTCGCGGCCCGCCAGCCAGCGGAAGTACTCCGACAGCGGAGGGGAGACCGGAGCCGCGGGGCCGCCGCCCAGCTCGGCGTAGATGGCGAGCAGGGTGCGACCGACCAGCGGCATCGACCAACCGTCAAGGAGGGCATGGTGGTTGGTGATCACCAGCTTGTGCTCGTCGGGGCCGATCCGGGACAGCAGGAAGCGGATCAGCGGCGCCTTCGCCGGGTCGAACGGCCGCGCGAGATCCGCGCGGACGGCTTCCTCGAACCGGTCGTCCTGACGCCAGTCCAGGGTGACGTCGGCGGGGATCACCTGCACGACCTCGTCCCCGGCCGTGCCCAGGTACACGCGCAGCGCGGAGTGGCGGCGCAGCAGTTCGCGCGCGGCCTCGGCCATGCGGTCCGGGTCGAGCGCGCCGACGAGGGTGGTCACGGCCTGGACGACGTACACATCGGTGTCCTGGTCGTCGCGGACCAGGGTGTGGAAGGAGAGACCGACCTGGAGCGGGGTGGCGGGCAGGACGTCCGCGATGCGGCCGACGCCGTCGGTGCGTTCGAGGGCGTCGATGGCCGCCTGGTCGAGGTCGACCAGCGGCAGGTCGGAGGGGGTGAGCCCGCCGACGGTGTGGCGGGCGTGCTCGGCCAGCGCGTCCAAGGCCGTGGCCCAGGCGGCCTGGAGGGCTGCCACGACGTCCGTGCCGAGCACCTCGGTCGCGGCCGTCCACTCGACGGCGAGCTGGGGCCCGCCCTCTTCGGTTCCCTCCTCGTGCACGAAGCAGTTGAGGGCGAGGACCTGTTCGAGGGCCTTGGCGTCGGGCTCGACGACCGAGAAGGCGTCGCGCTCCGGCAGGCGCCAGCCCTCGGCGGGCTGCGCGGCGAAGCGGCCCAGGTAGTTCAGGAGGACGTCCGGCGGCGGGGCCGAGGTGAACTCCGCGTCGACCGCCGGGTCAAGGGAGCGCAGCACGCCGTAGCCGATGCCGCCGTCGGGGACGCCGCGGCGGGCCTCCTTGGCCGCGCGCAGCACCCGCCCGACATCGCCGACGGAGGGCACGCGCACCGGGTACTCGCCGGTGAACCAGCCCACCGTGCGGGCCAGGTCGAGGTGTTCGCGGCCGTGGCCCTCCATCGTGACGGTCGTCGCGTCGCCGGTCAGGCCCCACTCGCGCAGGGCGAGCACGAGGGCGGCGAGCAGGACCTCGTCCACGCCTGCGCGGTAGGCCGCGGGCAGCGTGGTCAGGAGCGCATCGGTGACCTCGGGCGAGGCCACGGTGACCGACCGGTGTGCGGTGGCCACGGTGTCCTTCGTCTGGTCGAGGGGGCGGGCACCCAGACGGGAAGCGGAGTCCAACGCGGTGCGCCAGTAGGCGAGTTCGCCCTGTCGCGCACCGGACACGCCCTGCTCGGCGAGGAACAGCGCGTGCCGCCGCCAGGAGGTGCCGACCGGGGCGAGCGCGCCGCCGGCGCAGGCGGTGTGCAGGTCGGGCAGCAGGACGCGCCAGGAGACGCCGTCCATGGCGAGGTGGTGGACGACGAGGACCAGGCGGTCGGGGGTGCCGTCGCCGGTCCTCACGAGGGCGGCGCGCAGCAGGTCGCCCGAGCGCGGGTCGAGTTCACCGGCGAGGCGCCCGGCCAGCTCGGTCACGTCCTCGCCGTGCACCTCGTTGACGACGGCGCGCACCGCCCCGCGGGGCAGCACCTCCAGGCCGTCGTCCGCGCGCAGCCGCAGCGCGTCGTGGTGGTCGAGCACGGCCTGGACGCCCTTGGCCAGGTCGTCGTGGGCGAGTTGGTCGACGCGCAGGGCGGTCCACTGCGCGTATCCGGCGACGGTGTCCACGTCCGGGTGGGGGTCGAGCAGGGCGCGCACGATGGGCGGCGCGGGCACGGACCCGGTCGGGTCGTCGATGGGCTCGGCGGTGTCCTTGACCACCTCGGCGGAGGCGGCGAGGGAGGCGAAGCTGCGGCGGGCGAGCAGGTCGCGCGGGCGCAGCTCGAAGCCCTTGGCCCGCAGCCTGCTGCTGACGGTGATCGCGGTGATGCTGTCGCCGCCGAGGGCGAAGAAGTCGTCGTCCACACCGACCCGTTCGACCTCGAACACCTCGGCGAGGACGGCGCAGAGCAGCTTCTCCCGCTCGGTGCCCGCCTCGCGGCCGCCGCCGGAGACGGCGGGCGCGGGCAGGGCGGCGCGGTCGAGCTTGCCGTTGGCCGTGACCGGCAGTTCGTCCAGGACCACGACCGCGGCGGGCACCATGTGCTCGGGCAGCCGCTCGGCCAAGTGGGCGCGGACCGCTTCGGCGGTGGCGGAGGGGGACACCACGTAGCCGATCAGGCGCCCCGCACGCACCGTGGCGGCCGCCGCGGTGACGGTCGGCACCGCGCCGAGGGCGGCCTCGACCTCGCCGGTCTCCACGCGGTGGCCGCGGATCTTGACCTGGCCGTCGCCGCGGCCGAGGTACTCCAGGCCGCGTCCGGGAAGCCACCGGACGACGTCGCCGGTGCGGTACATCCGCTCCCCCGGCGCCCCGAACGGGTCGGCGACGAAGCGCTCGGCGCTCGCGCCGGGCCTGCCGAGGTAGCCGCGGGCCAGGTGCGGCCCTGCCAGGTACAGCTCGCCCGCCGTGCCGTGCGGCACCGGCTGCAGCGCGTTGTCGAGGACGTGGATCCGGGTGCCGGCGAGCGGGTGACCGATCGTCGGCTCGTCGCCTTCGACGCGGGCGGTGGTGGCGTCCACCGTCGCCTCGGTCGGCCCGTAGATGTTGCGCGCGGCGATCCCGGACTCGACGACCCGCCGCCACAGCGCGGGCGGGGTCGCCTCGCCGCCGAGGACGAGGAGCGCGGGGCGCCGCTCCAGGAGGCCGCCGTCGATCAGGGGCGCGGCCATCGAGGGCGTGGTGTCCACGACGTCGATGCCGTCACGGACGTACGCGGCGAGCAGGGCGTCGGCGTCACGGGCGGTCTCGGCGTCGTAGACGTGCAGTTCGTGCCCGCACAGCAGCCACATCAGGTGGTCGAAGGCGGAGTCGAAGGCGAACGAGTACGTGTGGGAGGCGCGCAGCGGCCTGTCCACCGACCGCTCGGCCTCGGCGACGACCGTGGACCGCTGGTGGTGCAGGAGCGAGGCGAGACCGCCGACCCGGCCGAGGACGCCCTTGGGGCGGCCGGTCGACCCGGAGGTGTGGATCACGTAGGCGAGGTGCTCGGGGTGGCGGGGCGCGGCCAACTCGTCGGCGCCCAGCGGCGCGTCGGAGAGGCCCGCGGCCTCGGCGAGCAGGGTGGTCCAGGGCAGTCCGTCGACCGTGCTGTCGGTGAGGAGGGGCGTGCCGTCGGTGAGGACGGGCGTGCCGTCGGTCAGGGCGACCGCGCCGTCGGTCAGGACCAGCGCGGGACGGGTGTCGTCGAGCAGTTCGCGCAGCCGCTCCGGCGGGTGCGCGGCGTCCAGCGGCTGGAACGCGGCGCCCGCGTCCATGACCGCGAGGAGGGCGACCACGGAGTCGGCCGAGCGCGGCAGGGCAAGGGCCACGATGTCCTCGGTGCCGATGCCGCGGGCCCGCAGCGCGCGGGCGACGCGGTGCACGCGGCCCGCCAACTCCCCCGCGGTGAGCCGGACGTCGCCGCAGACCAGGGCGGTGCGAGCGGGATCGGCCGCGGCCATCGCCGCGAAGGCGGTCGGTACGTCGACGGGGGTGCCGGGCAGGGCGGGCGGCGCCCAGTCCGCGAGGAGCCCCGCCACGTCATCGGCCAGGGCGATGCGCCCCACGGGAAGGCCGTCGGTGAGCCCGGTGAGCAGCGCGCGAAGGCCGGAGAGCTTGGCGTCGACCATGCTCTGGTCGGTGCCGCGGGCGTCGACCTCGAAGCCGAGCAGCAGTCCGCCGTCGCGGGTCGGCAGGACGCTCAGGCCCATGTCCTCGGGCGGGCCGCCCGCGACGTTGCGCATGACGCCGGTGGAGCCCGCGAAGTCGATCGCCAGGTCGAACGCCTTGAGGTTGATGCCCCGTCCGTGCAGCAGCGCGCCCGCGCCGGGCACGCCGAGGTCGCGCGGCAGGTCCTCGCCGCGGTAGCGCTGGTGGTCGCGCATCTCCTTCATCGCTGCGGCGACCCGCTTGCTCAACTCCCCGAGCCCGTCGCCGTGTTGCACGCTCACCCGCAGCGGGAGCACGTTGACCGCCATGGAGGGGGTGCGCAGTTCGATCGAGCCGGTCCGGCACATCAGCGGCAGCGCGAAGACGACATCGGTGCGGCCAAGGACGCGATGCAGGAACGCGGCGTATCCGGCGATCAGGGCCTCGCCCCAGGTGACGCCCTCACGGTCGGCGAACTCGCGCAGCCTGGCCAGCTCTTCGGGCGGCAGGACGGCACGGGCGGTCAGGGTGGCCTCGGGCGGGCCCGCGGCGGAGTCGGAACTTCCGGGGTCCCCCAGTTCGGGGAGCGGGGTGAACCGCTCGACCCAGTAGGCGCGGTCCTCGGCGAAGCGCTCGCTCTCGCGGTAGGCGCGGTCGGCGGCGACCAGATCGGTGAAGGACCCGAAGGTCGACGTGCGGGGTTCGGTGCCGTTCACCAGCGCGGTGTAGCGGGCGGCCGTACGGCGGGCGAGCATCGCCGCGGTGTAGCCGTCGAAGATCAGGTGGTGACCGAGCTGGGTGTACCAGACCTCGCGGTCGGAGAGCTTGATGACGGTGCGCGAGTAGAGCGGGATGTCCACCATCGTGCGGCAGGCCTCGCCGGTGCGGGCCCGCTCGGCGGCCACGAACGCCTCGGCGGCCGCCGCGGGGTCGGCCTCGCCGCTGAGGTCGACCACCCGGGGCGGCTCCACGGGCTCGTCGCCGATCCGCTGGCGCGGGCCCTCGGGGGTGTCGTACACCCGCAGCCGCAGGGTCTCGGCCTCCTCGGTGGTCGCCCTGACCGCCTCGACCAGCGCGTCCACGTCGACGGGCTCGTCGCCGGATATCTCCACGACGTCGCCGACCACGTAGTACGGCGAGTCCGGCTCCAGGCGCTGCGCGTTCCAGATGCCCAGCTGGGCGCTGGTCAGGTCGAGCAGTCCCTCCGAGGACACGATGGTGCTCAACTCACTCTCCTTGCAGTGTGGGGACGACCATCGGCGTGTCCGTCACGGGGTCGGGGATGATGACGTTCGGCAGGTCGAAGACGTCCTTGATCAGCGCGGCGTCCACGATGTCCGTGGGGTCGCCCTCGGCGATCACGCTGCCGTCCTTCATGGCGACCAGGTGGTCGGCGAACCGGCACGCCTGGTTGATGTCGTGCAGGACGGCGATGACTGTGCGGCCCTGATCGCGCAACCTGGCCAGCAGGCCGAGCAGTTGGTACTGGTGGGTGATGTCCAGGAAGGACGTCGGCTCGTCGAGGAGCAGATAGGGCGTCTCCTGGGCGAGCACCATGGCCATCCACACCCGCTGCCGCTGGCCACCGGACAGCTCCTGCACCGGGCGGTCGGCCAGGTCGGTGACGCCGGCGGCGATCATCGCCTCGGCGACGGCCTCCTCGTCGTGCTTCGACCACAGGGCGAGCATCGACTGGTGCGGGAAGCGGCCCCGGCCCACGAGTTGGCGGACCTTGATGTCGTCGGGGGCCTGTGGGTCCTGCGGCAGGAAGCCGAGCTGCTTGGCCAGTGCCTTGCCGCCGTAGCCGCCGACGTCGCGGCCGTCCAGCTCCACCTGCCCCTCGTCGGGGCGAAGGAGCCGCACCAGGGCGCGCAACAGGGTCGACTTCCCGCACCCGTTGGGGCCCACGATGGCGGTGAACGCGCCGTCGGGGACGTCGAGGCTCAGCCGTGTGGACACCACACGGTCTCCGTAGCGCAGGGTGATGTCCCGCGCGGTCAGGCGTGCGGTCACGCGCGCCTCACCTCCTTGGTCAGCAGCCAGATCAGATAGCAACCGCCGATCGCGGTGCTCACCACGCCGACGGGCAGCGAGACGGGCGCGAGCAGCATCTGCGCGATCAGGTCGGCGCCCATGAGCAGCGCCGATCCGGTCAGGGCGGCCGGCAGCAGCGGCACTCCGGCCGCGCCGGCGAGGCGGCGGCCGATCTGCGGGGCGGCAAGGGCGATGAACGCGATGGGTCCGGCCACCGCGGTCACCGTGGCGGTGCAGCCGACGCCGACGAGGACCATCAACAGCCGCAGCCTGTCGAGTCCGACGCCGGTGGAGACCGCGACCGCGTCGCCGAGCGCCGCCTGGTGCATGGCGTGCGCGCGGGTGGCCATCAGGGCGAGCAGCACACCGATGACCGTGAACGGAATGCCCAGGTCGCCCCAGCCCACGTTGTTGAGGGAGCCCGCGCTCCAGCCGACCGCGGCGATCGCCACCTCCAGGTCGGCGCGGAGCACGATCCAGGAGTTGACCGCGGTGACCATCGCGTTGATCGCGATGCCGATCACCACGAGGCGCATTCCGGAGAAGCCCTTGTCGAAGGAGAGCAGATAGATGGCGGCCGCGACGACGAGTCCGCCGATGACCGAGCCGACGGCCACCTGCGCGGCCGTGCCCGACAGGACGGTCATCGCGACCAGGGCGCCGGTGTAGGCGCCCGCGTCCAGGCCGATGACGTCCGGGCTGCCCATCGGGTTGCGGGTGAGGTTCTGGAAGATCGCCCCGGCCACGCCGAGGGCGGCGCCGAAGACGAGACCGGCCAGGACCCGCGGCATCCGCCAGTCCCAGATCACGACGGAGGGTTCGGCCCCGCTCAGCACGGAGAACACCTCGCGCGGAGAGGACCAGGAGGCGCCGTAGCACAGCCCGAGCAGGCCGAGGCCGAGGATCAGGGGGACGAGTACGGCGACGAGCACCACGGTGCGGCGTTCGACGCGCAGTCCGATGACGTTCACGTTCACAGCGATCCCGCCCCGTAGCGACGGACGGCCCAGATCAGCATGGGGCCGCCGAGGAAAGCGGTCACGATGGCCACCGGCACCTCGCCGGTGGGCAGCAGGATCCGCGAGCCGATGTCGGCGATGAGCAGCAGGATCGGGCCGAGGACCATCGTGTAGAGGATGAGCCACGGAACCGAGCCCTGGGCAGGCTTGCGGACCAGGTGCGGCACGATCAGGCCGACGAACAGGATCGGCCCGGCCACCGCGGTCGCCGCGCCGCTGAGCACGGTGATCAGGACGAGGGCGAGGCCCCGTACCCGGTTCACGCTCGCGCCCAGGGTGCTGGCCACGTTCTCGCCGAGCGAGAGGGCGTTGAGGGCCCGGCTCATCAGCAGAGCGCCGACCAGGCACACGCCGATCGCGGTCAACGGCAGGGCCAGCGGCGCCTTCTCACGGGCCGCGAGCGAGCCGACGGACCAGAAGCGGTACGTGTCGAAGGTGTCCGGGAGCATCAGCCGCATGCCCAGCGCGACACCGTTCAGGATCGCGGTGAGGGCCACGCCGGTGAGGACGAGGCGCAGCGGTGAGCGGCGGCCGACCGCGGCGACGAGGAGCGCCGCGAAGACGGAGCCGATGATCGCCCAGCCCAACTGCCCGGCCTGGCCCGCGGCCAGACCGAGCCCGGAGCCGATGGTGATGGCGAACCCGGCGCCCGCGGTCACGCCGAGGATGCCGGGCTCGGCCAGCGGGTTGCGGGCGAGCGTCTGGATCAGCGCGCCCGCCACCGCGAGGGCGGCGCCCACCGCGATGGCGAGCAGCGCGCGGGGCGCCCTGACGTCGCGCACGACGACGTGGTCGTCCGTTCCCTGGTAGTCGAGCAGCGCGCGCACGACCTCGGCGGGCGAGATGTGGCGGGCGCCGACGCCGATGCTGACCACGGCGACGACCGCGAGCAGCACCAGGCCGCCGACGAGCAGGCCGATCTGTGGCGCGGCCCGCCCGCTTCCCGCAGCCGTGGACGTGCGGCCTGCGGCGGTCACCGCTTCAGGAGCGGCGCGAACGACTTGTCGATCGCGTCCAGGGTCTGCATGGCCTGCCCGTAGGTCGCGGCCTCGGTGTAGCGGATCGGGAAGGTCTTGCCGGCCTTGACGGCGGGCAGGTTCTTCCACAGCTTCGAGTCCATGACGTACTTCACCGGCTCGGGGACGCTGCCGTCGGCGTTGACGGAGTACGTGATGGCGTCGGCGTCACCGAGGGCCTCGGGGAGTTCCTCGATGGAGGGGTACTCACTGACGGCGCGCGAGCCGGGGCCCTTCTTCTTGACCTTGCCGTAGTACTTCGCGCCGACGTCCTCGGCGACGTTGGTGCCCCAGGAGCCGCCGAACTCGCGCTGCCAGGTGCCCTTGGCGTTCTCGCCGTACGCGCCGACGTGGCCCATCTTGAGGTCGGGCAGCACGTTCTCGTACTTCTTGGCGAGCTTCTTGGCCTTGGCCTCGTACTTGGCCTGGATGGCGTCGAACTGCTTGAGCGAACCGGCGGCGTCGGCCTGCTGGCGGGACTGCTCGCGCCACATGGACGGCACGGTCGGGCCGATCGCGACGACCGGGGCGATGCCCTCCAGGCGCTTGACGTCGATGTCGCCGAGCACCGGGGCGGGGACGCCGATGACGATGAGGTCGGGCTCGGCCTCGGCGATGGCCTCGTAGTTGGTCTCGGTCGCGAGCTCGCCCGCCACCTTGGGGGTCTTCTTGTAGGTGGCGAGGTCCTGCTTGCTCATCATCGGCTCGCCGCGCTTCCACGACGAGATGCCGACCAGCGGGGCGTGCGCCTCGATCATGACGGGCACGGCGTAACCGGTGGCGACCACACGCTTCGGGTCGTCCGGGATCTTGATCTTGCCGTTGTCGGCCTTGAAGACCCGCGTCTTGCCGTTGCCCGCGTCGTCCGACCCGCCGTCCGACGAGCCGCACCCGGACAGGGCGAGGGCCAGTGCCACGGCGCCGATCAGACCCGACGATCTGCGTATGGACATGTGTTGCTCCTTGTTCTTCCTGAACGGCTCGCCGTGGCTCGGCGGCCGGTTGCTCAGTGGTCGTCGGCAGGTTCAGTGGTCGTCGTCGAAGTCGGCGACGCCGCGCTTCCAGTAGCCGGTGATGTCGTGATCGGCCTTGTCCAGGCGCAGTTCGTCGCGGACCCAGCGGCGCAGCGGCTTGATCTGGCCCGCCTCGCCCGCGGCCCACACGTAGACCCGCTCGCCCTCGGGCACGGTCACCGCCATCGCGGCCTGTGCCAGCTCCTCGCCGGTGCCCGCGGGGCGTTCGCCGCGGTGCAGCCAGCGCACCTCGACGCCCTCGGGCGCGAGCAGCTCGATCTCCTCGTCGGCGTCGGCGACTTCGACGAACGCCCAGCCCTTCGCGCTCCTGGGGAGCTCCTCCAGCCAGCGCGCGATCGCGGGCAGCGCCGTGATGTCGCCGACGAGCAGGTAGCGGTCGTAGGTGTGCGGGACGATCAGTCCGCCGGGCGGGCCCGCGACGTGTACGACGGTGCCCTCCTCCACCGCACGCGCCCAGTCCGAGGCGAGGCCGCCGTCGTGCAGGGCGAAGTCGAGGTCGATCTCGGCCGTGACGGGGTCGTAGCGGCGCACGGTGTATTCGCGCGAGGTGGGCGAGGGCCGCGGCCAGCGCAGCATCGTCCCGTTCTGCTCGGGCAGCCGCAGGGAGCCGTCGGGCTCCGGGAAGATCAGCTTCACGTGCTCGTCGGGAGAGTGCGCCTCGAAGCCCTCGGCCCCGGGGCCGCCCAGGGTCACCCGCAGCAGGCCGCTGCCGACCATGACGGTGCGGACGACCTCGGTCTTGCGCACGTGGATCGGGTAGCCCACCTTCTCGGCCCGGCGCCCGGCCCTGACCTCGGCTATGCGCTCCAGGTGGCGGTGGCGGTGGTCCTCGCGGGTCATGCCTTCTCGCCCGTCAGCAGGGCCGTCCAGTGCGCGAGTTCGGGCTGCTCGGCCAGGTCGGGGAACTCCACCGTGGTCGCCCCCGCGGCACGCCAGCGCTCGATCAGCGTCATGATCCGCATCGAGTCGAGGCCGTGGTCGAGCAGGTTGTCGTCCGGCTCGAGGTCGGCGGGGTCGCAGTCGAGCAGCTCCGCGACGTCGGCGCGGATCTTCTCGGCTGACAGGCTCTGACTCATCGGGGCGGCTCCTGCGGGGGTCGGTGACGGCAGCGGGGTCGGCACGCATTCCAATCCGGCATGCACCACCCCCGTTTGACTAGGCAAGGCTAACCTAACTAACCAGCCGAAGCGTACGCAAGTGATCTTCACCGCGCCCGGCCTCGCGTGAACTCGCGGTAACGCGCGCGGACATGCGAAAGGCGCCCGACTGGGGCTTTTGCCCGTCAGGCGCCTTTCTTGACGCATTCAGACCGTCGGTCTTGAGGCGGTCACGCCGCCGGCCGCACGTTCCACGCCGCGATCACAGGCCTGCCGTGTTCCGTCGACAGACGGCTCACCGTGCCCGTGGCCAACTGGAACAGCCGCCCTTCGGCGGGCGCGAGCCCGAGGCGGCGCGCGGTCAGCACGCGCAGGAAGTGCGCGTGCGCGACCAGGACGACGTCTCCCCCGTCGGCCGCGAGCGCCGCGTCCACGCGGGACAGGACGCGGTCGGCCCGCTCCCCCACCTGCGCCGGGGACTCCCCCGGCCGGCCTTCGACGCCCGGCGGCACGCCGTCCGTCCAGAGGTCCCAGCCGGGCCGGGTGCGGTGGATCTCGCGGGTGGTGATGCCTTCGTAGGCCCCGTAGTCCCACTCGTGCAGGTCGTCGTACGGGGTGGCCCCCACCAGGCCCGCCAGGTCGGCGGTGCGGACCGCGCGGTCCAGCGGGCTGGTGAGAGCGAGCGCGAAGGGGCGGCCGGAGAAGAACGGGGCCAGGGACTTGGCCTGTTCCTCGCCGTTCCGGGTGAGGGGCTTGTCCGTCCAGCTGGTGTGCTGCCCGGACAGGCTCCACTCGGTCTCGCCGTGGCGGACCAGCAGGAGGTCACCCATGGCGCTACTTCTTCTCCACCGCGTGGCCGCCGAACTGGTTGCGCAGCGCGGCGATCATCTTCATCTGCGGGGAGTCCTCCTGGCGCGAGGCGAAGCGCGCGAAGAGGGATGCCGTGATCGCCGGCAGCGGCACGGCGTTGTCGATGGCGGCCTCGACGGTCCAGCGGCCCTCACCGGAGTCCTGCGCGAAGCCGCGCAGCTTCTCCAGGTGCTCGTCGTCGTCCAGGGCGTTGACGGCGAGGTCCAGCAGCCAGGAGCGGATGACCGTGCCCTCCTGCCAGGAGCGGAAGACCTCGCGGACGTCGGTCACCGAGTCGGCGGCCTCCAGCAGCTCCCAGCCCTCGGCGTAGGCCTGCATCATGGCGTACTCGATGCCGTTGTGGACCATCTTGGAGAAGTGGCCCGCGCCGACCTTGCCCGCGTGGACGTAGCCGAAGTCGCCCTCCGGCTTGAGGGCATCGAAGACCGGCTTGACGCGGGCGACGTTCTCGTCGGAGCCGCCGACCATCAGCGCGTAGCCGTTCTCAAGGCCCCACACGCCGCCGGAGACACCGGCGTCGACGAAGCCGATACCGCGCTCGGCGAGCTCGGCGGCGTGCTTCTCGTCGTCGGTCCAGCGGGAGTTGCCGCCGTCGACGACGATGTCGCCCTCGGAGAGCAGGTCCTTCAGTTCGTCGACGGTCGACTGGGTGGGGGCACCGGCCGGGACCATCACCCAGACCACGCGCGGGCCTTCGAGGCGCTCGACGAGTTCGGCGAGCGACGCGACGTCGGAGACCTCGGGGTTGCGGTCGTAGCCGATGACGGTGTGGCCCGCGCGGCGGATGCGCTCGCGCATGTTGCCGCCCATCTTGCCGAGACCGATCAGTCCGAGCTGCATGTCAGTTCACTTACCTTCAGTAATTAGTTACGGCCGCGCAGGGCGCGGTACGTGGCGACCAGGGACTGGGTGGAGGCGTCGAGGCCCGCGACGTCCGCGCCTTCGGTGAGGGCGGGCTCGACGCGCTTGGCGAGGACCTTGCCGAGCTCGACGCCCCACTGGTCGAAGGAGTCGATGTTCCAGACGGCGCCCTGGACGAAGACCTTCTGCTCGTAGAGGGCGATGAGCTGGCCGAGGACCGAGGGGGTCAGGGACTTCGCGAGGATCGTCGTCGTGGGGTGGTTGCCCTGGAACGTGCGGTGGGCGACCTGCTCCTCGGCGATTCCCTCGGCCCGTACCTCGTCGGCCGTCTTGCCGAACGCGAGGGCCTGGCCCTGCGCGAAGAGGTTGGCCATCAGCAGGTCGTGCTGGTCCTTGAGGCCGTCGCTCAGCTCGTCGACAGGACGCGCGAAGCCGATGAGGTCCGCCGGGATCAACTTCGTGCCCTGGTGGATGAGTTGGTAGTAGGCGTGCTGACCGTTGGTGCCGGGCGTGCCCCACACCACAGGGCCGGTCTGCCACTGGACGCCCCGGCCCTCGCGGTCCACGGACTTGCCGTTGGACTCCATGTCCAGCTGCTGGAGGTACGCGGTGAACTTGGAGAGGTAGTGCGAGTACGGCAGCACCGCGTGCGACTGGGCACCGTGGAAGTTGCCGTACCAGATGCCCAACAGGCCGAGGAGCAGCGGGGCGTTGGCCTCGGCCGGTGCCGTGCGGAAGTGCTCGTCGACCAGGCGGAAGCCGTCGAGCAGCTCGCGGAAGTGGTCCGGGCCGATGGCGATCATCAGGGACAGGCCGATGGCCGAGTCGAAGGAGTAGCGGCCGCCGACCCAGTCCCAGAACTCGAACATGTTGGCCGTGTCGATGCCGAAGCCCGCGACCTTCTCGGCGTTGGTCGACAGGGCGACGAAGTGCTTGGCGACGGCGCTCTCGTCGCCGCCGAGCCCGGCGAGCAGCCAGGAGCGGGCCGCCGTGGCGTTGGTGATCGTCTCGATCGTCGTGAAGGTCTTGGACGCGATGACGAACAGCGTCTCGGCCGGGTCGAGGTCGCGCACGGCCTCGTGCAGGTCGGCGCCGTCGACGTTCGAGACGAAGCGGAACGTCAGGTCCCGTGCGGTGTACGGGCGCAGCGCCTCGTACGCCATCGCGGGGCCGAGGTCGGAGCCGCCGATGCCGACGTTCACGACGTTCTTGATCCGCTTGCCGGTGTGGCCGGTCCACTCGCCCGTACGGATCCTCTGTGCGAAGGCGGCCATCTTGTCGAGGACGGCGTGCACCTTGGGCACGACGTTCTCGCCGTCGACCTCGACCACGGCGTCGGCGGGGGCCCGCAGCGCCGTGTGCAGCACCGCGCGGCCCTCGGTCGTGTTGATCTTCTCGCCGCGGAACATGGCGTCGCGCTGGCCGAACACGTCGGTGGCGGCGGCCAGTTCCCGTAGGAGGGCGAGCGTCTCGTCCGTGACCAGGTGCTTGGAGTAGTCGATGTGCAGGTCGCCCACCTGGACGGTGTAGCGCTCGGCGCGGCCCGGGTCGGCGGCGAACAGCTCGCGCAGATGCGTGCCGTTGACCTTGGCGCGGTGGTCCTCCAGGGCGGTCCACTGCGGACGGCGGGTCAGGAGGGGTGCGGTGTCAGGCATGTTGAACGGACTCCTTGGTGGCGGTGGAGCCGGAGGCGTCTCCGTGCAGCGCCACGGCGTACATCTCGTCGGCGTCGAGGCGGCGAAGCTCTTCGGCGATCAGCTCGGAGGTCGAGCGGACCTTCAGGGCGAGGGTGCGCTCGGGCTGACCGGGCAGGGACAGGGTGGCGAGGGGGCCTTCGGGGCGGTCGATGCGGATCTCTCCGTTCGCCGTGCCGAGGCGGACCGCGGTGACGACGGGCCCCGCGGTCGTGACGCGCTCGACCGGGACGCCGAGGCGGGCGCCGAGCCAGCACGCGAGGAGCTCGGCGCTGGGGTTCTCGGCCTCGGACTCGACGGCCGCGGAGACGATGTCGGCGCGGGCCTGGTCGAGGGCGGCGGCCAGCATGGAGCGCCACGGCGTGAGGCGGGTCCAGGCCAGGTCGGTGTCGCCGGGCGCGTAGGACTTGGCCCGGTCGGCGAGCGCGGCGATGGGGTCCTCGACGGCATAGGCGTCGGTGATGCGGCGGGCGGCGAGCGCGCCGAGCGGGTCCTTCGCGGGCTCGTCCGGGGCGTCGACGGGCCACCACACGACGACCGGCGCGTCGGGAAGGAGCAGCGGCAGGACGACCGAGTCGGCGTGGTTGCCCACCTCGCCGTACAGCCGCAGGACCACCGTCTCGCCGGTGCCCGCGTCGGCGCCGACCCGGACCTCCGCGTCGAGGCGGGTGCCCTGGCGGTCGCGCGGCGAGCGTGCGGTGCGCCGGATGACGACGAGGGTGCGCGAGGGGTGCTCACGGGACGCCTCCTGGGCGGCCTTCGTGGCGTCGTACGCGTTCTCCTCGTCGGTGACGACCACCATCGTGAGGACCATGCCCACGGCCGGGGTCCCGATGGCGCGGCGTCCTTCGACGAGCGCCTTGTTGATCTTGCTTGCCGTGGTGTCGGTCAGATCGATCTTCATGGCCTGCGCCAGCTCCGTCCGTCTCGTGCGAGCATCTCGTCCGCTTCCTTCGGGCCCCAGCTGCCCGAGGCGTACCGCGCGGGCCTGCCGTGGGCGTCCCAGTGTTCCTCGACCGGGTCGAGGATGCGCCAGGACTCCTCCACCTCCTCCGTGCGCGGGAAGAGGTTGGCGTCGCCGAGCAGAACGTCCAGGATCAACCGCTCGTACGCCTCCGGGCTGGACTCCGTGAACGACTCGCCGTACGCGAAGTCCATGGACACGTCGCGGATCTCCATCGACGTACCCGGCACCTTGGAGCCGAAGCGCACGGTCATGCCCTCGTCCGGCTGGACGCGGATGACGACCGCGTTCTGGCCGAGTTCCTCGGTGGCCGTGGAGTCGAACGGGGAGTGCGGGGCGCGCTGGAAGACGACCGCGATCTCGGTGACGCGGCGGCCCAGGCGCTTGCCGGTGCGCAGATAGAAGGGGACGCCCGCCCAGCGGCGGTTGTCGATCTCCAGCTTCACGGCGGCGTAGGTGTCGGTCTTCGACCTGGCGTCGATGCCGTCTTCCTGGAGGTAGCCCTTGACCTTCTCGCCGCCCTGCCAGCCCTCGGCGTACTGCGCGCGGACCGTGGACTTCTCCAGGTCGGCGGGGAGCCGCACGGACTTGAGGACCTTGAGCTTCTCGTTGACGAGCGACTCGGCGTCGAACGCGGCCGGCTCCTCCATCGCCGTGAGGGCGAGGAGCTGGAGCAGGTGGTTCTGGATGACGTCACGGGCGGCGCCGATGCCGTCGTAGTACCCGGCGCGGCCGCCGATGCCGATGTCCTCGGCCATCGTGATCTGCACATGGTCGACGTAACTGCGGTTCCAGATGGGCTCGTACATCTGGTTGGCGAAGCGGAGCGCCAGGATGTTCTGGACGGTCTCCTTGCCGAGGTAGTGGTCGATGCGGAAGACCTGCTCGGGCGCGAACACGTCGTGCACGATGCGGTTGAGCTCGCGCGCCGACTCCATGTCGTGGCCGAACGGCTTCTCGATGACCGCACGCCGCCAGGAACCCTCGGGGGCGTCCGCGAGCCCGTGCTTCTTGAGCTGCTGGACGACCTTGGGGAAGAACTTCGGCGGTACGGAGAGGTAGAAGGCGTAGTTGCCGCTCGTCCCGCGCTTCTCGTCCAGGTCGTCGACCGCTTCCCGCAGCTGCTTGAAGGCCGTGTCGTCGTCGAAGTCACCGGGGATGAACCGCATGCCCTCGGCGAGCTGCTGCCAGACCTCCTCGCGGAAGGGGGTGCGGGCGTACTCGCGTACGGAGTCGTGGACGACCTGGGCGAAGTCCTGGTCCTCCCACTCGCGGCGGGCGAACCCGAGGAGGGAGAAGCCCGGCGGGAGCAGACCGCGGTTGGCGAGGTCGTAGACCGCCGGCATCAGCTTCTTGCGGGACAGGTCGCCGGTGACGCCGAAGATGACGAGGCCGGAGGGGCCCGCGATGCGCGGCAGACGGCGGTCGCGGGGGTCGCGGAGCGGGTTCAGCCACTCCTTGGCGGTGACGCTCACTTGGCGTCAACTCCCTTGGTTTCCTTGATTCCCTTGGTTCCCTTGGCGGACAGAGCCGTCGAGACGGCGCCGAGCAGGTCGTTCCAGGCGATCTCGAACTTGGCGACGGCCTCGTCCTCCAGCTGCTGGACGACCTCGTCGTAGGAGATGCCGAGCTTCTCGACGGCGGCGAGCTCCGCGCGGGAGGTCTCGTACGTGCCCGAGACGGCGTCGCCGTGGATGTCGCCGTGGTCGGCGGTGGCCTTCAGGGTGCCCTCCGGCATGGTGTTCACCGTGCCCGGGGCGACCAGCTCGTCGACGTACAGGGTGTCCTTGTACGCCGGGTCCTTGACGCCGGTCGAGGCCCACAGCGGACGCTGCTTGTGGGCGCCCGCGGCCGCGAGCTTGGCGGCGCGCTCGGAGGCGAAGACCTCCTCGTACGCCTCGTAGGCGAGACGGGCGTTGGCGAGAGCGGCCTTGCCCTTGAGGGCCTTGGCCTCGTCCGTGCCGACCTTGTCGAGGCGCTTGTCGATCTCGGAGTCGACGCGCGAGACGAAGAAGGAGGCCACGGAGTGGACGGTGGAGAGGTCGATGCCGCGCTCGTGTGCCAGCTCAAGTCCCTTGAGGTAGGCGTCCATGACGGCCTTGTAGCGGTCCAGCGAGAAGATCAGGGTGACGTTCACGCTGATGCCCAGGCCGATGACCTCGGTGATGGCCGGGAGGCCCGCCTTCGTCGCCGGGATCTTGATCATGACGTTCGGGCGGTCGACGAGCCAGGCCAGCTGCTTGGCCTCGGCGACGGTGGCCTCGGTCTCGTGGGCAAGGCGCGGGTCGACCTCGATCGACACGCGGCCGTCACGGCCACCGGTGGCGTCGTACACGGGGCGCAGGACGTCGGCGGCGGCGCGGACGTCGGCCGTGGTCATCATGCGGACGGCCTCGTCGACGGTGACGCCGCGCACGGCCAGGTCGGCGAGCTGGTCCTCGTAGCCCGCGCCGGAGCCGATGGCGGCCTGGAAGATCGACGGGTTCGTGGTGACGCCCACGACGTGGCTCTTCTCGATGAGTTCGGCGAGGTTGCCGGACTCGATGCGCGTGCGGGACAGGTCGTCGAGCCAGATGGAAACGCCTTCGTCGGAAAGGGACTTGAGGGGTTCGACGGCGTTGCTCATGATGTTCGTCATCTTCTTTCGGTGGTGCTCGTTATGGAGTGATCAAGCGCGGGCGGCGGCAAGGGATTCCCGGGCCTTCGCCGCGACGTTCTCTGCGGTGAAGCCGAACTCCTCGAAGAGGACGTTCGCGTCGGCGGAGGCGCCGAAGTGCTCCAGGGAGACGATGCGGCCCGCGTCTCCCACGTAGCGGTACCAGGTCAGACCGATCCCGGCCTCGACGGCGACGCGGGCCTTCACGGCGGGCGGCAGAACACTGTCGCGGTAGTCCCGCGACTGCTCCTCGAACCACTCCACGGACGGCATCGACACGACGCGGGTCGCGATGCCCTCGGCCTCCAGCGCCTCGCGGGCGGCGACGGCCAGCTGCACCTCGGAGCCGGTGGCGATGAGGAGGACGTCCGGGGTGCCGGTGGACGCCTCGGCGAGGATGTAACCGCCCTTGGCCGCTTCGGAGTTGGCCTCGTAGGTGGGCACGCCCTGCCGGGTCAGCACCAGCCCGTGCGGGGCCGGCAAGCCCTCGCCGCGGCGCAGGATCTCGCGCCAGGCGATGGCCGTCTCGTTGGCGTCGGCGGGGCGGACGATGTTCAGGCCCGGGATGGCGCGCAGCGAGGCGAGGTGCTCGACCGGCTGGTGCGTGGGACCGTCCTCGCCGAGGCCGATCGAGTCGTGGGTCCAGACGTAGGTGACGGGCAGCTGCATCAGCGCGGACATGCGGACCGCGTTGCGCATGTAGTCGGAGAACACGAGGAACGTGCCGCCGTAGATACGGGTGTTGCCGTGCAGCGCGATGCCGTTCATCTCGGCGGCCATCGAGAACTCGCGGATGCCGAAGTGCACGGTGCGGCCGTAGGGGTCGGCCTCCGGGAGCGGGTTACCCTTCGGCAGGAAGGACGAGCCCTTGTCGATGGTGGTGTTGTTGGAGCCCGCCAAGTCGGCGGAACCGCCCCACAGTTCGGGGATGACCGGGCCGAGGGCCTTGAGGACCTTGCCGGACGCGGCGCGCGTGGCGACCTTCGTGCCCGCCTCGAAGGCGGGCAGGGCTTGCTCCCAACCCTCGGGGAGGCGTCCTGCCACGATGCGGTCCAGGAGCTCGGAGCGCTCGGGGTGGTCGGCGCGCCACTCGGCGATCCGCTTGTCCCAGGCGGCGTGGGCCTCCGCGCCGCGGTCGAGGGCCCCCCGGGTGTGCGCGATGACCTCGTCGGTGACCTCGAAGGTCTGCTCGGGGTCGAAGCCGAGGACGCGCTTGGTGGCGGCGATCTCCTCGGCGCCCAGCGCCGAGCCGTGCGAGGCTTCGGTGTTCTGCGCGTTCGGGGCGGGCCAGGCGATGATCGTGCGCATCGCGATGATGGAGGGCCGCCCGGTCTCGGCCTTGGCGGCGGCGAGCGCCTCGTACAGGGCCTGGACGTCGATGTCGCCGTCGGCGCTCGGCGTGATCCGCTGCACGTGCCAGCCGTACGCCTCGTACCGCTTCAGGACGTCCTCGGAGAACGCGGTCTCCGTGTCGCCCTCGATGGAGATGTGGTTGTCGTCGTAGACGAAGACGAGGTTGCCGAGCTTCTGGTGTCCGGCGAGCGAGGAGGCCTCGGCGGAGACGCCCTCCTCCAGGTCGCCGTCGGAGACGATCGCCCAGATGGTGTGGTCGAAGGGGCTCGCGCCCTCGGGGGCCTCGGGGTCGAACAGGCCGCGCTCGTAGCGGGCGGCCATCGCCATGCCCACGGCGTTGGCGACGCCCTGGCCCAGCGGCCCTGTCGTCGTCTCGACACCGGCGGTGTGCCCGTACTCGGGGTGGCCCGGCGTCTTGGAGCCCTGCGTGCGGAACGCCTTCAGGTCGTCGAGCTCCAGCTCGTAGCCGGAGAGGAACAGCTGCGCGTAGAGGGTGAGGCTGGTGTGGCCGGGCGACAGGACGAAGCGGTCACGGCCGGTCCACTCCGGGTCGGCCGGGTCGTGCCGCATGACCTTCTGGAAGAGGGTGTACGCGACGGGGGCCAGGCTCATGGCTGTGCCGGGGTGTCCGTTGCCGACCTGCTGCACGGCATCGGCCGCCAGGAGGCGGGCGGTGTCGACGGCACGCCGGTCGAGTTCGGTCCACTCGAAGGGACCGAGGGCGTCCGGTGTCTGCGTGCTCATCTGTAAGACTTCCTTCGCATCCGTTGTGCATCCGTAGTGCCGAAAGGCACCGGCGGCCCGGGTCCAAAGCCCCTGGTCCAGCCAGACTCGAACTTAAAGGTCATACTTTTGGCGAGGTAGGTGCCCCCGTGTCAGCGTTCGGTGAAAATGGGACACCATCACAGGTCGAAGTCGGTCGAGGTCGAGGAACGCGGATGACGGAGCGGGGCAGCGCACATCCGAGCGCACATCTGGGAGCCGCGGAGCACATCCGCACCTATCCCTTCGACCCGAGCGCGAGCGTCTCCGGGGTCGGGATACAGGTCGGCCCGATGGGCACGGACGGGCCCTGGGCGGGCGGCGTGGGCCTCTCGCGGCGCGTGCACCGGATCGACTTCCACGTCCTGCTGTTCTTCCGCGAGGGCCCGGTCCGCCACATGGTCGACTTCACCGAGTACGAGGCCGGGGCGGGCGACATCCTGTGGATCAGGCCCGGCCAGGTGCACGGCTTCTCGGCGAACGACCGGTACGTGGGTACGGCGCTCACGATGCAGCCCGGCTTCCTGCCGCGCGCGACCGTGGAGTCGACGGGCATGTACCGCTACGACCGTCCGCCGCTGCTCCACCCCGATCAGGCCCAACACGCGGCGCTGGAGGCCTCACTGGAGCAGCTGCAGCGCGAGTACCTCGACACGCAGACGCTGCCGCTGAGCCTGCACGCGTCCGTGCTTCGGCACTCCCTGACGGCCTTCATGCTGCGGGTGGCGCATGTGTCGGCGCAGGCCGCGGCGGACGAGTGCAGGCCGCAGCCCGACACGACATTCACCCGGTTCCGCTCCGCGGTGGAGCAGGGATTCACCACCAATCACAGCGTCAGTGCGTATGCGGACGAGCTCGGTTACTCGCGCCGCACGCTGGTGCGTGCCGTGCGCGCCGCCACCGGCCAGACGCCCAAGGGCTTCATCGACCGGCGCGTCGTCCTGGAGGCGAAGCGGCTCCTCGCCCACACCGATCTGCCGGTGGGGCGGATCGGTGCGGCGGTGGGCTTCGGGGACTCGGCGAACTTCTCCAAGTTCTTCCAGCTGCACACCGGAGTGACGCCTGCGGGGTTCCGGGCCGAGCAGGTCTGAGGCGCGACGCCCCTGCCCGGTGTCCTTCACCTGCGCCCCGCGGGCACCTGCCGGGAGCCGCGCGAGCGGTAGACGATGTAGGGGCGCGCCAGATAGCCGAGCGGCGGGGTGAAGGCGTGGACCAGGCGGCTGAAGGGCCACAGGGCGAACAGGGCCATACGAGCAGGGCGTGCACCTGGTGGACGAGCGGCGCGTGGGCCATGGCGGGCACGTCCGGATCGAGGGCGAACAGCGAGCGGAACCACACCGAGGCCCCCAACCGGTAGTCGTAGGAATGGGGTTGGAGCGTGGTGGCCGTCGCGGTGGGTCCCGCGAGGATCACACAGACCAGGACCGGGTAGACGGCGCGGTCGCTGCGGCTGGTCGCGGCCCGCACCGCGGGCACGCGCAGCCGCCGGTGGAGCAGGATCGCCAGGCCCGCGAGGGTGGCGAGGCCCGCGGTGCCGCCGACGAGCAGGGCGTCGGCGTGGTACAGCCACTCGTGGATGCGGAGGCGTTCGGTGAACGACTCCGGCACCAGGAGGCCGACGGCATGCCCCGCGACCACGAAGAGCAGTCCGTAGTGGAACAGCGTGCCGCCGACGCGCAGCATCCTGTGTTCGTGCAGCTGGCTGGAGCGCGTGGTGAAGCCGAAGCGGTCGTACCGGTAGCGCCAGGCGGACCCGGTGACCAGGACGGCGAGGACGAGGTAGGGCAGGACACCCCACAGGGCGATGCGCAGGTGGTTCACCGGGGCGTCTCCTCCGCGTGCGGGACGTCGGGGGCTCGGCGGGGGGCGCGTTCGACGTACGGAAGCAGGCCGACCGCCTCGGCGGGCGGCCCCGTGCGGGCGAGGCGCAGGGCCGCCTCGCGGGTGGCGGGTCCCGAGCCCGGCAGGGTGGCACAGACGGCCTGGACGACGTCGGCGTAGGGGCTGCGGTGCGCGGCCAGGGCGAAGCGCAGGAGTTCCAGGGCGGGCCTGTGGTCGGTGAGCAGGCGGACCCCGGTGTCGGGGGCGCGGGCGGCGAACTCCAGCATCAGGGGCAGGAAGTCGGGCAGTTCGTCCTCGGGCGGCTGCCAGCCGTGGTCGCGGTAGAGGGACTTCAGGGCGGCCAGTGCGGCGCCGCGCCTGCGGGTGTCACCGTCGGTGTAGTACGTCAGATACAGGCACCGGCGGCGGCTGCGGTCGAAGGTGGCGACGTATCGGGCGGCCAGGGCGAGCGGGTCCGTGGCGCCGACCTGTTCGCAGAACCGCAGCAGGAGGGCGATGTCCTGGCCGGGCACGGCTTCCAGCGCGGAGCGCACGGCGTGCAGCCGGCCCGGCCAGGTCTCGTCGGGGTAGCCGAGCAACAGGGCGGCGGCCTGATGGACGACCGGACGGCTCACCGGACGCCGCCCTCGCCGCGCGGGACGAGACCGTCGGGGCGGCCGCGGCCGTTCCAGTTCAGGAGGTTGACCCGGCCGCGCAGCGAGCCTCCCGCATGCTCCGGTTCCCGCCCCGCGGCGGGCGGGGCGTGGGAGGCCTCCGCCTCGTACATGCCGGGACCGCCGTGGCCGTCCAGGCTGCAGCCGGCGTCGGCGAGGTCGCCGTCGTACCCGGTGGCGGTGTAGCCGGTGGGGATGACGTAGCGCTCGTCGTACTTGGCCAGGGCGAGAAGCCGGTACATGGCCTCGATGGAGTCGGTGTCCATGCCGACGGCGCGGGCGATTCCCGGGTCGCGCTCCTCGCCGAGGTTGACGCGCCGCATGTGGGAGCGCATCGCGGCCAAGCGGCACAGGGCGGCCTCGACGGGCGCCGGGTCGCCCGCGGTGAACAGCTCCGCGAGGTAGCCGACAGGGATGCGCAGGGAGTCGATGGCGGCGAACAGCTTGGCCGGGTCCTCGCCGTCGTGCCCGGTGGCGGTCAGGGACTCCACGACCGGGGAGAGCGGCGGGATGTACCGGACCATGGGCATCGTGCGGTATTCGGGATGGAGCGGCAGCGCCACCTTGTAGCGGCTGATGAGGTGGTGGACCGGGGAGCGGCGGGCCGCGGTGATCCAGTCGTGCGGGATGCCGGAGGCCTCGGCGGCGGCGACCACCTCGGGGTCCTCGGGGTCGAGGAAGCACCCCAACTGGGCCTCGTACAGGTCATGTTCGTTCTCGGTGGCGGCGGCCTCGCCGACCTTGTCGGCGTCGTAGAGGACGACGCCGAGGTAGCGCAGGCGCCCGACGCAGGTCTCGGAGCAGACCGTGGGCTGCCCCGCCTCGATGCGCGGATGGCACAGCGTGCACTTCTCGGCCTTGCCGGTGCGGTGGTTGAAGTAGACCTTCTTGTACGGGCAGCCACTCACGCACATCCGCCAGCCCCGGCAGCGGTCCTGGTCGACCAGGACGACGCCGTCCTCAACGCGCTTGTACAGCGCCCCGGAGGGACACACGGCCACACAGGAGGGGTTGAGGCAGTGCTCGCAGATCCTGGGCAGGTAGAACATGAACGCCTGCTCGTACTCCAGGCGCACCTGCTCGTTCATCTTCCGCAGGACCGGGTCGCCCGCGAGGAGTTCGGGGCCGCCGCCCAGGTCGTCGTCCCAGTTGGGCCCCCAGGTCACCGCGGCGGGTTCGCCGTCGATCAGGGAGCGGGGCGGCGCGGTGGGCACGTCGTCGCCGAGCGGGGCGCTGGTCAGGTTCTCGTAGTCGTACGTCCACCGGGCTGCCCGACGGCGCCTTCCAGGGCATCTGGAACAACGAGTCCACCATGTACGTGGACCTCTTCGAGCTCTACGCGGAGTACGCGCGGCTGCTGCGCCACGGCGGGCGCCACGTCTGCGTCACCGGCTGCTACAACGACGTGACCGGCGGCCGCTCCAAGGCCGTCAGCCGCATCGACGAGCACTACACCTGCAACATCCATCCGCGCAGCGCGTACTTCAAGGCGCTCACCGCCAACGGGATCGTGCCCATCAACGTCGTCGACCTGACGGCCGCGACCATCCCCTACTGGGAGCTGCGGGCCAAGTCCTCGCTCGCCACCGGGATCGAGGAGCCCTTCCTGACCGCGTACCGCGAGGGGAGCTTCCACTACCTCCTCATCGCCGCCGACCGCGTCTGACGCCGGTCCGGCGCCCGAGGGCGCGCGGGGCCGGTGGCCCGCCCGGTACTTCACCGGGCGGGCCACCGGCCTTTTGGTGCGCTCGTAAGCACGTGCGAACGGAATCGCCTCACCGGCTCCACACCGTCCACACAATGATCTTTGCCCAACAGTTGAGGCTTGGATCAATTCCCTGTTCAGGGGCGCTTATTACTCAATCTTTGGCAGATTTTTGCCCTGTCATCAAAGGTTAATGCGATGGCAAAGTGAGAGTCACGGCAGCCGTTCAGGCTGTCTCCGGGGCCACGGGTCTCCGCAGCGCAGCGGACCGACCCGCCCCCACTGTCACCATCGACCCGACCACACCGCGTCTCCGGCTCCGGCCGCAGCGACGCAGGAGGCAGGCCACCTTGAAGTCACTGATCGACAACGCCCGTTCGTTCGCCGCGACCCATGTCGCGCACCCCCGCAACACCGAGGCCTTCCAGGCCCTGGGGTCAGGGCAGTCTCCTGAAGCCCTCTTCGTCACGTGCTCCGACTCACGTGTCGTCCCGTCCCTCATCACAGGAGCCCGCCCCGGCGAACTCTTCGAACTCCGCACCGCGGGCAACGTGGTGCCCCTGTACCCCACCGGCGGTCCCGTCGACCGCGCGGGCCACCCCATGAGCGAGGCGGCCACCATCGAGTACGCGGTGTGCGTGCTCGGCGTCCGCGACATCGTCGTCTGCGGGCACTCCCACTGCGGAGCCGTCGGCGCCCTGGTCCGGGGCGAGGACCTCTCGGCCGTCCCGGCCGTGCGCGACTGGCTGGAGCACTCCGTCGCGCCCGACGCCCCGCTGCGCTCCCTCACGCCCACCTCGGACGACGTGGCGGAGGCCGTGCAGACCCATGTGCTCGCGCAGGTGGAGAGGCTGCGCGGGTACCCCTGCGTGAGAGAGCGCACCGCCGACGGATCGCTCACCCTGCACGCCTGGTACTACGAGGTGCACACCGGCACCGTCACCGCCCACCGCCCGTCGTCCGACGGCCGGCCGGCGTTCGGTCCGCTGTGAGAGCCGCCGCGCCCCACCACCTGGCCCGCTCCCACGACAGGACCCCCCACCCTCATGTCCTCCCTTCCCTCGTCTCCTTCCCCCCTGCGTTCCTCCTTCAGCGCGCTGCGTGAACCCGGCGTCCCGCGCCGGGACTTCCTCGCCTCGCTGGTCGTCTTCCTGGTCGCCCTGCCGTTGTGCGTCGGCGTGGCGGTCGCCTCGGGCGTGCCCGCCGAACTGGGCCTGATCACCGGCATCGTCGGCGGCATCGTCGTCGGCTGCCTGCCGGGCAGCGCCCTTCAGGTCAGCGGCCCCGCGGCCGGCCTGACCGTGCTCGTCTTCGAGGCCGTACGCGAGTTCGGGCTCGGCATGCTCGGCGCCATCGTGCTGCTCACCGGCGCCCTGCAGATCGTCCTCGGCCTGCTGCGCTGCGGCCGGTGGTTCCGCGCGATCTCCGTCTCCGTCGTCCAGGGCATGCTGGCGGGCATCGGACTCGTGCTGATCCTCGGTCAGCTCTACACCATGGCCGGGGCGAAGCAGCCGCTCTCCGGCGTCGACAAGATCGCGGGACTGCCGGGGCTCCTCGCCGACACCCTGCAGTCCACCACCGCGCTGACCGCCGCCGCCATCGGCTTCGGCACCATCGGCGTGCTCGTGCTCTGGCCGAAGCTGCCCGCGGCCGCCCGTGTGGTGCCCGCCCCGCTCGCCGCCGTCGCCCTCGCGACCGTCGTGACCGCGGGGCTGCGCCTCGACGTGGCGAACGTGACGGTGCAAGGCCTGGTCGACTCCATACAGCCGCCGGGGCTCGGCGACCTCGCGGACCTCGCCGGGGTGGCCGTGCTCGGCACCGTACTCGCGTTCACCCTGATCGCCTCCGCGGAGTCGCTGTTCAGTGCGGCGGCCGTGGACCGCATGCACGACGGTCCCCGCACGCACTACGACAAGGAGCTCGTCGCCCAGGGCGTCGGCAACACCGTGTGCGGCGCGCTCGGGGCCCTGCCGATGACCGCGGTCATCGTCCGCAGCTCCGCCAACGTCCAGGCCGGTGCGCGCACCCCGCTCTCCCGGATCCTGCACGGCGTGTGGCTGCTGCTGTTCGCCGTGCTGCTGCCCAGCGCGCTGGGCGTCATCCCGCTGGCGGCGCTCGCCGGTGTCCTGGTGCACGCCGGCTGCAAGCTGATCCCCGTCAAGGAGATCGTCCCGCTGGCCCGCGCCCACCGGGGCGAGGCGGTGATCCTCGCGGTCACGGCCATCGCCATCGTGGTGGCCAACATGTTCGAGGGCGTGGTCCTCGGCCTGATCCTCGCGGTCGTCAAGTCCGCCTGGGAGACCTCCCACGTACAGCTGGACATCGCGGAGTTGACCGACGGACGGCTGGTCGTGACCCTCACGGGCAACGCCACCTTCCTGCGGCTGCCCCGCATCCTCGAAACCCTCGAGGCCATGCCCAAGGACCGGCCCATCGAGCTGGACCTGACCGCGGTGCGCCATCTGGACCACGCCTGCCGTACGACGCTGGAGAACTGGGCGCTGCGGCACAACGACTCCGGCACGGAAGCGGTCCGCATGAAGACGCTTCCGGTGTCCGGTGAGAGCGCCGAGGGGCCCGCGACGGCGCGGGCCGGGCGCTGAGCATCAAGCAAGTTCCCCTTTTCATCAACTACCGCATCACTGTGGAGGTTTCACCATGGACAAGCTCATCGCGCGTATGACGGAGGAGTCCGTGTGGCAGAAGTGGGTCGCCGCCAACTCGGCCCAGGGCGCCAAGGACGGCTGTATCAGCGCGGCTCCCAAGAGCGGCTGCATCAGCGCCACCGGCAAGACCGGCTGCATCTCCTGAACTACTGAAGGACTCCTGGGGCGGGTCGCCGCGGCGGCCCCGGCCCCCCCCCCCCCCCCCCCCCCCCCCCCCCCCGCGCCCCCCCCGCCCCCCCCCCCCCCCCCAAAACCCCCCCCCCCCCCCCCCCCCCCACAACCCCCCCCCCCCCCCC